>CAVUCB010000020.1:0-42871 GCA_963739755.1 uncultured Alphaproteobacteria bacterium | reverse complement strand
GCAGAGCGTGATGGTGTCCTTGGATACAGCGACCACCTCGTCGGCGGCCATCACGAGATCGGCGGTGCCGGTGACGATGCGCGAACAGGTGACGTCAGCCGTATGCTCGGAAAGCCGGACATGGCTCGACACCCGCCCCGCCCTTTTGCGCCAGTCCGGACATGTCCAGGATCATGCTGGCCTTGCCCTCGATATGGGCGGCCATGCCGAGCAGTGCGCCGATGGTCAGCACGCCGGTGCCGCCGACGCCGGCGACCGCGATGTTATAGGGCTTGTCCGGCGCGCCGAGGGCCTGGATTGCTCCGGCAGCGCGCCGAAATCGCCGAGATCGGCCCGGCGCGCGGCGGCGCGGCTTGCCGCCGTCGATGGTGACAAAGGACGGGCAGAAGCCCTTGAGGCAGGAATAGTCCTTGTTGCAGGAGGACTGGTTGATGGCGCGCTTGCGCCCCATCTCTGTCTCCAGCGGCTCGACCGAGATGCAGTTGGACTGCACCGAGCAGTCGCCGCAGCCTTCGCAGACCGCCGGATTGATCATCACACGCCGCGCCGGGTCTTCCATCAGGCCGCGCTTCCTGCGGCGGCGCTTTTCGGCGGCGCAGGTCTGCACGAACACGATCGCGGAAGTGCCCTTCATCTCGCGGCACTCCTTCATCACGGCATCGAGCTCGTCGCGATGCCGCGATGACGCCGGCGCGATGTCGGGCCGGGATAGGGCTGCGGATTTTTCGAGACCAGTGATCTGGCGGATGCCTTCGGCGTGAAGCTGGAAGGTGATCTGCTGCGGCGAGAGTTCGCCGTCGACATGCTGGCCGCCGGTCATTGCGGTCGCGTCGTTATAGAGGATCTTGTAGGTGATGTTGGCGCCGGAGGCGACCGCCTGGCGGATCGCGAGACTGCCGGAGTGGAAATAGGTGCCGTCGCCGAGATTGGCGAAAACGTGCTGCTCTTTCGTGAAGGGCGCGACACCGACCCAGGGCACGCCCTCGCCTCCCATGTGGGTGTAGGTCTCGGTGTTGCGGTCCATCCACAGCGCCATGAAGTGGCAGCCGATGCCGGCAAAGGCGCGGCTTCCTTCCGGCACCTTGGTCGAAGTGTTGTGCGGGCAGCCGGAGCAGAAATACGGCGTGCGGGTCACGGGAGCCACCGCCTGCATCTGCGTCGCCTCGCGGCCGTTGAACCAGTCGGCCTTGGCGCGAAGCATATTGGCGATTTCGGGATTGAGATTAAGTCGAAGCAGACGTTCGGTGAGCGAGCTCGCAAGCGAGGAGACGCTAAGCTCGGCCGCGAAGGTCAGGAAGCGCTTGTCGTGGTCGTCCATCTTGCCGACGATGCGCGGGCGGACGTCGTCGCGCCAGTTGAACAGCTCCTGCTTGACCTGGTTCTCGACGATCTCGCGGCGCTCCTCGACGATGAAGATTTCCTCAAGACCTACCGCGAACTGCCGCACGCCTTCCGGCTCAAGCGGCCAGGGCATGCCGATCTTGTAAAGGCGAAGGCCGATTTGTGCGGCGACTTCCGGCGTGATGCCGAGCTCGCGCAGCGCCTGGCGGATATCCTCATAGCTCTTGCCGGAGGCCATGATGCCGTAGCGCGCGTTTGGGCTATCCATGGTGACGCGGTTGATCTTGTTGGCGCGGGCAAACGCGATCGCAGCAAAGCCCTTGTAGTCCTGCAGGCGGAGATCCTGCAGGTAACGGTCATCGGGCCAGCGCAGATTGAGCCCGCCCTTCGGCATCTCGAAATCGGCGGGGATGACAAACGGTGTCATCTCGTCGGTGAGATCGATCTCGGCGGTGGTCTCGACCGTCTCGGTGATCACCTTCATGCCGACCCAGCAGCCGGAGTAGCGCGACATGGCGATGCCGAGCAGCCCCATCTCGATCATCTCGTGGATGCTGGAGGGGTAGAGATAGGGCATCAGCGCGGAGATGAAGGCATGGTCCGACTGGTGCGGCACGGTCGAGGATTTGGCGCCATGGTCGTCGCCGGCGAGGCACAGCACGCCGCCGTTCTTGGCCGACCCCGCGGTATTGCCGTGACGGAATACGTCGCCGCAGCGGTCGACGCCGGGGCCCTTGCCGTACCAGATGCCGACCACGCCGTCGTACTCGGCGCCGGGCGACAAATTGAGCTGCTGCGAGCCCCAGATCGCGGTGGCCGCGAGGTCCTCGTTCACGCCGGGCTGGAACTTGATGTTGTACTGCTCGAGATGCTTCCTGGCGGCGAAGAGCTGCTGGTCATAGCCGCCGAGCGGCGAGCCGCGATAGCCGGAGATGAAGCCTGCGGTGTTCAACCCGGCGGCGCGGTCCCGCCTGATCTGTGCCATCGGGAGCCGGACCAGTGCCTGGATGCCCGTCAGGAAGACGTGGCCGGTGCCCTGGGTGTATTTCTGATCGAGACTGATCGGACCCTGGTTGATTCCCATTTAAGCCCTCTTAAGCCTTTGGCCGCGCCTGCACTTTTCCCTGCACTTTTCTAACTAATGGCTTCGGCGCGGTTGCCACTCTATGTCGCTTTTTCCGACAGGCGCATCACAAATCTGGCTACCAATGTCATCCCTTCGAAAATCGCAATTTCATGGCCGGAATAACCGCGGCTTTTTGCGGTTGTGTCGTCGGGGGCGGGGCTTATGAAATGGCATAACGCGCCCTTTTGGGTGCCGGATTTTCGGCTATACCGTCCTGACCAACCACGGAAGCCGAAGGGGATATATCCGGCGATGCGCGCGATTCTCTGCGGTCTCGTTTTGTGCAGTGCATTCGCGCTTGCAGGTGCCCGCGCCGCCGAACCCTCGGAGGAGACGATCGCGCGCGGCAACGCGCTGATCGAGGCCGGCGACTGCGCGAGCTGCCACACCGCCGATCCGGCAAAACCCTTCGCCGGGGGAAAGCGCATCGACACGCCGTTCGGCGCGATCTATTCGCCCAACATCACGCCCGACCGCGATACCGGCATCGGAGGGTGGAGCGAGCAGGATTTCTATCGCGCGCTGCGCTCTGGCGTGGCGCCGGACGGCTCGCGCTATTACCCCGCCTTCCCCTACCCCAATTTCTCGAAACTGACGCGCGACGACATTCTGGCGATCCGCGCGTATCTCTGCGACCCTGGCCCCGGTGCAGAACAAGGCGCCGCCGCCCGCCTTGCGGTTTCCGCTGAATTTCCGCGTGGTGATGCGGGTGTGGAATTTCTTCTTTTTCCGGCCCGGGATCCTGGAGCCCGACCAGCAGAAGGGCACCGACTGGAACAGAGGCCGATATCTGGTCGAGGCCCTCGGCCATTGCGGCGCCTGCCACACGCCGAAGAACATCCTTGGCGCCGACAAGCGCGGGCGCGCTTACGGCGGCGGCATGGTCGGCGACTGGTTCGCGCCACGGCTCGATGGCGCCGAGCGCAGCGGGCTGAAATCGTGGAGTGTCGACGACATCGTCGAATATCTGCAGAGCGGACGCAACGCGAAGAGCCATGCCGGCGGCCTGATGGCCGAAGTCGTCGTCAACTCGACCTCGAAGATGAGCGACGCCGACGCCAAGGCGATCGCGGTCTATCTCAAAGGCCTGCCCGCGGGCGCGCCTGAGGTGACCGTGCCGGCGCCAACCGATGCGGAAATGAAGACGGGCAAGGAAGTCTACGACCATAATTGCGTCGCCTGCCATGAGGTCGACGGCTCGAGCTCGCCGCGCGTCTATCCGCCGCTCAACGGCAACGCGCTGCTGCAATCCGCCGATCCCGCCTCCACGCTTCGCATCATCCTCGACGGCGCGCAGACCGTGACCACGCCGCGTGCGCCGAATACCGGATCGATGCCGGGCTACGCGAAGCAGCTCTCCGACCAGCAGATCGCCGATGTCACCAACTATATCCGCAATTCCTGGGGCAATGCCGCGCCGGTGGTGACGGCGGATCAAGTGGCGAAGGCAAGGAAGCCGTAGATCAGACGTTCCCCTCGTGGTGGGGAGCGCGGAACGCGCGTCTCGAACCATGAGGCCCCGACCTCGCCCGTGACCATCCTTCGAGACGCGCGCGATGCGCGCTCCTCAGGATGAGGTTTGCGTATTTTGAAGCGCGTTCACCGCTCTTCGCTGTTGAAGACGAATTTCGGCATCTCCCATTTGAAGCGAATCGCGAGCAGGCGGAAGGTCAGGCCGATGACAAAGGTCAGCGCGGTCCACACTTCGTTGTTCAGGGTCAGGCCGAAGGCGGTCGCGTAGAACAGCCCGGTGACGACGGAGACGCTGGCGTAGAGCTCGGAGCGGAACAACAGCGGCACGTCGTTGCAGAGGATGTCGCGCAGTACGCCGCCGGCGCAGCCCGTGATCATGCCCGAGACGATCACGATCGGCAGCGGATCATTCATCTGCCAGGCGACATTGCAGCCCGCCATCGTGAAGACCACGAGCCCGATCGCATCGAGCACCAGGAACGCGACATTGAGCCGATGCACCAGGCGCGCGATCAGGATGGTGACAAAGGCGGCCGCGATTGTGATGGCGAGATAGGACGGCCTCTCGACCCACACCAGCGGGTAATGCCCGAGCAGCACGTCCCGGATGGTGCCGCCGCCAAGCGCGGTGATGCAGCCGAGCATGCAGACGCCGGCCCAATCCATGCTGCGGCGGCCAGCCGCCAGCGCCGCCGTCATCGCCTGCGCGGCAAGCGCCATCAGTGAGAGGAAATGCAACACGCTATCGCTGGGCGGCAGGGTCCACATCAAGGCCTCTTGGAATCGCGCGTTGGAACTTTGGACGCAGGTTCCATCCCAAACAGCCGCGGCAAGGGGAACCTGTGCGGGCGCCATCGGTTGTCTACGACTAAAGGAGGAACCGAGCCATGGCTAACGAACGCATTCCGAACGATCCCTATGATCCCTATCGTTCCGGCCTGAGCGACGACAATTTCCGCCGCCCGCAGCGCTTCGACAGCGACCTGCAGGTCGATCCGGAGCTTCGAGGAGGGTCCGGCCTCCACCAGCAAGATCGCGCTATTCGCGGTCGGGCTCGCGCTGGTGCTGGGCGCCGTGTTCTACGGCCTGAACAATACCAGCGTGAAGGAGGCCCAGACCGTGCCGCCGGCCCAGACCGCACAGACGCAGAACAGCGCTCCGCAGGGCGCGCCTTCGGGCATGCGCGACGTGACGCCGAAGGCCAATAGCGAGCCGGGCATGACCACGGGTTCGGCGACCAATCGCCCGACGCTGCCGCATCCGCGCCGCAGGGCACCGACGTCGAACCCGCAACAAGTAACGAGATGAGCTTGAGGCGGTCTCAACTGCGCAGCGGAGCGATCCGCTGCCCGCGCTTTTGGCTTGCAGTTAGCCGAACATCTTGTTCAGTTCGCCGCCGGGATGGCCGCTGGCGAGTTCGGTGAACGTCCCCTGCTCCGCCATTTCCTTGGCCGCCCTCATGAAGCCGGCCCAGGCGTTGCGGGCGAGCGAGCCGCCGACGCTGATGCGGCGCACGCCGAGCTCTTCCGCCTGATCAACCGAAAGCCCGGGGGCGCCGATCAGAAGATTGACCGGCTTCGGATGCACGGCTTTCACGACAGCGGCGATATCCTCCTTGGTCTTGATGCCCGGCGCGTAGAGGCAGTCCGCACCCGCGGCCGAATAGGCCTGCAGCCGCTCGATCACGAGCTTGAGGTCGGTCACGCCCCACAGGAACGCCTCGCAGCGGCCGGTCAGCAGCACGCCGCTGTTGTCGGCATCGATCGCCTTGCGCGCCGCCTTGATGCGCTCGATGGCAAGGTTGCGCTCGAACAGCGGCTTGTCCTTGTCGCCGGTGGAGTCCTCGATCGAAAGCCCGGCGACGCCGGTCTTCACCGCGCGCGCGACGTTGCTGCCGACACCTTCCGGCTCGACGGCAAAGCCGCCCTCGAAATCGGCATTGACGGGGATGTCCACGGCGGCGCAAAGGGCGGCGAGATGATCGCAGACATCGTCGACGGTGACGCGGTTGTCAGCCTTGCCGATGGTCCAGGCAAAGCCGGCGCTGGTGGAGGCGACCGCCTTGAAACCGAGATGCTGCAGCGCCTTCGCGGTGCCGACGTCGAAGGGATTGGGAAGGATGAAGCAACCGTTCTCATGAAGCTTGCGGAAATTGGCGCGCTTGTCAGCAGTGTCAGCGGCATGTGTTTCTCTCCCTCTGATTTCGCGGGCAAGCATAGGCATGCCGCATGACACGCGCTAGTGCGCCTCGTGCGCCGCGCGGCTGTCCTTTGGTGCCTGTGCGCGCTCGTTCATGCCGTAGTCGCGGATCACGCCGGCGATGCGCAGCCGGTAATCGCTGAAAATCTTCGCGCGCCCCTTGGCCTGGGTCCGCCGGTGAGCGGGAATGTTGCGCCAGGCCTCGACCGCGGCTTCATCTCGAAAGAACGACAGCGACAGGATCTTGCCTTTCTCGGTCAGGCTTTCGAAGCGCTCGATCGAGATGAAGCCGTCGATCTTTTCGAGGATCGGCCGCAGCTCGGCGGCGAGATCGAGATATTCCTGCCGGTGCTCTGGCCTCGGCCAGACTTCGAAGATCACCGCGATCATATGAACCTCCTTTGCACTTGGAGCGCGATTATAACGCCACCTTGCGCAAAAATGTCCGCTCCTCCGCGAGGATGAACTTGTTCTCCTCGGCGAAATTGAAATTGGCCATGCCCTCCTTGTCGTTGCGCAGCCGCGCGCGATAGGCCTCGTAGGCCGCGAGGCTCTCGAACGAGATCAGCGCAAAGGCGATGTTGTTGGTGCCCTCATGCGGCATCCAGTAGCCGATCAGGTCGCCGCCGCATTGCGGAATGATGGAGAGCCAGCGCTTTGCATATTCCTCGAACTGCGCGCGCTTGAACGGATCGAGCTGGTAGCGGATGAACACGGTGATCGTCATGGGAACCTCCAATGCTATTTCCACGTCATTGCGAGGAGCGCAGCGACGAAGCAATCCAGATTGCTCCCTTGGCGAGATTTCTGGATTGCTTCGCTTCGCTCGCAATGACGATCGAATTCGACGGCTGTGAGAATACCCGCTTGATCGACGACGATGCTTCGGTTATCATCGAAGCATGAAAGCAGGTCCCGACATTGCCATGGTCGCCTCCCTGGTTGGCGATCCCGCCCGCGCCAACATGCTGACCGCGCTGATGAGCGGCCGCGCGCTCACCGCAAGCGAGCTCGCCCAGGAAGCCGGCATCACGCCGCAAACCGCAAGCTCGCACCTCGCGAAAGCTCGAGGCCGGCGGCCTGATCGAGCCGGAGAAACAGGGCCGCCACCGCTACTACCGCCTCACCGGCGAAGACGTCGCCGGCGTGCTGGAACTGCTCGAGGGCCTGGCCGCGCGGGTCGGCCACATGCGCGTGCGCACCGGTCCGAAGGATCCGGCGCTGCGCCGCGCACGCGTCTGCTATGACCATCTCGCCGGCGATCTCGGCGTGCAGATGCTCGACAGCATGCAGCACGCAAAGACTGGTGCGGCAGAAGAAGCAGGACATCGAGCTCACCGCCGAGGGCGCCGATTCCTGGAGAAGAACCTGCAGATCTCGCCCGACATGCTCGCCCATCCGCGCCGCCCGGTGTGCAAGGCCTGCCTCGACTGGAGCGAACGGCGCCATCATCTCGCCGGGCACGTTGGGTGCTGCGATGATGAGCCGCTTTGCCGAGCTGAAATGGGCCGCGCGCGACACCACGCCCGGCAGCCGCGTGGTCAATTTCACCCGCACCGGCGAGAAGCGCTTTACCGCGCTGTTTCCAAACGGCGAAGGCTAAAGCACGATCGCGCGTAATCGGCCCTTCTGGTCATTGCCGGGCTTGACCCGGCCATCCACGTCTCTCTGGAGCGGCGTAGTCATGACGTTGATGTCCGGGAAAGCCCGGCTTCGATGAAACTGCTCATTCCTCGCTTGTGAGCGCTCTCGTCCGCCGCCCTCCTCGCCTGCACCCCCGCCTTCGCCGCCGACACCCCGCGCGAGCCGTATGGCATCGATCTCGAGGGTTTTGCCTATCCCTATCCGGTCAGCCTGTTTCCCGTCACGAATGACGGCGAACAACTGAAGATGGCCTATATGGACGTCGGCGCCCCCGGCCAGCCGAACGGCCGCACCGCGGTGCTGCTGCACGGACGCAATTTTCCGTCGAGCTACTGGGCGCCGGTGATCAAGACGCTGGCCGACGCCGGTTTTCGCGTCGTGGTGCCGGACCAGATCGGCTTCGGCAAATCCTCAAAACCGCAAGGCGAGCTGCATTTCGATACGCTGGCGCGCAACACCATCGCGCTGCTCGACTACCTGCATATCGGCCAAGTTCGACTGGTCGCGCATTCGATGGGCGGCATGCTCGGCGTGCGCATTGCGCGGGCCTATCCCGACCGCGTCGCGCATCTGGTGCTGACCGCGCCGATCGGGCTCGAGGATTACCGGCTCTATGTGCCGCCGGTCGCCGACCGAAAAGATCATTGAGAACGAGGACAAGCTCACCGCCGACGGCTATCGCAAGCAGCTCGAGACCAACTACGCGCTGAAACTGCCCCCGGACCAGGTGACGCCATTCATCGACTCCCGCTTCAACATCAAGGGCAGCCCTGAATTTCCGCGCTGGCTGCGCGCCTTCGCCTCGTCCTACCAGATGATCTACCGCGAGCCGGTCGCGCACGAGATTCCGCTGGTGGCGCAGCCGACGCTGTTCATCATGGGCGCCGACGATCACAACGCGCCGGGCCGGCCGAGCGCGCCCGAAGCGCTGCGCGCGAAGATGGGCGAGAACGCGGAGCTCGCAAAGCAACTCGCGGAGCTGATGCCGAACGCGCGCGCCGAGGTGATACCGAACACCGGCCACCTCGTCTTCCTCGAGGCGCGCGACAGATATGACGAGCTCGTGCTCGGTTTTCTCGGCAAATAAAACGAGGGCTGCTCAACGCAGCCTCGTCTCGACGATTACCAGTTGCGGAAGCAGCGCTGGCCGTACGGGCCGGAATGCCAGCCGGGCGGGCAGTTGTACAGGGGACGGCAGCCGCCATAGGGGCCGCGGTGCCCGCCCCAACCACAACCACCCGAGACCTGGATGATGGCGGCATCGCCTGCGGTGGCGAGCGGCAGCGGCGCAAGCGGCATGGCCTGGGAGGGCGCTATCGCGAACAGGCCGAGGCCGAGCGCGAGGGCGGAAGCAGCGAGGAGTTTCATGGGATAATTCCTTTCCTTCGGGTTTCGGCGACGCGGCGGTTAGTCCCCGTCACGCCAAAATCGCGAGGGAAGTTTTGTCTGTGGCGGCTGAATGGCCGCTGAATTGGAGTGGTTAAGGCAGCGCCTTACGAAGATTTCATGGTGGCGACGACGTGAGCAAGCTCAGCCCAATCTGGACAACTCTGCCCGCACTCGCTCGATCACGCCGGCAAAATCGCCGGCGCTCGTCTGCCGGAACAAGCGCACGCTCGGATACCACGGGCTGTCCTCCCGATAGAGCAGCCAGCGGTAATCAGGCGTGTGCGGCAGCATGATCCACGCCGGACATCCCATCGCTCCGGCGAGATGCGCGATGCTGGTATCCACGGTGATCACCAGATCAAGGCAAGACACCAGAGCCGCCGTCTCGCTGAAATCGGCGAGATGCGCGGTCAGGTCGACAATGTCGGCGCGCTCCACCAGCACGGCTTTATCGTCCGGACGCGGGTCTCGCTGCAAACTCAGGAACGTCGCATCGACATCCAGAAGGCGCGTCAGCGATTTCAGCGGGATCGACCGGTTATGGTCGTTGGCATGGGTGGGACTGCCCGACCACGCCAGACCGACACGCAGCCTGTCACGCCGACCCAGGCGTTCCTCCCAGGCCCCTACGAGGTCCACCGCAGGAGACAAGCGGATCGGCGGTGGAATGGTGTCGAGCGTCGTCCTGAACGCCAGCGGCAGGCTCGTGAGGGGACAATAAACTTCCACAGGCGCCAGCGTCTTGGCCGAAGCCGAAAAACAATGCGACAGGCCGGGCAATCCCGACAGCAGGGAATGCAACGCGTCCTGGACGACGAGAACGACGCGAGCGCCGCGCTCCGCCAGCAAGGGCGCGTAGCGCGAGAACTGAATCGTGTCCCCAACCCCTCATCGCAATAAATCAGGATCGTCTTTTGATCGATGCTTTCCCCGCCAAGCCAGACGGGCTCGGGCCCTTTCCAGAGCACGATCGGCAGACCCGGAACGCGCAGGCGCGCTTCGCGCTCACGCCAGCCCGTTTCGAAATTCCCGAGCAGCAAATTGAGATTTGCCCGGTCGAACTCGGCCTTGGCGCTTGCGGGATCGATCGCGCTGATCTGATGATAGACCGCGAGAGCCTCATCGAAGCGGTGCATTCGCCGGAGCGTCACGGCCTTGTTGTCGAGCGCCAGGGCGAAGGATGGCCGCAGTTCGAGCGCCCGGTCGAACCACTCCAACGCCTCCGCGAAGCGACCGAGCAACGGCAGGGCATCACCGACGTTGTTGCAGGTTTCGACGCTGGCAGGATCGAGCGCGTACGCCCGCCGGCCGTCGGCCAGATAGTCCTCAAACCTGTTCAGGCTTCGCAGAACAAGCGAACGCGAAGCCAGTGTCGGGAAATCGTCCGGCTGCAGCTCGTCGCACAGGTTGAAGTGGGCGAGAGCCTCTTCCAGCCTTCCCAACTGCCCGAGCAGGACCGAACTCCGGTAACTCGCCGCCAGGTGACGGGGGTCGAGTAGCAGGGTACGCTGAAAGCACAACAAGGCGTCCGAGGGACGCTCCATTGCTTCAAGCACGGTACCAAAATTCGCCCAGATTGCCGCATCGGCCGGCTCGAGCTGCACGGCTGCGTCCAGGGCTTTCACAGCTTCATCGTGCCGGCCCTGGCGGTGAAGTGCGCTGCCGAGGCTCGAGAGATAGCGGGCCTTCGGACTCTGCTGGACGGCGCGCGCGATCCACGCGACGGCGACCTCATGGCCTCCCTGTTCGAGGCACAACAGGCCCATGAGATGCAGGCTGTCCGCGTCACCCGCGTCGAGCGCCAGCGCCTGCTGGCAACAGACCTGCGCGTCGAGGTGTCGACCGGCCTGCAGGTGGCGGTGACCGGCTTCCGAGAGCGCGGTGACGCCGTGACCGCCGGCCGATGCCAGCCGGGATGTCTCGGCCGCGGCGCGGCCTTCGCTAGGGTTCACTTGCGCATTCCAGGGCGGCTGCGAATCAGCCTTCAGGCGATTTGAAGAGATGACCGTAAAAATTGTCAAAACGCCAAGGGCGATCAGGGGCGCGATGACGCAGCACCCGGCTTTATGCGGCAAGCTCCTCCGCCAGCACGAAGGTCTCGCGGGTGCGGGTCACCTCGGGCCAGTCGCGGCTGAAGTCGGCGACAAGGCGCTTCAAATCCTCGCCCTTCATCGCGCGCTCGAGCGAGGCTTCGTCGGCGAACTCATACGTCGCCTGGTGCAGCGAAGGTTCGGTGAGGCTCCAGAACCGCCACGCCCGTATCACACCGAAGGATTTCGACGCGTCGGGCAGATGTTCGTTCTGGTCCCAGGTGTCGAACGCTTTTCGTTTCGCGGCATCGGCAACGGTGGCACGAAGGACGAAATAGGCTTTGGGCATGCTGATCCTCCCCAGCGGACGCGTTTTGATTTCCGGAAGTGGAACCTTATCATCACGCCCGCTTGAGCGCGATCGTCACACTTTCTACAAAGAACCGGCGGAAAAATTCATGAATTAGGAATGGCGGGCTGGTTCATCCTTGGTGGAACTATCACCAACATCAGAGGAGACAGCAATGGCAGCACAGGTCAAGCCGGTTCCCGAAGGGTTTCACACCCTCACGCCCTATCTCGTCGTCGATGGCGCGGAAAAGATCATTCGTTTCATGAAAGAGGCTTTTGGCGCCCAGACCGTGTTCGAGCCCATGGCACGGCCGGACGGCAAGATCATGCATGCGGAAGTCAAGATCGGGGACTCCATGCTGATGATCTCCAACTCCTCCGAACGCGCCCAGGCCACCACGGCCATGCTCCATCTCTACGTGCCCAATGTGGATGCCGTTTATCAGAAGGCCGTGAAGGCGGGCGCGATCTCCGAGACCGAGCCCGCCAACCAGTTCTACGGCGACCGCACCAGCGGCGTGCGGGATCCGGCCGGCAATCGCTGGTACATCGGCACCCATGTCGAGAATGTCTCGCCGGCCGAACTGAAGAAGCGCGCGGTGGAATTCATGAAGCAGCAGCACAAGGCGGCGTAGGCATAAGGAATCGCAGGGCGGGTCAGGCGATTTCTCCGCCGCACCCGCCGCTGCGATGTCGAGGCATTACACCGGCATCGACCGCTTCTGATGGGCCCGGCCCTTGATGGCGGAGGCCTCGCTGTGCCCCGCGATCACGCGCACGCCCTCGTCAATCCGGGCGATGATGTTGTCCGGCGTGCATCCTTGCAGGAAAGCGACGCGGTTCTTGCGGCAGGCCGCAAGGATGCGGTCGCGCGCCCGCTGCATCTCCGGCGGGAAAGGCTCGCGTGGAATCGTACGGTAACCGAGCGAGAGACTGAGGTCGCCGGGGCCGATCTCCGCAAATCCCAGCCCGGGAACGCTGAGGATCTCCTCGCAATTGGCGACGCCCTCGGGGCTTTCCAGCTTCACCCCCAGGAGCAGTTCGCCTTTCGGATTGAGCGGCCAGGGATCGCAGCGCTCCATGTAGTCTTCGGTCGACAGGCCCCAGACCGGCGCCGCCGTGCTCTCCGACCCGCGCCCCCGCGTGCCGATGCCCAATGGCTTGCGACCGGCGGAGTCGCTCCCGCCATCGCTCGCACGCCGCGCGCCCTCCATTCGTGCCATTGGCGAGGGGATCACGGGATCGACGCCAATCGTATTGTGCGGATAGCGGCAGGATTCCACGAAGGCCCGCACCGCGTCGGCAGTCTCCGCCTGACACAGCAGGATGCCATGCGCCCCGCGGCCGAGAATCTGGCGAAACTGCCAGGCGTTGTAGCGCACATGCGCAGCGTCGATCCCGTTCACCGGCGCCTCGACGATGACGGACGGCGTGCGGTGTCCCGACCGGGTCGGCCCGGCATCGACCATGCCACGCATGTACTCGGCAAGGCCCGCCATGTCGAAGGAGCCGTGCTCCATGCCGACATTCATGTAGTCGGCCCAGGTGCCGGCATCGATGCGGCCCTGCGCATGGGTCAGCACATGGCCGCTGTGCGGACCGTCATAATAGATGGCCTGATCGTGCTCCAAGAGCTCGACGCAGCGACTGATCCGCTTACCCATGAAGACCTGCTCTGACTGTTTCGTGGACGGCCGAACAAGGCTAGCATGCTGTCAAGCAACCACGCGATGGGGCAGATGATCTGGAGGAGACCGACATGAAGCAAAGGCAGCCAGTCCGGGACGCCAGTCACCTCTACGAAGTCGAGCGCCGTGCCGAGCATGCCGCTCGCCCCGGCTTTCGCATTACGGAGCTGCAACTGTCTCCGACGCAGAAGGTGCCGTGGCACACCCACAGCAACATCTCCGATACGTTTTACGTGCTCGAAGGCCAGATGCGGCTGTTCCTGCAGGAGCCGAAAGAGGAAGTGAACCTGAAGCCCGGCGAGGTCTATGCCGTCAGGCCCACGCGGCCGCATCTGGTGACCAATGGCGGGACGACGTCGCTCACCTTCCTGGTCCTGCAAGGCGTGGGCGAATACGATTTCGTTCCTCTCGCGTCGCGCTAGGTTGCTGCCGCGCGCCTACACCCACCCTCCCCGCGCCATGATGGCGGCGCAGAGCAGGATGACCACGATCGCGGCGAGCTCCGAGTGGATGACCATGATGACGCGCTTGCGTTTCGCGGCATCCATCACCGGCACCCGCCCAGCCTCGATCGCGCCGCGCCAGGACAGAAATTCCATGGTCGGGATGATCGAGAGCAATCCTATGATGATGAAGAGCCCGAACTTCGCGAGAAACGCGTGGCTGTGCCAGTAGTATTCCGGTCCCTTCTCGAAGAAGAACACGCGCAACAGTCCGATCACGAGCAGAAAGCCTGCGGCAATGCCGAGCACGAGGTCGGTGACCTGCAGCCGCCGCGCGGAAGTAAGCGTCAGCTCCTGCCGGATCAGCGTGAACTCGATCGCGACCGCGGCGACCAGGGTGAAGGCGCAGAGGTGATGCAGGAAGGCGAAGAGCGTGGACATGGGCGCATTGTCCATTTGGTTGGTCGATTGATTGATGCCACGATGGTATAGATTGTTGGCGACAACAAGAACAACGCGGAGGATTTCGAGCCGGGCTGCTGTGACCAGGTTCACAGACAGCCGCCGGCATATTGCGCAACATGGACCTGCAAGGCTGCGGAGATTTCATGGGCACATTTTTCAGAATAGGCCTGCTCGCGCTGATCGCGGGCTGGCTTGGGTGCACTCCGGCACTGGCAGAAAAGCGGGTGGCGCTGGTCATCGGTAACGGCGCTTATGCCCATGCGCCGCCATTGTCCAACCCCGCACATGACGCGGAGGATGTGGCCGCCGCGCTGAAGCGAAGCAATTTCGACGTCATCTTCGCGGCCGATGTCCGCCAGGCGGAGATGCAGGAGGCCTCCATCCGGTTTGCGCGCACCGCTACCAATGCAGACGTGGCGGTGTTCTACTACAGCGGCCATGCCATGCAGTACAACGGTGTCAACTATCTGATGCCGGTCGATGCCAAGCTCGATGACGAGGCCGATCTGAAGCGCTTCACGCGCGTCGACGATATCGTGAACGATCTGCAGCAGGCCAAAAACCTGCGTATCCTGGTGCTGGAACTCCTGCCGCGACAATCCGCTGGCCGAAAACCTGAAGCGCTCGATCGGCCAGGCCCGCGGCGCGTCCGTCCATCGCGGCCTGTTCAAGATGGAAGCTCCGCTCGGCACCATCATCTCGTTCTCGACCCAGGCCGGGCAGACGGCGGACGACGGCAACGGCCGGAACAGCCCCTATACGGCCGCGTTCCTGAAACACATCGAGGAGAAGCAGGAGATCGGCGATATCTTCCGGGAAGTCTCTACCGACGTCTATCAGGCGAGCGGCAAGGCGCAGCTTCCGGAGCTTTCGCTTTCGATCGTCGGCAAGTTTTATCTGAACGGCCCGGTGTCGGTTACGATCAATCCGCCGGCGGCGATGGCTCCCGCCGACCCCTGTGGCTCTGCGGAGGCGCACTGGAACGCCGCCAACTCCATCGGCACCAGCGCAGCGTATGAGGATCATCTGGCGAGGTTTCCTAGTTGCGCCTTCGCCAGCCTGGCGAAAGCCAGGATCGATGAGCTGAAGCAGAGGGCGGCGCTGGCTTCTCCCACTGGCGCGCCGGCCGGCTCGGTCGCCCGCAGCAGGGATTTCGACGGCAAGTGGGATGTCACGGTGCGGTGCACGAACGCCAGCGGCGCGCTCGGCTATGGGCGGACGCTGGGGGCGACCGTCACCAACGGGGTGCTACACGGCGAGGATCAAACCAACGGGCGCCCCCTGCTTGCGCTCGACGGAGAAATCGGCGCCGACGGCAAGGCGACGTTGAAGGCGCACGGCGTCACGGGCGAGAGTGCATACACTGTCAACAAGGCGAAACCCGGATCGCCCTATAGCTACACGGTGGATGCCCAGTTCGAGCGAACCCGCGGCACCGGAAAACGCAACGAACTGCGACCGTGCGAGCTGACATTTGCGAAGAAGTAGCCGTAGGTAGCTCTACGCCGGGTTTCGCGCGGAAAATACCGTCGCCTGCAGCGGCATCTTGCCGGGATTGCCGAACTCGCGGCGATAGTTCGCCAATATCGTCTCAAAGACTTGCTCGGGCTCGACGCCGCCACGCGCGCGTATCTGGTCGATCAGCGGCGAGCCAAAGGTGATGCCGCGCGCAAGTCCCGTGCAGTCGCCGACATCCTTTTCGAATCGGACGATGCGAGCAGTGATGTCGGTAAAACCCGCAGCGATCAGAGAATCCCTGATCGGGTCAAACGCGTAATTGAACGGAATGCTCAGAAACTGCGGCGGATCGTCAGGAAAGAATTGGCCGGCCGTTTCGTGGGCGATACGGCCGAACGGATTGTAGCGATGCGCGTCCCAGACGTTGAACAGATAATGACCGCCCGGGGTGAGAACGCGATGGACTTCACGATAGGACTTGTCCTTGTCGGGATAGAACATCACCCCGAACTGGCACACGACGACATCGAAGCTGGCGTCGCCAAACGGCAGCGCCGTCGCATCCGCTGGCTGAAACGCGACCTGCTCGGTCGGCTTGAACTTCGCTCTCGCGATCTCCAGCATCACGGGACTGAGATCGGTCGAAGTGAGATGGGTTGACGCCGGCAGATGATCGCGAAGACGGCGCGAGACGATCCCCGTCCCCGCCGCCGTCTCGAGAAGGCGCGCAGGCTTCAGTGCGGCGGCACGGCAGGCGATGTCGTCGGCATAGTCGACGAAGACAAGCGGCCCCATCCCGGCGTCATAATGCTCGGGGATACTGCCGGAGAAGCTCGTGGCGTCTCGCTGCATCAGGCGTCGAACCTGCCATCGTTCGTAGGGGTTAGCGTAGCGTAACCCGCCGCAGTCGTCACTCGGCAACATGGCGGATTACGCTTCCGCCTTCGCGCGCTGTGCTTCGGCGGACAAGCTCCTGATCCGCCCTACGCGGCGTTGCGTCCCAGCGACGTTCGGGAGCCGAGCAGCCCCGCCTCCATCAGCGCATCGCGAATCCGGCAATTTCCGCCTCGGTGATCTTGACCAGAGGCGGACGCACCACCGCGCGCGGCAGCTTGCCGAGCAGCACGAGGGCTTCCTTCATGCGGTTGTGCATGTCGACGAAGGGATCGGCGTAGAATACGCGCGCCATCGGATAGATCCGGTCGTTCAGCCGGCGGGCCTCCGCGAGATCGTTGGCCTTCACGGCGCGATAGAGTTTTGCCTGGAGGTCGGCGATGACGCTGCCGCTGCCGGAAAGCAGGCCGTTGCAGCCGAGCACCAGCGAGCTCAACAGCCATGCGCTGTTGGTGGACAGCACGTTGATCGGACGCTTGCGCCCCTGCAATGCGCGAATCTGGCTCTCATGCTGCGGGACCTGTGGCGTCCAGTCCTTGATGGCGCGGATGGTCGGCACCTCGTCGAACAGCCGCTCCAGCGTCGCCGCCGGATAGCCCTGCCCCGTGGACAACGGATATTGAAACACGATCAGCGGCAGATCGCTCGCATCTGCAATGGTCTTGAAATGCGCCAGCGCCATCGCGGCCGATTGGCCCAGCGTGAAGGGAGCCGGCGGGAAAACCAGCAGCGCCGAGGCCCCGCCGCCCTCGGCCTGCCGCGCGATCCGCGCCGCCTCCAGGCTGCCGTCCGCCCAGACCCCGTGAATGACCGGCAATCTGTCGCCGACTTCCCCGCCCGCGATCTCCATGACGCGCCGCTGCTCGTCGGGGGTGCAGGAAGCGACCTCGGTGGAGTGGGCGTTGACCGTGATCGCAGACAGCCCCTGCACCGAGGCGACATCGCGCAAGTGAGCCCGGAAGCTCGGCTCGTCGATCGAAAGATCCTCGTGGAACGGCAGCAGCACCGCCGGGATTACACCGTGAGGCACGAAATCAGGATGGCGGGGCATTGTAGCGTCTCCCTAAATGTTGTTCTTGTTCGTGGCTCCGTGAGACGGATTAGCGTAACGTAATCCGCCGCAGCCGTCACTCGGCAACATGGCGGATTACGCTACGCTAAATCCGCCCTACTCGCTGTTCATATTTGAACAGCTTGCATCGAAGCACCCCTCACAACGGCAAATTGTCGTGCTTCTTCGCGGGCATTTCCATCTTCTTGTCCTTTAGCATCGCCAGCGCCCGCGCGATCCGCCGCCTGGTCGAATGCGGCATGATGACGTCGTCGATGTAGCCGCGCTCGGCGGCGATGAAGGGGGACAGGAAGCGGTCTTCGTATTCCCTGGTGCGGGCGGCGATCTTGTCGGGGTCGCCGATATCGCTGCGGAAGATGATTTCCACCGCGCCCTTGGCGCCCATGACCGCGATCTGCGCGGTCGGCCAGGCGTAGTTCATGTCGGCGCCGATTTCCTTCGACGCCATGACGTCGAACGCGCCGCCATAGGCCTTGCGCGTGATCACGGTGACAAGCGGCACCGTGCATTGCGAATAGGCGAACAGCAGTTTCGCGCCGTGCTTGATCAGGCCGCCATATTCCTGCGCGGTGCCCGGCAAAAAGCCAGGCACGTCGACGAAGGTCACGATCGGGATGTTGAAGGCGTCACAAAAACGGACAAAGCGCGCCGCCTTCCGCGACGCATCCGAGTCGAGCACGCCTGCCAGCACCATCGGCTGGTTGGCGACAAAGCCGACCGTGCGGCCGGCGATGCGGCCGAAGCCGGTGACGATGTTCTTGGCGAAGGCCTCCGAAATCTCGAAGAAGTCGCCTTCGTCCACGACCTTCAGGATCAGTTCCTTCATGTCGTAGGGCTTGTTAGGATTGTCGGGGATCAGCGTGTCGAGCGACATGTCGAGCCGCTCGATCGAGTCAAAACTCGGCCATTCCGGCACGCCGTCGCTGTTGTTGGCCGGCAAAAAGTCGATCAGCCGGCGCATCTGCAACAGCGTCTCGACGTCGTTCTCGAACGCGCCGTCGGCGATCGAGGAACGCGTCGCATGCACCGAGGCGCCGCCGAGTTCTTCGGCGGTGACCACCTCGTTGGTGACGGTCTTCACCACGTCGGGGCCGGTGACGAACATGTAGCTGGTGTTCTTCACCATGAAGATGAAGTCAGTCATGGCCGGCGAATAGACGTCGCCGCCGGCGCAGGGGCCCATGATCACGGAGATCTGCGGGATCACGCCCGACGCGATCACGTTGCGGCGGAACACGTAGGAATAGCCCGCGAGTGCTGCGACGCCTTCCTGGATGCGCGCGCCGCCGGCATCATAGAGGCCGATGATCGGCGCCCTCGCCTTCATCGCCATGTCCTGGATCTTGACGATCTTCTGGGCATGCGTCTCCGACAGCGAGCCGCCGAACACGGTGAAGTCCTTGGCGAACACAAAAGTCTTGCGGCCGTTGACCGTGCCCCAGCCGGTGACAACGCCGTCACCCGGCACCTTGTTCTTCTCCATGCCGAACTCGCTGGAGCGATGCTCGACGAACATGTCGAACTCCTCGAACGATCCCTTGTCGAGCAGCAGCTCGATGCGTTCGCGCGCGGTCAATTTGCCGCGAGCATGCTGTGCCTCGATGCGTGTCTTGCCGCCGCCGAATTTCGCGCCCGCGCGCCGTTCCTCGAGGGTATCCAGGATGTCCTTCATGCGTTCCCGCCCGTCCTTCTCAAGAGCATTTTCGGGTTCTAGAGCTCCGCTCCTGATTGCATCAGAACGGCGCTCTAGCCCCTTGTTTGGACGCGTTTTCTTAACGCGAACCGGTATCCACTTCGCTTGAAAACGCTATACACGGCCATTCCGCAAACCAAAAGCCGGTTTCGGCCGCCTTTTGGCGCCACAAGGGATGCCAAATCAGGGCCTTACCTCGGGGAGTTCAGCAAATGGGTGACACGGTCGCAAACCCTGCCAATGGCGAGGCGACGGGAGGCGTCAGAATCCTGCTCCGGCTGGAGGGGCTGACGCTGTTTGCCGGCATGGTGCTGCTCTATGGCGTCTGGGGCGGCTCGTGGTGGATTTTCGCCCTGCTCTTCTTCGCCCCAGACTTGAGCTTCATCGCCTATCTCGCTGATCCCAAGACCGGCGCCGTCGTCTACAACGCCGCCCACAGCTACATGCTGCCGGTGGCACTGATGACCTTGGGCTTTGCACTGCCCGAGCCATTGACGCTGTCGGTTGCGATGATCTGGCTCGCCCATATCGGATTTGATCGCGCGCTCGGCTATGGCCTGAAATATCAGACCGGATTCGGCTTCACCCATCTCGGCCGGATCGGCCGCAAGGATGTGTCGTGAGCATTGTCGATGCCCAAATCCGCGGCATCAGGACGGTTTGAAAAAAACGTGCCGAGCAGCGGTAGCCAAGCTTGTTTGCGTCGCGTCGGCGTCGCGTCAGTGACATATCCCGTCCTTATTTTCGTGGAATTCGCGCGTCTCTCCTGCGGATACTGAATCTTTAAACGAAGTTTCCGAATCATGACGCCGATGCCTGCGCCGGTCTTCTCGCCGCCCGACGACGCCCATCAGGAGACGATCGACTTCCTGCGCCGGCTCTCCAGCATGCTGACCGGCGGCCGCAACGCGGAGATGCTGCAGGAAGCAGCCGACATGATCGAGACGCTGAGCCGGCGCGCCGCGACCGCCGAGCAGCTGTTCGCCGAACAGCAGGACGATCACGCACGAAACCTCGAGCTCCGCGAGGTGGCGGAGCTCGCGAGCGACAATCTCATCGCCGAGATGGCATCGCTGAAGGCGCAGCTCGATGCCGAGGTTGCTTCGCTGAAGGAGCAGCTCGACGAGACGAGGCGCCGGGCGGAAGCCGACCGCAATTTCTTCGGCGAGGAGGCGTTGCGGCTGCAAGCCCGGGTCGATGTAACCGAATCCGAGCTGGCGCAGGCCAATGCCGAACTCGACGAGTACCGCCGGCCGGCCGAGACGGGAATCGATGAATCCATCGCCGTCGTGCCGGTTGCATCGCTGAAACTCGCCCGCACCCAGTTCGACTATCTGGCGAAGGGATTTGCCAGCTCGGGCGACGTGGTCTCGCAGACCATCTGCGAGATCGGGGCGAGCGCGATCGACAAGGCGCTCGACGGCAGCAATCCCGCCGGGGACGCTGGCTGACGGCGCCGGCCGGAGCGCGGATTTTGACAGCCCGCGCCGGGCTTGGTCTATTTCGCGCCGATAAAAAAGAACATCTGGGGGAAGCGGATGCTCACCGACTGGCGTTTGGCCGCCACCGCGGCGATTTTTTGCACCGGCGTGCTCGTCACCTGCATCGAAACCAACGCGCAATCGGTGCCGAAGGAAGTGGCCTCGCGCATCGAAATCTACGCGATCCCTTCGATCACCCTCTCCGACCAGCAATTCTTGACCGGCGATGCCAACGGCAAGCCGGTCACGGTGGCCGGCGAATTTCGCCTTGCCCAAGGCTCCGGCCGCCTCCCCGTCGTGGTGATGATGCACGGCTCCGGCGGCGTCAGCGGCGTCAGCGAAGCCTGGGTGCATACGTTCAATGCCATGGGCATTTCGACCTTCGTGATCGACGGCTTTTCCGGCCGCGGCCTGACGGCAACCAGCACCAACCAGGCGCAGCTCGGCCGGCTCAACTTCATCGTCGACATCTTTCACGCGCTGGAGATCCTGGCGAAACATCCGCGCGTCGACCCCGACCGCATCGTGCTGATGGGATTTTCGCGTGGAGGTCAGGCCGCGCTCTATGCGAGCCTGAACCGCTTCCAGAAACTCTGGAACAAGTCGGGCCTGCAGTTCGCCGGCTATATACCGTTCTATCCGGATTGCGCGACGACCTATAATACCGACGCCGATATCGCCGACCGACCGATCCGCATCTTCCACGGCGCGCCCGACGATTACAATCCGGTCGCAAGCTGCGAGGCCTTTATCGCGCGGCTGAAGCAGGCCGGCCGCGACGTGGTGCTGACCGAATACCCGGACTCGCCGCACGGTTTCGATTCCGGCCTGTTCGGCTTCAATCTCACCCTAATCTCCGCCAACGCCCAGACCGTGCGCCATTGCCACATCAGGGAAGGCGAAGGCGGGCTGTTGCTGAACGCCGATACGCAAGCCCCCTTCAGCTACAAGGACGCCTGCGTCGAGCTAAACCCGCATGTCGGCGGCAATCCCGCCGCCGCCGAGGCAGCGCGCAAGGCGGTGGTGGAGTTTCTGCAGGGGCTGTTCAAGCTGGGCTGAGTTGCGCGCGGGCGCCCGGCCCTCACCTCGTCATGGCTCCCCCACCTTGAACGGCTCTTCCTTGTCCGGCGGCACGGACTGTTCGGCCATGGCGAGGATCATCGCCACCATCACGTAATTGCCGGCGACCGCCGTGAGGTCGATGATCTGCTGATCGTTGAAGACCGTCTTCGCCCGCGCAAAGGTTTCATCCGACACCTTGTGCGTAGTCGTGAGCTCCGTGACGAAGTCGTAGACCAGCGCCTCGTCCTCGGCCATTTTCGACGGCCGCTTGTTGGCTTTCAGCTCGGTGATGATGTCAGGCGACAAGCCCGATTTCGTGGCGATCGGCGCATGCGCGAACCATTCCATCTGCGAGCGCCATTGCCGGCCGATGATCAGGATCGCGAACTCGTTGAGCCTGGTCGGCACCGAGGTCTTCCAGCGCAGGTAGTCGAACAGATCAAACATTCGCTGGCCGAGCACGGGGCTGCGCAGCAGCAGGTTATAGGGCCCGCCGATGCCGACGCTGGAGACCTTCATGACCTGATCGCCCAGCGGTTTTTGCGCCTCGCTGAGCTGGTCCAGGGTGAGCTGCGGAAAGCGCGGCGTCTTGCCGGCTGTCGAATGCATGGGTTCCTCCCGTTTTTTTGATCGCGGCGCGAGCTTAGTTTAGCGCGGCGAATTGAACCAGAGTTGGAGGAACCCGTTTGAACCCGCGCTCCGATGCGGCGTTGATTTGCATTCGAAAAGAAGGAGGTCCTCCGATGACCAAATCCAATATCGCAACGGCGGGATGGTTGTTCGCAGCGCTCAGCCTCGCCGGCTGCCCAGCTTTCGCCGCCGTTTCGCCGTTCCGCGCCATGGCCGGCACGTGGTCGGGCGGCGGCACCCTCAGCATGGCCAATGGCGAGCAGCAACGGCTGCGCTGCCGCGCATCGTATGCCGTCGCCGGCCGCGGCGACGAACTCAGCCTCAACCTGCGCTGCGCCAGCGACAGCTACAATTTCGACCTGACCAGCAACGTCGAATACCGCGGTGGCGCGATTTCCGGCCAATGGTCCGAGGCAACCCGCAACGCGGCCGGCACGATCGAAGGCCGCGCGGCCGGCGATCACATCGAGGCGGCGGCGCGCGGCAACAATTTCTCCGCCAGCCTGTCGCTGACGACGCGCGGTAACCGCCAGACCGTCTCGATCCGGCCCGAAGGAACGGACGTGCGCGCCGTGTCGCTCGCGTTGGACCGGCGCTAGGCGTGCGCTCATAAATCCCGTACGCCCGCGGACTTGGCGATGTCCCCCTCGGAAAGCAGACGTCCGGGCTGGCCTTCAGCAGTAACTGCTTTGCGCCAAAAGTGGATGCAGGTGGGATGGCGCGGTCCTGATCTTGTCAAATCTCTACCGGGGAACATCGGACCTTGATCCCGAAGCCTAATTCAACTTGTGGCCCTTCTGGCGCAGCGCATCGGTCAGGCGGAGCCGCAACTCCTCGGCAGCCTTGCGGCTGACGTCCTCACCGATCTGCGCAGTTTGCCGCGAAATCGCCGGCCATTTTTCGATCAGCTTCTGTCCGGCCGGCTGACGAAAGAAAGCCTCCATTTGGCGCATTTCGTCGACTGTGAAATTGGAAGCATAGACGGTTGCCGCCTGCTCGAGCATTTCATTGTAGTACGGCGCATAGAGGTCCCCGGCCTTGATGGAGATGAGGTCATAATCGCTTTCGAGCTCGGCTCTTTCCTGCGTCACCACGGGCTTGATGCGGAGCAAAATGGCAGGCAGGAGCATCTTGTACTGCTCTCCCAGCTTCATTGTGGCCACGAGGCTTCTCGCCGCCATGATTGCCTCGGGCGACGGTGTCTGCGCTGAAGCAGCCAAGGTGAAACAGAGAAAACTGGCGGCGATGATCAATAGACGTCTGTGCATGAAAACCTCGCAGAAATGTGCATCCCAAGCAATTGCCGCCTATTGAACAGCAACTTGCGATCCCTGGATCAAGGTTTCTCCGGCGTCGGGCGCAGGTGGACTGGACTCCGTCACGCGGACAAACAGGTCGGGCACTTTGTCCGCACGGCTCAGAAGCCAGGCAATGCCGACCATGATCAGAATCCCGGCGGCACTGACGGCAAGCTGCTCCCAGACACCCTTGGTGTATTGCGTCAGGATCCAGTGCGCGGCAAACGACAGCAAGACGCCGATACAGAAAATCGGCAGCGAGTGCTGACCACACAGGATGATCGGGCGCAACGATGTTGAGTTCAGCGGCTCCCACTTGCGCGGGACAAGAAGCGTAGCGAAGGTGGCGAGCGCCAGGAAGTGCGTGAAGCGCAGCATGTCGAGATCGGTCTTGTCGATGGGATAGATCACCTTGATCATCCATTTCGGGATCAGCGATTCGAGGAATGCGCTGTGCCAGCTCATGACAACGACAAACGCGAACAGGATCCAGGCCGCGGCGATGGTCAAGGCAGTCTTCGACCAAACCCATTTCGAGTACTTTGCGATCTCTCCGAGACCGCACCAGGCGGCGAACACGAACATGAGCTGCCAGCAGAACGGATTGAAATACCAGGTCGTGCCCGGCGGATAGGACGCGATGTTCCAGTCGAACCAGCGCGACAGAATGTAGAGCACGATAGACCCGAGCAAGGTCAGGTTGGGGCGGCGCACGAGGCACCACACGATGAACGGCGCTGCGAAAACCAGGGTGATATAAAGCGGCAGCACGTCGAGATTGACCGGCTTGTATCGCAGCGTGATCGCCTGTCCGATCAGCACGTCCGGATGCTGAAGGAAATTGAAGACATTGAATTCATTTTCGTACAGCGGATTGTCGAATTGTCTCGCGGTCCGTGCAATCTGCGCGGTGAAGATCAGGAACAACATGATGTGCGCGACGTACATTTGGGCGGCCCGGTTCCAGAGTTGCTTGACCGCTGCCAGGAACAGCCCGCCCCGAACGATCGGCGCATAGATCCAGCCAACGAGATAGCCGGAAATAAAGACGAAGAACTCGGCGGCGTCGCTGAAGCCGTAGTTTCGCAATGTCAGCCACGCCACGACATCGTGCGGGATGTGATCGAGGAAAATCATCCACAGTCCGATCCCGCGGAAGAAATCGAGCCGGAGATCACGTTCCACCGGTCGAAACAGAGCTAGTGAATCCGGTTGGGTCATTATCGCTACCGCCTTTTTTCGAATGCCTTCCTCGCCAGTTCCTTGCGAAACAAGCTGATGGTATGATCGTGGTGTTCGTTGATTTAAGTCAACCAATTCCCTGATGAAACTCGACTTCCGCGAAAGAATCAAAAGGCGAATTTCTGCGGTGACCGGCGCATAGCATTAATGTCTCAGCCAGCCTGTCGCTGACGACGCGCGGCGCCCCATCGCGATCGACGAGATCAAGCCACCCGCCGAACTGCTCTTGCCGCAAAAATGGGGTATCGAATAGCCGCGAACTGTTAGCTTCGCTTCACCGTCACCGCCTGCGCGTCAGCCGCATCACGAACACCAGCACCTCCGCGACCGCCTTGTAGAGTTCGGCCGGGATTTCGTCGCCGAGCTCGACATTGGATAGCGCGCCGGCCAGCACCTCGTTCTCCTCGATCGGGATGTTGTGCTCCTTGGCGACCTCGATGATCTTGGCGCCGATCGCGCCCTTGCCCTTGGCGACGACGCGCGGCGCGCCGGTGCGATCATAATGCAGCGCGACGGCGAGTTGGTTCCTGGTTTCCGTGCTCACAGCGCGCGGTCCAGGAAGTGCCCGGCCTTCGCCGGCGCAGGCTGCGGCGGCGTGCCCTCGCGGATCACGATGTCGCCGGGCACGAGTTCAGCGTGGCTCAGCGCCTGGCTGAGCTCGCCGGCGCCGGCGCGAAGCTGCGCCGCGGTCTGCGGCCGCTCCGCCCACATGCGCACCGAGGTGCGATCGCCCGACAGCGAGATCAGCGCATGCACGGGACCGGCCGGCTCGATGTTGAGCGAGAACCGCGCCTGCCAGGTGCGCTTGGCGGCCTCGACTTCATTGCTGCCGCCGTCGCGCGAAATTTCGAATTGCGCCATCGCCGTGCCCTGCGGCGTCGCGAACGGAATCTCGAAATTCCAGCGGGGGATCGAGGGATCGATGCGATTGCCGGATGCGTCGATGCGATCCGGCAATGAGGCGACCTGCAGCAGGGTCTGTCGCGCCAGCGCCGCATCGGTGTCGTCGAGCAGATGATGCACGGTGGCCGAAAGCGGGGCATCGGATGCGATCGACGGGCTCGCTACCGGCTGCGCCGACGGCAACGCGCCGCGGAATGGCGGGGGCGGCGTGTTGGTGAGCGCGGTCCCCTGCACGCTCCGTCCCTCCGGCGATGTGATGATCGCCGCCGGATTGCCCGGGGCGTGCCGCACTCCCTGCAGCGCTTCCTGCAACAGGTTCAGCGCCGCGCCTGCCGTGACCGAGCGCGGGCCCGAGCTGAGCAGCGCCTGCGCCAGCAGGAGTTTTGCCGGATCGCCAGCGACGGCATCCGCAAGCCGCGCCAGCGGCGCCGCGAGTTCATGGCCGTCCGCGGCGGGCTGCGACGGCGCCAGCGAGGGTGAAGCTACCGAAGGTTTGAGGGCGCCGGCTGAAGTACTTGCCGTGGCTGGTGTAACTGCCGACAAGCTCTCGACAGCGCTCGTGAGCGTCTGCCGGAGCACGATCAACGCTGCCTTCAGATCGGGAGTGCTGCCGGTCGACGAAACAGAACCCGAGGCAAGCGACGCTTCCAGAAACAGGCCGGATTTCTGGAAAGCGCCTTGGATATCACCACCGGAGAGATTTGCATCGAGGGCCGTCTGCTGTGCCAGCACCTCCGATATCGCCTGCTGCAGCGCCGGCGGCAGATTACTGGTGGACACGGCGGCGTTGAGATTGGCAAACAGCGGCGCGAGGCTCTGCTGCTCCGTCGCGGCGTTTTCGGAAGCCACCGAAACCGCGATGCGCTCGAGCGGCGTCAGCGGATCATTTGGCGTGGCGACATTGGCGGCGGGCGCCACCGGCGCGAGACTTCGGCGCATCGCTGGTCGCGGCAGCATTGCCCTGCCCGACCACCTGAAGCCGGACCACGCCGTCTTGCGCCTGCGACACCGCGAGCTGCAGGTTCTGCCCCGGCGTGAGCGCGATCTCGGAGAGTACGTCGATGGAGAGATTGCCGATCGCGATCCGCACCAGATTGCCGGCAAGCACGTTTTGTACCTGCGCGTTCACGACCGTGCCCGGCTGCAGCACGACGCCATCGGTCGCACTGCCCGCGCCTTGCGCTGGTAATACCGGAAGGGTCGGATTGACTGAGATCGCCATGGGCGCGGAAGCTAGCGCGGCAGGCTTAACCTCTCGTTAGCTTAGAGCCTGTCTCAGCACCCTTAAGCTAAGCGCAAGAAACCACTGGGCACAGGCGTTTCCGCTTGAGACTTATTAATAAACCGTTAAGCCCAATTTAGACGTCAGCTGTGGGTTAGTTGCGTAGCGACGCAACGCCGCCGACCATCAAGCGACGGTGAGCAATGGGCAGCCACAACGAATGGTTTCGCGAACGCCGCCGCGAAGCCGCTCGTCGGTTGCTACTTTTGCTGAATACGATTCAGATAATCGATAACAGCGAGGATGCGTGTTCGCACGACGACTTCCGGGCTTTGCTCCGGCCCGGCCATCTTCCAATAAGACGGATCAACATTGTGAGGCAAGTTGATAATGGGGTTAAATCGTTCCCCCCAAATCGGCATTTCACGAGTGCCGTGAGCGGGAATTGTTTTCGATCCATATATGGTTTCATAAACCGCGTTCGTGGGAAAGACCCCGTTGTTGTTCTTGGCCAACATCGTCAAATCGGAAGGCGGTACCTTGAGCTGCTCGCTGACAGGTCCTTTGCCCTTTCCATCCGTACCGTGGCAGCTCGCGCACGAAGACTGAAATTCTGACTTACCGATGTCGAAGTCTTCAGCCTGAGCCGCAGCAGCGAAACCACCGGTAAGACTGGCAATCATCAACCACTTCACACCGCTCTTTATCATGTCGTGCTCCGACGCTGGCTAGGAAGCCCTATTACTACTAGCCGCTTTGCCCCGACAGTTTGACGCACATCAAGACCGGCCTTCGGCTTAGGCTATGTGGTCGCGCACTGGCTAGGGGACAGGGCATCAACCGCATGATGGACATCTGTGGTTTGCATTGCACACCACAGATTTCGTCGCGCTATGAATTTCTCTCGTTAACCTGCGGCCGCAATCGCCTTCAAAATCGCGACCGCCGCCTCGTAATCGGCCTGCCGCGCCGCCTTGCGCGCCGCGACCTCCTCGTCCACGCCCCATTTCTCGGCGTTCCAGTCTTCATCCACATGCGCAGCCGCCCAGATTTGATCGGCATCCCGCGCCCCCTGATCGAGCGCGAGCGCCAGCAGCGCCGAGCCGGTCAGCGTGGTCACGACATGCAGCGCCGCGACCGACCAGGGCTCCTGCGGCAGCGCATCGCGCGCCGCCGTGACGGCCGATTCCGGCTGGCTCACATGCATGATGCCCTCCGCCAGGATGAAATGCGCGCCGAGCTGATCCGCGGCCCAGAACAGCACGGGGTCCCAATGCGCCGCCTCGCGCTCGACCAGCCCGGCGGGATAGCCGGCGCGATAGAATAGCAAATCCGAATGCAAGTATTTCGCAATGTCGTCGCGCACGATGGCGACGCGATCGATCACAGCATCGACGACGCTGTTGGCAAAGCGCGTCATCGGCATGGTCAGGGGATCGATCGTGTCCTTCTGCGCTTCCCATTCGGCCACCATCGCTTCCGCAATCGCCCGCTTTGGCACCGCGACGATGCGCCCCGACGGCGTCTTGATCGGCTTGCCGTCGAGCACCACCGTAAAGCCGCCGTCGGTCTCGGCGACGTCGGCCTTGCCATAGTATCGCTTGCGCTGGGGCGCGCGCGTGGTGCGCCGAACCGCCTCCTGCGGATCGAGCGGCGATTTGCCGGCCACCTCATCGAACAATTCACGCATGGGCACTTTGCTTCCCTCGGTCGCATCATCTGCCGCGCAAATTATGCTAGATAGGACGGCGAATAAAGCGCCGTGGTGGGAAGGCTTTGAGACGGGTTCTTGCAGCGGTCATGGTTTTGCTTGGCGGCCTCGACGCCGCGAATGCCGGGTTCCGGACGCCGGAATCGCTGGTCCGCAATGTCTATGCCTATTACGGCAGGGGCGTTCCCGATCTCTCGCACGGCCTGCCCCATGATGAAGCGACCACACAGAAATTCTTCGACCCGAGCCTGCACAAGGCCTGGCGCGCGCTGAAGAGCGAACCCTACGATTTCCTGGTGCAGAGCCCGAGCTGGAAACTCGGTCCAGTCTCGATCTCGATCCTGCGCAAGCAGTTCGACAAGACCTATGTCGCGGCCTCCTTCGACAATCAGGGCCGCGCGGTCTCGCTGAACTTCATCCTGGTGAATGGTCCCGAGGGCTGGGTGATCACCGATGTCGAGAGCCCGCATGAACTCCTTGCGGATGTTTCTCGAGCAGTTCCGCTAGGGCGGGAACCCATGGATTCGGAGTTGTCGGCGGACGTTCGCTTTGATGCGCGTTCCGGACTCAGGTTGGACATTGCGACACTTCCGAAAAGTGCCATCAACCGACCTCGCGGCGCGCCGGAGTTAGGTTCGTATGCGGTCCAAGCCGCGCGTGCCCACATGGCGCGCCGCCAACTCACGGGATGCCGCCAGATTTCGAACCGAAACACCACCCGTTGACGAAGGCACCCTGGTCCTAATTCAACCGGTGGATATCGCGGATAACTGACGGTGTCGGAGCAACAGAGGTTTTGCGTTTTCAAACTTTCATGGAGCTGCAATGTGGCTGTGTCTTCGTTCGCGTGTAGGCGACGTCCCTGACGAGCGCCAAGACCACGAAACCCAAGACCGCCGTCCAATTTGCAGGAGCAATCAAATGATGCGGATGGAGCGTCAAGAGCTGAAGCGGAAGTTGGAGTATACCCGCAGGGTCGCCCTGGAACCCACCGATCCCCTCACGCGGGAGAGGCTGGCCCAGATGATCGAAGAGCTGGAATTTCAGCTCCTGGCGCCAACCGCAACGCGATCCGCCGACATACCGAGCCGCTGGACGCCTTTCGCAGATACCTGACGACATTCACATTCGGAGAAAGCAGCTCTCTCCTGATGTTACCAATGATGATGCGCCCGCCGATCGCCGGATCGTCGTTTCATCTACCCCGAGTATCTTCCCGATCTCGCGGTTACTATGGCGCTCTTCTTTCAGCTCGGCGACAGCCGCGCGCAGTCGCGACGAGTCGCCTTGCCTGACGATGGCCGTGGGTAACCATAAACACAGGAGTTGCGAAACCGGAAACGGTTCGCCGTTGTTTGCATCGACAACGAGATTATAACCTCGCGCTGTCCAAAGCGGATTGATCAATCGGGTGCGAAGCGCATGCAGGATGATCTTAACCGCTTTAGCCCGGCTGTTCCAATGCGGGCAGCAAAGCACAGGGGGAACCAATGCTCCGAACTATTGCAGACTGGAAAACCGTTTTGCGCGACAAGTTCCCGCAAGATGCCGCGCAAAGGATTCTCCGCGACATTCCGCACTACCGCAAAGGTGGCGGGTACGAATGCCAAGACATCGAACAATTGGCCAACGCGTTGCAGGCCTTCGCTTCGCTGCACGACGAGGAAGCCCGGCGAAAAGAATGATCGCGTGAACGACGATGTCGCCGCCGCGCGCGACAACATCAACAACACAGTTTGAATACAGCGTTGCCATGCGTTCATCCTCTGCTCGCGTTTGTGATCTTGCTATGGAAGCCATCATCACGTGGCGCGCAATTGGGCAGGCCACGCGGCGTTTTGTATTAGCGGCGTCATACTTTTAAGCTTAAAATAAAAATCCGAGACGGTTGGGGGCGTGATCCTAGTCGGGTGACGTCATGCGCACTCGTGAAAGAGATCGCAGAGGCCGGAAAAAGCGCTACGTTCTGCGCGATCTCGCCGGCTTTGCCGATGTCAGACGTTTACTTGCGGCCGACATCAGGAGGCTCTCTCCTGACGTCGCCGATGATGATGCGCCCGCCGACGTCACTGCATCGTCGGCGGCTCCTCGGCCTCGGCCGGGAGGCGGTTTGCGAAGGCGCCGGTGATGATCCTCGCCAGTCGTTCTGATGGAGGCGCGGGAGCAGCTTAAAGAAGCCGAGAAGAAGCTCGCCGCGATCGAGCGCGCGGGCCAGGCGCTCGCTCTTGCCCGCGCCGAGGCCGAGGCCGCAAGAGTCAAATATGAGACCCTGCACCGCGAGATCGTGGCTATCGCGAGCGAGGGATGACAGAGCAAGCGCAGGAAACAGCAAATCCCCGCCCGACTGCAGCCGGGCGGGGCACAGAATTTGGCCTGGTGGGCGGATATCATCGGGATTGAATCACGGACATCGCCCGGCGACCGACTCGCATTCTGGCTATTGGAAGAAACCGATTTCTACGGCAGCCAGCTTTTGATCCAAAAATTACCAACCATCGTAACCGCCGCCATCCCAAGCGCCGCGGCCCCTACCCCAACCGCCATAGTAACAGCACGGCCGCGGAGGCGGAGCCCAGACTTGACAGCCGCAGCCGCGCCAACCGGCGTTGTCCCAACCGCCACCGCCCCAGCCGCCACCGCCGCCCCAAGACCCGCCGCCCGCCCGACCCCAGCCACCCGCACCAATGAATGCAGAACCAAGGAGCGCAGGACCAAGGAGGAAGCCAAATGCTTCGGCTTTGGTGGGAATGGAGGCAGCAGCAAGTGTAAGAGCTGCTGTGAGCACGACAGCTATCTTGCGTAATTTAAGCATCACGACACGTCTCCCTCTGTTTATTTGGCGGTGAACCCGCGCTTGGATTGCAGTTTGCGAACTCAGACCTCAAACAAGGCGCAAGCTGGGATTTCCAGCCGACCATCTCGCGATATCTCGCGACGTGGTGAATCCAAGGACCGTCGTGACTTCCAGTTGGCCCGCGTCTGGACCATCTCCGGTCAGGAGGTAATCTCGGAAATGCGGTTGTCCGGTTTTGCCGATTGAAGGGATCGGTTTGGACGTGATTCAAGCGCCCAATCGGGGCCTCGAATCGTGCGGTATGAACTCACGGACTTTGAGTGGGCTGCTATCAGGTCGCTGCTTCCGAACAAGCCGTGTGGCATTCCCCGTGTGGACGACCGGCGCTTCCTGTGCGGTTTCTTTTGGGTCTTGCGCTCAGGTGCTTCCGGGTGGCCACGCGTTTGTGTGTCCACGACCTAGCGGGTGACGCAGGACCGCACATAAAAGTCGCGATCGCCGGGGCCAAAGCCGCCGGCGGCGGCTTCGGCGTTACAGCGGCTGACGCGCTCGTGGAATGACGGGTGCGCCCTGGGCGAATTGTTATAACCGTAGTTCGGACCACTATATTGGGGCGACGGCACATCCAGCTTGGGCACCACGGGCACCGCAGTGCTGGGCGACGGCGGGGGCGGTGGTAGCGGCGGATTGAACTGCGAGCCGCCGACCATGTTGTTCGGATTTTGCGCGAGCACAGGGGCGCCGGCCAGCAGCAGGACGGTTGCAAAAATCGAAAGGGACAGCGGCTTCATGGCGAGTATGTCGTGATCCCCAGCGGGCATCGCAAGCGGGCTTCACGGCTTTTGATAGATGATCCCGCCCGCTCGGATGGTGTAGGCGACTTTGGCCAGGTCCTTGACATCGGTCATGGGATCGCCGTCGAGCACCACCAGATCGGCATCAAATCCGCTCTCCAGGCGGCCCTTTTTCGCGGCCTTGAAATAGGCCGCCGGATTGGTCGTGAGCGAAGCGAGGATTTGCCGCTCCGAGAGCGCCCGGTGCATCAGCTCATATTCCACCGACGTGTCGTAGATCTGCGTGAAGCCCACATCGGTTCCAAACAGCACCGGCCCGCCATTGTCCGAAAAGGCCTTCAGCTGCGCCACGCCGTTGCCGACCAGCCGCGCCGCCAGGGCTTCGCCGCCGATGGTTTTTGCAAACAGCGACAGCGTCGGAATCAGCGCGACGTGCTGTTCCTTGAACCGCGCCAGTTCCTGCGCACCATAGCCGGGCTCGCCGGGGACGATGTGCGCCATGATATCGACGCCGGCTGCGATCACCGTCTCCATGCCGGTCTTGTTCTGCGGATGGGCGAACACCGGCTTGCCCTGCGCATGCGCCACATCGACGGCGGCCTTGGCGACCGCGACGTCCATGTTCACGACAGGCTTGTTGCCCATGTAGGCGCCGGTGAAGAGCTTCATGCCGTCGAGGCCCATGCCGAGATCCGCGCGGGCCATTTGCGCGGCTTCCTCCGGCGTTGCCGCCTCGGGCAACTGCATCTCGGCCGGCAGATAGGCGGGATGGCCGCCCTTGGGGAAAATGTCGCCGGCGAGGAGGATGGTCGGGCCCAGGATTTCGCCGGCATTGACGCGGCGGCGCAGCGGCAGCGAGTCACGCGGATCGGAGCCGAGATCCCATACCGTCGTAAAACCCCATTGCGTCAGCATTTCCTGCATATGGGCGGTCATCGGCGCGGCCGGCGCGGTGCCCGCATGCTGCCAGACGGCTTGCGTGAAATGTACATGGCTGTTCCAGAAGCCGGCCACGATGGTCTTGCCGGTGCAATCGATCACGCGCGCATCGTTGGGGCTCTGCACTTCGCTCACGCTGCCGACCGCCGTGATGACGCCGCCTGACATCACAACGGCGGCATTCGAGATCGGCGCGGCATCGGGCGAGGCATAGAGGGTGCCTCCGCGCAGGACGAGCGTTTCGGCATGGGCCATGCCGAAGCAGATGACGGAGCCAAGAAGACCGAGGAAAAGCGTGGTACGGATTCGGGAGCCGATCATTGGCAAAACCTTTCAGAAGCTGGTCGGCCCACACGATAGCGGATCCGTGCGAGCGTGCTTTGATCGTTCTTGCTCCACGACCGCAATAAGCGGCCGCTCACTCCTCCGGCGCGTGCTCGATCGGATCGAAACGGTCGGCTTCCAGTCCGAGCAGGTTCCATGATTGCAGCATGTGCGGCGGCAATGGCGCGGTGGCGTCGATCACGCCGCCGCGCGGATGCGGGATCACGATGCGGCGGGCGAGAAGATGCAGCCGGTTCTGCAGACCGCCCGGCAGCTGCCAGTTCTCTTTGTTGAAATATTTGGGATCGCCGACGATGGCGTGATCGATATGCGCCATGTGGGCGCGCAATTGATGGGTGCGGCCGGTGACCGGTTTCAGCGACACCCAGGCAAGCTTGGTCGCCGAGGTTTCCACGACCGCGTAATAGGTCACCGCGTGGCTTGCGCCTTCATCGCCATGGGCGGCGATGCGCATGATGGTGTCCTCCTCGCTCTCCTCTTTCGCGAGATAGGTCGAGATGCGGCCCTGCTTCGGCTTCGGCACGCCGGCGACCAGTGCCCAGTAGATCTTGCGCGCCGAGCGATGCCGGAACGAGCCGGTCAATTGCGTCGCGGCAAAGCGCGTCTTTGCGACCAGGAGACAGCCCGAAGTTTCCTTGTCCAGCCGATGCACCAGCCGCGGCTTCTGGCCCTTGGCGTCGCGCAGCACCTCCAGCATCTGGTCGACATGACGCGTGGTGCCGGAGCCGCCCTGCACCGCCAGGCCTGCCGGCTTGTTCAGCACGAGGACGTCGTCGTCCTCGTAGAGCGTCATCTCCTTGAGCTGCTGCAGCGTGCGCTGCTCGGCTTCGGAGAGCGCCGCAGCCGCCTTGGGCGCGTCGAGATGCAGCGGCGGAATGCGCACGCTCTGTCCCGCCTCCAAGCGGTCCTTGCTGTCGGCGCGCTTGCCGTTGACGCGCAGCTCGCCTTTGCGAACGATGCGCTGGATGTGGGAAAACGAGAGCCCGGGAAACCGCGCTTCGAGGAAGCGGTCGACCCGCATATTGTCCTCGTCCGGCGTCACCACCACCGTCTGGACCTTGGTCGGCAGCGGCAGCTCGGCTTTGGCTTCGGCTGGCTCGTGAGGAACCGATCGGCGCTCCTCGTCGCGATGCTCACCGCGCTTCTCGGTGAACCGCGCAGGCTTGCCGCCCGGGCGATGACTGACCGGACGCTCGGGTTTGCGAAAATCCTTATGCGGACGCGTGTTCTTCGGGCGATCACCCGGGGATATCGTTCGCTTGATGCGGCGGCTCATGCCGCTGCGTAGCTCAAAACAGGCGAATCGTCACCGTAAAATCACAGCGAATCCGCCGTGGCTCTACGGATAGACCTCCCTAGTGAGCTGCCCTTGTTCCGATCGCCTTGGCCACCATGCCACAGCGATTCGCAGCGCCTTGGCCCCGCCGCGCCAGCGCCAGGCGAGCGGCGCCGGGTCTTCCAGGCTTTCGGCCAGGCTGAACAGCGTGACCACGATCATCGCGGGCAGCTGGCCCCGCCCGATCAGCAGCATCGGCAGCATCAGCGCCCAGCACGCGCCGACACAGGCCATGCCATTCCGCGCACCGAAGCGGAAGGCATCAAGGTCAGCAGACCGGCCAAAGGCGGCAAGCGGCGGCCGCTGATGGCAGCGGTTGAGGCACCATTGCTTTGCCGGCGAGACCTGCCACAGCAACGCAGCGATAATCGCAACTCCAAGGCAGGCGAGCGGCATCGGCACGGCCCATCGCGCCAGCAGCGCGACCGTCTGCAGGATGATGCCGGCGGCCATCCAAATGGCGACGAAGCCCGCGACAAAGAGCGCCGTCGATCGCCCTCGCCGCGCGGCAAAACTCCGCTCGCGGACGTGCCACAGCGGCGCAATCGCGAGCGGCAACATCATTGCCACGACCATCAGCGCCCAGCCCGTTGCGAGCTGGGCCGGTGAGTTGAACTGCAGGGCAAGGTCGAACGAGACCGAGAGCGGCACCGTGCTCCACGCTTGTGCCGGGCAGAAAGCCGGCAGGGAAAAGGCGCTGCCGCCGAACAAGAGCAGCGCCCAGGCGATCAGGATGATCGTCCCCAACAACGGCAGCCACAACTCGGGCCGGCGGGCTGCGCGCTCCATTGGTGCGCCCCCCTATGGCGTCTGCGACTGCCGGAAAATGCTGATGTGGCCGATGGTGATCGGCTTGGCGTCAGGCACCGGTCTGTTCGGTACCAGGCGGACATGGAGCTGGTTGACGTTGAGTGCGCCGGCGAGATGCAAGGTGTCGATGACATGGGTGATCTCGATCACCAAGGTCAGGCCGTCGCCCGCATGCGGACCGTCCATCGCGCTCGCCTTGCTCACCCCGAACAGCCCGACATTGCCGGCCTTGAGCTCGGGGTGTTTCGCGGGATCCTCGCCCTCGGGCACGTTGATGTAGACGCCGAAGGCGGTCGCGTCGTTGGAGCCGCGCACATTCTCCAGATTGAGGAAAATGCGATCCGGCGCCGGCGGCCCGCCAGCCATTCCCTGCAGGCTCGAGGACACCTTGCCGCGCACGGCGTGATCGAGCTGAACGGAAGTATTGGCCCCCGAGCCGGTCAGGCTGAAGCCACCTTTGCTGGCTCCGAGCAATTCGACGTGTTCAGGCATCGCAGCTCTCCCGGGCGGTTCGGCCGCCGCCATATCCAGCCCCAGACGCCGGCGCCGCGAGGCGACTTGTGGCAGGCCCGGCGCCGAAACATCGTCATAGCCATAGCCCAGTGTCGCCAGGCTGGTGGTATCGCCGGGCGTATAGGTCCAGCTCTGGCCGCCCGGCATCGGCATTGCAAAGGCGCGCTGGCCGACGCTCGCCGGTCCTTTCACCCATTTGGTGTCGGTTGGATCGGTGTGCGAGGGGCGGCTCTTGTTCCACACCTCCCACAACCGGTCGATATTGGAGTGGTGCAGCCAGAAGATCGGGTCGAGCCCCGCCAGATCGGGGAAGGACATCAGTCCGGGGTTCTGATCGTCGCCGCCGCCGACCAGCACATGCACCATGTCGTGCGGCTGGGATTCCACTCCGCCATGGTTTCGTCCGCCATGCGCAAAGCCGGTCGCGACGCCGCCAAAACCCTGGCTGCCGCCCTGTCCCGGGCCCACGAATTTCGCATCGCCGAGGGCATTCTGATCGACCTGGTCCATCGGAATGAAGACGGTGCCGTCGTTGTTCGGCCCGAAGCGCTGGCTGACAAAGAGCGGATTGTCGCCGGTGCCGTCGGGCCAATCCGGCGAAGCGAAGGCCGGAGGCAGCGGGTTCTGGCTAGGCTTGAAGTAATTCCAGTACGGCAAGGCCCAGGTCGCGCCCGGCCCGCCCGCTTGCGTGATGGCGTCGCGCACGACCGCCTCGAACGCAACCAGATAGCCGCGATGCCAGGGCAGGAAATACCAGCTGCCATGCTGGCACTGCGCCCAATAGGTGCTCTGGTCAGCGTCGCTGGGCATCTGATCGCTGGAATCGAGAACCCCGACCTGCTGCCACAGGCCCGGATCGAAGCCGTGGATCCCGCCGAAGAACCGCCAGCTGGTTCGGTCGTTCAATGCGCGCGCCTTCATCGCCTTGACGCCGCGCGCATACCAGAGGATGGGATCAGCCCAGTCGGAGCCCAGTTCCCAGACATTTTGACGTGTGAAGGCCATGGCAACAGCCTCGCTTTGTTAGGAGCCCGGTTGAAAACAATTGCGCTTCAAATCTGACAATGGATTGCTGCAATCACTGGCGCGCAGGCGTTCGCTGCAATCTTCGAAAATTTCGGAAACAGGTGTTTTTTGAAACAACGCTACCTTAGGGCGTGATGGCTTCCGCTGTCAACAAAGCCGTTGCGAAAGCGTCGCTGACCAAGTGACGCAGAGAAAATCTAGCACCGCGCACGAGCCGGGTTCGTGAACGCCCTCACATTTTGCGGCAATAAACCCGACAGCTCGGCAGCGCGTTGACAGCACTGAAATCCAGATGCATATTTTTCTCGGGTGGATACGACCCGCTGCTTGCACCCTCTGAAGGGTATGGTGAACGTATCAAGCCGCTTCGGCCTCCTTTGCCCCAGGCGAACGAACTCAGTAACGCAAGCATCTGACATTTTCCGTTCGCCAAAGCAGAGGATCATTCCATGCGCGATTTCCGCGATGCCAAGGCTATGGCGCAGACACTGCGCGAAGCCCTCAAGGCAAAATCCATCGCCCTCACCCACAGCGAAAGCCTAGAACTGATCGCCAGGACCCTTGGCTTTCATGACTGGAACGCGCTGGCGGCAGCCATTCAGACAAGCCAGCCCGTGGCGGCCGAGCCCGCCAAGCCGTCTGCCGCGCTGCTTGACGGCAACGCGACGTTGCCAATCGTGCCGCTGCGCGACATCGTCGTGTTTCCGCAAATGGTTGTGCCGCTGTTCGCTGGACGCGACAAGACCAAGCGTGCAGTCGAAACCGCGCTGGCAGGCGACGGGCGCATCCTCGCGGTCACGCAACGCCGGCGCGCCGATGACGATCCTGGCCTGGCCGATCTTTACACGGTCGGTGTCACGACAAGCGTGGTCCGTCGCCTGATGCTGAATGACGGAACGATCAAGCTGATTGTGTCCGGGCTTCAGCGCGTCACGATCGTCAAACCCGTTGGCGGCGAGATCCTGTGCGCCGAAGTCGCGCCGCTGCAAGACGTCCGCGGCGAGCCTACCGCGGAGCTACTTGCCCTATCGCGCATCGTTCTCGAGGCATACCAAGCCTATGCCAACGTACCGGCCGCGCGCTTCCAGGCCTACCTCCCCGAGCCAGGCCTGTTGGCCGACGTCATTGCGCCCCTGTTGCAAATGTTGTCGATCGGGATCGACAAGATGCAGCAACTGCTGGAGACCAATGATGTGGTCAAGCGGCTTGAAATGCTCCTGGAGCTGACGCAAGCGGGTCGACAGGCGGCCTAGCAAGGGCGGCTATGTCGTCCCCTTGTCGCGGCGCAGCTTGGCCCAATAGTCGAGGCGCTTCCTGATCTCGCGCTCAAAGCCGCGCTCGGGCGGATTGTAGAAATTCTGCCGTCCGAGCGTCTCCGGGAAGTAGTCCTGGCCGGAAAAGCCTTCCGCTGCGTCGTGATCGTATTCATAGCCGGCGCCGTAGCCTTCCTCTCGCATCAACTTGGTCGGCGAATTGAGGATGTGCTTGGGCGGCAACAAGGAGCCGGCCTCCTTCGCGACGCGGGTGGCGGCGCCGAACGCCTTGTAGGCTGCATTCGATTTCGGCGCAGTCGCGACATAGATCACGGCCTGCGCGATTGCGAGCTCGCCCTCGGGCGAGCCCAGGAAATCATAGGCGTCCTTGGCCGCGTTGGCGATCACCAGCGCCTGCGGATCGGCAAGTCCAATGTCCTCGATCGCCATGCGCACCACGCGCCGCGCCAGAAACAGCGGGTCTTCGCCGGCATCGAGCATGCGCGCGAGATAATACAGCGCGGCGTCGGGATCGGAGCCGCGCACCGATTTATGCAGCGCCGAGATCAGGTTGTAATGGCCGTCGGCGGATTTGTCGTAGATCGGGGCGCGACGCTGCAGGATCTCCTGCAGCTGCGCGGCGTCAAAAACTTCGCCGCCACGCGCGGAACGCCAGACCTCTTCGGCGAGGGTGAGCGCGGCGCGGCCGTCGCCGTCGGCCATGCGCACCAAAGCGGCCCGCGCTTCCGCATCGAGTGGCAGCTTCTTGCCCTCGACTTCTTCCGCATTCGCATAGAGCTTTTCGATCGCGGCCGCATCGAGCGAGTGAAACACCAGCACACGCGCGCGCGATAGCAACGCGGCGTTGAGCTCGAAGGAAGGATTTTCCGTGGTGGCGCCGACCAGCACGACCGTGCCGTCTTCCATCACGGGCAGGAAGGAGTCCTGCTGCGCTCGGTTGAAGCGATGGACCTCGTCGACGAACAAGAGCGTGCCCCTGCCCGTCTCGCGCCGGGCGCGCGCCGCATCGAACGCCTTCTTCAGGTCGGCGACGCCGGAAAATACCGCGGACAACTGCTCGAAATGCAGCTCGGTCGCGTCAGCCAAGAGGCGCGCCACCGTGGTCTTGCCGGTGCCCGGCGGACCCCAGAAGATCAGCGAGCCGAGCGTCCGCGTTTCCAGCATGCGCGTCAGCGCGCCGTCGGGACCGAGGATATGGTCCTGGCCGACGACGTCGGAAAGCTGTTGCGGACGCAGGCGATCGGGAAGCGGACGCGGCGCATCCTGATCCATGCCCGCGGCTGCAAACAGCGTGGCGCCGGCTTCGCGTGGTCGTTTCGGGGTCATCCGCCCAGCGTGACGTTGATCTGCTGGCCGCCGCGCACCAGCGTGATACGCCAGACCCGCAACGACTGGCTGGTCGCCTTTTCGAGGTCGGAGGTTTTTCCGATCTTGTTGTTGTTCACGTTGACAATGATGTCGCCCTTCTGGAAGCCGACACCGGCAGCGGTGGAATCATCCGCAAGCTCGGTGACGACGACGCCTTCGGTGTCGGCATCGAGATGCAACTCGTCCGCGACCGCCGGCGAGATGTTGGCGACCTTGGCGCCCTGGAACGGCGAGCGCGCCGTCAGCACGATCTCGTTGCGTCCGGTGTCGGGTGCGGTTTCCAGGGGTACCGCGACCCTGAGCGGTTTGCCGCCGCGCTGAATATCGACCTGCGAGGTACCACCGAGCGGATGGGTCGCGAAGCGGTAGTCAAAGGCATTGGGATCCTCGACCGTCTGGCCGTCGATCGCCGTGATGAGGTCGGACGACTTCAGGCCTGCGCGCGCCGCCGGACCGTTGGCGACGACGCTGGCGACCAACGCGCCGCGCGGCGAATGAAGCCCCAGGCTTTCGGCGATCTCCGGCGTCACCACCTGCAGCTTGGCGCCGAGCCACGGCCGCTTCACCGCCTTGCCGCCGCTCTTTGCGGAGGCCACCACCACGCGAACCATGTTGGCGGGGATCGCAAAGCCGATGCCCTGCGAGCCGCCGGAGCGGGAATAGATCGCGGTGTTGATGCCGGCAAGCCGGCCGGTCATGTCGACCAGCGCGCCACCGGAATTGCCGGGATTGATCGCGGCATCGGTCTGGATGAAGAACTGGTAGTCGGTGATGCCGACCTGCGTGCGCGCGAGCGCCGAGATGATGCCGTGCGTCACGGTCTGGCCGACGCCGAAGGGATTGCCGATTGCAAGCACGACGTCGCCGACCAGCAACTCATCCGAATTGGCGAAGTCGAGCGTCGGGAATTTCTCGTGCACGTCCTTCAGCCTCAGCACCGCGAGATCGGAGCGACTGTCCTTCAAAATGATCTCGGCCTCGAACTCGCGCTTGTCCGACAGCGACACCTTGACCTGGTCGGCCCCCTCGATGACGTGCACGTTGGTGACGACGAGGCCGGACGGATCGACCATCACCCCGGAGCCGAGCGAGCGCTGCATCTGCTCCTGCGGCCCGCCCTGCAGCCCAAAGAACCGGCGGAAGATCGGATCGTCCAGGAACGGATTGTGGTTCTGCACGATCTTGGCGGCATAGACGTTCACCACCGCGGGCTGCACGCGCTGCACGATCGGCGCGTAGGAGAGCCGCAGTTCCGCGGGCGAGGACGGCACCTTGCGGTCCTGCGCAAGGGCCGGCAGAGCGAGGCCGGCGGAAAGGAGCAGCACTGCCAAAGAGCGGATCAACTTCATCTCGAAAAATCCCGAATGCGTGGGCCTTAGATAGGCGCAGGACGATAGTGTTGAAAGCGTCAGCTAGGCCGCGCGCGGCGGCGCTGTTGTGGTCGCGGGCGCGCAGGATAGCCGCTCCTGATGACTCTCGCCCCAGGCTTTCAGCGTGTCGATGACGGGGCGCAAGGACTTCGCCGATCTCCGAGAGGCAATATTCCACCCGCGGCGGCACCTCGGCATAGACTTTCCGGATGATCAGCCCGTCGTCCTCCAGCGCGCGGAGCTGCTTGGTCAGCATGCGCTGGGTGATCCCCGGCATCCGGCGGCGCAACTCGCCGAAGCGCTGCGTGCCCCCTTGCAGGTGAAACAGGATCACGCCCTTCCACTTGCCGTCGATCAGGTCCAGCGTCGCCTCGACCGCGCATCCCGGCCGATGCGCAAAATCCTTGCGTTTCATGCGGATTTTCCAATGGTATCCAAACGGGGACTATATCCCTCTATTTACAGTACTTGCCAAATTGAGGCCAGCACGACAAGTGTTCCCGCGTTGAGTGAAGGGAGAAACGCATGAAGGCCGTCGGATACCAGAAATCGCTGCCGATCGAGGACAAGGACGCGCTGCTCGATTTTGAGGCCGCAAAACCCGAGCCGAAAGGGCGCGACATCCGCGTCGCGGTGAAGGCGATTTCCGCCAATCCGGTCGACTACAAGGTCCGCAAGCGCGCCGCCCCACCCGCCGGCGAGTACAAGATCTTGGGATTTGACGCGGCCGGCGTGGTCGATGCGGTCGGGCCTGACGTGACGCTGTTCAAAGTGGGTGACGAGGTGTTTTACGCGGGCTCGATCCTGCGCCAGGGCACCAATTCGGAATTTCATCTGGTCGATGAGCGCATCGTCGGCAAGAAGCCGAAATCGCTGTCCTGGGCACAGGCGGCTGCCCTGCCCCTGACCTCGATCACCGCGTGGGAATTGCTGTTCGATCGGCTCGGCGCGGTGCCCGGCAAGAGCGTCGATCCGCGCACGCTGCTGATTACAGGCGGCGCTGGCGGCGTGGGCTCGATCCTGATCCAGCTCGCGCGCCGGCTCACCGGTCTCACAGTGGTGGCAACCGCAACGCGGCCGGAATCGCAAAAATGGTGCCTCGATCTCGGCGCGCATGCCGTGATCGATCACGGCCGGCCGATGAAGGAGCAGATCGAGAAACTGAAACTGCCGCCGGTCGCGCTGGTCGCCAGCCTCACCTTCACCGACCAGCACTACAAGGCGATCGCCGATCTCATGGCGCCGCAGGGCAAGTTCGGCCTGATCGACGATCCGCCGGAGTTCAATGTCGCCGCGTTCAAGGGCAAGGCGATCTCGATCCACTGGGAATCGATGTTCACGCGCTCGTCGTTCCAGACGCCAGACATGATCGGCCAGCACAATCTGCTCAACGATGTCGGCGATCTCATCGACAAGGGCGTGCTGCGCACCACGATGGACCAGGCATTCGGCACCATCAGCGCCGCCAACCTCAAGCGCGCGCATGC
>CAVUCB010000019.1:0-84266 GCA_963739755.1 uncultured Alphaproteobacteria bacterium | reverse complement strand
GCCATGGACCTGTTCGTTGTCCCGACCATTGGCTTCGACCTGCTCTATGCCTTCATCATCGTGCGACTAGATCGCCGAGAACTGGTCTGGATCAACGTCACGGCACATCCAACCGCCGAATGGGCGCGCGCCAAATAGCGGAGGCATTCCCCTGAAACGAGGCTCCGCGCTACATGATCCGGGACCGTGATCGCATCTACGCTGCGGTCGTCACACGCCGACTGCGTGCCATGGGCATTCGGGACAAGCCTATTGCGCCGGCCTCGCCCTGGCAGAACGGCTTTGCCGAGCGGCTGATCGGATCGGTCCGGCGTGAGTGTTTGGACCACATCATTGTCTTAGGCGAGGCCCATCTGCGCCGGATTTTGAAATCTTACTACAATGAGACGCGCACGCACTTGGCCTTGGATAAGGACGCGCCCCTATCGCGCACCGTGAGAGGGCAGGGTGTATTCTTTGCCGCCCAATCCTCGGCGGATTGCACCACGAATATGTTCGGATTTGATTTTCGACAGGCACAGGGCAAAAAAATGACGTGTTGTTCAGCCTCGGCACCAGAGGTCGTCGAAGCGCGCTCGGTATCACCATGCCGGGAGCCGCGACATTGAACGCAGCCCCCGATCAGGGCTCATTGAGTCTATTCGGCCGCAATCGTGTGCACGGTCCCGCCTTGGCCTTGGCTCGCGAACACGAAGCCCTCGTAGCCCTTCTCGGCGACCTCGGCGCACTTCCTGCGGTATCCGCCAACGCCCTCCGGACCGAGATAGGGCAGGAATCGACGCGGCTTGCCTTCTATGTTGGCGCCCATGTACCAGGAATTGGTGCCGGGCATCAGGGTCGAATTCACGACCTCGGCGACGTGGGCGCCCCATGCGTCCTGCGCCTGCGGGCTCGCCTCAATCGTTGCGAGCTTGTTTCTTCGCATGTGGGCGATGCACTCGGTGATCCATTCGACATGCTGCTCTATCGAGACCGGCATGTTCGACAGCACCGAGGGCTCTGCGGGCCGGTGATCGTGAACAGGTTGGGATACCCGGCGATCGCCAGGCCGAGATAGGTCTGCGGGCCGTCCTCCCACTCTTGCGCCAGCGCCCTGCCGCCGCGCCCCTTGATGCCGAGGTTCTTCAGCGGGCCGGTCATCGCGTCGAAGCCGGTGGCGATGACGATGATGTCGAGCGGTACTCCTTGCCACCCGCGCGAATGCCATTCGGCGTGATCTCCTCGATTGGACCGTCGGTGCTGGCATCCACCAGCGCACGTTCTTCTTGTTGAACGTCTCGAAATAATTGGTGTCCAGCGGCTGGCGCTTGGTGCCGTAGGGGTAAGTCTTGGGGATCAACTTCTCGGCGATCGCCGGGTCGTTGACGATCGAGCGGATCTTGCGCTTGAGGTAGTCGGCGATGACATCGTTCGCCTCCTTGGAGAAGAACATGTCCTGATAGTTCGCCAGCCAGAAGGCGAAGCCACCGGCGTCCCACATCTTGTCGAACTCCTGCTCGCGCTCCTCGGGCGATGTCTCGAGCACCGCCTTGGGTATGAAATTCAGCTCGAAGCCGAAGAACGAATCCTTGATGCGTTGGCGGATACCGTCGTAATCGGCCTTGCGCGCCCTGGTCACTTCGGGATCGACACGACCGTTGCGCGCAGGCACGCAGAAGTTTGGCGTACGCTGAAAAACCGTGAGGTGCTTGGCCTGCTGCGCGATCTCCGGGATCGCCTGCACCGCCGTTGCGCCCGTGCCGATGACGCCGACGCGCTTGGCGGTGAAGTCGACGCCGTCGTGCGGCCATTGGCTGGTGTGGTAACACTTGCCCTTGAAAGAACCGAGCCCCTTGATCGGCGGCATGTTGGCGGTCGACAGGGCACCGACGGCCGGGATGACGAAGCGCGCCGTGACGGCGTCGCCTTTGTCGGTGCGCACGCGTCCACAGCTCGGTGTCGTCGTCGAAGACGACTTCGACGACGCGCTTGCCGAACTGGATGTCGGGCTTTAGGTCGAAGCGCTCAGCGCAGTGCTCGAGGTAGCGCAGGATCTCGTCCTGCTCCGGATAGCGCTCGGACCAGTTCCATTCCTGCAGCAGGTTCTTGTCGAACGTGTAACAGTAGATGTAGCTGTCGGAGTCGCAGCGTGCGCCGGGATAGCGATTCCAGTACCAGGTGCCGCCGACGCCGTCGCCGGCCTCGAACACCGTGACCTTCATGTCGAGCTTGTCGCGAAGCGAATGCAGCATGTACATGCCGGAGAAGCCGGCGCCGACGATGACGGCATCGAAGTCTGCTTTCACGCCCCCTTGTTCCTTGCACATTCGTCATAACCTCCCGTCGTGAGCACGCATCTTTGGTTCGCGTCTTCTTGCATGCGTAGACGCCGACCTGCGCGAACAGCAGGCATGCTGGTGGCACCATCGCAAAGCACCGCTCACGACGCCGTCGCTCTCTCCTGAGTTTCGAACGCGGCGCGCGCCGTGGCGTAGTTGACCGCCGCTCGCCGGCATTACGCCGCCGCGCGCACCTCACCGGTCGCGTAGGCGGCCGTCTCGAAATCCAAATAGCCGACCGAACGAAGTCGGGTCGCCGAACGGCAGGATCTGCGTCGCCCAATAGCCGCCGAATCCGTTCTTTCGGTCGATCCAGATAGAACGTGTTGGCGAGCCCGGCCCAGCCGATCGCCCCGGCCGGCCGGCCGGTCGGCGCGTCCTCGTCGTTCACCATGAAGGTGTAAGCACCAGGATTTCTTCAGGCCGGGGAAGAACTCGGCATCGTTCGACAGCGTCGGAATGACGCCGGGCAGCATCACGACGGTCTGGTGCGCTTGCAGGCCGTTGCGGACGGCGGACCTCGACCGTCTCTTTCTTGAGAACCCGGCCGCTCGGTCCCGCCCCGTCGTTCAGCCACATGCGGATGAACTTCATGTACTCGCCGATCGACCCGTAGAGACCGTGGCCACCCATATGGACTTCCGGGTCAGGCGGCAATTGCAGATCGGGAAGCGGGGTCAGCGAACCGTCGGCTTCGCGCTGGTGGATGGCGGCGAGGCGCGCGCGCATCGAGGGCGTCAGCGAAAAGGCGATGTCCTCCATGCCGAGCGGCGCAAAGATCCGCTCCTTCATCACCTCGCCGAGGCGCTTGCCGCGGATGCTCTCGACGACCTGGCCGCACCAGTCGATGTTGCTGCCATATTCCCATTTGTCGCCGGGATCGAAGAGCAGCGGCGTCATCAGTGACGCCTTCGAGCAGGTAATCACGCTTGGCTGACCGTGCTCCTGCGCCAAGCGCAAGTAATTGGCGTTGAAAAAGTCATAGCCAAGGCCGGCCGTGTGCAGCATCAGCATGCGGGTGGTGATGTCGCGCTTCGGCGCCCGCAGCCTTGGCTTGCCGTCAGCGTCGAACCCGTCGAGCACCTCGAGCTTGCCGATGTCGGGGACGTAGGTTTTTGCCGGCGCGTCCAGGTCGAGCTTGCCTTCCTCGACGCATTGCAGGACCGCCGTGCCAGTGATCGCTTTTGTGGTCGAGAAAATGGCGAAGACGGTGTCGGTAGTCATTGCCTGACTGGCGCCAAGAATACGCTCTCCGGCGGCCCCTTCGTAGATGTTGGCGGAGCGGTCGGTGATCATCGCCACTACGCCCGGAACACGGTCCTTACCAGTCGTGACCCTTTGCAAGATCGCGTCACATGCGCTTTTCAAGTTGTTGTCCATCGACGTTCCTCCCGTTGCGAAGTTTGATCCCGTGCTCCGCGCCGAATGACGTAAGCCGTTGTAACTGGGCTCCAGTCCGATTGCCTCGACGCCAGTTGCGCGAACGAAAATCCCACCGCGGCCTTCACTCTGCTTTTTCTTGATCTCCAGGTCAGTTTTATATTTCGACCGAGCGTCTCGAAGCGTAGACTGTTTTCTTGCGATCGGCCATGCATTTCCATTGGGTATTTTTTTGCAGAGTCAGGTCAGCGATGCTGACACTCGATCTACCCTGAAGCGTTTCATTGGCACTTTGCGCTGTCTCTCTCGCTGCGCTTAGCGATCAGGTTCGGCGAGGATTTTCTCTTGTGGCATTTTTCGGATGAACCAACTGGCCGCGGATGTCCGGTCATGGCGGATTTTGTTGCAAAAGTTGAAAACCGAACACCCTAAAAATCTCGCGAAAGTTGATCTTTGGGCCTCTCTGCTGCTACGTCGCTTTTCAGCGCCACTACGGAGGTCCGCGATCAATTTTGGATCAACCGATATGGTCCCTCACATCGCCGCGCGACCCCTCTTCCAGTCTTTTTCCCAACACCCAGTTCAATTGAACCCTACTAATCATTCTTTCGTCACTCACTTACTTCCCCTCCCCTCGGCCGTGAGGATCTACTCTTGACCGAGCGCGGAAACGCAGAAGCGCGGACCGTCGCTCGGCGGATCGAGTTGAAATGGCGGCCGGAGAAAATATACACAAGTCCACTCTCACGGTGCATTGCCACTGGCGGTGCGATTGCCACCGCATGCAGTATCGAAGCACAGAGCATCGAGCTATTGATCGATATCAACTACGGAACGTGGCAGATGAAGAGCTACGAGGAAATGGCGGCTGCCGAGCCCACGCTTTATGCGATCTGGTTTGCTGCACCTCACCTGATGCGATTTCCCGGCGGTGAATTGCTGCAAGAACTGGTCTCTCGGTCAGCAGATGCGCTTCGCCTCGTACTGGAACGGCACCGTGACGGAACCGTGGTGCTGGTTTCCCACGACAGCATCAACCGGGCACTCCTGTTGCAACTGGCTGATCTCCCTCTCTCTTCCTATTGGCGGCTCGCCCAAAGTCCCTGTTGCATCAATGAGATTGAGGTCGAGGGCGGCTGCATCCTGATCCGGCGTATCAACGAAACTTCCCATCTCGCTGACATCGAGTCAGCATAAAGGGATCTGTGCCGTGCTACCCGCCGTCGTGAGGAGCGCCTGCATCGATAAAGATAATTCTGATTGGGGACGATGTAGCCGGCTTGTGCTGAGCCTGATAGCTTTGAGCAAGAAAGCCTTCAGCAGGCGTCTTGCGCCAACCAGAACCGGCAGCAGGAGGCGTACGAATGGGCCATACGACGGTCCAGGATGGAATGAGGATCGACTGGGACGTCGACATTGCGGTCGACGACGATGTCGTGCTCAAGGGCGATGTGTTTCGGCCAATCTCGGGCGAACCTTGTCCCGTCCTGCTGACCCACGGCCCCTATGCCAAGGGCCTTTCCTTCCAGCAGGGTTATCCGAGCGCATGGCAGAAGATGATCGCCAATCATCCGGATGTCGCCTACGGCTCGACCAACAAATATCAGAATTGGGAAGTCGTCGATCCTGAGAAATGGGTTCCCCACGGCTACGCCTGCGTGCGCGTCGATTTACGTGGAACGGGCCGTTCACCGGGGTTTATCGATCATTTCTCACCGCGCGAAACGCGCGACTTCTACGAATGCATCGAGTGGGCCGCCCGCCAGCCGTGGTCAAACGGCAAGATCGGCCTTTCAGGCGTCTCGTATTACGGCATCAACCAGTGGCATGTCGCTTCGTTGCAGCCTCCGCATCTCAGCGCAATGTGCATCTGGGAAGGCGCAGCCGACTGGTACCGCGATATGACCCATCACGGCGGGATCCTGTCGACGTTCTGGGCGAACTGGTACGACATGCAGGTGAAGACCGTGCAATACGGTCTTGGCGAACGCGGCCCGCGCAGCGCCGTCTCCGGTCTTTGGGTGTGTGGCAACGAGACGCTGTCCGACGACGAACTCGCGCGTAACCGCTGCAGCTTCGGCGACGACATTCTTGGCCACGCGCTCGACGACGACTACCATCGGGCTCGTTCGCCGCAATGGGACAGGGTGACGGTTCCTTTCCTCTCGGCCGCAAATTGGGGCGGTCAGGGTCTGCATCCCCGCGGCAATTTTGAAGGATTCGTGCGTGCCGCCTCCAAGGAAAAGTGGTTGGAGGCACATGGCCTCGAGCATTGGACGCATTTCTACACGGACTACGGGCGCTTGCTGCAGAAAGCCTTCTTCGATTGGTATCTGAAAGGCGAGAACAATGGCTGGCGCGAGCGACCTCGCGTGCTGCTGCAGGTGCGCCATGTTGATCGCTTCGTGGAGCGAAGCGAAGCCGAGTGGCCGCTGGCGCGAACGTCCTGGACCAAATTCTACCTCGACCCCGATTGTCAGACGCTGTCCTCTCTTCCGCCTGGCAAATCCGGCAGCCTGTCGTTCGATGCTGGCGGCGACGGCCTCACCTTCCTGTCGGAGCCGCTTTCGGAACAGACCGAAATCACCGGACCTCTCGCCGCGCGATTACGCATTTCGTCGTCGACGTCCGATGCCGATATCTTTCTCGTCTGTCGTGTCTTCACTGCCGACATGCGCGAAGTCGTATTTATCGGGGCAATTGATCCACATACTCCCATCGCGCAGGGCTGGTTACGGGCCTCGCATCGTAAACTCGACAGCAACCTATCAAAACCGTGGCGCCCTTATCACACCCATGAGGAAAAGCAGCTCCTGATCCCGGGCGAACCGGTCGATCTACAAATCGAACTCTGGCCAACGTCTATTGTGATCCCGGCCGGGTGCCGGATAGCACTCTCAGTACGCGGGCGGGATTACGAATGGCAGAAGACGACGGGGTTGCACCTCTCGAACTTCAAAAACGAGCTGACGGGTTGCGGGCCGTTCCTGCACGACGACCCGCGCGACCGGCCACGCTCCATTTTCGGGTGTCGCACGACCCTGCACACCGATCCCAACGATGCAAATTATCTGCTTCTTCCGATCATCCCCCGGAAGCAGTGACGGAATTGCAAGACTGCGCGAGCAATGCACGAGAAACGGAATCAGGAGGACGTCATGAGGATCAGCAGACGCGACTTGATGCAAGCAACCGCCGCAACGACCCTGGCCGGGTTCGTTGGGGATGCGGTCGCGGCGGAAATGACCGGCGCAGTCCGCGTGGGGCTTCTGACCGTGAAGACAGGGCCGCTGGCCTCAGGCGGTATCGACATGGAGCGCGCGCTCGTGATGTATCTCAAAGAGCGCAACAATGAGCTTGCCGGCCGGAAGGTCGAATTGATCGTCGCCGATACGGCCGGCGTTCCCGCGACCGCGCGCACCAAGACGCAAGAGCTCGTCGAGCGTAACAATGTCCATTGTCTGATTGGGCCGCTCGCCGCTTTCGAGGCCTTGGCGATCGACGACTATATCCGCCAGACCAAGACACCAACGCTTTCCGTTGCGGCGGCCGAAGACATGACGCAGCGTCATCCCAATCCCTGGTTCGTCCGCGCCACCTCCACCTCGGCGCAATGCGCTCATCCGATGGCGGACTATTGTTTCAAGGAGCTGAAGTTCAAGCGCATGATCACCATCGCCGATGACATCGCCTATGGCCAGGAGATGTGTGCCGGCTTCCAGCGGGTATTCGAAGAGAATGGTGGCAAGATCATACAAAAACTGTTTCCGCCGCTCAGCGCGCCCGACTATGGGGCCGTTGTGACCGGCCTCAAGACCGACGCGGACGGCATCTTTCTGGGACTTGCAGGCTCCAACGGCTTTCGTTTCCTTCGGCAATTTGTCGAATACGGAATGAAAGACAAATTGCAGCCGGTCGGCGGCATGACGGCTCTGGACGAAGCGGTGCTCCGCAATATGGGCGACGAGGCGCTCGGGATTGTGACGGCGTGCTGGTATTCCGCTGAGCTCGACAATTCGCTCAACAAGCAGTTTGCTCCGGCCTTCCGCAAGGAATTTTCATATGACCCGGGCTTCTACGCCGCCAGTACGTACGTCGAGGCGGCAGTGCTGGAGTTGGCCTTGAAGGCCGTCAGTGGCAAGGTCGAGGACAAGGATGCGTTCATGGCCGCCCTGCGTGCGACCAAGGTGGATACAGTGCGCGGGCCGGTCAGTTTCGACGCATTCGGCAACGTCGTCGGCAACGTCTACATCCGAAAAGTCACACGCAAAGACGGGCGCCTCGTCAACGCGGTTATCAAGACCTATCCGGACGTCAGCCAGTTCTGGACCTACGATTTGAAACAGTTCCTCGCGAATCCCGTGTATTCGCGGGATTTTCCGCCTGCCAAGAATCTCGAGAATTGATGGAGCGCGCGCCATTTCGATCCAACCGTTGTCTCGCGTGACCACATGTCAAGGTCTATGGAACGGCCGCTTCTGAGCAACGGTTATCATCGTTGTATCGATGGTTGCGCTTTCGCCGCCGGGGCGATCAACATAGCAGCGCTCGCCGCGGCTGCCGAGCAGATGACTGCGCCCATCGCTGCGGCGACACCAAAAGCTGAAAGCAAGGCAGGTCCGGATGACGCTATCACGGGTCCAATAAGGGCAGTAGCAACCAATCCGCCAGTACGCGCTACTGCGCTGTTCAGCCCGGATGCTGCACCCGTGTGGCTGCTGTCGACGGACATCAGTACCGCGGTCGTGAGTGGGGCGACCGCACAAGCCATTCCCAAAGCGATCACGACCATCGCGGGAAACACCCCAAGCCAATAGCTTGTGGCTGACCCGATCCGCAGCGTCAGGAGAAAGCCGGCCGCGACGATGACCGGTCCTGTGATCAGCAGCCATCGTGGACCCACCTTGGCCGCCAGCGCCCCGGCGGCAGGCGATGCCACGGCGATTACCAGCGGCAGGGGCAGGAGCACAGCGCCGGCCTGTGTCGCGGTGTACCCGCCCGCTTGAATCAACACATAAGGCACAAGCACGAACAACCCGCCGAGAGCGCCGTACAGCAGGAGTGTCAAGAGCGTGAGGCCGACGAAGCTCGGGGACCCGAACAACGAGAGCGGCATCATGGCCCTATCGCCCAGCCGTCGCTCCGCAGACAGGAACAGGAGCGAGAAGATCAAGCCCGTTCCGAGGACGACGAAAGTGGAAGGCGACCAGGTCCGACCGGATCCTTCGGTCAACGCCCAGGTCGCAAGGCCCAAAGCAACCGTGATTAGCGCCCCACCCAACCAGTCGAGACTGCCGGCTGTGTCGTCGACGTCCCTGTCGACGTAGCGGGACGCCAGCGCTATCGCGGCTACAGACAGCGGAACGTTGATCAGAAAAGCAAGGCGCCAACTGCCGGCATCGATGAGCCACCCGCCAAGGACGGGTCCGACCGCGGCCGCAGCGGCTCCGGTCGCCGCCCATATACCGATCGCGCGGCCCTTCGCCTCTCCAGAGAAACTCTGGCCCAGGACCGCGAGACTATTTGGCATCAGCATGGCGGCGCTCGCACCCTGCACGAAGCGAGCAAGCAGCAACAAGATAAGGGTCGGAGCCACTGCGCACGCCAGAGAAGCGATGCCGAACAGCAGAACGCCCACGATCAAGAGACGACGGCGCCCGTACCGATCTCCCGCAGCTCCTCCCAGCAAAAGTAGCGCGCTCAAGGGAAGTAAATAGGCATTGACGACCCACTGCAGGCCGGGGGCGTCCGCATGAAAACTCCGACCTATCGCCGGTAGCCCAACATTGACGACCGAACCATCGATGAACGCCAAGCTCGATGCCACGATCGTCGTCGCGACAACGAGGCGAGGGTACGCGGGCGAACGCGTTCCTTCGGCTGTTCGCGCGGTCGCGGCGTCGAAGGGAACGTGAAGGGCGTTGCTCATTTGCAGTCAATGTAGGGCGCGCACCCTAGGAGAACCAGCGGGAGCAGGCGGAGCTGCCTCGGCACTAACGGTTCTATCGACCGGCGCTCACGCAGAACCTGAGAAATGGCGCAGGCGACCGCTTATGGCGTGAAGCGGACATTGATGAGGGTATTCATATCCAGTCGGACGCGGACCTTCGTTTCATAAGTCCGTCGGCGCAATTAGGTGATGCGTGCCGGTTCGCCGCGTTGCCCGCCTAAGCTCCTTCCGCCGACCCACGTATTGATGACCTCAAAGTTGCTGCGGAAGGCAACAAGATCAGCGCGATAACCAGGTACGATTGCTCCTAACTCCGCCTCTAGGCCCAAAAACGCTGCGGGTGTTCGAGAGGCCATCGTCAAAGCGTCAGCAAGAGTCAGCCCGAGTAATCCCACCGCCCGGTGCACTGCCTGCATCATAGTCAAATGAGCGCCGGCGAGTGTGCCATCGGGACCAACTAGCCGATCGCCCTGTAGGGTGATGCGTCTGCCTTGCAGCAGGAAGTCTATCCCATCCGTGCCGATCAGGGCCATCGCGTCTGTGACCAGCATCAAGCGATCGCGTCCCTTGCAGCGCATTGCAACGCGCAAATTGGCACTGTCGACGTGGATGCCGTCGCAAATGATTCCGGCAAAAAGGCGTTCGTCGTCGAGGGCGGCCCCGACCACGCCCGGCTCGCGGGCGGTGAGCTGCGACATGGCGTTGAAAATGTGCGTGATTCCGGTTATGCCACGATCCGCAGCCTGCCTGATTTGTTTTGCCGTCGCGTCACTATGGCCGGCGGAGATGCGAAAGCCAGCTTCGATGAAGGTATCGAGCAGAGATGGCGGCACGCATTCCGGAGCCAGGGTCACAATAGAGCGACCGCAGTTGCCGATACTAAGCATCGCGGCAAGATCGCGTGGGCTCGGCGTTCGAATGGCGGATTCGAGATGAATGCCTTTGCGAGCCTTGTTGAGCGCAGGGCCTTCCAAGTGAAATCCGAGTACGCCGGGAATTTGCATCGAAGCCGGCGCGGCCGAAGCAAGGCGCTCGATCACGTCAGTGCGATCCGTGATCAGCGTCGGTAAACAGCCGGTCGTCCCCGTCCTGCGGTGAGCCTCAACGATGCGGCGCACGCCTTCCTCGGTCGGCATATCGTTGAGAAGGACGCCGCCACCGCCGTTGACCTGTATATCGATCAGGCCGGGCGCAAGGATGGCGTCCGCGGGAAGGGAGATTGTCGCGGGCGATGGCGCCTGCCCGAAGCTGACGCTCTCGATAAGGCCTCGAGAAACCGTGACCAGCGAGGGCCCTCGCATCGATGTTCCGTCGAACAATTTCGGCGCGGCGATGGTGAAAGGTGGGAGGGGCTGGTGATGGTCCATATCGTTTGTCCGCTCTTGCTACTGTACTATCCAGACCGTGGGCGAACCAAGCTCGCGGGCTGCGAGTTCCCGAGGGTTGTGTGGGACGCAAAACTGATGGACCCGGAACCAAGTTCTGACGTTGGAACTTCATGATGACGAGAGGCCCTTTGTATCTCGGCGTGGATGGCGGCGGCAGCCGCTGTCGCGCTCGCATCGAGGACGAGCATGGCATCGTCCTGGGCGAGGGCGGCTCAGGGCCGGCAACGACGCGGCTTGGCATCGACAAGGCGTGGCGGTCGATCATGCGCGCATGCGAGGCCGCAGCCGATCAGGCCGGATTGGCACGCGAGGAGTTTTCGTCGATGCATGCAGGGATTGGTCTTGCTGGCCTCGGGCGCCGTGGCGCCGAAGCGGCGCTCAGGGAGATCGCGCATCCCTTCCGATCAGTTCGCTTCATTAGTGATGGGCTGGCAGCTTGTCTCGGCGCACATGGTGGCGCGGACGGCGCCATCGTTGTCGCGGGTACCGGCTCCATCGGAGTTGGCTTCACCGGCGGCCGTGAACTCCGCATCGGCGGATACGGCTTTCCGATCTCGGACGAAGGCAGCGGCGCCGACATCGGATTGCAGGTAATCAGATTAGCGCTAAGTGCATTCGATGAGCGCAGTGAGACATCGCCGCTGCTCGAGGAAGTGCTCGGCGCGTTTGACCGCGACCCCTGTCAGGCGGTGGCCTGGTCCGAGCAGGCGACGGCCACTGACTATGCGAGCTTCGCGCCGATGGTGCTGAAGCACGCTGGGCGCGGGGACCCCATCGGTCGGCGCATCGTCGAACGCGCAGCCGACGCGATTGGCGATCTGCTCGACATGTTCTTGCGGAGGGGAATCGACCGCCTGTCCCTGGTCGGCGGGTTGTCGGCGTCAATGGCGACTTGGCTGACGCCCGATCTGCGCGACCGCCTTAAACCTCCCGAAAACGATGCAGTTGCCGGGGCGTTGCTGGTGGTGCATGGGCCCTTTAGGCTAGGCGAGGTGCCCGAGATTCGCGGTTCGACCCTGTGAGAGGCGGATCATCCGATGGCAACTGAAGAAGTCGACCCTCGCTTTGCAGATCTCGACGCCTGGTCGATGACATCGGCAATGGAGGCGATGTGGGAAGGTCAGCTCGCCGCGGTTGCCGCTATTGGGCGAGCCCTTCCTGCTATCACCGAGGCGGCAAACGCGGCAACTCAAGCGCTGGGCGACCGCGGTCGCCTGATCTATGTTGGAGCCGGCACCTCCGGCCGGGTCGCGGTGCAGGACGGAGCGGAGTTGTCCCCAACCTTTGCCTGGCCCCAGGAGCGTGTCAAATTCATACTCGCCGGTGGGGAGAGTGCATTTGTCGCCAGCGTCGAAGGAGCTGAAGACGATGTCGCCGACGCTGTCAAACAAGTCGATGCTGCAAGCCTCTCGCCGCACGACGTAGTGATCGCGGTTGCGGCCAGCGGCACGACGCCGTTTACCGTGACCGCGTTGGAGCAGGCAGGCGTATACCGGGCTGTCACTGTAGGCGTTGCCAACAATCGCGACACCGCGCTGCTTGCATCGGCGAAATATCCGGTTCTGGTCGAGACGGGACGAGAATTGATCGCCGGCTCGACCCGCATGAAAGCAGGCACCGCGCAGAAGGTTGTGCTTAACCTGATCTCGACCGGCATCATGTTGCGCCTCGGCCGCGTCTACCGCGGCATGATGGTCAATATGCAGTTGACGAATGCGAAACTGAAGCGACGCGCAGAGACGATGGTTGCAAGTATTGCCGGTTGTAGCGAAGCGCAGGCCGCTAATGCCCTCGCGCAGGCCGATGGGGACATCAAGACGGCTGCTCTGGTGGTGCTGGGGTATGAGAAGGCGGAGGCTGCGAGCATTCTCGCGAGCCATAGGGGCAACCTCCGTCGCGTGATTGATGATCTCAGCTGAAGAACGGAGCCGATGAACTTCTGGCCTGGAGCAAACATGCAGCCTTTGAGCGACATCGTAGCCGGATCTTCCGCAATGGCGCGAGAGACTTGTGAAAGCGCTGACGTCGTCTCGCAAATTCTGCGCAGACGCCACGCCCTCGCTGAGGTTGCAAGACGTCTGGATGTTGGGACCTCGCCGCTCGCCGTCCTTTGCGGCCGCGGAAGCTCCGGGCACGCCGGAATGTTCTTGCGCTACCTCATTGAAACACGGCTTCACCTGCCGGTTTCTGCCAGCGCTCCTTCGGTGATCACGGCATTTCGTAAGCCACTGACGTTGAGAGATGCCCTGTTCCTCGTGATCTCGCAATCCGGGCGCAGTCCTGATCTCGTCGCTGCGACGGAGTTTGCGCGAGCCTCGGGTGCTCGCACCGTTGCGATCGTCAATGCGGTGCCATCTCCTGTCGCGAGCGCCGCCGAATTTGTCGTGCCGATCGGGGCGGGGCCTGAACATTCCGTCGCGGCGACCAAGACAGTGATCGGCTCGATGGCAGCAGGCGCTGAACTTGTCGCAGAATTGGCTGATGATTTGGTCCTTAGATCGGCGCTTGACCGACTACCGGAGCGCCTTCACCGCGCGCTCTCACTTGACTGGGGCGAAATCTCAGGCGATCTCGCCAAGGCATCCGCGGTCTTTGTGGCTTCACGAGGCTTGGGCCTGGGATCGGCTCGCGAAATTGCGCTGAAGCTCGCCGAAATCTTGCGGCTGCCTGCTGTTGGGTTCAGCGTCGCCGAACTGCAACACGGCCCCCGGGCAGCCTTGTCATCGAATACTCCGGTCATCATGATGCGTCTGATGGACGAAACAGCTGCCACCGTGGATGGGCTTGCCACTGAGCTACGCGAGAGCGGGATTTCGGTGCATCTGTGCGGCGGTCCGCGCAGCACGCTGCCATGGCTTGGGGATGACGATCCCGCAACCGATGCGATCACCATGCTGATTCCGTTCTATCGCGCGATTGAACGTCTCGCCCGAGAGAGGGGATTCGATCCAGATCATCCGCCCCAATTGAGCAAGATCACTGAGACATTTTGACCTGCGACCTTAGGCTTGTCATGGTCTTGCAGCTCTACGAGTGCCGTCGCGCCCGTGCAAGCCAGGCCTGCTGAGTTCGCTCCTGGCGCAAAGCTCCGCTCCACGGTCGCAATCGGGGGTAAAGCGGACGTGAAACGCGAGCCAGCGCTGGTGCCCATCTCAGGTAACGAAATCCAGATTGGAGGCCTTCGCCTCTGCTGTTTCGACTTCCTGATTGGCTTCGACGCGTGCCGATCTGACTTAATCGTCGCTGTATTTGCGTTCGCCGTTTCGTCCGCGACGAGCTTCACTTCTGCTTGGCTAACACGATATGGGCCGGGTATTGGGGCCTATGGTGCTCATATCTCCCTCCTGGTGTTCCAACCAAAGGAGTTCCGACCAAATTTACAGCCACTCGTTCAGGCTTTCGTAAGAGGTTCGGTTAACGTCGTCCGATGTGTTGCGGATGTTTGTGACCGGTGGCCCTCCCGTGCGAGCGGTGGCTGCAGCAGCTTTAGTGCTATGTTGGCTTGGGGCATGTGCGGTCCGAAAGCGTGTCCGACAGGCCAGAAAAGAGCGCCTTTACTGTAAGAGACCTGCTGATTGCGTTGGCAATCGCTGCGGGGATGTTGTTTGGCGTTGGCGGACCCACTTCGGCGCAATTCTTTAATTTCGGCGGATTTCAGCAGCAGCAGCAGCAGCAACGTGGTGGCGGCTGGTTCGGTGGCGGCTGGTTTGGCAACGACACGTTTGCGCCGTCTCGGCCGCGCGCGCCGCCTCGGCAAGCCCGACCGCCCGCGCGCGAGGATTTTTCAAGGGCGCCGCCGTCCGAGAAACGCGATACGGTCCCGGAGCGGCACATCCTGGTCCTTGGGGACGGCATGGCGGACTGGCTCGCCTATGGTCTCGAAGACGCCTACACCGAACGGCCAGATATCGGTGTGATCCGCAAGGCCAAAAACACATCGGGTCTGATCAAATACCAGCCCAAGGGCGACCCTTCCGATTGGGCCGCCGCGACCAAGGCCATTCTCACGGCCGAGAAGCCCGACATTATCGTGGTGATGCTTGGCATCAACGACCGCGTTTCGCTGCGTGAGCCGGTCACAGAAAAGAGTGACAAGCTCACCGACAAGAAAAACGACAAGGACACCCACGCCAAAGGCGATGCCAAGTCGGACGGCAAGGGCGGCGCCAAGCCGGACGTAGCGCAGAAGCCGGAGGTTGATACCGAGCTGCCGCAGGACGATGCCGACATTGCCAAGGCGCCGCCGGCGAAGAGCTCACGCTCGCCCAACGGCCTCTATGAGTTTGGTGAGGACCGCTGGGGCGAGCTCTACTCGAAGAAGATCGAGGAGATGATCGCGGTGGTGAAGTCGAAGGGGGTGCCGGTGATTTGGGTCGGCCTTCCCGCCATTCGTGGGCCCAAGGGCACCTCGGACATGCTTTTCCTGGATTTGCTGATCGTGAAGCCGCCGGCAAGGCCGGCATCACCTATGTCGACGTCTGGGATGGCTTTGTCGATGAAGGCGGCCTCTTCCTGCAGAAGGGGCCTGACTTCGAAGGCCAGATCCGCCAGCTGCGTTCTGACGACGGCGTCTTCTTCACCAAAGCCGGCGCGCGCAAGCTCGCACACTATGTCGAGCGCGAGATCACGCGCTTGCTCGCGGCGCGGTCAGGTCCGATCGCGTTGCCGACCGAGCCCGCGACGCCTGACATCAACGCCATGCCCGGCCAGCCCGCGCCGCGTCCGCTGGCGGGGCCAATCCTGCCGCTGACGGCGCCGTCGCTCGCCACAGATCAATTGCTCGGCGGCCCGGGAACGCGGCCCGCTGCGGTCGATGCGCTCGCCGCGCGCACGCTGACCAAGGGCGAAGCGCTCAATCCTCCGCCTGGCCGCGCCGACGATTTTACCTGGCCGCGCCGCGAGGTCGGGCGTGAACAGATCAAAGGCGAAGCACCAGTGGCAGCGGTATCGCCCAACAGCTTGCGCGATGTTCGCGCCCAGGTGACGACGCCGGCGTCGCAAAAATTGAATAAGCATCGCCGCTAGGTGCCTGGCTGAGCAAGCGGTCCGCGGAGAGACGCCGGCTTGACGGCCAAAGAAACGGCAGTGGGTTCTTCCCTTTTGTGAATAGGCCTTTGACCCCCGATCGACGTCCAAGGTTTGCCCCACTTGCAGATCAGTCAAGCGTTTGAACGGCCGTCGAAAAACTTTCGCTTCTTCGAGTGCGATCTTTTGGGTGAGCATGACATCGCCCGGGCACCAAGTAGGCCGCCGGTACGAAACCGCCGGTGACGGCGATCTGCGCGCGCCCGTTCGCGCTCTTATTGTCGAGAACCGCATGCTCAGGGAAATCCGTGCCGCACGCCTTTATGCGCGGCCGCATTCGATCCTAGCCAACTCGGCTGCAGTCAGGGCGCGATGGGCGGCCGCCCGCAATCCCTCCGCGCTTAGCTAGCCGCGTGCTGCGGCTTCAAGTATCTTGCAGGCGACTCTCGACCAGGTGTCAGTCTCGCACTTTGGGATTTCGGCACAGACTTCATTGAGAACAGAGCGCAAGCGGTCGATGACTTCTGCCGAAAACATGGATTGACCTCCCACCGTTGGTTTTGGCGAAGCTCCCTGTTTTGGTGCGAGTGAACCAGCTTATTCTTGTAATATCGTGCAAATTTCGCAGCAGTGTTCGCCTAGCATTACAGTTGCATTGTCCTGACGGTTCTGAATTTATGGGCGACCATGATTTGGGATTTGATGATTGGTGGTGCGTCGGTCGAAGATATGCTGACGCTGTGGGCTTCGTCGTTGCGAGAAGCCAAGCAACGCATGCGTCCGCTATTTACGCAGGAGCAGGTCGCGATCTCGGCGGGGCAGATGGACTGTTGGGCAACGAACCGCGCAAGACGGGTTGGATGCGGGCAGAAACGGTCGGCGATAAAGGCCCTTGGCGCCAGCAGGCGATCCTGGGCCGAGGACGATGGGATGCCGATGCACTGCGCGATGTGGTGCGTGAGTATGCACTGGAAACGCTGTCCGATGGAGACGCGGTTCTTGTCATCGACGAAACTGGCTTTTTGAAGCAGGGCAAGGCCTCGTGCGGAGTTGCGCGCCTCTGGCTTTCTTCTCCACTTGGTGTCCCAAGGGCACGCCGATGGCAAAGCTTGTCGCGGTGGAAGGTCATCGTTGGGCTATTGAGGATAGTTTTGAGACTGCCAAGAATGAACTCGGCCTCGATCATAACGAGACCCGCTCCTGGCATGGCTGGCACCGCCATGTCTCCCTCGTCATGCTCGCCTTCGCCATGATGGCTGTCATCCGGCATCGAGCCAATGCTGAGCCAGCGCTCAAAAAAACACTACCACGCCGGCGCACCAAACATCGTTCCTGATCCGCTGGTCGATCCAGGAAATCCGTCGCATCGCTATCAAGCTCGCTCAACGGCGCATCTCGATCGAACGTGTTCTCGCATGGTCGCTCTGGCGGCGAGCTCACTAGGCCGACGCTCGCCGCGCTCACCTCAGACGAAAAATGCAACTGTAATGCTAGTGGACCGGCGTTGTCTTGGGCGTCGACGTGCCATTTGTTGCAGCAATGCGACTTACGACCCTCATCGCTATATGACTGTGCCGGCGTCTTCCATGGTGACCAAAAGCAGCTTGTCTAAGTCCTCTCGCAACTCAGACGCAAGCTTGTGAATATCCTCAAGATTTTTTTCGAAAGCCTCCTTCAAAACAGGCCCGAGCGCCAACTGCAGGTTAGCCCGGAATATCGCTAACCGTCCTCTAAGGCGGTCAAGATTTTCGGTGGTGGCTAGCGGGACATCCAATATCGTGAAACGGGCGCGATAGTTCCGGAATCGAAGTCCCTGGCTCGAACGCCACACTGCGACCCGCGGCCGGAGAGGCGAACTGACGCTTTACGTCGTTCCTGCTCCCGTCGCTCGCTATCCAAAAAGCGACATTATCCATCTACAACCGGCTGTTTGGCTCGGGGGCTTCGGCTACAAGCCAAGATCTGTCGTATTTGCCCCGCAAGGGTTCGCGCGCAATTCATCAAGGGTCTTAATCAATACAGCCATCGGGGCCGACACCGCCAGGTCTCCGGATGAAACACCAGACACGTCGCTGTGTTGATCAATCGATCAATTGCGAAAACGCTTAAACGGTCCTGCAAAATGAAGTCAGAACAACGGCAAGCAGTCTATGAATTGTCCACGTTGCCGGATAACAGCTATGATCCTCAAAAGCTGAGCGATCTCATCGGCAGCGTTTACGACACCGTGCTCGATCAATCGCTGTGGGAAGGCGCCATCGAAAGGGCGGCACATTTTGTCCGCGGCACCGGTGCGGCGCTGTTTTCCAAGAACGTGGCCAATCAGGAAGGCAGCGTTCAATACGTGACTGGAATTGATCCACATTACACGAAACTCTATTTCGATAAATATGTGACGCTTGATCCGGCCACGGGTGGACATTTTCTCGCGGAGATCGAACAGCCCGTCGCGGTTGCAGACCTGATGTCACCCGATGAATTCCTGGAAACACGATTTTATCGGGAATGGGTACAACCGCAGGGGCTCATCGATTTCGTGAGTGCCGTTCTCGACAAATCGGCAACCAGCGTAGCCATGTTCGGTGTCTTCCGCAGTGAGCGAGACGGAGCCGTTGATGACGAAGCCCGGCATCGGATGCGGCTGATCGTTCCCCATATCCGCCGAGCGGTTCTGATCGGAAGAATGTTTGATCTGAAGGCAGCGGAGACTGCCACGTTCGCCGACACGCTCGATGGCCTTAGCGTGGGCATGTGTCTCGTCGATGCGGGCGGCCGTATCGTTCATGCCAACGCCGCGGGGTACGCCATTATCAGCGTCGGCGATATTCTGCGTTCCGTCGGCGGCCAGCTTGTTGCCCGTGATGCGCAGGTCGATAAAAAATTGCGTGAAATATTTGCCGCTGCCGGCCAGGGGGATGCAGCGCTCGGCACAATGGGGATAGCGGTCCCCCTGATCGGCAAGAACGATGAGCGCTATGTTGCCCATGTGCTGCCTTTGACTTCGGGAGCTCGCCGTCGTGCCGGCAGAACCTACACGGCTGCAGCGGCCTTATTCGTTCGAAAGGCAGCCTTGATAGTCCCGTCTGCTTTCGAAGTCATCGGCAAGACGTTCAAATTGACACCGACCGAACTTCGCGTGTTGTTGGCGATTGTCGAAGTAGGCGGCGTTCCGGAGGTTGCGGCAGCTCTCGGGGTTGCGGTCACGACCGTCAAGACGCATCTCGGCCGGTTGTTTGAAAAGACGGGTGCGACGCGGCAGGCAGATCTCGTTAAACTTGTCGCAGGATATGCGACGCCGCTAGCCGATTGACCGCGACCGGAAATGTTGAGAGCGCAAGCCCGCGGCGGTGAATTGACGATCGCGAAGGCTCAGCGAGATGACTTCTTCCGCGATTTCGTCCTGCTCCTCCAAAACCCGTCAGCCGTCCCTCATTCGGAGGACGACCTGCCCACAATTCCCCGGCTAAGAAGCTCTGCAAGAATTTGGAATTCATTTTCGAGCGCAAAGTCCGATGAAAACCAAATCGGCACAGGAAACCTCATGATCTCGCAATGGCTATCGGCTGCTCTCGCCCGCAGGAACATCCATTATGGCTGGGTCATGGTCGGCGTGACCTTCCTGACCGCAGTGATCACCGCCGGCACGGTCGGCGCACCCGGTGTATTCATCGTGCCGCTGCAAAAGGAATTCGGCTGGTCCACGGCGGAGATTTCCTCGGCGCTGTCAATCCGCTTCGTCCTGTTCGGATTGATGGCGCCGTTCGCCGCGGCCCTGCACAACCGCTTCGGGTTGCGCAACGTGACGCTGTCGGCGCTGGTGATCGTGGCCACAGCTCTCGTCATTTCACTGACAATGACGCAACTCTGGCAGTTGATGCTGCTGTGGGGCGTGGCGATCGGCCTCGGCACCGGCATGACCGCACTGGTGCTCGGGGCCACCGTGGCCGCGCGCTGGTTCGCAGCGCGACGTGGGCTGGCTGTGGGCGTTCTGACCGCGGCCGTGGCCACGGGCCAATTGGTGTTCCTGCCGTTGCTTGCCAGTCTGACCGAGCGGACAGGCTGGCGGGTGGCGCTGGGGCTGATGTGCGGGTTGCTCGCCCTCGCGGCTTTGGCGGTGTCGATGCTGATGCGCGATCGCCCAAGCGACGTTGGGTTACGCCCGTTTGGCGATGAAGGCACTGAGCCACTGCCGGCGCCACCGCCGAGCACGGCGCCGATCATGGCGGCGGCGCTCGGAGGGTTGCGCGATGCCGCGAAGTCACGGGTGTTCTGGATCCTGTTCGCTACTTTCTTCATTTGCGGTGCCAGCACCACCGGCCTGGTCCAGGTGCATCTGATTCCGATGTGTCTCGATTTCGGCATTCCGCAGATCCAGGCCGCCGGCCTGCTCGCGGCCATGGGATTGTTCGATCTTGTCGGCACCATCGGATCCGGCTGGCTCTCGGACCGTTACGACAATCGGTATCTGCTGTGCTGGTATTACGGCCTGCGCGGATTGTCGCTGTTGTTCCTGCCGTTCACGAATTTCTCGTTCTACGGCCTCTCGCTGTTCGCAATGATCTACGGTCTTGACTGGATTGCGACGGTGCCGCCGACGGTGCGGCTCACCGCGCAAAGGTTTGGTCCCGAGCGCGCCAATCTGGTGTTTGGCTGGATCTACGCCGGCCATCAGCTCGGCGCAGCTGCCGCCGCATTCGGTGCTGGCTTGTCGCGGACTGTCCTCGCAACCTACTTGCCGGCGTTCTTCGCAGCTGGCGCCTTGTGCATCGCGGCTGCGTTGATCACCTTGGCGATTGCACGACAACCGAAGCAGGTGATGCCGTGAGGGTAATAGAGCTTTCGATTGCTGAAGCGATTGATTTGGATATGCTTGCTACAAAGAACCGGATGTGATGACCGGACACTATCTTTGTGAACACCAACGCAATGTGGGAGCCAACATGGGACACAGATATCAAAGTATTCTCGAAACGGTCGGTCACACGCCGGTCGTGAGAATCAATCGTCTTGCGCCGAAGGGCGTAAATCTGTTCGTAAAAGTTGAAGCCTTCAACCCCCTTGGTTCGGTGAAAGATCGGCTGGCTCTCGGTGTCATCGAGGCAGCAGAAAAGTCAGGCGAACTGAAGCCTGGCCAGACTGTCGTCGAAGCAACGAGCGGGAATACCGGAATCGGCCTTGCGATGGTCTGCGCTGCCAAGGGCTACCCCCTGGTCGTGACCATGGCAGAGCCTTTCAGCGTCGAACGGCGGAAGTTGATGAGGTTTCTCGGAGCAAAAGTGATTGTGACACCTGCAGCCGAACGCGCGGTAGGAATGATCAACAAAACCATCGAGCTTGCGAACACGCACGGCTGGTTCATGACCCGCCAATTCGAGAACGAAGCAAACCCCGATTATCATTCGCGGACGACTGCTCGTGAGATCCTGGACGATTTCGATGGCGAGCGACTTGATTATTGGGTGACGGGTTATGGTACCGGCGGAACGCTGAAAGGTGTCGCACGGGTGCTTGCAAAGGAACGTCCCGAAACGAAGATTATCGTTTGTGAGCCGGAAGACGCGCAGTTGCTGGGCAGCGGCATCACGCAGCAGCGAAATTCTGACGGCACTCCATCGGCACCGCATCCGACCTTCAAGCCGCACCCGATGCAAGGCTGGACACCCGATTTCATTCCGAAGCTCACTGACGACGCGGTGGCAATGAAGGTGATCGACCGAGTGTTGGCGATCTCCGGCCCTGCAGCCATTCGCTGCGCCAAGGAGCTTGCGACCAAGGAGGGTATTTTCGTCGGCATCAGTTCGGGCGGCACGATGGCGGGCGCGCTCAAGGTTGCGGCCGAAGCGGAGCAAGGCGCAAATATTCTCTGCATGCTTCCCGACACAGCCGAGCGTTATCTAAGTACGCCGCTTTTCGCCGACATATCGGCCGACATGAACGAGGAAGAGGTCAAGATTTCACGCTCGACGCCAACCGCACAGATGCCTTGAACGGGCGACGATCAGGGCGAGAGACGAAAGGCAGTCGCCAATCAGCGCCTCGGTCCTTTTGCCCGCGGCGCAATGCCTTGGCGAGCCGTTTTCTTTCCTTAAAAGTTATTTATCGGCGGCATCGTCCATGAGTTGCATGAGCAACATTTGTCGGCTTGCCGGCTTTGCCGTTGCAAAAGCGCCCGATCGGAGCGTCTCGATTTATCGATGCACGACCTACACCACCGGTGATCGGCCGCCGTCGACGTTGATGGCAGTGCCGGTGATATAGGAGCCTTGCTCGGAGGCGAGGAAGCAGGCGAGGTTCGCGAACTCTTCCGCCGTACCGATGCGTCCGAGTGGCGTGCCCTTGGCAAGACCCTTGGCGAACGCGTCGAAATCCATATTCGGCGCCTGAGCGGCGTGGCGCTTCACCCACTGATCGCTCATGATCAGACCGACAAGCAGGGCATTCACCAGGATGTTGTGCTCGCCACCCTCGTTGGCCATCACCTTCGTCAGCGCCATGCCGGCGGCGCGCGAGACCGAGGTTGGCGCGGAATTGCCGGCAGGCGCCTTGGCATAGGTGTTGAGCACGTTGATGATCCGGCCCCATTTGCGCTGTTTCATGCCTCCCCAGACCAGCCGGCTGAAACGGATCGCGGCGAACAGTTTCAGGTCAAAATCCTCCTGCCAGGCCTCGTCGCTGATATTTTCGAAGGCAAGCGTGCGCGCTGTTCCGGCGTTGTTGACGAGCACGTCGATCTTGCCGAGATCGGTGACGATCCGCTCGTGGATCCCAGTGATGTCGGTGGCCTTCGATACGTCGCAGACGTAATCGCGCACCACGAGCCCGTCCTTGGCGAGCCTCTCGCGCGCATTTTTGAGATCGCCAGCCCCGCGTGCGAGGATCGCCACCTTTGCACCGGACTCGGCAAACCGGCGTGCCACCGCGATCCCGATGCCCTTGCTGCCACCGGTCACGACAGCGACGCGGTCTTTCATCGATAGGTTCATTGTTGTTTCTCCCCGGGCACGGCCCGGGATGACCGTATCAAAGCGAAAGCCTGATCAACAAGACCATGCTAGGGAACCAACGCAGCCCATAAACATTAAGTCAGCAAACCACCCGACCAGGAGAGGGTCATGCATCTTTCCAATCAGAGTTTGCTCGTGATCCTGTTCGTCGGGATCGTGGCTGGCTGGCTAGCCGGCCGTGTGATGGAGGGCGGCGGCTTTGGATTGATCGGCGATTTGCTCGTCGGCCTCATCGGTGCATTCATCGGCGATTGGCTGTTGCCGAGGCTGGGCATTCATCTCGGCGTCGGAATAGTCGCTTTAATCATGAACGCCTTTATCGGTGCCGTGGTGCTGTTGCTGATCCTGCGGCTGGTCAGCGGCGGCTTTGGCTACCGGCGGCGCTGGAGCGGATGGTAAGGCGGAGGCATAGTGCCGCTCTTCAGCTCGACGGAAGCGGTCCCTCAGGGAATGCAGCGGCTGGTCGAATTTGTCGCTCGGCCCCAACCAGAAGAAAGCAACAGTACCGAGGAATCATTCGGCGCGCAGCTTGAGCACGCGGTCAGCGCCCGCAAAATCGCCGCGCCTAAAAATTAATTTCGTGAGCCGATTCAATCTGATCGGATGGTTCAGGCGCTCTCGCCGGAAAATTTCACTTCCGTTTTTCAGAAGTATGTGCTTATCTCCCCGCATCCCGCTCCACAAAGAGGGGCGCTTCGGCCAATCGTCACGAACGTTGGGCGCGGGATGCGATGGACGTTTTGGTGCGCACACGACGAAGCGCGCTGATGCGGACGGCGAAAACGTGTGGTCCTGATCCCCCGACGCTGGATCAAGTTGGCGGAATTGGCGATGTCGGCCCAAGCGGGCCGACACGCCGTGATCCGCCGGCGACGGTGGCTATAAAGCCCGGACACCAGGGAGAGCACGGTATAGGTCGTAAACCATTGCGCAGGGAGTGCCGGACATGTTCGGCGTACCTGTGGTGACTGCTCGTGTGCTTTCTACACTGCACACGAGGCTGCGGGTGCGGCTTGCATCCGGTGCTCCCTGCGCCCTCCTTATCGAGGAAGGCCTTGCGATCCAGCAAAACTCGGGCGGATCGCCGCTGCGAGATTGCAGCGCTACGCGCGAGTGCGCATATCGCGGATCGTTTGAATCAGTGCGACGATGGCTCCGGGCCTGCGCGTGCGTTCAGGCAAACTGCGTGCGGATCAAGAATACCAGGCCGACGCCAGAGGCTTAATGCAGGAAGTGCCAGCTCGAAATCGCTGCGAATGCAGAACGGATGAGGTATGCTTGCTGCTGGAGCGGTGTTGTTCTTGAATTCATCGTGTTTGGATTATTTGCTCAGCTCGAGAGCAAAGGCATATCGGATGCGTACCACGGCGTTCGCGGCCCCAGTGCTCCTGTCGCTTGTCCTCTCCGTGGCCGCGGCATCGGCAGTCAGCGGAGATCCCGGCTTCGGTCCACCGCCTACACTGGAGCCAGGGCAGGCGCCGCCACTGCCCGGGCAAGGGCCGCTGGCTGAGCCGCGCTCGTCAGATCAGATCGGCTTTCCTGCGGCTCTGACCGCATCAGCGATCCCACCGGCCAGCCCGCTCACGCTTGCCGCGGTCGCGTTGGGTGAGAAGCTGTTCTTCGATGGCCGGCTCTCGGATGACGGTACCGTCGCGTGCGCCACATGTCATGATCCGGCGCGCGCCTTCACCGATGGGAGGCCAGTGTCGATCGGGATTCATGGCCGCGCCGGTCAACGCAATGCCCCAACCATACTGAATGCACTCTACAACAAGACGCAGTTCTGGGATGGCCGCGTCCATACGCTGGAGCAGCAGGCAGCGCTTCCGATCACCAACCCGTTCGAGATGGGCTCATCCAGCATCGCCGATGCCGTATCCAGGATCGCCGGCGACAAGCACTATCAAGCGCAATTCATGCAGGCCTTCGGTCGTGGCGTGAACGAACAGGATATGCTGCGCGCGATCGCGACCTATGAACGGACACTGGTCTCTTTCGATTCTCCCTTTGACCATTTCATCGCCGGAGATGCTGGCGCCATCAGCGACTCGGCCAAACGCGGCTGGGAATTGTTCAATACCAAGGCTCGCTGCAACCTCTGCCACGCTTTGGTGGACAACAAGCGCGACGTAACTGTTTTCACCGACAATGACTTTCATAACATCGGCATCGGAATCCTCCGGCATCGTGTCGGTCCCCTGGCACAGCAGGCCGAACGTGAGCTTGCGCAAGGACGCCTGCCGGATGTCGATACCGCAGCGATCGAGAGCGAGATGTCGGTCCTGGGACGCTTTCTCGTGACGAAACGGCAGAGCGACATTGCGGCATTCAAGACGCCCGACCTGCGGAACGTCCTCGTGACGGGGCCCTACTTCCATGACGGATCGATGCAAACCTTGTGGGATGTCATGGATCACTACAATCATGGTGACGGCCTCACCGACCCGTGGCTTGACGAGGATATCCAGCCGTTGGCTCTGACGGAGCCCGAGATCGATGACCTGGTGGCGTTTCTTGCCTCGCTGACGAGTTCTCCCTACAAAATGGCTGGCGACCGGGAGTACGCGCGGCAGCTCGCATTATCCAGAGTCGATCGCCCGCAACGGGACACCGCACGGGCTTTCGGCCCGAAGCCGCCGCAGCCAAAGCCGCCGCCATTTTGAGTGATCGCCGAGGCGCCATACCCGCAAAATTCACCGGTGCTTGTGTCGAGAGAGACCCTGTGACGAATACTGCCACATCGAACGATCTCGGCGACGCGGCCGCGGGTTCATCCGCGCAAGGCGAGAACTGCCCACAGCAGGCGATCGTGATGCTGGAAACCAGGCATCTGTCCAGGCGTGTCGGACAGCGGCTGCTCGTCCAGGACGTCAGTGTCGAGGTCGCGGCGGGTGAGATTCTCGCCGTCGTCGGCCCGAGCGGAGCCGGGAAATCGTCGTTCCTCCGGCTGCTCAACCGGCTGGATGAGCCCACGTCCGGCACCGTTCTGCTCAAGTCGACGGACTACCGGTCAATCGCCCCACAGCAGCTGCGGCGGCGCGTCGGCATGGTCATGCAGACGGCCTTTCTGTTTCCGGGCACGATTTCCGCGAACATCGCGTTCGGACCGCGTCAACGCGGCGAAGCCATGGCGCCCATGCAGATCGCTACACTCCTCGAGCGGGTCGGCCTGTCCGGATTCGCCGATCGCGACGTCGGCAACCTCTCCGGCGGCGAGGCCCAGCGCGTCGCGCTGGCGCGAACGCTGGCGAATGGCCCTGAGGTTCTGCTGCTCGACGAGCCGACCTCCGCACTCGACGAGTCGTCCGTACGCGGGGTCGAAGAGCTCGTACTCGGGATCATTCGAGAACGCCGAATGGCTTGCGTGATCGTCACGCACAATCGCGAGCAGGCCGTCCGTCTCGCGAACAGGACGATGATCATGGAAGCGGGCCGGAATGCCGGGATCGGCGCAACCAGAGAGGTGCTGCATGATGTCTGAACTGCAGACCAGCATAGGAAGCGATGTGTTGATGGGTCTGGCCCAGGCCGTCGGTGCCATCGCGCTGTGCGCGGCCGTGGTGGCGCTCTGCCGATGGCAAGCCCTCCGGGTGGAGCGCGAGGCAGCCGTCTCGATGCTGCGTGGCCTCGTGCAGATGATATTTGTCGGAATGATTCTGGCCTTGCTGCTGCACGGCAGCCTGCTGGTCGGATCTCTCATCCTGATGATGATGACCGTCGCCGCGGCCTTCACGGCTGCCCGCCGCCTGCAGGGAATGGATGGCGCGCTGCTGCTGTGCTTCTGGTCCATTGCCGCCGGCGCGGGAACCGTGATCGCGGCGATGCTCGCGACCCGGAGCCTTCGGGCTGACATTTCCATACTCGTGCCGGTGGGCAGCATGATCATCGCCAATGCGATGAATGCATGCGCGCAAGCCGCGGAGCGCTTCCGGGCCGAGATTCTCGCCCATGTCGGTCAGATCGAGGCAGGTCTCTCGCTGGGCGCGGAGCCTGCAGTCACGGTCGCGCCCTATCTTCAGAGCGCCGTCTATGCGAGCCTTTTGCCCCGCCTCGATATGCTGAAGTCTCTCGGGCTGGTGTGGATCCCGGGAGTCATGGCCGGCATGATGGTGTCCGGCGCGAGTCCGGTCTATGCGGCCATCTACCAATTCGTCATCGTTGCCATGATCCTGGCTGCGTCAGGTATTACCGGCCTCGTCGCCACCGTTCTCATGCGCTCACGCGTGTTTTCCCCAGGAGCGCAGTTGGCGCTTCGGCCCGTAGAAGCGTCAGCCCGAAAAATCGCCGCGCTGAAAAACTGACTTCTTGAGCCAATTCGACATTCCGATGCCTGGTGCTGCCGCCGTCCGCCAACCACTTCCGCTCTGCCCGGTGACCGTCACTCAGCCCAACATGGTGAATTTGACCGCGAGCTATATTCCCAATCCCTTCAATTAGGTAATAAGCTCCCTCGTTCAGGTGGAAATGACCGCCGATGGCGGGGAGCGACAAAGCTGCGATGGCATTGATAGAGGACAATAGCGGAAACTGGCGCGTCGGCGTGCTGTTCTCGCAGACCGGCGTGACTTCCGGGATCGAGCGGACCCAGCTCAACGCGACCTTGCTGGCGATCGAGGAGATCAATGCGAGCGGCGGCGTGCTCGGCCGCCCGATCGAGCCGGTGATGTACGATCCGGCCTCCGATCCGAAGAAATTCCGCGCCTTCGCCGAGCGGCTGTTCCAGGTCGACCGTATCCGGCTGCTGTTCGCCTGCTACATGTCGAGCACGCGCAAGGCCGTGCTGCCGGTGGTCGAGGCGCATCGGGGGCTGTTGTTCTATCCGACGCTCTACGAGGGTTTCGAATATTCGCGGCACTGCATCTACACCGGCGCCGCGCCGAACCAGAACTCGATGCAACTCGCGAAATTCCTGCTGTCGGCCTATGGCAACCGCTTCCTGTTCGTCGGCTCGAACTACATCTACCCCTACGAGTTCGAACCGCGTGATGGGCGACTTCGTCGGCCAGGACAAGGGCAAGGTCCTCGACGAGCTCTACATCCCGCTTTATCCCGAGGACAAGGATTTCGAGCGCGTCATCGCGCGCATCAAGAAGACCTCGCCCGACGTGATCTTCTCGACCGTGGTCGGCAGCGGCACGTCGACGCTCTATCGCGCCTTTCGCGCGGCCGGCTTCGATCCGACCCGCATGCCGATTGCGAGCCTAACCACCAGCGAGGCCGAAGTCGCCGAGATGGGGCCGGAGGCTGCCGAAGGGCACATCACCGCGGCGCCGTTTTTCGAGACGCTGTCTTCGCCGGCGGCGCGGCGCTTCGTGGCGGCCTTCAAGGAGAAATACGGCACGGATGCACCGGTCACGGCCGGCGCCGAAGCCTCGTATTTCCAGCTGCACCTCGCGATGCGGGCGGTCGCCAAATGCGGCAGTGATGATCCCGAACAGGTGCTGGCGAACTTGCGCGACTCCGAATTCGACGCGCCGCAGGGACGCGTGCGGATCGATCCCGAGAACAACCACACCTATCTCTGGCCGCGGATCGCTCGGCTCGATCGCAACGGCCGGTTTCAAACCGTCTGGAATCCCGGGGTGCGCGTCAAGCCCGACCCTTACTGTGTCGTACAGAGACTCGACGACTGGTCCGTCGACGATCTGCAGCTGCTTCACCCCTGAGTATCGCGCGGCGGAGAACTGGACGTGGCAATCCAAATTCTTCGTGATCTGCGGGGCTTGCGGGTCCATGTCGTGCACCCGCCGGATTCCGAGCGCACCAGCCTGGTCGAGCATCTTCGCCGCATCGGCTGCATGGTCGAGACGCAGTGGCCGGTGCCGGATTGCTGGTCGGAAGGCGCCGACGTCGTGCTGCTTGCGATCGAGCACGACGTGCGCGCGGAAATCCAGCGGCTGCTCAAATCGGATGGCGGGCATCGGCCGACCTTGATTGCAGTCGTGAGCTACGAGGACCCTTCCACTTTGCAGCTCGTGCTCGAAGCCGGCGCGGTCGCCGTGATCGAGCGGCCGATCCGCCCTTTTGGTCTGCTCACCAACCTCACCATCGCGCGCAGTCTCTGGCTCGAGCGGCGCGAAGCCGACAAGAAGATGCGCAAGCTCGAGCGCAAGCTCGCCGGCATCCAGCGCATTCAAAAAGCAAAGTCGATCCTGATGGATGGGCAGGGACTGAATGAGGCAGATGCCTATGAAAGCATCCGTCGTCAGGCGATGGCGAAGCGTTTGTCGATGGACGATATGGCGGCTGCGATCATCCACGCAAATGAGCTATTGCAATACCGTCCCAAAGATGATTAGCTTTTCACTGTTGCGTGAGTAACCTCTTGCAACATTCGCCGGACCATCAATGTTGCTGGTCTGGCTCTGGCTAGGTAGCCCGAAAGATCCGCGAGGATCTGTCGGGCTTTTTTGTTTTTGCGGATCGTAAATCGCCGACGATGCAGTTGCGTCTTCGGTGAGCGGTCTGATCTGGAAACTTTTTGGTTCGACACAACGTGCTTCGGCGCGAACGGGTTGGTGCGCCCGCACACAATGGGGAGCGGAGTTATGGCGATCGACAGACGCAGGTTTCTCAGGAATGGTTTGCTTGCCGGCAGCACGGTGATCACCTCGCCATGGGTGTTCCAGACCGGTGCGCGAGCGGCAGGCGAGATCAAGGTCGGTGTTCTGTTCTCGCTGACCGGCGGTCTCTCGATCATCGAGAAGTCGCTGCATGACGCCACCATGATGGCGATCAGCGAGATCAACGCCGCCGGCGGCGTGAAAGGCATGAAGGTTGCAGCGATCGCCGAAGACGGCGCCTCCGATCCGAAGACCTATAATGAAAAGGCCTCCAAACTCGTCATCCAGGACAAGGTGCCGACCGTGTTCGGCTCCTATACCTCGGCAAGCCGCAAGGCGGTGCTGCCGGTGTTCGAGAAGCGCAACAACCTCTATTTCTATCCGACCTATTACGAAGGTTTCGAATGCTCGAAGAACGTCGTCTACACCGGCGCCGTTCCGAACCAGCAGCTCTCGAACTTCATCCCCTGGATCATCAAGACGCTCGGCAAGAAGAAATTCTTCATCGTCGGGTCGAATTACATCTATCCGCGCGAGATGGCGAAGGTTTCCAAGATCCTGATCGAGAAGAACGGCGGCGAGTGGATCGCCGACGAATATCTCGAGCTCGGCCATTCCGAATGGGGCTCGATGGTCAACAAGATCAAGGGCTCCGGCTGCGACGTCGTGCTGTCGAACGTGGTCGGTGACTCCGTCGTCGCGTTCTATCGCGAATACAAGAACCAGGGCCTGACCCACGACAAGCTGCCGATCTGCGCCACCGTGACCTCGGAGATCGAGATCGCGGCGATGGGCGCCGAATACGCGGTCGGCAGCTACACCTCGTTCCCCTATTTCCAGGCGATCGACACCGACATCAACAAGGCCTTCGTCGAGCGCTATCGCGGCTTCGTCAAGGATCCGAAGGCGGTGACGCATCACGCGCTGGAATCGTCCTACTTCCAGGTCTTCCTGTGGAAGCAGGCGGCGGAGAAGGCGGCCGAGATCACGCCGGTCGCGATCCGCGAGGCCGTGAAGGGGCAGGAGTTCGACGCGCCGAACGGCCATGTGAAGATCGATCCGGACAACCTGCACACTTATCTGACGCCGCGCATCGCGCAGTGGCTCCCCGACGGCCAGGGCAAGATCATCGACGCCTACAAGGAGCCGACGATCCCGCTGCCCTATGTCGCCTATGGCGAGACCCCGACCAACCTGTTCTGCACCTCGAAGGGGCTTGAAACCTCCAAGCTCAACAAGACCTGATCGCTTGCAATTTCATCCACCGCGCGTGAGGCGCGGTGGATGACAGGGGGATGCCATGCTCGAGGTCCTCTTCATCGGTCTTTCGCTCGGATCGATCCTGCTCCTGGTCGCACTGGGGCTCGCGATCACCTATGGCGCCATGGGTGTGATCAACATGGCCCATGGCGAGATGGTCATGATCGGCGCCTATGTCACGGTGCTGTCGGGCATCTGGCTCGGCACCAACATCTTCGTCGCCATTCCGCTGGCGTTCATCGTCACCGCGTTGCTTGGACTCCTGATCGAGCGGGTGGTGGTGCGCAAGCTTTACGGGCGGCTGCTCGACACGCTGCTCGCGACCTGGGGCATCGCGATCCTGATCCAGCAGGCGGTGCGGCTGGAATTCGGGTTGTCGTTCTTCGGCATTCACATCCAGGGGCTCGGACCCGGCCTGCAGAATGTCAGCGTGCCGGAAGTGCTGCAGAGCACGGTCTCGATCGGCGGCGCCGACATCAACCGCTACCGCCTCTTCATCATCGTGGTCACCGCGATCCTTGCGCTCGCCACCTGGTTCATCATCTACCGCACGACCATGGGCACGCAGGTGCGTGCCATCATCCGCAACCCGAAGATGGCGGCGGCCTGCGGCATCGACGTCACCCGCGTCAACGCGCTCACTTTCGCGCTCGGCTCGGGTCTTGCCGGCGTCGCCGGCGTGATGATGAGTGGCTTCAAGACGGTCTTCCCCGACATGGGAACGCCGATGGTGGTCGACGGCTTCCTCGTTGTCGTCATGGGTGGCGTCGGCAGCCTGCTCGGCTCGGTGTTTTCTGCCGGCATTCTTGGCGAGATCAATGGGCTGGTCGCGGCCGCCACCAACGACATCCTGGCGCGCGCGGTGGTGTTCGGCGTCGTGATCGCGATCATCGTCCTCAAGCCAAAGGGCCTGTTCGCCCTGAAGGGTCGCTAAGCCGATGCTGACCAAGCGGCGAATTGAATGGGCGATGTATGTGGTCTTCGTGGCGCTGATCATGATTGGGCCGCTGGTCATGGACTCGTTCTGGCTCAACCGCGTCGCCAAATATCTGGTCTACGGCATGCTCGGCGTCGCGGTGGCGCTGTCGTGGGGCTACGCCGGCATCCTCAATCTCGGGCAGGGCCTGTTCTTCGGTGCCGGCGCCTACATGCTGGCGATGTCGCTGAAACTTGCGAGCCAGACCAGCCTGCAGCAGGGCTCGGACAAGCCGGTGCCGGACTTCATGCTGTGGAACGCCGAGCCCGGTGCGCCGACGGAACTCTGCTGCATCAACAAAGCTTCCTTCCTGTGGTTGCCGTTCCAGAGCCAGTGGTTCGGCGTTGCGATGGGCCTGATCCTGCCGGTGCTGATTGCGGTCGTGATCGGCACCATCGTTTTCCGCAAACGCATCTCCGGTGTGTTCGTCTCCATCATTACGCTGGCGCTGGTGCTGCTGGTGCGGTTGGTCGTGATCGACGCGCAGCCCATCACCAACGGTTTTAATGGCCTCACCGACCTCGGCTGGTTCAAGGTCGGCGATCTCGAATTCGATCCCTATGTCGTTCCGACCTATTATCTCGTCGCCGTCTCGCTCGGCCTCGTGCTGTTCGGCGCGCGGCTGCTGGTGGAGACGCGGGCCGGTGTGATCCTGCAGGCCGTGCGCGACGACCAGAACCGGGCGCGCTATCTCGGCTTCGACGTGCCGTCCTATCAGACCTTCTTCTTCTCGGTGTCGGCCGCGATCGCAGGCTTCGCCGGCATGCTCTATGTGATCGTCTCCGAGTTCGCCTCTCCGACCTTCATGGACCTGACCTTCTCCATCACCATGGTGGTGTGGGCGGCGGTCGGCGGACGCTCCTCGATTCTCGGCGCCTGCATCGGCGCCATCCTCATCAACGTCATCTCGGCCAAGGTCAGCGAGACCGAAGGCTTTGCCGAAGCCTGGAAGGCGATCATCGGCCTCATCTTCGTGCTGGTCGTGATCTATTTGCCGCGCGGTCTTGGCGGCCTCGCGCATGATCTCGTTGACCGCTTCGTGACGCGAAAGCCCGGCAACGGAGCGCAGGCGCTACGCGTGACCGATCCGTCGTCACAGGCGGCGGAGTAGGGCGATGGCGCAGGCGGCACTGACGATCGACGGCTTGAGCGTGGACTTCGAAGGATTCAAGGCCGTCAACCAGGTCTCGATGGTGATCGACGAGGGCGAACTGCGCGTGTTGCTCGGAGCTAACGGCGCCGGCAAGACCACGCTGATGGACCTGATCACGGGCAAGACCAAGTCGACTTCGGGGCGGGTCTTCCTGCACGACACCGACATCACCAATTGGGAAGAGCACAAGATCGCGCGCGCCGGCCTGGGGCGGAAGTTCCAGATTCCGAGCGTGTTCAAGGAATTGAGTGTCCGCCGCAATCTGGAAGTGGCGAGCTGCAAGAAGCCGGGCGTATTCGCCAATCTCGGCTTCGGGTTTGGTGCCGTCGCCAAGCAGAACGTCGATGAGGTGCTGGAGCTGATCGGCCTGACCGAGGAAGCCCATCGGATCGCCGCCTATCTCAGCCATGGCCAGACCCAATGGCTCGAACTGGGGCTACTGATCACGCAGAACCCGAAGATCATCCTGCTCGACGAGCCGACCGCCGGCATGACCCAGGCGGAGACGCACAAGACCTCGCTGATCGTCAACAACCTCAAGGGCCGCCATACCATCGTGGTGGTCGAGCACGACATGGCGTTCGTGCGCGAGATCGCCGAACGGATCACCGTGCTGCATCTCGGCCAGGTGCTGGCCGAAGGCAATGTCGCGGAGATCGAGAACAATCCCAAGGTGCGCGAAGCCTATCTCGGCTCGAAGGGGATCTCGTGATGCTGGCCTTCGCCCATGTCGACAGCTTCTACGACCGCAGCCACATCCTGCACGATGTTTGCCTCGACGTGCCGGAAGGCAAGGTCACCGCGGTGCTCGGCCGCAACGGCACCGGCAAGACCACGCTGCTCAAGACGCTGATGGGCCTCACCGACCGCATGGACGGCGAAATCCGGCTCGACGACAGGGATCTCGGCCGGCAGCCGACCTTCCGCCGCGCGCGGGCGGGCATCGCCTATGTCCCGCAGGGCCGCGAGATCATTCCGGACTTCACCATCCGCGAGAACATCCTGATGGGATCGTTCGCGCCGCGCCGACGGCAAGCGCGAGATTCCGCCGCTGGTCGCCGAGCTGTTTCCCTATCTGATGAACAATCTCGACCGCAATGGCGGCGTTCTCTCCGGTGGCCAGCAGCAGCAGCTCGCGATCGCCCGCGCGCTCGCGGCCGAGCCGAAAATCATCCTGCTCGACGAGCCGAACGAAGGCATCCAGCCCTCGATCGTCGAAGAGATCGAGAACGTCATCATCCGGCTCAACCGCGAGATCGGGCTCACCGTGATCCTGGTCGAGCAGAATGTTTCGTTCGTCCGCCGCGCCGCGCAGCGCTTCGCCATGATGGAGAAGGGCAGGGTGGTGGCTTCAGGCGACATCGGGGATCTCAGCGATGCACTGGTTCACCGTCACATGGCGGTGTGATCCGGCATCGGGGAGCAGGCGAAAATGGTGCGGCAAGCACCGGGAAATTGATGACGAGCAAGCGACAAGGAGAGCGACATGCTGCACGGTGATATTACTTCAAGCAACGACACGGTCGGCGTTGCCGTCGTGAATTACAAGATGCCGCGCCTGCATACCAAGGCGGAGGTGCTCGATAACGCGCGCAAGATCGCCGACATGATCGTCGGCATGAAGACCGGTCTGCCCGGCATGGATCTCGTGATCTTCCCGGAATATTCCACCCACGGCATCATGTACAACTCCAAGGAGATGTACGAGACCGCCTCCGTCGTGCCCGGCGACGAGACCGAGATCTTCGCGGAAGCCTGCCGCAAGGCCAAGGTGTGGGGCGTGTTCTCGCTGACCGGCGAGCGCCACGAGGAGCATCCGAAGAAGGCGCCCTACAACACGCTGATCCTGATGAACGACAAGGGCGAGATCGTGCAGAAGTATCGCAAGATCATGCCCTGGGTGCCGATCGAGGGCTGGTATCCCGGCAACTGCACCTATGTCTCGGAAGGCCCGAAGGGCATGAAGGTCTCGCTGATCATCTGCGATGACGGCAACTATCCCGAGATCTGGCGCGACTGCGCCATGAAGGGCGCCGAGCTGATCGTGCGCTGCCAGGGCTACATGTATCCCGCCAAGGACCAGCAGGTGATCATGGCGAAGGCGATGGCCTGGGCCAACAACGTCTATGTCGCGGTCGCCAATGCCGCCGGCTTCGATGGCGTCTACTCCTATTTCGGCCATTCGGCGATCATCGGCTTCGACGGCCGCACGCTCGGCGAATGCGGCGAGGAGGATTACGGCGTGCAATACGCCCAGCTCTCCAAGTCGCTGATCCGCGACGCGCGCAAGACCGGACAGTCGCAGAACCATCTCTTCAAGCTGGTCCATCGCGGCTACACCGGCATGATCAATTCGGGCGACGGCGATCGCGGTGTCGCGGCCTGTCCGTACGAGTTCTACGCCAAATGGATCGCCGATCCGGAAGGGCACGCGGGAGATGGTCGAGTCCTTTACGCGGACCACGGTGGGCACCGAGGAATGTCCGATCGAGGGCATTCCGAACAAGAAGGTCGCTCATCGCTGAGCCGCGCGGCGGGACACGTCGCCGGCGGGTCATCCCCGCCGGCGACGTCGAGTAGGGAGGATGTTCGGACTCTCGGTCGGTCGTCTGACGTCGGATCGTACCGCGTAGATCGAAGCCCAATCGAACAACAACAGACCTTGCCGACGCCGCTGTTGGTGGCGGCGAATGAGAGACCATGCGCCAATCGTATCCCACTCATCGAAGGATGTTGCACAATGACAAGCAGTGTATCCAAGCCGGCCTCCGTAACGGATGGCCTCCAGGTTGCCGAGGATCAGGTCGATCATCTCCTCGGCAGCGAATATGAGCATGAGCCGGTGCCGATGAACGCGCGCCGCAGCGCGTTCTCGGTCACCTTGGTGTGGCTCGGATTTCCCATGATCATCACCGGCGCCATGACCGGTTCGCTGCTCGTGCTCGGCATGGGCTTCTCGCGGGCGCTGGCTGCCATGATCATCGGCAATCTCATGATGTTCGCCTATGTCGGGCTGCTCGGATTGATCGGCACCAAACGCGGCATGAACTTCGCCCTGATTGCCAGCATCGTGTTCGGCAAGAAAGGCTACGTGTTCGCTTCCGGCCTGCTGTCAACGCTGCTGCTCGGCTGGTACGCAGTGCAGACCGGCATCACCGGTGCGCTCGTCAGCTCGACCTACGGGCTCAACTACGTCGCGATGACGATCGTTGCCGGGCTGCTCTATATCGGCATCACTTTCATTGGCGTGAGGGGACTGCACTATATCGGCCTGGTGTCGGTGCCGCTGTTCGTCATCCTCGGTGTCTGGGTCGCGTTCGACGCAGCGTCCACGCATTCGGCATCGGCGATCTTTGCCTACGCCGGCAATAACGGCGCTGCCACAATGTCGATGGGGGTGGGCCTCACGGTGGTGCTCGCGCTGTTCATCGATGCCGGCACCGTAACCGCCGACTTCAACCGCTGGGCCAAGACTCCATCAGCTTCCCTGCTGGCGACGTTCAGTGCGTTTCCCTTCGCCAATCTGATTGCGATGCTGGTCGGCGGCGTGATGACGGCGGCGCTGGCGGTGCCAAACGCCAACCCGTTCGGCGCCGACAACATGTTTGGCTACATGAACGGCAAGCAGATGGCCTGGCTGAGCGCGCTGGCGTTCCTGTTCCTCTATATCAATCTCGGTTCGGTTTGCTCGCACTGCCTCTACAATGCGGCGACCGGCTGGTCACGCATCCTCGGTACGCACATGCGCCTGATGGCGATCATCCTGGGCGCGCTCGGCATCGTCGTCGCGGCCGGCAACGTCTGGGCGTTTTTCATCCAGTGGCTGTCGCTGCTCGGCATCCTGGTGCCGCCGATCGGCGCGATCATCCTTGTCGATCAGTATCTGTTCCGGCCGAACTCCCAGATCGACGCGGACTGGCGGCCGCAGGCGTTCATCGCGTGGGTGATGGGCTCGGTCTGCGCCTTCATTGTCGAGGAATGGTTGCCCTATCTGTCGACCGCGATCTCGGCGGCGGTGGTGGCGAGCATCGCCTATTACATCATCGCGAAATCGGCGAGCGCCCGCCTGGCACTGGCGAAGTCCTGACAGGATGGGGCCGGCTCGGTCCCGTTCCATCCGTAACCGGAATAAGAGGGGAAATCATCGTGAGTCTCGATTATGAAATCTACGATCTCGGCGAGGTCAGGCTGCAGTGCGGCTTGACCTTGCGCGGCTGCAAGCTGGCCTACAAGACTTTCGGCACGCTCAACGCGGCCAAGGACAACGTCATCGTCTATCCGACCTGGTATTCCGGCCAGCACTACGACAACGAGTGGTTGGTCGGCGAAGGGCGTGCGCTCGATCCCAAGAAGTACTTCATCATCATCCCGAACATGCTCGGCAACGGCTTGTCGTCTTCGCCAAGCAACACGCCCGAGCCCTATAACGGCCCCCGTTTTCCGCAAGTGACGGCCTGCGACAACGTCCGCGCGCAGCATCGCCTGGTGACGGAGAAGTTCGGCATCAACCACATCCGCCTGGTTACCGGCTGGTCGATGGGCGCGCTGCAGACCTTCCATTGGGGTGCGCTCTACCCAGACATGATGGACCTGATCGCGCCGTTCTGCGGCTCGGCCAAATGTTCGCGCCACAATTTTGTTTTCCTCGAGGGTGTGAAGGCCGCGCTGACGGCCGACGCAGCCTGGAAGGAAGGCTGGTATACCGAGAAGCCGGCGCGCGGCCTGCGCGCCGCTGCCCGCGTCTATGCCGGCTGGGGTTTTTCGCAGGCCTTCTATCGCGAGAAGCTTGATCTGGAGGCCATGGGCTACTCCTCGCTGGAGGATTTCCTCGTCGGCTTCTGGGAAGGCTTCTTCCTGCCGAAGGACGCGAACAACCTGTTGACCATGCTCTGGACGTGGCAGCACGGCGATATCAGTGACAACGAACTGTACAAGGGCGACTTCAAGGCAGCGCTGGGCGCGATCAAGGCCAAGGCCTACGTCATGCCCGGGCAGACCGACCTCTATTTCCCGCCGGAGGACAGTCAATTCGAGGTTGCCAACATGCCGAACGCGGAGTTCGTTCCGGTTCCCTCGATCTGGGGTCACTTTGCGGGTGGTCCGGGCACCAACCCCAAGGATGTCGACTTCATCGATGCCAAGCTGAAGCAATTGCTGGCGGGATGAGCGAGGCTGGTCATGCTCCGCATCGACCGCATCATCGGCAGCCGTCTCGAGCCGGCCTATTCCGAGAAGCTGCATCGGTTGGAGCTTCGCAACGCCGTCGACGAGCTCCGCCTGTCGCCCGATCATCTTGACCAGCAGGAGCTCACCGCCACCACGCGCGGTGGACAGGACCTTGCGATCGCGCTGCCGCGCCACGAGCGGCTATTCGATGGCGCCGTGCTGTTGCTCGACGATAACAGCGCCGTGGTGGTGCGCGCGGCCGGCCAACGCTGGCTTCGCCTGCAGCCGCGCTCGATCAGCGATGCCATCGAGCTCGGCTATCACATCGGTAATCTCGGCTGGCCGGTGCGCTTCGAGGGCGACGTGCTGTTCGTCGCGATGCAGGGGCGGGCGGAGAATTATGTGGTGCGGCTCGGCGAATTGATCTGGTCGCGCCGGGTTGGCATCAGCGTACAGGACGAGACGTTCGGCGGTTAGCGCATGATCCGGAAAAGTGGAAACCGGTTTTCCCTCGCGACAAACGCGTAGCGTTTGCGCGGAGATCATGTGCAGACAATTAAAGCCGCGCCAGACGGAAATAGAGTTCGGACAGACGGTTCGGAAGATCCTCGACGCGATGGACCATCATCGTCTTGCCGCGGCCGAAAATCCGCGATGCCGCGGAAGCGCCGGCCTGTCCCAGCACCACGCCATAGGCGTCGATTCCGGCGGTATGCAATCCGACTGCGGCACGCCGCGCGTCTTCTACCAGCATCAGCGGATCGGATACGTCGATATCGGAGGGCTCGCCGTCGGTGAGCACGATGACGAGCTTGCGCGCCGATTGTGTGCCGCCGATGACGCGGCCGGCGTGACGCAGCGCGGCGCCGAGCCGGGTCGAGAGCCCCGAGGTCAATCCGGCCAGCCGCGCCTTGCAGGAGCGGTCGTAGGGCTCGTCGAACGACTTGACGCTGGTCATCTTGACGTCCTCGCGGCCGTCGGAGGCGAACGCGAGCAGGCTGAAGGGATCGCCGAGCTTGCCCATGGCTTCGGCGAGGATCGAAACCGCCAATCGTTCGACGTCCAGGATGGTGGCGCCGGACGCCAGCCGGTCGCGCGTCGATTCCGAGACATCGATCAGGAGCAGCGCCGAGAGATCGCGGTAGACCGAGGTCGAGGAGCGGAACACGCGCGGGTCGGGCTCCCGGCCGGTGCGTAACGCAATGCCGGCATCGAGCACCGCGTCGATATCGAGGTCATGGCCCTCGTGCTGGCGGTTGAGGCGGATCTTGCGCCCGATCCGCACGCCGCGGATCAGCCGGCCGATGCGGTTGCGCAGGACATGCGCCCGGTCGAGCGCTTCCTCGATCAGCCGCGGCTCGCCCAGCCGAGGCGCGACCTCGCGCACGAGCGTCCACTCGGGGCGCTCGATGCCATGCGCGCTGTCCCATTCCGGATATTTGGCGATCACCATGCCGCGCTGGTCGGGCGCCACCGGCCGGGCGCCGCCGAACTCGGCGAGCTCTTCTTCCTTCTCGCTGGTGGCGTCGTCGGCCTCGCCGGCCTCTCGCTGTTCGATTTTGACAGCCTCGATCGGCAGCTCCACCACTTCGCCCGACGGCGGGGCATTCTCGCCGAAATCCCACAGGCCGAGGCCATCATCGCGATAGACGGGTTCGACCACATAGGTCTTGACGTTGAACTGCACGCGCATCTGGCCGAGATCGTTGCCCAGCAGCATGCCGATCTCGCGGCTGATGGCGGGGTCGCTCGATGCGCGCCGCGGCCGCCGCAAACATCGCGCGCCCCTTGGCGACAAATGTGTCGTCGTCGGCATAAGCCGGATCGAACAGCGCGCGCGCCAGCCGCGCGAGCAAGGTCGGTGCGGCGACGACGCCTGAGGGGCTCGCAATATGATAGGGCGACCACAGCCGGCGCAGGCCCGGAAACTGCCGCATCGCCAATGCCGCTCGATCCGCGCGTCCTCAACGAGATTGACCAGCGCGATCTGCAGCGGCTTCAGCGTGCCGACCGGAAACAGGCCCTGGCCCAGCACAGATGCGCCTGCGCATGCGCGGCCGCCGCGCGAAACAACGCGCGCGCGGCGTCGCCCTGCACGCCGCGATAGACTTCCGGCAGCCGGATCAGCGGCCCCGCGATCGATGTACGGCGCTGTGCCATCTGATTGTTGTCGGTCGAGAAGCTGCGCAGCAGCGGCGCACGGCCCCACAGCGCGGTGAGGAATGCCTTCAGCTCGATCTCGGTCTTCCGGAAAGCTCACGCTGCCGAGATCGCGGGCGATCATGCGGCGGGCGAGAGCATCCTCCAGCGAAAAGAAAGCGATGCGCCGCGCCTTGTTGCCGGACGCGGCGCGCAAGCCGCCGAGACAAAATTCTCGAAGGCATCGATCGTGCCGGGGGCGAGGATCTCGTTCATGTCGCGCGGCGACCAGTTCGACCGATTCTGGCGGCCTGCCGCGCCAGCAAGTCCATGACCCGCCACCACCGCGCCAGCGCCGGGCCGCGGCCGAAGGCGCGCGCCGCGATCGGCAAGGCCCGCAGCGCCGATGTCGCAGCGCGCGCGCCGGCGTAACGGCAAATATCCGCCGCCGTTTGCGCGGCCGCCAGCAGCGGCGCGATCTCTCCGCGCGTCAGCGCCGCCCTTGCTCGCGTCCCAATAGGCGATCAGGCAGGCCGGGCCGGCATTGACATTGGCGAGCTGCAGCACCGCGCCAGCCCAGGCATCGAGTTCGGTCGCATCGAAATGATGGGAGAGATCGTCCCAGGTGGCCCGGAACATCGGCCGCAGCGTCTCGCGCTGCCGCATCAACAGATGCAGCCGGCGCGTCGTGCTGTCCTCCTCCGAGGACAATACGTGAAGCGCGATCGGCTGCTTGGCCGCGTTCACGGCAGGCACGCCTGGATGGCGTCGCTCAGCGCAGCGCGGATGTCGGGATTGTCGGTGATCGGCAGCACGATGCTGGACCGCACGGCGGCTTCCAGCGGCAGCCCGGCGCGAACCATCCGCCCGGCATGGATCAGCATGCGGGTGGAGGCGCCTTCGTCGAGACCGTGCCCCTGCAGATTGCGCGAACGCTGCGCGATCGCGACCAGGATGGCGGCGAGATCACTGTCTGTGCCGCTCTCACGGACGATGATGGCGGCTTCCGTCGGCGGCGGCGGATAGCCGAAGTCGATCGCGACGAAGCGCTGCTTGGTCGATTCCTTCAAATCCTTGACCGCGCTCTGGTAGCCGGGATTGTAGGAGATGGTGAGCTGGAAATCGGCATGCGCCGGCACGATTTCGTTGTGCTTCTCCAGCGGCAGGATGCGCCGCGCATCGGTCAGGGGATGGATGACGACGGTGGTGTCCTGCCGCGCCTCGACGATTTCGTCGAGGTAGCAGATGGCGCCGAAGCGAACCGCCAGCGTCAACGGCCCGTCGTGCCAGACGGTGCCCGACGGTTCGAGCAGATAGCGGCCGCCGAGATCGGCCGCGGTCATGTCCTCATGGGCCGCGACTGTGACCAGCGGTTTGCCCAATAACCAGGCCATGTGTTCGACAAAGCGGGTCTTGCCGCAGCCGGTCGGGCCCTTGAGCATGACGGGCAGGCGCTCGGCATAGGCGGCCTTGAACGCGTCGATCTCGTTGCCGAGCGGCTCGTAATAGGGCTCCAAGGCGATCCGGTAGGGGTCGAGGCTCATGAAATCCTCCGCGCAGGAAGCGAAGGAGCGATGATCTCGAGGGCGAGCGCCACCTTCCCTTCGCGAATGGGTGTGGCAGCCGTTGCCGTGGAACACGCTGCATCATCGAAGCGTGCGAGGAGGCGGCTTGAAGTCAGATGCCTCAGAATGGAGTAGAGCCCGAAAGGCATTTCGAGACAAGGTCTCGATTGATTGAATCCCGTCGGTTTTGCTGGGGCGAAACCGGTGCGGCATCGTCACCGAGCCGCTCACGCGGACAAAGTCGCATCATTGTCGCGCGATCTGAATCGTATCCGGCAATCCCACTGACATTCCCACTTGAACGCGCATGTCGCACAACGGGCTCCTCGCTGAATTTACTAAACAAATTCCATTCGATCCCTCCGCTCCCCATGCGTCTCGCTTCCGCGAAGGAGTTGGAAATAACCGCTGCAGCGCAGCAATAACTTCGTTTCCGAGGCAGAACCGTAGCGACCTCTATTGACAGCAAATTTGTTTAGTGGAAGTATTTCACTTAACAATAATACTAAACATGATTTCCGCGACTTCTGAGAAGAGCCGGACTGATCTGCATGCACGGCGAAGTGTGAACAGGCAGGGCAGGCGGGCGATACGCCTGCAACAACAGGGAGGGTGTGATGATCCGAACAATGCGTGCGTTGGGAGCGACCGCGGTTGTGGTCGCTTCGTGTCTAGCTGGCCAGGCTCCCGCCGAGGCCAAGCAATTGACGTTGTGTTGGGCGGCGTGGGACCCGGCCAATGCCCTGGTGGAACTCGGCAAGGACTTCACCACCAAGACCGGTATCGAGATGAAATATGAGTTCGTCCCGTGGACGAGCTATGCCGATCGCTTCCTGAACGAACTGAATTCCAAGGGCAAGCTGTGCGATCTCATCATCGGCGACAGCCAGTGGATCGGCGGCGCCGCCGAGAACGGCCACTACGTGAAGCTGAATGATTTCTTCAAGAAGGAAGGAATCACGATGGATGACTTCATGCCGGCGACGGTGGTCGGCTATTCGGAGTGGCCGAAGAACACGCCGAACTACTGGGCCCTGCCGGCGATGGGCGATGCGATCGGATGGACCTATCGCAAGGATTGGTTCGCCAGGCCGGAAATCCAGGCCGACTTCAAGAAGAAATATGGCCGCGACCTCGCACCGCCAGAGACCTGGGATCAGCTGAAGGAAATCGCCGAGTTCTTCCAGGGCCGGGAGATCGACGGCAAGAAAGTCTACGGGGCCTATATCTACACCGAGCGCGGCTCCGAAGGCATCACGATGGGCGTGACGAACGCGCTCTACGACTGGGGCTTCCAGTACGACAATCCGAAGAAGCCCTATGAGATGGAGGGTTTCGTCAACTCGCCGGAAGCGGTCAAGGCGCTCGAATTCTACAAGTCGCTGTACAAGTGCTGCACCGCGCCCGGCATGAGCAACGCCTACATGTCGGAAGGTCTTGATGCCTTCAAGTCCGGACAGGTCGCGATGCAGATGAACTTCTTCGCGTTCTTCCCCGGCCTCTACAAGGATCCCAATGTCGGCGGCGACAAGATCGGCTTCTTCGTCAATCCGAAGGAGAAGTATCACTACACGCAGCTGGGCGGGCAGGGCATCTCGGTCGTGTCCTATTCGCCGAACCGGGATGATGCGCTGGCCTACATCAAATGGTTCGCGCAGCCCGACATTCAGAAGAAGTGGTGGGCGCTCGGCGGCTATTCCTGCCACAAGGCGGTGCTGAACGATCCGGGCTTTGCCGAAGAGTGCGCCGTTCGCGCTCGGACTTCCTGAAGTCGATGGATATGGTGAAAGACTTCTGGGCCGAGCCCGCCTACGCCGAACTCCTGCTCGACATGCAGAAGCGCGTCCATGACTACGTCGTCGCCGACAAGGGGACGGCGAAAGAAGCACTCGATCTTCTGGTCAAGGATTGGCAGAAGGTCTTCAAGGAAGAGGGTAAGATCTAGCCCCGGTTACCCTCCAAGGGTCTCCCGGCGAGTTTTGGCCGGGAGACCCTTCCCTGGACCCGTCAGTGATCCGTGAACGATAGGATTCCCATGAGCACCCTGGCTGAACGGGCTGACGCCCGGGCACCGCGCCGATTGGCGTTCCGGCTTGGCGCCATGTCGGACCGCGCGATCGCCTGGCTGTTCATCATGCCGTCGGTGTTGCTGCTGCTCGCGATCAATATCTTTCCGCTGCTCTGGACCATCCAGCTTTCGTTCACCAATTACCGCGCCAACCGCCCGAACGCGCCGCTCCGATATATCGGCCTCGACAATTATCGCGACATCCTCAGCGATCCCGACGTGTGGCACGCCATGCAGGCGACCGCGCATTTCGTGCTGTGGTCGATCGTGCTCGAAATGCTGATCGGCTTTGGCCTCGCGCTCCTGATCAACCGTCGCTTCCGCGGCCACAGTTTCTGGACCACGATGATCCTGTTGCCGATGATGCTGTCGCCCGCGGTGGTCGGCAATTTCTGGACCTTCCTGCTGCAGCCCCAGATCGGCCTGTTCAACAGCGCGGTCGCCTTCTTTACCGGCGCCGACCCTCAGTTCGTTTCAGATGATCGGCGACGTGGCGCTGGCGCCTTGGGCGATCATCATGGTCGATGTCTGGATGTGGACGCCCTACGTGATGCTGATCTGCCTCGCCGGCCTGCGCTCGATTCCGGACTACATCTACGAAGCGGCGGAGGTCGATCGTGCCTCCCCCTGGCGGCAATTCTGGTCGATCACGCTGCCGATGGTGATGCCGTTCCTGATGCTCGCCATCCTGTTCCGCGCGATCGAGAATTTCAAGATGTTCGACATGGTGAACCTGCTCACCTCGGGCGGTCCGGGATCGACCACCGAAGTCGCGTCCATCACGCTCAAGCGCGAAGCCTTCGAGAAATGGCGCACCGGCTATTCGTCCGCGCTCGCGATCATTCTGTTCGTCACCGTGTTCGGCGCCGCCAACATCTATGTCAGGGCACTTGATCGGGTGAAGCAGCGATGAGCACCGTCACCGCCCATTCCGTAGCCGAGCCGTCGTCTTTGTCCAAGACGATCGGCGGGATCGATCGTCGCCACTCTACGCCGTCATCGCCATCCTGCCGCTGCTCTGGATTTTTCTCACCAGCTTCAAGACGCCGACGGATTCGATTTCCTATCCGCCGAAGATCATCTCCGAGCCTTCGGTTGAAGGCTACGTCAACCTGTTCACGACGCGCACGCGGCAGACGCCGGAATTTCTGGCGAGCCTGCCGCCGCCGCAAACCTGGTACGAGCGGCTGGTGCGCTCGCGCAACATGGTGATCGCGGGTCCCTCGAAAGTCGTGCCGCGCTTCATCAATTCGATGGTGATCGGGTTTGGATCGACGTTCCTGGCGGTCTGCCTCGGGACGATTGCGGCCTATGCTTTCTCGCGTTTCCGCGTTCCGCTTGCCGACGACTTGCTGTTCTTCATCCTGTCGACGCGGATGATGCCGCCGATCGCGGTCGCGATCCCGATCTATCTGATGTTCCGGAACCTCGGGCTGACCGACACCAAGCTCGGGATGATCCTGCTCTACACTGCCGTCAATGTCTCGCTGGCGGTGTGGCTGCTGAAGGGATTTATCGATGAAATCCCGCGCGAATATGAGGAAGCCGCCATGGTCGACGGCTACTCTCGCCTGCAGGCCTTCTTCAAGGTGGTGTTGCCGCAGGCCACGACCGGGATCGCCGCGACCGCGATCTTCTGCCTGATCTTTGCCTGGAACGAATATGCGTTCGCGGTCCTGCTCACCAGCGGCGACGCGCAAACCATGCCGCCGTTCATCCCCTTTATCATCGGCGAAGGTGGCCAGGATTGGCCGGCGGTGGCTGCCGCCACCACGCTGTTCTTCCTGCCGATCCTGCTTTTCACCATCCTGCTGCGCCGCCACCTGTTGCGCGGCATCACCTTCGGGGCGGTGCGCAAATGAACGACAGCTCGATCGCCGTGCATCGCGATTTCCGTTGTGGCTGCGTCGCGGTCCATGCGAAGCCGTCACCATGAGCCTGATCGGGCTCGGCGTCGTGATGTTGATGCAGCCGTTCTCGCTCGAGCCTGTACAGCTATTCCTTTGTCACCATCCTGGCGGGAACGCTGGGATTCGTGATCGTCAGCCATTTTCCGGATTAGCGTCATGGCGGAGATCAAACTCGAGTCAGGTCGCCAAATCCTTCGGAGCGTTTGCCGCCGTCAAGGGCGTCGAGCTTCACGGTGGATCACGGCTCGTTCTTCGTCATTCTCGGCCCGTCCGGCTGCGGCAAGACCACGACCTTGCGGATGATCGCGGGACTGGAGCTGCCGACATCCGGGCGCATTCTGCTCGATGGCGAGGACGTCACCGCCTTGCCCGCGTCGGCGCGCGACATCGCGTTCGTGTTCCAGCTCTTTGCGCTCTACCCGCATATGAACGTGCGCCAGAACATCGGCTTTCCCCTGCGATGCCAGAATTTTTCGCGAGTCGAGATCAAGAAGAGCGTCGAGGAAGCGGCAAAGCTGCTGCGGATCGATCATCTGCTCGACCGCAGGGTCGGCGGTCTTTCCGGCGGCGACCGGCAGCGCGTCGCGCTCGGCCGCGCCATCGTGCGCCGGCCCAAGGCCTTCCTGATGGACGAGCCGCTTGGGGGCCCTCGATTCCGAATTTCGCCGGCTGATGTGCGGCGAGTTGCGCGAGCTGCACGACCGGATCGACGCCACCTCGATCTATATCACCCATGACCAGCTTGAAGCCATGGCGATGGCGGATCGTATCGCCATCATGAACCAGGGGCGCGTCGAGCAGATCGGCACGCCGCAGGAGATCTACGATCGTCCGAAGACGATGTTCGTGGCTGACTTCATCGGCGCGCCGCCGATGAGCTTTCTCAATGTGCACACGGCACTGCGACAGGGCGATCGCGTCATCTGGATCGATGGCGCTGCGGGTCGAGATGCCGGAATTGTTCGAGGATCGCGCGGAAGGCAAATTCGCGTTGGGTGTACGTCCGGAAAATGTGTCGTTTGCCGACAGCTCGCAGCTGCGCGGCCGGGTGATCGGCGCCGAATATCTCGGCACGACGCAGATCGTCACCGTGACCACGGCGGGTGGCCAGGTGAAGGCGCGGCTGCCGTCGGGCAAGCCGGTCCAGGTCGGCGAGACGGTCGGGCTGAAATTGCGGTCGGACAAGCTGTCGCTGTTCGACGCCGACCAGCGGACAGGTGCTCTCCTCGGCGCTGGATGCGGGAGGGCGCCATGGCTGATGTCTCGCTCGTCGATGTCGGCAAGCGATTTGGCGCGGTGGAGGCGATCCGAAATCTTTCGCTTTCCATTGCCGACGGCGAATTCGTCGTGCTGCTCGGGCCGACCGGCGCGGGCAAGACCACGAGCTTGCGATTGATCGCGGGCCTGGAGCGGCCCGATCATGGCAGCGTGGTCATCCGCGGCAGGGATGTCACCGCGGGAATTGCCTGCCGAGCGCGATGTCGCCTTCGTGTTCCAGCAATATTCGCTGTATCCGCATCTGACCGTCTACGACAATCTGGCCTTTCCGCTGCGTTCGCCGGCGCGTCGCATGGACGAGGCTTTCATCCGCCGCCGGATCCAGCAGGTGGCGGAGCTGCTGCATATCGAGCAGAAGCTCGCCAATCGCGCCACCGCGCTTTCCGGCGGCGAGATGCAACGCGTGGCGATCGGTCGCGCCCTGGTGCGCGAACCCGCTGTCTATCTGATGGACGAGCCGTTGTCCTCGCTTGACGCCAAGCTCCGCGCCGAATTGCGCCTCGAGCTCAAGCGTATCCAGCGCGAGCTCGGAACCACCATCCTCTACGTCACGCATGATCAGATCGAGGCCATGACCATGGCCGATCGTATCGGCGTCATGAGCGAGGGAGTTTTGATTCAGCTCGGCACGCCTCGCGAAATCTATGAGCGGCCGAACAGCGCCTATGTGGCAAGCCGGCTCGGAACGCCCGCCATCAACCTCGTTCCGGCAGAGTTGCTGGCGGACCAATCCCCGCCGCCGCAGGCGCGCACCGTTGGACTGCGTACCGAGCATATCCGGATTTTTTCGGCGGATCATTCCGGGGCCGCGGGCACGGGTGCATTGGGTCGAGCATCTCGGCGACCAGAATCATGTGCACCTCAAGCTCGACAGCCATTCGCTCGTCACCCTTGCCGATCCTGCCCAGGAGCTGAAGGCGGGAGACGAGGTCTCGCTTGAGTTCATGCAGCCGCTCTATTTCGATCAGTCCGGAGATCGTATCGCTACCGACAGGCCGCTCGCATGATGATCGATCGTGAAACGCGCAAACGTCTGATTGTGGCCGTGGCCAACCGCGTCATCGCCAGCGCGGACGAGCTGACCGATCTCGACCGCGCCATTGGCGACGGCGATCACGGCACCAATATGCGCCGGGGCTTTGAAGCGGTGCTGGCCGCTGCCGACGAGCTTTCCGCCAAGAGCTTTGGCGAGTCCCTGAAGGGTGTCGGCACCACGCTGGTCATGAAAGTGGGCGGCGCTTCCGGTCCGCTCTACGGCACCCTGTTCCTGTCGCTCGGCAAATCGCTCGCCGATGAGGTGAGCCGGGAACAGGTTGCGGAAGCCTTTGCCGCGGCCATTGATGCGGTGAAGGCGCGCGGCAAGTCGGAGGCCGGCCAGAAGACGATGCTGGACGTGTTCTTTCCGGTGCTTGCCGTGTTGCGCGAAGGAGGCGAAGGGTTACCGGCGCGGCTGAGGGCCACCGCGCGCCTCGCGGCCGAGAACACCGTCCCGATGAAGGCGATCCGCGGACGCGCGTCGTTCCTTGGCGAACGCAGCATCGGACATATGGACCCCGGCGCACGATCCTCCGAGCTGATCGTCGACGCGGTTGCAGACGTCATGGAAGGTTGTGCATGAATGAAAATGTAGGAATCGTCATTGTGTCTCATTCCGCGGACGTCGCCCGCGGGACGGCGATGATGGTCGAACAGATGGTCGGCCGCGAAGTGCCGCTCGGCTGGTGCGGCGGAGACCCGGATGGCGGATTCGGGACCAACGTCGAGGCGATCATGGCAGCGATCGACAAGGCGTGGTCGGAGAAGGGCGTTGCCATCCTCGTCGATCTCGGAGGTGCGGAAACCAACAGCGAAATGGCGATCGAGATGTTGCCCGAAGCGCGGCGCGGCCGCGTCGTCGTGTGCAACGCGCCGGTCGTCGAAGGCGCGGTCATGGCGGCGACCGAGGCGGCGTCGGGGGCGACGCTGGAAGCCGTGCGCCGCACGGCCGAAGAACTGACGCCGGTGTGAAGCGAGACGATCGGGATGAATGAACTAAAGGCATCGGTTCTTATGCGACACGAGGTCGGGCTGCATGCCCGGCCCTCGGTCAAGCTGACCAAACTTGCCAAAGCGTTCGAATCGAAGATCGATCTCGGGCTTTCGCCGGACGGACCCTGGATCGACGCCAAGAGCATCGTCAAGGTCATGGCGACCAAGGCGCCGAAGGACTCGACGATCTATTTCCGAGCGGAGGGCGCGGATGCGAAGGCCGCGCTGGACGCGCTGGTGATGCTGGTCGATGGAGATTTCCAGGATGGACCATAGGACGCATCGAGCCGCCCATCGCGTCGAGGGGAGATCCGCCGCCCCGGGCATTGCGCTGGGTCCGCTTCTGCGCCTGGTCACCGCGAAGCCGGAAACGCGCCAGTCGCGCTCCGCGGCGGGAGAACAACAGGCGCTTGCCGATGCGCTCGAGGCCTCGCGGCTCGATCTTGTCGGGCTCGCGGGCAAGATAGAGGATGAAGACGCCGAAGCCATTCTCTCGTTCCAGATCGCGCTGCTCGAGGACGAGAACCTGGCTGCGCCCGCCTTTGCGCTGATCGCTGATGGCGAGGTCGCGAGCAAGGCCTGGGTTGCCGCGATCGATCCTGAAATCGCGAGCTATGATCAGGCCGATGATCCCTATTTTCGCGCCCGCGCCTCCGATCTGCGCGATTTGCGCGACCGCGTGTTGCGGCGCCTTGCCGGCGAAGTCGATCAGGCCGTGCCGGCAGGCGTGATCGTTGCCGCGGAAGATATGCCGCCGTCGGTGTTTCTCGCCACCGACTGGCGCGATGGCGGCCTGGTGTTGCGCCGGGGCAGTCCGTCAAGCCATGTCGCCATCCTCGCGCGATCGCGCGGCGTGCCGATGATTGTCGGCGTCGATATCGATCATCTCGAGAGCGGCGTCGATGCCGTGCTGGACGGTGACGCCGGCGCGCTGATTGTCGATCCCGATCCCAGCGCTTCGGGCCGACTATGATCGGCGCCTCGCCGAGCAGTCGGGCGCACGAGAGGCGGCGTCCTCCTTCAGCGGCCCGGTCTTGACGGCAAACGGCGAGCGGGTCCAGCTCATGATCAATGTGACCGGGCTTGCCGAACTCAGGGATATGGATCCCTCGAAGGTGGACGGCATCGGCTTGATGCGAACCGAGTTTCTGTTTCAGGAACGCGAACGGCTGCCGACCGAAGAAGAGCAGTACCGGATCTACAGGCAGATGGCCGAATGGGCCGCCGGCAAGCCGGTGACCATTCGCACCCTGGATGCCGGCGGCGACAAGCCGATTGCGGGCTTGACGGAGCCGGGCGATCTCAATCCATTTCTCGGCGTGCGCGGGGTGCGGCTGTCGCTCAGGCGGCTGGACGTCTTCCGCCTGCAATTGCGGGCGCTGGCGCGCGCGGCGGTGGCCGGAAATCTGAAGGTGATGATCCCCATGGTCACGGTGCCGGAAGAGCTCGATCGCTGTCGGGCGCTGTTTCGTGATGCGATCGATGAGCTGCGCGGCGAGGGGCAGGAGGCCGCGATGCCGCCGCTCGGGATGATGGTCGAGGTGCCGGCCGCGGCGCTCGCGATCGAGGATTTCAACGCCGACTTCTATTCGATCGGCAGCAACGATCTGATCCAATATGTCATGGCGGCGAGCCGCGACGAACCGCAGCTCGCCGATCTCGCGCGTCCCTCCCGCGCGGTTTTCAATCTGATCGGGCATGTCGTGGACCATGCGAATGGTTGCGGCCGCGAGGCGAGCCTGTGCGGCGACCTCGCGGGTGATCCGCAACAGATCGCCTCACTGCTCGATCAGGGCTTGCGCAGCTTTTCGGTCGCGCCCGGTGCGCTCGGGCCGGTCAGGGCCGCGATCGCCCGCTATTCCGGCAAGGCCGCATGAGCACGCAAGCCACGCCGGAAAATTCGCAGGGCCTGATTGCGGCCTACAAGGCTATCCTGCGCGACATCCTCGACCGGCGGCCGTCCGGCATGCGGCAGCGGCTCGCCGAAGCGCTCGGCAAGAACCGCAGCTTCATCACCCAGATCGCCAACCCGGCCTATCAGACGCCGATTCCCGCGCAGCATGTGCACGCCATCGTCCAGGTCTGCCATTTCTCGGCGCAGGAGAAGGAGCGCTTCCTCGCCGCCTATCATCGCGCGCATCCGCGGCGATTGCTGCTGCTGAAAGAGCGCGAGCGGAGCCGGCGGCTCACGCTGATGCTGCCCGATCTCGGCAGCGAGCAGAAAAATCACAAGCTCGACACGCTGCTGAGCGAATTTGCGGAGAAGGTCGCAAGGCTGATCGAAGATACCTAGAACAATAGGAGTGGGGAGGAAGGGATGAAAAAGCTGATCAACGCTGTCGACGACGTGGTGAGCGAAAGTCTCGCCGGCTTCTGCGCGGCGCATTCCGACATCGTGCGCCTCGGCGAAACCGCGCCTTTTGTGCTGCGCCGTCACCTCAAGCAGGGCAAGGTCGCGCTGGTGTCGGGCGGAGGCTCGGGGCATGAGCCGCTGCACGGAGGATTCGTGGGAGCGGGCATGCTGGACGCGGCCGTTCCCGGCCAGGTCTTCACCTCGCCGACGCCCGATCTCATTCTCGCGGCGGCCGAGGCCGCCGACACCGGTGGTGGCGTGTTGTTCATCGTCAAGAATTACGAGGGCGACGTCATGAATTTCGACATGGCGCGCGAGATGTCGGGCAAGACGGTCGCGACCGTGATCACCGATGACGACGTCGCGGTCGAGAAATCGACTTATTCGACCGGACGGCGCGGTGTCGCCGGCACGCTGATCGTGGAGAAGATCGTTGGCGCGGCCGCCGAGGAAGGGCGCAAGCTCGATGATCTGCAAGGCGCTGGGCGATCGCGTCAATGCGGCGACGCGCTCGATCGGCATCGCGCTCACGAGCTGCACGGTTCCGGCCGCCGGCAAGCCGACCTTCGATCTCGGCGAGGACGAAATGGAAGTCGGTGTCGGCATTCACGGTGAACCGGGACGCCGCCGGGTCAAGCTCAAGCCGGCGAACGAGATCGCGGCGGAAATGGTCGGCGCGATCACTGCCGATCTGGGCGATCGCGCGCGGGGCGAGATGATCCTTCTGGTCAACGGCTTTGGCGGAACGCCGTTGTCGGAGCTCTACCTGATGTACGACGCGGTCCGCAAACATCTCGAACCCACCGGTTGCAAGATCGCGCGCTCGCTGGTCGGCAATTTCGTCACCTCGCTCGACATGGCGGGCTGCTCGGTGACGGTATCGCTGCTCGATGAGGAGATGAAGCGCCTCTGGGACGCACCCGTTCATACCGCGGCGCTGCGCTGGGGCGTGTAGTTCGGACGAGGCGGTCCGGGCCTCACTTGGTACCGAACATTCTGTCCCCAGCATCGCCCAATCCCGGCACGATGTAACCGTGATCGTTCAGTCGTTCGTCGACCGCGGCCGTCCAGATCGGGATATCGCCGTGCAATTTCTCGAATTGCGCGATGCCTTCGGGGGCGGCGAGCAGGCACACAAAGCGAATGTCGCGGGCCCCGCGCCCTTTCAGAAGCGCGGCTGCGGCGCAGGCAGAGTTGCCTGTCGCCAGCATCGGGTCCATCAGGATCACGGTGCGGTCCGACAGGTCCTGCGGCGCCTTGAAGTAATACTCCACCGCCTCCAGCGTCGCAGCATCTCGGTAAAGGCCGATATGGGCGACACGCGCCGAAGGGATCAGCGCCAGCATGCCGTCGAGGAAACCGACGCCGGCGCGCAGGATGGGGGCGAGCGTCAGCTTCTTGCCGGCGATCTGCGGCGCCTTCATGGAAGTGAGCGGCGTCTCGATGTCGACCATCTCCAGCGGCAGGTCGCGGGTAACCTCGTAGCAGAGCAGCATGCCGATCTCGTTGAGGAGCTCGCGAAAGCCCTTGGTCGAACGGTCGCGGTCCCGCATCAGCGACAGTTTGTGCTGAACCAGGGGGTGGCTCACGAGATGGACGTTGTCGGCCGCCATGAAATCTGCGCTCCCCTTGCTGGGACTTATCGTCCCGCCCAATGCACGAAGCGGCGCTCGATGACAAGGAACACCAGGTTCAGCGTGTAGCCGAGCGCGCCGGCAGCGAAGATTGCGGCATACATGCCGGGCATGTCAAAGAGCTGCTGGGCCTCGAACACGCGCTGGCCGAGCCCGTCGGTCGAGCCGATGAACATCTCGGCGACGACAATGATGACCAGCGCAAGCGAGACGCCGTTGCGCAGGCCGACGAAAGTCTGCGGCAGCGATTCCCTGAGCATGACGTCGAACAGCACGCGGGTCCGGGAAGCGCCCATCACCTTGGCGGCGAGCAGGCGGGTCTTGCGCGCATTCATGACGCCGTAGGCGACGTTGAACAGGATCACCAGCGCGGCGCCGAAGGCGGCGACCGAAATCTTGGTGCGGTCGCCGACGCCGAACAGCACCAGGAACAGCGGGAACATCGCAGACGCCGGCGTCGAGCGGAAGAAGTCGATCAGGAATTCGACGGAGCGATACAGCTTCTCCGACGAGCCGAGCAGGATGCCAAGGGGGATTGCGATCACGGCGGCGATCGCGGTGGAAGTGATAGTGCGAATCACGGTCTTGACGAAATCCGCGCCGAGCTTGCCGCTGACCATCCCGACCCAGAGCGTGCGGAATGTCGCCAGCGGCGAGGGCAGCAGCACCGGGTCGACCAGCCTCAACGTGGTGACGAGCGTCCACACCGCAAGGAGGATGACGACGCCGACCAGCGGCAGCAGGGCTCCGGATTTCTTCATCCGCGGCGGACCTCCTGTTGAAACAGTTTCAGGCAATGGGCCTTGGTCGCAATGAAGTCCGGTTCCGACAAGGTCTTGTCGGTACGCGGCCGTGGTGCGTCGAAAGGCGCGAATTCGACGACGCGCGCCGGATGCCGCGACAGCAGCAGCACATAATCGGAGAGGTACACAGCTTCCTCGAGATCATGCGACACCAGCACGGTTGTCGTTGCAGTCTCCATGAACACCCGCTGCAGCTGGTCACGCATGAACAGCGTCATCTCATAGTCCAGCGCTGAAAATGGTTCGTCGAGGAACAATATTTCCGGCTCGACGATCAGTGCGCGCATGATTGAGACCAGCTGCTGCTGGCCGCCCGAGAGCTGGTAGGGGTATAATGCGAGATCGATCTTGACACCGAGGCGGGCGACCAATTGCTCGACACGACGGTCGCGCTCCGCTCTTGCGACGCGCATCAGCTTCAGCGGATAGGCGATGTTGTCGAAGGCGGAGAGCCAGGGGAACAGCGCCTCGCGATAGTTCTGGAAGACGTAACCGAACTTGACGTCGCTGAGCGGACGGCCGTCGAACAGCACCTCGCCGGCATCGGGCGCAATGAGGCCCGCGATCATGTTGATCAGCGTGCTCTTGCCGCATCCGTTCGGGCCAAACACCGAGATCAGCTTGCCGCGGGGAATGTCGAAGTCGAAATGATCGTAGATGGGGGTGTCGCTGAACGTCTTGCACAGACCGCGGATCGTGACATGCGGCGCGGTCCGGTGGGATTCATCGGGTGCGGACGGCACGGCCGCGGTGCTCGCTCTCATCACGCGCGGTCCCTAGAACTTCTGCAGGAATTTCGTCACCTCGACCTTCTCGGGCACCACGCCGATCGAGCTGCCGAAATCGGCGAAGGTCTGCAGGTCGGTGAGCTGCTGCTGGCTCATGTCGCCGACCATGGCATAACCGAGCATCGACACCATCTCGACGACGTTCTCCGGCGTGAACGTGTTGTTGGCGAGATATTTTCGCGCTTGGTCCGGATTGGAATTGATGAACGAAATCGCCTTCGCCCAGGCCGCGGCAAAGCGCCTGGCCACATCCGGCCGCTTCTGGATGAAGTCGCTCGTCATCGCGCAGCCTGCCGCATAGGCGTCGGCCTTGTCGTCGCCAAGAATGTATTTCGAGATCACGCCGGCCTCGAGTGAGCGCGCCACGCCGGCCTTGATCATCATGGAGGCGTTGGGCTCGAGAGTATAGCCGCCGTCGAAGGTCCCGGCCGTCATGGCGTTGATGTGTTGGCCCATGTCGAGCTGGTCGATGGTGTAATCGCCTTCCTTCAACCCATTCTTGGCGAGGATCGCTTTCGCCGTGTTGAGATTGGCCGGACCCGGTGCCGACATCAGCTTGGCTCCCTTGAGGTCGGCGATGGAGTTGGCGGGAAAGCCGTTGCGGACGACGAACTGCTCCATCTTCCAGACCTTGGTCTGGCTGTTGAGCGCGATGTACATGGCGACGCCGGGCTTCTTCACATTGGCGTTCAATCCTTCGAGCGTCACCAGCACCGCCGAGACTTCGATCTGATTGGTCATCATGGCCGCGACGTTCGGTGGCCCGCCCATCAGCTTGGTCATCTCGGGCTCGATGTTCTGCTCCTTGAAGAAGCCGCGTTCGAGCGCGACGAAATAGGGCAGCGACGAGCTCACCGGGAAAACGCCCACGGAGACCTTGTCCTGCGCCTGCGACTGCGCCGGCAGGGCAAGTGCGGTCAGCAGGACCAATGCGGCGGCTTTGATCATCAAATTCATGTGGAAATCTCCAGATCAGGCTGCCTGCTTGGCGAGCAAGAAGTGTGCCGCTTAGCCCGTGATCCGGAAAGCGCGATGAAATCATCGCGCTTTACGAGATGAATTTGATGCCGAGCACCTTGCCGCGGCGCCAGATGATCTCGCATTTGCGCCGCTTTTCGAATGGCCTGGGCGGCGACGTCCGCTCTGTGCGTAGAACAGGGACGGGAGCGATGTCCCGTCCCCTTCCGGTACGCGTTACTTCTTCATCGCGTCATAGACCGCGAAAGTATAGGCGCCTTCCGGCTTCTTGGTGATCACGGGATCCGAGCCGCCCGCCATCAGGGTTGCGACCGTGCGATCGAAATCCTTGACATCCAGTTTGCCGTCGGCGTCGCCGAGCAGCTTGCCGACCTCGCCCATCATGCGCTTCTGGTCCTTCTCGGTCTTTGCGCCGGTGGTGTCGGCGGCAAGGATGATCTTCACGGCTTCATCGGGATGCGCCTTGGCGTATTCCCAGCCCTTCATCGACGCCTTGACGAATTTCGCCATCTTGGTGACGAAGGCGGGATCCTTGAGGTTCTTCTCCAGCACCCAGAGACCGTCTTCGAGCGTTGCGACGCCTTCGTCCTCATACTTGAAGACCACAAGCTGGCTCGGCTTGAAGCCGCCGTCGATCACCTGCCAGTACTCGTTATAGGTCATGGTGGAGACGCAATCGGCCTGTTTCTGCAGGATCGGGTCGACATTGAAGCCCTGCTTGATCACCTTGACGCCGCCGGCCGAACCGTCGGTCTTGTAGTTGAGTTTCGACATCCAGGACAGGAACGGATATTCGTTGCCGCCATACCAGATGCCGACCGTCTTGCCCTTCAGGTCGGTCGGTTTCTTGATTCCGGTGTCGGCGCGGCAGGTCAGCTCAAGGCCGGACCGCTTGAAGGTCTGCGAGATGTTGACCAGCGGCACGCCCTTTTCGCGCGAGGCCAGCGCGGATGGCATCCAGTCGACGACGACATCGGCGCCACCGCCGGCGATCACCTGCGGCGGCGCGACGTCGGGGCCGCCGGGCTTGATGGTCACGTCGAGGCCGGCCTCCTTGTAGAAGCCCTTGTCCCTGGCAACGAAGTAGCCCGCGAACTGCGCCTGAGCGACCCATTTGAGCTGGATCGTAACGGAATCGGCGGCCTCGGCGTTCGACACGGCGAGGGCGAGCGTCAGGCCCGCGACCAATGCAAAACTGTGTTTCATGGAAAACTCCAAATCTAAAGACCTTGCCGACCTAGGTCCGATACGACGGATGCCAGAAAGTTGTCGCGCGTTCGGCCAGCGTGACAAAACCGTAGAAAGCCATTCCGGCGAGGGCCGCGAGCGCGATCTCCGCCCAGACCATGTCGATGGCCATTCGGCCCGCTTCGGTCGAGATGCGAAACCCGATGCCCTGCGTCGGTGTCCCGAAAAACTCTGCAACGATCGCGCCAATCAGGGCGAGCGTGGCGTTGATCTTGAGCGCGTTGAAGATGAAGGGCAGTGCCGCGGGCAGATAGAGCTTGGCGAGACTTTGCTGGTGCGTGGCGGCGTAGGAGCGCATCAGGTCGCGCTCGATATGGCCGGCAGCCGACAGGCCCGCGATGGCATTGACCAGCATCGGGAAGAAGGTGACCAGCGCCACCACGGCCGCCTTCGACGGCCAGTCGAAGCCGAACCACATCACCATGATCGGTGCGATGCCGACCAACGGCAGGGCGGAAAAGAAATTGCCGAGCGGCAGCAGGCCGCGGCCAAGGAATTCGAAGCGGTGCGCGAGGATCGCGACCAGCAAGCCGGCGCCGCAGCCGATCGCATAGCCGATCAGCACGCCGCGGATGAAGGTCTGGTTGAAGTCCGCAGCCAGCGTCGGCAGCGAGACCACAAATCGCGCCGCGGCCGCGCTCGGCGAGGGCAAGAGCACCGGGGGTACGCCAAAACCGCGCACCGCGACTTCCCAGAGGTAGAACACCGTAGCGCCGAACAGGAGCGGGACCGCGATGTTGATCAGACGCCGCCGCTGTCTGCGGATCGGGCGCAGCGCGGCGAGATTGATCACGCACATCGCCGCGGCGAGCCAGGCCGCAACCACGATCGCCCAGAAACCCGCGGCGGCGGAGCCCGCAATGGCGGGATCGTGCAGGAGCAGCAGCGACACGGTCGCGGCAACAATCACCCCGCAAGGCCCGGCGCGATGCCGCGCCAATCGGCAAGCCATGCTGCAACCAGGAACAGGAGAGCGGCCGCGGCCATGGCCTGCCAGAGGCCCGGTCGCATCAGAGCGCAGGCGCGCCGGATGCGAGCGGCGCAAGCAACGCGAGCGCGATCGCGGCGACCGCAAACAACAGGCCGAGCCGGAACTTGCGCGGGTCCATCAGCGCGCTCCCATGCTGCGGTTTACGCCGCGCTCGATCAGGCCGATGACCGAGATCAGTCCCCAGGACAGCACGGCGGAAGCAACCAGCGCGCTCCAGAGCTGCACGGTCTGGCCGTAATAGGAGCCGGCCAGGAGCCTCGCGCCGATGCCGGCTTCCGCGCCGGTCGGCAGTTCGGCAACGATGGCGCCGATCAGCGAGATGGTGATGGCGACCTTGAGGCTCGCGAACAGGATAAGGCACCGCGGCCGGCCAGCGCAGTTTCCAGAGCACCTGGCGCGGCGTTGCCGACCAGGTCCGCATCAATTCGAGCTGCAGCGGATCGGGCGAGGTAAAGCCCTTCACCATGCCGATCGCGATCGGAAAGAAGCAGAGATAGGCCGAGATGATCGATTTCGGCAGCAACCCGTGCAACCCGAGCGCTCCAAGCACCACGATGAAGATCGGGGCGAGCGCGAGGATCGGCACCATCTGCGAGCAGATGATCCATGGGAGCAGGCTTCGTTCCAGCACCCGGCTATGCACGATCAACAGTGCCAGCAGCGACGCCGAACAATGCGCCAAGCACGAAGCCGAGCAGCGTCGCCGACAGCGTCACCAGCGAGTGATAGACCAGGCTGCGCGGCGCAAGCGGCGGATAGCCGAACACGGAATCGACGAAAGTCGACGCGATCTGGTGCGGCGCCGGCAGCAGTGGCCGCTCCGCGCTCCATCGTTCCCGACAGGACGTCGGTGACGGTGTAGGGCGTCTCCTCGCGCTCAAACCCGTCGCGCACCAGCCTCCAGTTCATCGCAACCGCCGCGATGTACCAGATCGCAACAAGCACCAGCACCGTGGTGACGACGGGCGCGTAGCGTTCGACCAGCGGATGATGCGTAAGCCGGCGCGGCGAGGCGGCGCCAAGCGCGAGCGAGCTACTCGTCATAGGAGTGTCCCGCGCGCAAGCCGGTGCGGACGCGCTGCGCGATCTTCAAAAACTCCGGCGTTTCGCGGATTTCGAGCGAACGGTCGGGCGGGAAGTCGCAGTCGATGATGTCGATGATGCGGCCGGGCCGCGGCGACATCACCACGATCTTGGTCGAGAGGAACACCGCTTCCGGAATCGAATGGGTGACGAACAGCACCGTCTTTTCGGTCGTTCGCCACAGCTGCAGCAGCTGTTCGTTGAGATGGTCGCGCACGATCTCGTCGAGCGCGCCGAACGGCTCGTCCATCAGCAGCAGGTCGGGATCGAACGACAGCGCCCGCGCGATCGAGACCCGCTGCTGCATGCCGCCCGAGAGCTGCCAGGGAAATTTCCGCTCGAATCCGGTCAGATTGACCAGGGCGAGATAGTGCTCCACCCGTTGCTGCTGCTCGGCTTCCGAAAAACCCATGATCTCGAGCGGCAGCTTCAGGTTCTTCTCGATCGTGCGCCATGGAAACAGCGCGGGTGCCTGGAATACGTAGCCGTAGCTGCGGGCCAGCCGCGCCGCCTCCGCGCTCATGCCGTTGACCAGAAGGGTGCCCGATGTCGGCTGCTGCAGGTCGGCGATCACCCGCAGCATCGTGGTCTTGCCGCACCCGGACGGACCGATGAAGGAAACGAACTCGCCCTCTGCGACCTGCGAGGCTGACATTGGACAAGGCCTCCACCTTGCCGTCCGCGGTCTCGAAGGTCAGCGAGACATCGTGTGCGTCGACCACTAGCCGCCTTGGCGCGGTCTCGGTTGAGATCGTGTTATCGGGTCCGACGGATGCAGAGCGACGACGTCGTCATCGGAGCTGCTCGGTTCGCCGACAAGTGAAATGCTCGGCTTGGGCGATGCCATAGCAGGATAGTGGCAAAAGCCGCTGATTGTGGCGCGCCCAATGTTTGCGCACGCCGACAGAATAATGAGCAGGAATTCGCTGCATTTCGGTGCAGTTCACGCATGGATTTGAAACCCCGGCTTTTGACTTGGCTCGTTAGGCGACGGATACTTTTGCAGTCCGCGTTCGCCAGAGCCGAGCGGACGCTGTCTCTCGAGCGTGCACTCATGAAGCCTGCTCCATTCAAATATATCGCAGCTTCCTCGCTCGATCATGCGCTTTCGCTCAAGGCCGAGTATGGTGACGAGGCGCGCTTTCTTGCCGGCGGCCAGAGCCTGATCCCGGCGATGAACTTCCGGCTGGCGCGGCCGGCCGTGCTGATCGACATCAATGGTCTTGCGAGCTCTCGCCGGACGTCAGACCGATCGGGGCGGGAAATTCGGGTCGGCGCGCTGACGCGCTATCGGACCCTGGAGCGGGACAGCGCTTTCCTGAATGCGTGTCCACTGTTTGCCGACGCGCTGCCGCATATCGCCCATCCTCAGATCCGCAACCGCGGCACGATCGGCGGCAACCTGTCCCATGCCGACCCGGCCTCCGAACTGCCGGCGGTGGCGGTCGCGATGGGGGCGCGGATGCGGCTGAAATCGACGGCAGGCGAGCGCGAGCTCGCCGCAGTCCGACTTCTTCGTTGGCCTGCTGACCACCGGCATCCAGCCGGATGAGATGCTGGTCGAAATCGCACTTTTCCTGCGGCGGCGGCCACGAAGCGGAAGCTGCTTCATGGAACTCGCGCGGCGGCGCGGCGATTTTGCGATTGCCGGCGTAGCCGCCATCGTCACGCTCGATGAAGATCGCCGCTGCTCGGGTGTCAGGCTCGCGCTTTGCGGCGTCGGCGAGACGCCGGTCGATGCCAGCGAGCGCCGCGGCTTGCCTGATCGGGCAATTTGCACCGACGAGAGCATCGGGAGGTTGCCGCCGACGTGCGGGATGCGATCGCACCGTCCGGCAACGTCCACGCCAGTGCCGACTATCAGCGCCACGTCGCCGGCGTCTTCACGCACCGGGCGCTCGCGACGGCGCTATCGAGCGGGCGCTCCATGCCGACGCTGACCAGCACGACGTCGAGTTCACGGTCAACGGCACGGTCTTATCGCGCGCTGCTATCGAATGGCCGGATGCTGCTGAGCGATTTCCTGCGCCACGAATTGCTGCTCGCCGGCACCCATGTCGGCTGCGAACACGGCGTCTGCGGCGCCTGCACGGTGCTGCTCGATGGCCTGCCGGTCCGCTCCTGCCTGATGCTCGCGGTGCAGGCCAATGGCCACGAGCTCACGACCGTCGAGGGGCTCGCGCAGCAGCGGCGATCTGCATCCGATCCAGAAGGCCATGCACGAGCATCACGGCCTGCAATGCGGCTATTGCACGCCGGGCATCCTGATGACCATGACGGCGTTCCTGAAGGAACATCCGTCGCCGTCGGAAGACGAGGTGCGCGAGGCGCTGTCCGGCAATCTCTGCCGCTGCACCGGCTATCAGAATATCGTCGATGCCATGCTTGCATGCGGCGCAAGCGATGCGGGCTGCCACGCCATGACCACGCGTTTCTTCGGCGCCCCCGTCAAACGCAACGAGGACAAGAAGCTCCTGACCGGTCAGGCGCTGTTCATCGACGACGTCGAATTGCCCGGCATGCTGCACGTCGCCTTCCTGCGCAGCCAGGTCGCGCATGCGCAGAATCAAGCAGATCGACGTCTCGTTGCGCTGAAGCGCCCCGGCGTGGTCGCTGTCTATACCGCCGACGATCTCGGCGCGTATTGGCAGCCGGGTCCGCTGCTGGTTCCGCCGCCGCCGATTGCCGGCATCGTCTTCAATCCGCGGACGCAAGGTGCCGCTTGCCAAGGACAAGGTCCGGCATGTCGGCGAGCCGATTGCGATCGTGGTCGCCGAAAGCCGCTACATCGCCGAGGACGCGCTCGACGATATCGTGGTCGATCTGCGAGACGCTGCCTCGCCGTGGTCGACCTCGAACGGCCTTGCAAAAGGACTCCGCGCATCGTCCATGACGATCTCGGCAGCAACATCGCCGCGCATGTCCATCAGACCAAGGGCGACTACGCCAAGGCGGCGGCGAAAGCCGATCTCATCCTGAAACGCCGCTTCCGCTACGAGCACGGCATTTCCTCGCCGATCGAGACCCGCGGCGTGGTCGCGCAATGGAATGCGCGCGCCGAGCAAATGACGGTCTGGGACACGACGCAGGCGCCGGTGTTCGTGCGCAATGGCCTTGCCGGCATGCTTGGACTTGGCGAACGTCAGGTCCGCGTCATCGCGCCCTTTGTCGGCGGCGGCTTCGGGCCGAAGATCATGATGTTCTATCCGGAAGAGGTCGCGCTGCCGTGGATCGTCGATGCGGCTCAATCGGCCGGTAAAATGGATCGAGGACCGGCTGGAGCATTTCTTCGCCACCACGCATGAGCGCGGCCAGATCCACGACGCCGAAATCGCGCTGACCAGGGACGGGCGTATCCTCGGCATCAAGGATGTCTTCCTGCACGACACTGGCGCGTATAATCCGTATGGACTGACGGTGCCGATCAACAGCCAGTGCACCTTGCTTGGGCCCTACGTGGTCCCGGCCTATGACAGCGCCTTCACGGCCGTGTTCACCAATTTGCCGATCGTCACGCCCGTATCGCGGCGCCGGGCGTCAGCATGGCGTGTTCGTGATCGAGCGGCTGCTCGATCTTGCCGCGCACGAGCTCGGCATCGATCCCGCGGAGATCCGGCGGCGCAATCTGATTCCGCCGGATGCATTTCCCTACAAGAACGAGATCATCTACCAGGACTTCACAGCCGCTCGAATATGACAGCGGCAATTACGAGCCGGTGCTTGACAAGGCACTTGAAGCGATCGGCTATCGCCACTTCATCGAGCACGAGCAACCCAAGCTGCGCGCCGAAGGCCGGAGCGTTGGTATCGCGGTCGCCTGCTATGTCGAGGGCACCGGCATCGGGCCCTATGAGGGCGCCAAGATCCAGGTCCAGACCAACGGCAAGGTCAGCGTCGTCACCGGCATCGGCACGCAGGGGCAGGGACATTACACGAGCTTTGCTCAGATCGTCGCCGACGCGCTCGGCGTCGACGTCACCGAAGTGGATATCGTCACCGGCGACACCGACCAGTTCTATTGGGGCGCAGGCACCTTTGCGAGCCGCGGCGCGGTAGTGGCCGGCAACGCCATCAGTGAGGCCGCGCATGCCGTGCGCAAGAAGGCACTGAAACTTGCCAGCGAGGCCTTCGAGTGCGCCGAGGACGACCTCGTCGTCGCCGGCGGCAAGATATCGATCACGGGAATCCCCGAAAAATTCATCCGGCTCGGCGAACTTGCGCAGCGCGCCAATCCCGATGCGCGGCGCCGTCAAGCCGGGAACGGAGCCCGGCCTGGAATCCACGCAATATTTCGGTCCCGCCGAGCGGCTCGACCGCCAACGGCGTACATGCCGCGATCGTCGAGGTTGATCCGCTGACCTTCGAACTGAAGATCCGTCGATATGTCGTGGTCCATGATTGCGGTACGGTCATCAATCCGATGATCCTCGAAGGCCAGATCCATGGCGGCGTCGCGCAGGGCATCGGGAATGCCTTCTATGAGAAGCTGTGTTTCGACGATCAGGGCCAACTCCTCAATGCCTCGCTCGCGGACTACCTGCTGCCGACCGCGTTCGAGGTGCCGCGCATGGAGCTCGACCACACGGTCACGCCTTCTCCGCTCAATCCTCTCGGTATCAAGGGCGCCGGCGAAGCCGGCGCCATCCCGGTCGGTCCTCTGATTGCACAGGCGATCGAGGATGCGCTGCAGCTCAAGCGCAGAAAGGTCGAGCTTCTGGAAATTCCCCTCAGCCCGAGCCGGCTGTTCGAACTGACGCGAGAGCGCTGGACGCATGAAGACCGCGCACGTCTTTCGGCTTGTCCATGGCGCATCCCGGCGACCTCTCCGAGCTGGAACGCCTGATCGTTGAGCGGCACGATCCGCGCATCGGATGTCGCCGCGATCATCGGCAAGACCGAAGGCAATGGCGGCGTCAATGATTTCACGCGCGGGTATTTCACCCAGACGCTGATGGCGCTGCTGTCCAAATATCTGAACGAGCCTGCGTCGCAATTGATCCGCAAAATCCCCTGCGTGCTTTCCGGCGGCACCGAGGGCGTGATGAGCCCGCATTACAGCGTGTTCTGCATCCGCGAAAGCGAGGCGGCCGCGCATCAGTTTCCCTCCGCGCTTGCGATCGGGACCGCCTTCAGTGAACCGGTACCTGCAGAAGACGTCGGCCGGCGTCCCCATGTCGAAAGCGTCGCCAGCGCCGTGCGCAAAGCCGTCGCCAATGCGGGGATCGAACGGCTGGAGGATGTCCATTTCGTGCAGGTCAAATGTCCTTGCGTGACCGTGGCACGCGCCGCGGCGGCGATCGCCGCCGGCAAGACGCCGCTGACCAACGATCCCAGCAAATCCATGGCGTTTGCACGCGCGGCGGGTGCGTTCGGTGTCGCGCTCGGGCTTGAGGAGATCAAGCCGGACAGCTTCACCGATGCCTCGCTGCTCGACGATTTCACCATCCAATCGCCGCGCGCCAGCATTTCATCTGGTGTCGAGGTCGAGAGCCAACGAAGTCGTCGTGCTCGGCAACAGCCCGGCTTGGGCCGGTCCCTTGCGCATCGCGCATCAGCCGATGAGCCGACGCGCTCGATATCGGCGCCATCGTCAATGTGCTGGCCGATCTCGGCATTGCCGCGCATCCGCAAGTCTCGACAGCGCGATTGTCGTGCGCATCGCCTCCGTGCTGGTGAAATGCGAGCCCGATCGCCGCGGCAACATCCGCGGCAATCGGCATACCATGCTCGACGATACCGACATCAATGCGCAACGTCATATCCGCGGCGCGGTCGCGGGGCTGGTTGCAGGCGTGATCGGTGACGGCCGCATCTTCGTCTCCGGCGGCGCCGAGCATCAGGGACCTGACGGCGGTGGACTGATTGCCGTGATTGCCTCGCAGGAACGAGGGTGGCTTGATGCGCGTGGTCATTGTCGGCGCGGGTGTGGCGGGATGCGTGATGGCGCGGCAATTGTCGCGCTCGAGGCGTTTCGAGGTGACTTGCCTCGAGCGTGTCGCGCGCGACGATCATTCCGAAGCCGGCACCGGCCTGAATGTCGGACCGAATGCCGTGAAAGCATTGCGCACGGTCGACCCCGACCTGGCCGACGAGATCACGAGGGAAAGCTATCTCTGGCGCAATTGGCGGATTTCGCTGACCGACGGCACGGTGCTGTTCGACCTGCCGCTCTCCGACGTTGCCGAGGTGCCCGGCTGGCGTATCCGATGGTCGGAGCTCTATCGGGTGTTGCGCGAGGCGGCCGGTGGTTCCGTGAACTATGGTTGCGAGATCGCGGAAATCGGCCGTGATGCGGCCGACCCGCGCAAGACCGTCATTGCATGGACGCATCGACGGCAGCATGCATCGGCTTGACGGTATCGATCTCCTGATCGCCGCTGACGGTCGCTACTCGCGCGTGAGGCGGGCCATCTCCGGCGAGCCGCGCACCAGACACACCGGCGTCGCGATCTTCCGCCTGTTGGTGCCGGATACGTCAGGACGGGCTGATCGACGATTACGAGCAATGGTTCAATGGACCCAACCGGCTGCTTGTCGTTCCGCGTGCCGCCGGACCACATCTACATCGCCGGCACTTTTCCGATTGCGCCGGAAACCGAAATTGCAACCCACATGAAGACTGCCGATGCGCTGCGCGCTGGCTTATACGCCGCCGCAGTTCGCCGCCGAGCGCGCAGGCGCGCTGGATGATCGACAGCATCTGCGAGAATGTCACCGAGACGCATTGGGCGCGGATGCAGGAGCACGAATTGCTGTATCGCGCGGCCGATTGCCATGTGCTCTATCTCGGCGATGCCGCCCACGGCATGGTGCCGACGTTGGGGCAGGGCGCGACGCAGGCGCTCGAAGACGCCGCCAACGCAGCCGCCCTCATCGCGCGGCGTTACCGTCAGGGAAGGCGCGATGTCGAAAGCTGGCTGTCCGAGATCGAGGCCCTGCGACAGAAGCCGCATGCGCTTTGTGATGGAGTTTTCGCTTGACGCGACCGACACCATGCTGGAAGGCGCCGATCCCGTGAAAGGCACGATGCACAAGAACGAGACGGCCTTCCGCAACCGGCTGAAGGCGCTTTATCAGGACGTCGGATTACCTCGCAATAATATCGAGAGGAGACACGCATGACCGCCGCTGCCGAAATCGAAAAGCCCAGCCAGGCCACGCTGCCGCTTGCCACCGTCCACGGCCTGTTTCATATCGCGATCAAGACCGAGAACCTCGCGGCGACGCGGAAATTCTATGTCGACATCATTGGCCTGCGCGAATTTCCGCGGCCGGATTTTGGTTATCCCGGCGCCTGGCTCGGCTGCACCCAGCCGGGCGGGATCGCAATCATGCACATCTATGCCGGCGGCCCGGCGTTGGGGCCGGAAGGCAAGGCGCCGGCCGGGACGGCGGCGATCGATCATGTCTCGCTGTCGTGTTCCGGATATCGCTCCTACGTTTCGCGCTTCGAGGCGGCCGGCCTCGAGTGGCGTGAGTTCATCGTGCCGGACACTTCGCTGTGGCAATTGTTCGTTTACGACCCGAGCGGGGTTCAGCTCGAGCTGACCTTCGAGGCCGGCGGCGAGGGCGAAGAGAAACCGGACATGTCGCAGGGGCGGAAATACATCGCGGGTTCGAGCTTTTTCGACAACACGACTTATCCGAAGCTTGCCTGAACGATGCGCTCTCGCGATCGCCCGTTGTGGACGCTCTCGGCGCGAGAGCTGGCTCGCGCCTATGCGGAAGGCTTGTCGCCGCTCGATGTCGTCCAGGCGACGCTATTGCGCGTTCGCGAGGTCAACCCGGGACTCAATGCGATCGTGACGCTGGATGAGGTCGGCGCCTTGCGAGCGGCGGAAGCCAGCGCCCGGCGCTGGAAGGACGGGCGGCCGGTCAGCCCGCTCGACGGCGTGCCGATCACCATCAAGGACAACATTCTCGTCGCGGGGATGCGCTCGACATGGGGAAGCCGCCTCTATGGCGATTTCGTGCCGGAGCAAGACGAGGCGCCGGTGCGGCGCCTGCGCGATGCGGGCGCTGCGATCCTCGGCAAAACCAACGTGCCGGAATTCACGGTGCACGGCTTTACCGACAACGCGCTGTTTGGCGCAACCGGAAATCCGTGGGACGCAGCGCTGACGCCCGGAGGCTCAAGCGGCGGCGCGGTCGCAGCCGTTGCCTCGGGCATGGGCGCGGTTGCGCTTTGCACAGACGGCGGTGGCTCGATCCGGCGTCCCGCCGCGCATACCGGACTGGTCGGTTTCAAGCCCTCACGTGACATGGTGCCGCGCGGCAAGGGTTTTCCCGCCATCCTGCATGATTTCGAGGTGGTTGGACCGGTCGCGCGCTGCGTGGACGATGTCATCTCCATCATGGATGTGATCGGCGGAGAGGCGTGGGCGCGTTCGAAAAGCAGGAACTCGGCGCAACATCCCCGCATCGCCTATGTACCGGCCTTCGGTGACGCTCCGGTCGACGCTCTCATTCAGGGCGTTGTCGGCGATACCGTCGGCCGCTCAAAAGCGCTGGGGCTGGATATCGAAACGGTCTCGTCCTTTGAACTGGCCGAACCGTTGTCGAAGGTCTGGCCGATCATCAGCCAGACAGGGGTCGCCTGGCTGCTGGACCAGCACGAGGAATGGGAAGGCAAAGTCGCGACTGCGATAGAGGAAATGGCCGCCGCGGGCAGGCAATTCACCGCGCGCGATTATCTTGGTGCACTTGACGCAGTTGCGGAGTTGAGACGAACGTTCGAGTGCTTTTTCGAGCGTTTCGATCTTCTTGCCACGCCCACGACGGCGGCCATGCCGTGGCCGAAGAAGGAGCCGCATCCCACGACGATCGATGGAAAAGCCGTTGGTCCCCGCGGGCATGCGGTCTTCACTCCGCTTGCAAATGCCGTGGGACTAGCCGCTATTTCGCTTCCGTGCCGCGCCGAAGATGGCGTGCTTCCCATTGGACTGCAGGTCATGTCCGCAAGAGAACGGGATTGGCAACTCCTGAAATTTGCGCGCGATCACGAAAATCTCCTGTTCTTTCACCGATGGCCGTCGCCGTCGGTCGAATCCGGACGACACTGATGTCGATCGGCGATGCGACCGTGCCGGTGAAGATCGGCTTTCCCGCCTTCAGGTCCGCAATTGCGGCGGTCGCTTCGCTGATGATGAAGAGCACGTCAGCACCGAGGGCCGGGCGACAATGAATCATCCGCAACGGGCCGGCGCACCCTGTTTTCGATCTCGCATCGAAGCAGGCCGATATCGCGGAGCATGCGGTCGTCCATCTCGGCGAGCTCGGCCACCGCCCGGCGGACCGCCAGTTCAGCTTCGATGGCTCGTTTCACGATTGCCGCAAACCCCACTATTCGCGCTGCGAGGCGTCGCACGATCGGACGCGACCGCCCGCTTCGCCGCACGACGATGCCGTGGATTTCATGGAGCGATGCTCGAGAGTGCATTTCCATTGCCATTTTCTCCGGTCCTGAATTGCCGCAACGATCGACGCTCGCGCGCGATGAGCCGTTCGCAGGCGCCGTCCGTCACTGTCAAAAAAACGGTCTACGCGTGCGAAGTCGGCGCGGCACTTCTTGCCTGCCTGCGAAGGCTTGCCAGTTGTTCCGCAGCGGCAGGGCCTGGATCCGGCGGCAGCGGGATCGCGGAACGGAAGACGTTGCCGGGATCGTAGCGCCGCTTGACCATGGCCAGCCGTTCGGCGTTGGGGCCAAAGCTTGCGGCCGCGCGGTCCGCCTCGCCCGCGCCCAGCAGATTCGGATATCCGCCGGGAAGGGCGACCGGCTCGAAAGCCCGCTGCGTATCGCGGACCCAGTGCTGATGCCGGCGCTCTTCCAGCCGGTCCGACCGGTCGGGGAACGACGCGAGGATTTCGATCAGCACGTGGTCGCGACGAAGACCGAAGGCCGTCGCCTCCACCGGCACGCGGGAGGCCGCGCCTCGAAATTCGTGGGTCAGGATCGCGCACCCGGCCGATACGGCCTTGGCCATGGCCTCGACGATGATTTCGACGTCGTCCTCATCGAGCGCCGGAAGCGAACAGGTTTCCATAAAGACCCGCTGCCCGTTCACGATAAAAGGATCGAAGACCGAGAGCGAAGCTCCGTAGCGAACCGCGTCCAAGCTGTTGTCGAGCAGCGTCCCAAGCTCGAGCAGCGGCGCGATAGCCGCGTCGCCGCCGCCTTGCCGACCCGACCATGTCGGCACCAGCAGGATCGCCGGCGCGCCGTCCGGACCGGCGACCGCGCAGACCTGGACGGTCAACTCATCGGGCAGGGAAGGCGCTATCTCGGCAAAGCGCCGCAGAACCGTGCGGGCTTCGGAGAAGGGATAGACCAGCACGCCCGAGACGACGTTGGGCACTTCGTGCAGACGAATGCGCATCTCCGCCACGACGCCAAAATTTCCGCCGCCGCCACGCAGCGCCCAGAACAGATCCTCTTCGTTGCCCGGCCCGGCGGTGACGAGACGCCCGTCCGCCAGAACAATGTCGGCGGAGATCAGGTTGTCGAGCGCAAGACCGAAGCGGCCGATCAACGGCCCATAACCGCCGCCCAGGGTAAGCCCGGCCATGCCGACCGCGCTGCACGAACCCGTCACGGCGGCAAGCCCAAGCGGATCGGTCACAGCTAAGACATCGGCGGCGCGGGCGCCGCCCGAGACGCGCGCGCTGCGCCGGTCGGGACTGATGTGCACATCCCTCATGCCGCTGAGATCGAGCACAACTCCGTCGCACAAGGCACGGCAAGCCCAGTCATGTCCGCCGCCGCGCACCGACAGCGCGAGACCGGCGGAACGCGCGGCGGACATGGCGAGCTGGATATCGGAGATCGTCCGGCAATGAACGACCATGCGCGGCATGGGGCCGACCGGTTTGGCCCAGATCGCCGTCGCGGCGGCGTATCGGTCGTCGCCTGGCCTCGACGTGCGACCGGGGAGTTGTGCGCCAAGTCCCCGCAGTGTGCTTTCGATCAAATCGGTCATTGTCTTCCGAGCTCCTCTGTCTCGTACGGTTGAAATGCCCCCTCTGGTTGCGCGGCAAGCCCCGACTTGCCGCGTAAGGCACAACCGGTCGTGGCCGGCTGGCTGTTCGATCTGGCCTCACGCCGACGGACGGCGAGCGAGTAACGATGCCGCAGCATGACATCGGCGGCATGCAGCGCATGCGCGGCATCAAAAGCCGCCGCCGGGCTATTCCACGTCGCGGCGATCACGAGCCTGACGAGCAAATGAAAGGACCAGCGCGCGGCGGTTCGTGCGAAGCTGCCGCCTTTCAAGGCGGTGATGAAACAGAAGGCACGCGGGTTGACGGCCGTCGCCGGCGCGCCAGGCAAATATGTCGACAAATGAAAAATCTCCGCTAATCAAATGGGGGACGCGTCTTACGCCTTGTCCGCTGCGGCATTGTTTCGTGGGGTGCAGAAAGCGATTACAGCCGTAACGAAGGCTGCCGCTGTCTCGTCACCTTCCGGGTCGTCGCTCCGATTTCAGCGATGGTTTGGAAGCAGCCTTGCCGGTGATCGCGGTGCGGATTCGATCGCGGCGACGATATTGCGGGCGTGATATCGAAAGAGATCGAGCAGCGGATGCGCAGCCGGTCCGAGCGAGTGCGCCAGGCCGAGCCGGCGTAGGGCGCCGGGATACGCGAAAAGTTCACGTCGTTTTTTCCCCGCGAGCTCGATTTATGCTGTCGCCGCGTCGGGCCGGACCCACGGCTTGAAAACCCCCGACCGTCCCCGACGTTTTATCGGAACCAGTGCGGCGTGCCGGTGGTTACCTCTTCGAACCAGGGAGAGTGCCAGGGAGAGTGCAATGGCAAGGAATTCGTCTAGCGCCCGATTGGTACGGAGTGTCGTCGGCATGGTGTCAGCGATGGTGTTGTGCGCAGCCGCGCTCTTCACGGCGGCGCACCATCTGGCCGGCTGATTAAGTCCGGGAGAACTGCATGTCTGAGGTTGGTTTGAGCTCGACGGAAGAAGCGCGTGTACAGCAGGCCGCCGATGAGGCATTCCGCGTTCTTACCGGCAATGAAGCTGAACTTCCGCCTCTCAGGATTCGGTTCTCTGAGAGTTTGCGTCAAGCGACGGTTGAAGCGCCCTTGCATTCGCTGGCGATAGCCTTTCTGCTGGGTGTGCTTCTGGCGCGACGCCGATAGAGGCGAGCTCGTCGGCCAATTTGGGTCGAAAAGCCGACACCCGGGTCAGAGGCTCGAAAGTTGCGGACAGGTGGAACACAAACCAGCATGTCCAGTTGTCTTGCCGGAGACGGAATCTTCGCGAGGAGCGGGACAGTCACCCATCAGGGCCCAGGTGGCGTAGCGCCCGCCTGGACCTGATAACCTTCCAAAACATCTGGATTCCCAGGAGACGACAATGTACCGACGCCCATTCAGTGGCGCGCGCAACAAGCTTGACCTCAATGATTGCGTCCAGGTTCGGATCGTGCGGAAGCGCTTGAAAGTTTCCAACGAACAACTCGCCAGCCTGGTTCGAACCGCCGGCGATTCGATTGCGGCAGTCAGCAAGGAAGCCGGCGCCCGGCGGCGTCTTACACTGCCTGCCAACCGGATGCCGCCGCTGGAGTGATCGCACGCCGCCCCTTCAGGCGGAAACCCGCCGCAGCGGCAAGGGGCCGGCCTTGGCATAGGCGTCGTCGACCAGCCGCATGATCGGGACCATGTCGGACAGTTTTGCCAGCGGCGGACGCCCGGCGCGGACGCGGTTGAGCACATCGCGCATGAAGGTGCGATAATGTGCCACGTTGGTGGTGTGGCTGGCGATCATTTGTCGGTCGCTGGAATTGCGCACCAGTTCGACCGTCTCCGGATCATGGGCAACAAGGTATTCGTCCGGCGTGCGCACGGCATAGTGCATGTCGAACGTGCTGGTGGGGGCCGGGTAGAGATACCCGGTCTCGATCACGCAGAGATCGGTGCCACGTTCCAGCACCACCAGGCCGTAATCCTCGATCGGATGCCCCCAGGCAGCATTGGACATCACAGCCTGGCGCACCCGCACGTCCGCGCCCATCAGCAGCACCGCGAGATCGAAGAAATGGATGCCGAGGTTGATCGTGCTGCCGCCGCCGGCGAGCGCGGGGTCGAGCATCCAGTGGCAGTTCGCCTGCTGATAGCGCGCCGGAAAGCCGGCGATGAAGCGGTAGGTCATGTATTGGATGCCCTGCGCCGACATCTTGCGCAAGCGCGCGGCGAAATCACCATTGCGGAAGACCAGCGGCACGGCGGCGAAATTGCCGGTGCGTGCTTCCAGCGCGGCAAGTTTTGTCGCATCACGTGCGTTCAGTCCGCAGGGCTTCTCCAGCGCGAAGGGAATTCCCTCCTCCAGCAGAAACGTCGCCTCGTCCACCATGTCGCAATGGCGCCCAAGTGCGACGACGAAATCCGGTCGCGTCTTGCGGCACAGCGCGCGGAAATCGGTATCGCCCGCGCAGCCGAGCCGCGCCGCCAGGACTTTGACGCTAGCAGCGTCCGGGTCGCTGACGCCCACCACCTCTACGCCATCGATTTCGAGAGCTGGGTCGAGATAGAGCGGCAGGTGCCAGTGTGACGCTCCGATAAAGACGAGATTTCATGGGACGACTTCCGATGCACAAACGCTGCCTTCAGCCTTTTGGAGGCCGTGGCTACCTCAATGAAAATTCGATTGCGAACATGTATAAAGGATGCGCGTGTTACCCGTTAAGCAAGAGAAAAGGAAGAATCGATGGGGGGAGTTCTGGAAGGCGTCCGTGTGCTCGATTTCGGACGCTATATCGCGGGGCCGTATTGCGCGACATTGCTGGCCGAATTCGGCGCCGACGTCATCCGCGTTGAGAAGCGGGACGGCAGCGAAGACCGCTTCGTCGCGCCGGTCGGCGAGGGCGGCGAGGGCGCGCTGTTCCTGCAGATCAACCGCAACAAAAAGTGCATCACGCTCGATCCGATGAAGGCGGAAGGGCAGGAGGTGATGCGCCGGTTGGTCGCCACCGCCGACGTGGTCATCGCCAATCTGCCGCCGCAGACGCTGCAAGCCATGAAACTCGATTACGAATTGCTGAAGGCGATCAAGGCCGACATCATCCTGACGACTGCGACCGCGTTCGGCGGACCGGGCCCCTGGTCGGACCGGGTCGGCTTCGATGGCGTCGGGCAAGTGATGTCGGGCGCGGTCTATATGACCGGCCAGGGCGATCCGCCGTATCGGGCCGCCGTGAACTGGGTGGACTTCGGCACGGCGCTGCATTGCGCTTTCGGCACGCTCATGGCGCTGATCGAACGCGGCAAATCCGGGCGCGGGCAGGTCGTCGAGGGTGCGCTGCTGGCGACTGCGCTCACTTTCACCAACGCCACGCTGATCGAACAGGCCGTGATTGCGGCCAACCGCGTGCCGACAGGCAATCTGGGCCAGACCGCCGCGCCCGCCGACATCTACCGCACCAGGAACGGCTGGGTGCTGTGTCAGGTCACGGGGCAGCCGTTGTTTGTTCGCTGGGCCAAATTGATGGGCGAGGATGACTGGCTCAAGGACGCGCGGTTTTCCGATGATCTCAAACGCGGCGAGAACGGCCCTGTCATCAGTCAACGGATGGCGCGCTGGTGTGCCGAGCGCACCACCGAGGAGGCTGTCGATACGCTCGGCGCCGCAAAAATTCCGGCAGGACCGGTACTGAGCCCGCAACAGGCGCTGGATCATCCGCACATTCGCGCGGCCGGCTTCCTGAAGGACGTGGATTACCCCGGTTTGCCGAACGCTGCGCCGGTGGCGCGTGCGGCGGTGCGGCTGTCGCAGACACCGGGTGAAATCGTCGCGCGTCCACCGAGGCTCGGCGAGCATACCGATCTCGTGCTGACGGATCTCGGCTACGATGCCTCCGCCATCGCCGGGCTACGTGAAAAGGGCGTCGTGTAGAATCCCTTCATCCATGGCTGCCTTCTTTTGCTTTACGAAATCGCCAATGGTGCCCGAGTGCGCCTTGCGGCACAGCGCGATGAAGGCGAGTTTCATGGGACGACTTCCTATGCTGCGTCCGGCGGCCTTTGCCGCCCAATACTCAGTCTTGGCTTTGCTAAGACTGGGCGAATTTAATCGTGGAGACCGGCCACCTGCCTTCGTGACCTTTGATGGAAATTCGGAGCTACCTGATCTCGGGACGCGGGAGCAAAATGCAAGACGTCGCGACAGCGGCCCACACTGACATCAGCCCATGCTCCCAGGCATGAAGCAGCGCACCGAGACGCCCCCATAGCCCCAGAGCGGCCAAACTAGCGTTTCGCCCGCCTTGTTGGGTTCGGTCAGCACCGCTTCATCCGGAACATTCACCCAGACCATCGCGCCAGGAGGTGCATCGGGATCGATGATAGGCCGAGCCGGCAGGAGCACCTTGTAGTGGCTATGCTCAGAGTTCTGCGTCTGCCATTCGACATCCTTTAGTTTGGTCGCATCGGATCCGTCGCAGCACGGACCCTTGCCGCTGCGCAAGCTCTCAAACCAAGTGTTCAACTCGGGGTGCTCATGATCGTGAGCGCGAGCGTGACCGATTGTAAAGATCGACAGCATGACGGCGACCATAATGATGGGCGTTGCATACCAGAAGCCACTCTTCATTTCACACCCAATCCATATTTCACGTCCAATCCATGCTGCGATCGAGACGTGCAATCGGCTCGAGAGGCTCGCAGCTCCACGCTTGCCCTGGGCGAACGGTCTTGGCTCGCGGGACTACGGCGAACTGGGACCGTATTCAGTGGGTGACTGACCGTTACCCGCCATTCATAATGTGCGTTCGGGCGGTCATGGCCCCAAGGTGCAGCGACTTCACGATCAGTCAAATCGGCGGGATGACGGTCAGCATTTCATTGAAGCGCGCAGTGTGGCGCCTAGTTCAATAGCGAACTCAAATCGCGACCAGGCGATGGAGAAGCGAACCGGAGATTTGACCATGTTCCGCTATGAAATTGTGCACGGCGATGACTCGGAGTTCATCGTCTATCAACGGCAGCTCGGCGATGGAGTTTGGCAGACACTTTCAAGATGGATGATCCCAAGCAGGGACTGTCGCGATTGAGCGAGATGTGCGGCGCTCGTGCGCTTCGAGCCGGATCTGGCCAGCACCAATTCCTTCGCGGTCTCTTGACGAACCGAGGACATGGTTGCGGGACGCGCCGATCTAGGACGCGATTTCAGCGTGAAGCGTGACGCTCTCTCGCCATATCTCGGCAAGGCTGATGCATCCCGGCCCAGGGCTTACGGGAGTCCCCGCTTTACAAATAGCGCCAGCGCCGCCAGTGATATCCGTAGTAAGGCCTGTGGTATCCGAAGGCGTACGCCGCGGGCTCCTGGGTTCTTTCCCACGAGCGAGCCAGCCAACCTCGATGACGCCAGCCTCCGAAACCCCAGTATCCCCAGCCCCACCGGACCTGGATCGAACTATCCGCAACCATCGATTTCATGGCTGCCACATTGGTCGGTAACGGTGCCGCATGGAGCGAAGCGACGTTGCAGGCCATCAGGGCTCCGGCGAATGCGCATGCGACGGCTGTTCTGAGGATATGCATGTTTTCCTCCGTCATGGTGTCAAATGCCACGGAACAAGGTTGATTTAGGCGGACAATCCACAGTCCGGCTGCCGGGTTCCATACCAGCTCCGCTTTGTCTGCAGGATTGCGCTATCAAAGCGGCGCGTAGGTGTTGAACAGGTCCAGCGCCCTGGCATGCTCACCAAGGAGCGTCGGATCGACGTCCACGGCCGCCGGCACCGAGGAAGAGACAAAGCCGATGAAATCCACCTTGCCACCGAGGTGATAGGCGAAGACGCGCAGTTGCAGGGTCGAGGCACGTCCTTCGAACATGGACCGCAGGGTGGAGATGATGCTGTCCGAAGCACCGGCATCGTGACCACGGAAGCGCAGCAGCGTCACCCGCGCCGAGGGGAATGTGAGCGCGTTGCCCGGATAGATCTGGCTGCCAACCGACCGGTAGACCCTGGTCTTGCCGGTCACACGCTTTGTCCACGGGTTTGAATTGGCGCCGGCAACGCGCCTGTAGGCCTCGCTTTCGAGCACCGATTCCGATTCCAGATCATACATCGCGAGGTATTTCGGCGTAGCAGTACTGACCGAGCCGAAGCGGATCGCCGTCAGCACCCCCGGCACTGCCAACCGCTCGGGGACATGCTCGCTGTCATACCACGCGTTGAACTCCTCCTCGATGTTCGCCGGCGGCTGCATCAGGACGAGCAGAAAACCGTTTTGCGCCATGCAATTGATCCCTTCGTCACTTCCCTAATCCCCCCAGCGTCCCGCCGCGGCGAAATAAAGGGTTGCCGACCCAGTTGCCACGATCATCGCGGCCCTGCTTATCTGGCGAGCGCAAGCGTCTTACCTGCACAGGACTTTCCTCATAGAGAACGTCACGCCGCAAGCGATATATGCGGCAGATGAAGGGAGGGCACACATGACTGACGCGGAGGCTGGACGGACGAGGGATTTCCTGGGTTATGGTCGCCAACCGCCGGATCCTCGCTGGCCGAATGGCGCTCATGTCGCTGTCAACTTCGTGATCAACTACGAGGAAGGCGGCGAGTATTCCGTGCCGGACGGAGACAAGGCTTCCGAGGCCGCGTTGACGGAAGGGGCGACCGCCGCCGTCGCCGGCCGCGACCTGGCGGCCGAAAGCATGTTCATGTACGGGAGCCGGGCCGGATTCTGGCGCCTGCATCGGATGTTCACCAGGCGAAATCTTCCATGCACCGTGTTTGCCGTCGCCCGTGCTCTCGAGCGGAACGGCGAAGCAGCAGCAGCCATGCGCGAGGCGGGCTGGGATGTCGCCGGCCATGGGTTACGGTGGGAGATGCATGCAAATCTCGGCCCCGAGGAGCGCGAGCACATTCGTCTGGCCACGGAGATCATTACGAGGTGCATGGGGAGCCGCCCTGAAGGCTGGTACACGCGCTATGCCCCGTCGCTTTCCACCCGAGCGATTTTGCTCGACGCAGGATACTCCTACGACAGCGACGCTTACGACGACGAATTGCCATATTGGGTGAAGGTCGCCTCGCGCGACCAGCTGGTGATTCCCTATTCGCTTGTCCACAACGACGTGCGCTTCAGCCGGCAAGGCATCACCACGGGCAACGATTACTTTGACTACATAAAGAATGCTGTCCAATGCGTGATCGACGAGGACCCGCCACGGATGCTCAGCTTCGGACTTCACAACCGCATCATTGCTCATCCGGGTCGCGCCTTTGGTCTGGCAAAGGCTCTTGATTGGCTCGCAAATCATCCCAAGGTGTGGATCGTGCGGCGTGTCGACATAGCGGCGCATTGGCGCAAATGGCACCCGCCACCGCGCGGGGCTTGACGAACCGCGTTGCTCCGAAGCAAAATTTTCAGGAGACATTTCAAGTGGATTCCGCCATCGAGCCCTCGTGCCCAAAAATTTTACTTCCGTTTTCCCGAAAAGTATGCTTATCTCCTCGCATCCCGCCTCCGGTAAGAGGGGCGCTTCGGCCAATCGTCACGAACGTTGGGTGCGGGATGCGATGGACGCGGTGGTGCGCTCACGACGAAGCGTGCAGATGCGGACGGCGAAAACGTGTGGTCCTGATCCCCCGATGCTGGGATCAAGTTTGTCGAGTTGGCGACGTCGGCCCTGCGGGGCCCGACACGCCGTGATCGGCAAGCGACGGTGGCTATAAAGCCCGGACACCGGGGAGAGCGCGCGATAAGTCGTAAACCATTGCGCAGGGAGTGCCGGAATGTTCGGCGTACCTGTGGTGACTAACTCGTGTGTTTTCTATTTTGCACACGAGGCTGCGGGTGCGGCTTGCATCCGGTGCTCCCTGCGCCCTCCTTGATCTAGGAAGGCCTTTCGCTCCAGCAACACTCGGGCGCGTTCGCGCCGCGAGAGTGCGGATGCTCGTCATTGCGAGGAGCCAACGGGTCGCAATGACGAACGGGCTGTCTGACATTCGAATAACTGATCCGCCGACGGAAGACGCCCCGCTCGATCGCGCGGCGGCTTGGACATGGCTCCAACTTTATTGGCAGCGCGTTGCTGGTTGTTCCTGTGTCGCTTAAGTTGCACATATGGTGGCGATAATGTGTCTCGATTGCAACGTCGGGAATGTTCCTCAGCGTCACGTTCGTTTTCGACTCCACAAAGTAGCGAGTCATCGGCACAGTAATAAGCGCATCCGGGGCTGGGGCAGTTTAATTACGGTTAAATTTTTCCCGGGAAAAAGGCCGCTGAGCGGTACCAGTGGCCTTTTTTTATTGCCCGATGGAAGACGGCCCGCTCGATCGCGCAGCGGCCTCCTAACAGCCTCCTGGACATTGATTCCAATTTTATTGGATCTTTAGAGGTGGTGTTCAAGCGACTGCCATATCGTGTCTGTCGATAGCGCCAAGAGAGACGACGATGCGATTTCTGGCTTTAGTGGCAGCGGCAGCGGTCACCGGTGCGGTATTCGTCGTCTCGCTGACGACCCTGTTTCCACGGCAGCACGCCTCGATGGTCACGGCCATGCACGCCATCGGCGACAGCGCGGCGCGGTTTCGTCTGTCCGATCTCAATCCGCTCCGCCGGGATTACGACTACGTCATCGGCGAGGTCACATCGCCAAAGGCGAAGCTCGATTTTCCGTCCTCGCCGCCGATCGTGGTTGACCCGACCAGGATGCTCGGAACGAACCAGTTGGGAATCGGCGGCGGCCTTTCAATGAGGCCTGCGACGATGCGGTGCGGCCGCGGTGGTATCACTGTCCCCTGCGATTGACGCAACGGTACAGGGGCCCCGTCCAGGCGGCGGCGTACCTACTCCCGCAACGACGCGACACTTGCGGCAATGTTGTCGGCCAGCCCCTTCACGAGAGGCACATAGCGCTGGACGATGTCGGCACGGTCGAGGGCTGACGTGAAGTAGGTCATGCCGACGGTGGCGAGCACGCGGTCGTCGACGATGATGGGCGCGGCGATCGTGCCCGACGAGCGCGGTTCGACCATCGGGTCGCGCTCGGCAAAACCCTGCTTGCGGATCGCGGCCAGCAAGGACAGCGCGCGTTTGCGTTCGGTCGCCAGTTTGTCTTCGTTCTCGCTGCGATCGTGCCAGCATGTCGAGCAGCATCGACCGCTCGCTCACCGGACAGAAGGCGAGATAAGCGCGCCCCAGCGCGCGCCCGAGCAGGCTGAATTGCGTGTTCAGCGTGCCGTGAAATGGCGAGACCGGGCTGTCGGGAATGGTGCTGAAGCGGACCACGACACAACTCCGGTCGAGCACGGCGATGGCGATCGGCCAGTGATATTGCCGGGTGAAGGCGAGCGCCCACGGCCGCGCCGCCTCCACCACCAGCGGATCGCCGTGAAAGCCGTTGCTCAGCGACTTGACCCGCGAGGCGACCGCGTAGCCGCCCTGCCGCCGGTCGTTTGCGGCATAGCCCATGGCGCAGAGCGACTTCATCAGCCGCACCACGGTCGATTTCGGCAGCCCCGTCGCCTTGTGCAGGCGATCGATCGAGGCGACGCGGTGCCGATTGAGCTCCTCCAGCAGCACCAGCGTGCGGGAGGCGGCCTCGACGGTGTCGGATTTGAGCGGCATATCGGAATTCCACCTGGTGGAACGCGGCTGAATAGCTATGGCCGAATGCCGTGCACCCTGCAATGGTTTTCGTCAATCGCCACGCCGGAAGCCGCCCTCTCGCGGGCAGCCCGTGCAGATGGCCGGGAGGAATAGCCGTGTCCGGAGACATCGTCAGACCGCATTTTTCGTCGTTCCGCCGCCGATTCGTCGGCGCGGCAAGCCGGTCGTCGGCTCATTCATCAAGACGCCGACCACGCACGCCACCGAGATCTTCGGCGCGCTGGGCTACGATTTTGTCGTGATCGACGAGGAGCATGCGCCGTTCGATCGCGAGACGACCGATGTCGTGGTGCTGGCCGCGCGCGCCAGCAATCTCGCCGGCATCGTGCGGGTGTCGTCGGACGATCCGGCGAAAATCCTGTCCTGCCTCGACTGCGGCGCGACCGGCGTGCTGGTGCCGCATGTCGCGTCGGTCGAGAAGGCGCGAGCGGTCGCCGCGGCAGCGCGATACCGCGGCGGACGGCGCGGCTATTCCGGATCGCCCCGCGCCGGCGGCTATGGCGCCACGCCGGTGTGGACCCTCGTCGACGAACAGGATGCATCGGTCTGCGCGATCGCGATGATCGAGGATCCCGAAGCGCTCGATCATATCGACGCCATCGCCGCGGTCGACGGCATCCATGGGCTGTTCATCGGCCGCGGCGATCTCACCGTTGCGCTCGGCGCCAAATCGTCGGCGGATGCGCCCGTGCAGGACGCGGTCACAACGCGTGATCGCAGCGGCGAAGAAAGTCGCAAAAGCCGGTCTGCGTGATGGTTGCGAATGCCGCGGAAGCCAAGAATTTCGCCGACCTCGGCGCCAGCGCCTTCATCATCTCATCCGATCAGAGCTTCATGCGCCGCGCCGCGGCGCAGACTCTCACCGATTTCAAATAGCTCGTTCAAACCACGGAAGGCTCCCATGTATCATAGCACTGATCCCCGCGCTGCGCTTGCGGCGCAGCCCGTCGGCACGCAAACCCGCCGCCACCCACTTCGCCGGCGCGGAGTATGCGAAATTCTACGAGATGCCGCCGGCCGAGAGCAGGATGGCGCGCGCAACTGGTATGCCCGCGGCCAGAACTTCATCATCGCCTACAGCGACGCAGACAAGGGCGCGGTGCTGAGCCGGGCCAGCCAGCCCGACGAATATGTCGTGCTGCTTCCCGACCCGGCGCGGGCGCTGATATCGTGTGGGGCAACGAGCGGGTCACCGTCAGCGGCCACTCCATCAGCTTCGTGCCGGCGGGCACAAGCTCGGTCACGCTGCTCGGCCCCGCCAAGGTCGTGCGCATGATGACGACGAAATCCGAAGATCTCGCGGAGCTGCTGCTCCAATGCCGCGTCCTACGCCACGGCGCATCCGAACCTGCCGCCGTTCGAGCCGTGGCCGGAGCCGACCGGCGGCCCCAAGATCCGGACCTACAGCCTCGACGTTGCGGCAACGCCGGGCCGGTTCGGCCGCATCTTCCGCTGCTCGACCTTCATGGTCAATTTCCTCGATCCGAAAAACGGCCCGCGCGACACCACCAAGATGTCGCCGCACCATCATGACGATTTCGAGCAATGCTCGCTGGCGCTGGCCGGCACCTTCATCCATCACATGCGCTGGCCGTGGACGACCGACATGGCCCAGTGGCGCGACGACAACCATGAGCGCTGCGGATCGCCGTCGATCGCCGTGATCCCGCCGCCGGCGATCCACACCTCGCAGGCCATGGATCCCAAGCTCAACCTTCTCGTCGACATCTTCTGCCCGCCGCGCGTGGATTTCTCGACCAAGCCGGGCTGGGTCTTGAACGACGACGACTATCCGATGCCCGCGCAAGCGTCGCCGGCAAATCCGCCGCCTGACCATCATCAATTGAAAGGGCACCGATCATGGCCGACAACACAGTTTCCTACCCGATTACGGTGCCGCTGCCGCCGCTGTCGCGGCCCGCGGAAGTCGCCGAGCTTCTGGTCGGCGCGATCGATCTGCATTGCCACAGCGGTCCGGCGGCGATGCCGCGCATCCTCGATCATCATGAGGAATTGCTGGATGCCGCGGCCGCGAATTTCCGCGCCGTGCTCTACAAGGATCATTTCTATGCCGGCATGGCGCACGCGATCCTGCTCGAGAAGCTGTTTCCCGAAACCGATGTGAAGCTGTATTCGGGCGTCGCGCTGAACAATGCGTCGGGCGGCATCAATCCGCATGCGGTCGACCACGCCATCAAACTCGGCGGCAAGATCGTCTGGATGCCGACGCTGTCGGCGGCAAACCACATCGAGGTGATGGCGAGGGGAAACTCGACCTTCCCGAAGACCTCGCAGAAAATGCTCGATCCGATCCCGCTGTCGGCGCTGGACGCCAACGGCAAGCTCACCGACGACACCAAGAAGGTGATCGATCTCATCGCGGAGGCCGACATCATCCTGGCCGGAGGCCACCTGCATGTGACCGAGCAGCACATCCTGTTCGAGGAAGCGGCGCGAGCGCGGCGTCAAGAAGATGATGGTCAACCATCCGACCTATATCGTCGGCTGCAGCGACGCCGATATCCGCCAGCTGGTCGCGCTCGGCGTCAAGATGGAGCATTCGATCTGCATGTTCATCGAAGGCAAGTCCCTGAAGTACAGCCCCGATGATCTCGCGCACCTGATCGAGGTGGCGGGCGTGGACAACACGATCCTGTCGTCCGATCTCGGGCTGCAGGGATCGCAGCGCCCGGTCGACGGCTTCCGCAGCGTCACGCAGATCCTGCTCGATCTGCAGATGCCGCGCGCCGCGATCAAGAAGCTCATCAGCGACAACGCGGCGGGCTTCCTGAACCTGCCGGTGAGCCAGTCGGCCGCGCAGAACGCCGCCTAGCAAAACAAGCGCAAAAGGCCGCGCAAGAACGGCGGCGCCAACGGGAGGAGACGACCATGGATCCGACGGATCTTGACGGCGACGCACTGATGCGCCGCATCATGTGGCGGATCATGCCCCTTATGGTGGGCATGATGATGCTGTCGGTGATCGATCGTTCGAACGTCAGCTACGCCAAGCTGCAGATGGTCGGCAGCCTCGGCATGTCGGAGACGACCTACGGCCTGGCCTCCTCGCTGTTCTTCATCGGCTCGCTGGTGTTCGAGGTGCCGAGCGCGCTCGCCGCGCATCGGTTCGGCGCCCGGCTGTGGTTCGCGCGCATCCTGTTGACCTGGGGCCTGCTCACCGTCCTGCTCGGCTTCACCTTCAGCGGCTCGCTGTTCGCGGCCGGCCGCTTTCTGATCGGCGCGGCGGAAGCCGGCGCCTATCCCGGCATCATCTTCTATCTGACGCTGTGGTTTCCCAAGCGCTATCGCGTCCAGGCGATCGCGCTGATGACGATCGGCAGCCCGCTCGGCAACATGTTCGGCTCGCTGTTCGGCGGGCTGCTGCTCAATCTCGACGGCGCGCTCGGTCTCGCCGGGTGGCAGTGGGTTTTCATCGCCACCGGCGTGCCCGCGGTGTTGTTGTTCGCGCTGATCGTGAAATATCTGCCCAACGGACCGCAGGACGCCGGATTCATCAACGACCGCGAGAAGGTCATGGCTCGCCGGCGAACTGTCGCGCGGCGAAATCTCGCAGACGCTGCACACCAATCCGCTTCGGGTTCTGCTCGACTGGCGGGTCTGGTGGTTCTCGCTGGTGTATTCGATGATCACGCTGGCGCTCTATTGCGTGATCTACTGGTTGCCCACGGTGGTGAAGGGTTTTGGCGCCACCAGCACCCAGAACGGCCTGCTGAATTCGCTGCCATGGGCCATGGTGGCGCTGGTGCTGTTGTGGATCCCGCGCCATCTGCGCGAACATCGCAACGTTCTCGTCGGCATGGCGCTGATCGCGCTGTGCGGCGCGGCGGCCTTCCTGATGTCGACGCTGCTGCCGGAGAACTGGATGCGCTATGTCGCCTTCGTGGTCGGAACGCCCTGCATCTCGCTGATGTTTCCCTGCTTCTGGTATCTGCCGTCGCAGATCTTCAAGGGCGCCCACGCCGCGGCCGCCATGGCGGCGATCACCACGCTCGGCAGCCTCGGCGGCTTCCTGTCGCAGAACCTGATGCCGTGGGTCGCGCATTGGTCCGGCAGCGCGCTTGCCGCGATGCTGGTGCCGGCCGCGAGCCTGGCGCTTCTGGCTGTCAGCGCGTTGATCATGCTCACGGCCTGGCGTTTGCCGCCGAATGTGGGCTTCGATTTTGGGCCCTTGTGGCATTCGAAGCGCGCGGAGCCCCATCGTAGGGAGTGTCTGAAGGCTAGTGAGGAGGCAGACTCATCGAACTGCCGTAGCAACTATTCCAAAGGCTGGCTACAGTTGAAGCCGTTTGCCGCGGCACCGTCGTCGGCCGCACGCGGCTATGGCCCTTCGCCGCCGACCCAGAAAACCTCCTACATCCTGGAATTGAACCGCCGGCTCTGAAGGCGGCGGCAAGGTCATCATGAAACCTGGTGATCTGAACCAGACACTCTCCCCCAACCACCGCTACGTCGAATACTTCACCCCCGTGAAAAGGCGCAGCGTCGGCCTGATCATGTGGCACTCTTCCAGCACCAAGGTGTGGGAGAACCGCTGGGGGACGGCGGCGAAGGCTACAAAAGCATTTTC
>CAVUCB010000018.1:0-41603 GCA_963739755.1 uncultured Alphaproteobacteria bacterium | reverse complement strand
AATCTGGCGCAGCTCAAACTCCTGACCGGCGATCTGGAGCAGGGTTTTGCCGGCCGCGAAGCGCGCTGGCGGACCGCCATTCGCCCGCAATATCCGCAATTTGCCCAGCCGATGTGGCGCGGCGAGGGGAGCGTCGAGGGCAAGACCATCCTCGTCTACGAGGACGAGGGTCTTGGCGACAGCATCCAGTTCGCGCGCTACCTGCCTGACCTGGCGGCGCGCGGCGCCCGCGTCATCCTCGTCGTCGGCGATGCGCTGGTGGCGCTGCTGTCGCAGCTTCCGGGCGTCGCGCAATGCCTGCCGAAATCGACGACATCGTGGCCGGCGTTCGACATGCACTGCCCGGTCTGCACCCTGCCGCTCGCCTTCGGCACGCGGCTCGACACGATCCCGAACGCCCCCTCCTATCTGACCGCGGCTTCGGAGCGCGCGCAGGCCTGGGAGGCGGCGCTGCAGACCGACCTCGGTCCGCGCAATCGCCTGCGGGTGGGGCTCGCCTGGTCCGGCCGGCCGACGCATTTGAACGACCACAACCGGTCCATCCCAATGCGGGCGTTTTCGCCGCTGCTCGGCGCCAACGCGATCTTCATCAGCCTGCAGAAGGACCCGCGCCCCGACGACAAGGCGCAGCTGGTGAAAAGCCGCATCATCAACGTGGCGGATCATCTGCCCACCTTCGCCGAGACGGCGGCGTTGATGAGCTGCCTTGACCTGGTCATCACGGTGGACACCAGCATCGCGCATCTTGCCGGTGCGCTCGGCCGGCCGACGTGGCTGCTGCTGCCGTTCACGCCGGACCATCGCTGGCTGCTCAACCGCGACGACAGCCCCTGGTATCCGAGCCTGCGCCTGTTCCGGCAGAGCGACGCGCGGGATTGGACCGAGGTAGTGGCTCGGGTGCAGCGAGAACTCCTCGCGCGGATTGCGGCGCGCTGATTCATGCTCGCTTTGACACCTGATCCATACGACGACGCAAAAATGTTCGAGCTTGCGCCGGTCTCGCTCTGGATCGAGGATTTCAGTGCGGTCAAGGCGCTGTTCGAGCAGTGGCGCGCGGTGGGCGTGACCGACATCAAGTCGTTCCTCGCCACCAGCCCCGACCGCGTGCGGCAGTGCTCGGAGCGCATCCGCATCCTCAAGGTCAACCGCAAGACGCTGTCGCTGTTCGGCGCCCGCGATCTCGAACGATCTGATGGACAATCTCGGCCGGGTGATGCGCGACGACACCTTCACCAGCCACGTCGACGAGCTGGCCCAGCTCTGGGACGGCAAGACCAGCTTCTCCAGCCATACGGTCAACTATACGCTCACCGGCAAGCGTCTCGATATCCAGCTCCACGGCACCATCCTTCCCGGCCACGAAGAGAGCTGGGACCGCGTCATGATCGCGATCGAGGATGTGAGCGAGCGGGAAACCGCCCGGCGCCGTCTCGTCGACAGCGAGAACTACGCCTTCGGCCTGTTCGCCCATTCGCCGGTTTCGCTGTGGGTGGAGGATTTTTCCACCGTGAAACGCCTGATCGACGACGTGCGCGAGCGCGGCGTCCAGGATTTTCGCGTCTTCACCGACGTGCACGGGGAGTTCGTCGCGCGCTGCATGAGCGAGATCCGCGTGCTCGACGTCAACAGCCGCACGCTGGAACTGTTCGGCGCGCCCGACAAGGACACCCTGCTGCGCAATCTGTCCCGCGTGTTTCGCGACGAGATGGAGCCGCATTTCCGCGAGCAACTCGTCGATCTCTGGGACGGCAAGCTGTTCCAGCAGCGCGAGGTGGTGAACTACGCGCTCGACGGCACCAAGCTGCATCTGTTGCTGCAGTTCTCGGTGCTGCCGGGCCACGAGCGGGACTGGTCGCGGGTGCAGGTCGCGCTGACCGACATCACCGCGCGCAAGAAGGCGGAAGCCTATCTCGAATATCTCGGCACCCATGACGTGCTGACGCGCACCCTCAACCGCTCGTTCTTCGTCGACGAGCTCAACCGGCTCGAGCGCAAGGGGCCATTCCCGGTCACCATCATCATCGCCGACATCAACGGGCTGAAGCTCGCCAATGACGAACTTGGACACGCCGCCGGCGACGCGCTGCTGCGCCGGGCGGGCGAGGTGTTCGGCTCGCTGGTCGGAAAGCCGGCGTCGGTCTCGCGGATCGGCGGCGACGAGTTCGCGATCGTGCTGCCCGGCACCGACACCGCCGTCGGCGAAGCCATCCTCGCTTCCCTCGCCGGCCTGCTCGAGATCAACAACCAGTATTATCCCGAATCCGAGCTGAGCTTCTCGACCGGGCTTGCCACCAGCCGGCCCGGCGACAGGCTGGAGCAGGTGGTCAAGCGTGCCGACATGAAGATGTTTCAGGCCAAGCGCCTGTACCATCTGCAGGCCGGCCGCCGCGGCACAGGCGCCGCGTGAAACGCGTGCGGTCGACCAGGCCGCGTGCCGGCGCATTGCGGATTCAACTATCAAACAGCTAGTTCCGTCGTCATTGCGAGCGAACCCCATCCGCGTCGTCATTGCGAGCGAAGCGAAGCAATCCATCGCGCCGCAAGCGGAGACATGGATTGCTTCGTCGCTAACGCTCCTCGCAATGACGGTCTCTGAGACGAGCAACAACATTCCCGCGGCACGAAATGCCCGAGTGATGCATCAATCTTGTCCCTCGGAAAACAGAGGGCGCGGGGAATGCCGGGTGCTGGTTGCACCCGCAGCCGCGCGTGTAGTGTAGAAAGCACGCGCGTTAGTCACCACAGGTACAGCCGAAGCGATCCGGCATTCCCCGCGCGATGGTGTTAACGGCTGCTTCGCGCTCTCCTCGGTGTACCGGGCTTTTTAGCCACCGTCGCTTCCCGCGAAACGTCCCGCGAGAAGCTTGATCCCAGCGTCGGGGAATCAGGACCACACGACTTGGCCGTCCGCTCCCGCATCGCACGTCAGGCGAGGCAATCGCGTCCACCGCATCCCGCGCCAACACCCGTGACGATCTAGAAGCGCCCCTCTGGGGAGCGGGATGAGGGGAGAGAAACACAGTTTTCGGAAAAACGGAAGTGAAATATTTGTGATGGAAGGGCTGGAAGGGGAAGCGGATTGAAATGGTTCGGAAAAATCGCGGTTTTGGCGCAAGAGGTTTCGAGTTTCTTCGGGCGAACCAGTGAAGCACAGCGCAGAGATTTGCCCATCGTCGGACAAAATCAGCGGCTGCGGCGATTGATGCGGCGTGCTGTGGTCCGAGCTCTCGCAATCGAACCAAAAATACGTGTCCGGTTCAGGTGATGGCGCGGATTGCGATGATGACGGCACTGCACCGGCACAAACAAAAGCGAACAACAAAGCTGAGGCCCAACTTGAACCGAAGCGACTGTTACCTGCAGGCAACAGGCTTCAAAAATGCGATATCGGCGTCACTAATCCAATTCGTACCCGTGTCAAACTGCCGAGCCGACGGTCGAGAAATGGGTGCAGAAATGAAAATAATTGTACTTGCAACTTCGGCACTTGCTATCGGTTGCTCATCCGGCCTGGCTGATGAGCTGGTGACCTCGCGCTGGGTCGAAAGCGCCCGCTTTGCAGCCATGTCGATCACCAAGGATGAGAGTGCGCGCGCCATTATCTCCAATGTACTCGTAGCCGGGGATGGTGCTGATCTCACCCCATGCCAGGTACGGGTGAGTTTCTTCAGCGCCGACGGTTCCTTGATCGGTAATGCGACCACTGTAGAATTGAAGGCTGGGGAGTTGATTTCCGTGCCGGCAGCACAGCCATCGAAACTGATGCGAGCGACTGTGAGTATTGGCGATATCGCCAATACTGCCAAAGTGTGCGCGCTGAGGACGAACATTGAAATATTCGACGTGCAGACTGGTACGACGTTTGTCTCGGTTCCGGGCGAGTTTATCGGTCGCAACAGCGAATGCAGTGTGGCAATGGCGCCGCCGGATGGTGCCACTCGCAAGAGTGAATCTGTTCGAGAGAAACCTGCGCCTGTCGCAATCTCCTCATCACCTTGGGGACGTAGGGTATCACCAAAAACAAAGCCACCTGTTCTTGCCGCCACCCGTCCAACCGGTTCAAGATGATTTAAAAAGGTCCGTGGTGAAGTCGAGCTTCTTGATATCCTAACCGGCCCAAACATTCGTCGCGCGGCTTCGACGATTGACCTCTGGCACGACAATTTCCGAGGCGACGGCATCTAACAACTGATGGATTTTCGGACTCAGTCGGAGAGCGAACTGAAGGGTATTGTACAGTCCGTGGGCATTGAGACAGGCGGCAAACGTCGCCGGAGCTTCTAACACGGATTGAGGTGGATTCATCAGATCGGGATTTGGCTTAAGCCGCTCAGTCATTGTGGTTTACCCACCACACGGTTTAACAGTTGAAAAGTGAACTGGGCTCGTCAGCTGAAATGACAAGCATCAATTCGTTCTTCGCCCGACTGAGCGCGACGTATAGCAAGCAACGGGCGTCTGGCGCGTCTGGAAACGACTTGGCGTCGCATGGCACCATGATGACACTCTCGCATTCAAGACCCTTCGCCTTGTGAATGGTGCTAATAGCCCGATCAGGCGGCTGCGGACGAGCGTAAGCGCGCCGATGAGCCAAGTCGGCTAGGCCGTCTAGTGGGTCCTCAAATTGGCCTAGGTGGATGGCATCCCAAAATTCGCGATGGCAATCTAACTTTACATTCCTGAAATGCGGCTCCGATTGGGAAAACTCATACAGCCGAGCAAGCATCCTTGCGGCCCCCTTATGATTAGGCAACTCCAGCACTGGTTTCGCAAGTTCCTTGATCATGGCCGGTTTACCTCGCGTGCTCTTCGAGCAGCGGTCAGCAGTCTCCTCCCTTAGTCGCCTCACGAATTCAGAGGGGCTGAAGCCAACGGCGACCGCGTCCATGAACTTCATTATTGCTACTGCAACCTCTTCGGGCACAGCAGCTCGCGCTAGTTGCTGAACGAATATCTCCAGCGCTGAGCGCGTGTAACCCTCCCACAATAAGATCCGGCGATCAAAGAAACTTCTCAGTGCACGTGCGGTCTCATTGTATCGCGTCAGCACGAGCAGCGAGGATTGCTTTTTCTCGAAAGCGTCAATGGGACGGCGGTCATTTGGTCCGAGACGATAGTCTAGATTCTTCTGAGCAATGTTCGTTGCTTTTACAATCTTCACACTGGGTGGCGCGGTCCGCAGATCGACCTTGCCGCCATTCCTAAGGGCTTCTCGGGCTTTTAGCGTCCACTTTCCAAGCTCCGGACAACCCCTCGCCCACCGATGCGGATGATCAAGTTCTTCAACCTTGTCGGCAGACCCAACCAAGCCGTCCCATAAGTATGGATTAGCTTCCTTGAATATTTTCTGCATAGGATCAGCGAAGACTCGCAGTCGTGCGCCGCTGCCATGCAGGGACATCGCGATCGCGTGCTGGTCTGCACTGGAGTTCCTGATGCTCGTCGCAAATGACGGTCGGATAGCGTTTAACGACGGCTCGACCGATCATGGGATATTGCTGAAGCAACCGCGCTACCTTGCCCGCCAGTTGCGTGTACCCATCCGGCCGTTGTCGCACCCAAATCATGGGATTGCCAGTAACACCGATTCCAGCGTGATAAGCGGTGGCAACTTGTGCAACGAGACTGTCAATCGTCCTGATTTCGACGTGCGAGCCGATGCCGCGGGTTCGCTCCGCAAAGACAGAGCACGCCGCATGTGTGTGGGTCAGGATCAGAAGCCTCTCACGATTTTTCCCGGCGACCTCCCCTACATAGTCGGCGCCTTGGTGGGTCTTCCCACAACCCGCAGGCGCCTCAACTACGACAAGCCGAGCATCTGATCGGAGTGCTTTTCGAACGGAGTCGTCGCTCACAAGGCGATATCCGTGACTTGTGGAAGCGCCACAGCCCTGCGGACGGCATTCGCGAATGGAAGAAGCTGTTCCTTGAGATTCGGCCACAGCCCCATCGTGAACACTTTGTTCGCCAGTTCCTGCCCTCCGCTAAGACTCTTGAACCAATCCTGCGAATGAGATTGGAAATGCTTCTTTTCGCCTTCCTTGCCGTCCGGGACCGTCCCTGTCGCTGCGTCGATGATGAGCTGCCGCAGGTTCGCTCCAGCTTTCTCCCGGAGAACTGCAAACTCCTTGCTTTCGGCGCCTAGACGCTCTTGCAAGCTCCGGAACCGCCTCCCTGTTCTTTCGCCTGCTGGATCCTGGATGAATGCCTCAAGCTCGGCTTCCGGAACTAGCTTTATAATGTTTTCTTCCAAACAGCCGGTCTGCCAACGAAAGAGCAATTTCCCAAGTCCCTCTTCCAACTTCTTCCACCGCGTCGGGTGCTTGCCATCCTCATCGTCAGCGAATCCACCAAAACTCAGGCCGCCTTCTGCCAGCGCTTCAAGCAATCCCAGTGTCGTTTCGTGTCCGCCGCCATCAACAATACGAATGCCTGCTTGCTCCAGTGGACTTCCAAGGGCCGCGAGCAACAACGTGATGGCGAATCCAACTTCGGTGACGCCCTCGCATACAATGGCAAGTCTGGATAAGAAAGCCTCAGGGTCACGCACTCGTTGCTGCGCGACTTTAGCTCCATCAAGTTTACCGATGTGACCCGCATGATCGACGTACCAGAGCGTTGAGTTTGCTGCCGCAGATATTGCAGCGGCACTATGCGTGGTAACGAATGCCTGCGCCTTGTTTGATCCGAGCTTTCCTATCAGGACACGCTGTCGATAAGGCTCCAGGCCACGCTCGATTTCATCTACCAACGTGACGGGCGTCGCGCCTTGAGTTTGCTCGGCTATGGCTAAGGCGGACAAGCGACGGGTTCCGGCTCCCCAGCTGCTAAGGGGTAATTGCACGCCATCGCGCTGAGCCGTCAATCCAATGAGGGCCATGACCGAGATGCCGGGAGCGCCTGTTATCGAAAGGTCGAGGTCTGTTGGCAGCGATCTCGTAGCAAAGGCGTCGCTTAGCGTGGAGAGCGCGGTCTTGCTATCGTCATTGAGAGCATCAATGACATTCGTTTCTGCGAGCTTGCTGCTTAGCCTGGATCTCAGTGTCTTGCCAGACAGCAAACGGTCCAACGCAGAGCCCTGAACAAAACGCAAGTCGCGGTCGTTGCGATCATCGCTGCTCAAACGGACCGGGCCTAATTGGCGTCGCAGCGCCAATGGCATGCTTTCGGAGGTGCCATCTGGCTGCTTTATTTCATAGACGAGGTCGAGTTCAGGGGTGCCTGTTACCTGCAGCCAGTAGACCGGCTCATTGTGCGCTTGGGTACCGTCTCCGTCGATGTTGGGGACGATCGGCGTCTCGCCATCCCAATCCCAGGGCCATGCAGCCTTCAGCAGATTATTGATCTTGCTGTCGTCGGGTAGCGAAATGACCGCGTCGATAATGAAGCCGTTTTCCTCCTGACGATCGTAGTAATCCGTGTCGGGCACGACGCTTGGATTAGTGGGACTCAGCAGAAGTGCGATAGCATCGAGAATAGTTGTTTTGCCGACATCCCCACCTCCAAGAATGAGATTTAGTCCCGAGGCGGGCAGCCAGGTCATCGACTTGATAGAGCGAAACCTCTGGATCGAAAGCCTGCGGATAGTGGGAGCGGAGACAGTATCTGAGGGCATATGAACGACTTCATTGCAACTGGCCTGCAACTCAGTAGCGCTATGGTTGCGATTATAAACAGCAAACGCATGAAGTGTATATCGTGAGCGCTAATGCACACCCATCATGAGCGCAGTAACGAGCGCAGGAAGATACGTGCCGACCTAAAATGCCTCGCGAGGCAAAGGCATTAATTCGAGTTGGCCATTTGAAACGAGCGGCGTCGGGTAGGAAGCTGTCGACCGGCGTTTTTCTTGATTGGAGCGAAACAAAAACATAGTGCCTATCTGGCGTAGCGCCGAAGGGAGAGCGATGAGACGTGAACCTCGTATCGCGCCAATCTCCAAATTGGAGACAGCCACCATGGTCCAGATCCCCGTATCGGAACTCCAGCGCAGATTCAGCGAGGCCCAGCATCAGGCTCGGCGGGAACCCGTCGCGATCACGCGGCATAGCCGACGCGAGTTCGTGCTGATGTCGGCCGAGCATTATGACTGGCTGACCGCCGCCGGCAAACGCACGCATCGGACGGCCGGGACTGCTTGCGTGGTCATCGATGCGGTGGAGCGGGCCGAAATGGACGCGGGGCGCCGTTGATGGCCCGGGGCGTCGCCGAGGGCGAGTTGAATATCTGGCGTTAGCAGATGAAGTGCGTATTGATGTTGCGGAAAACTGCCGCAGCGCGCCCGGCATTACTGCTGCCGAAACTCGCCCGAATGCGACGCTGCGTCCACGGGCGCCCAGCGCTCGGCGAAGGTGAGCTTGGGCCTGGAGGACCCTTCGTATTTCGCCCAGGAAGCTACGGCGAATGCGGCGAAGGCGACGGCGAGCACGATCCTGGTGATGCGCATTTGACCTCTCCTTGGTCGGAAGGCAGACGGCCCCCTCATTTGTCGACGCCAGGCTAGGTGCGGCTTCTTCAATGTTCTGTGATGACGGTCACTCCACTAAAGAGGTTGAGTTGTGCGCGCGGATGCAGACCCCTCATCCGTCGCGGACTTTCGTCCGCGCCACCTTCTCCCACAAGGGGAGAAGGGTAAGAGCGCTGCTCGGCATCTGCGCACGCAGATCGGAGCAGCGATTTTACGACCGTGAACTCTTCCCCGCCGGCCACGCACTCATCGCCAGCCGCCCGATCTCGGCCAGCTTCTTTCGCGAAGCCCCGTCCCGCGCCTGCACCGCAAGGCCGCGCGCCACGGCGCTGTAATAGGCGGCCAGCATGTCGCAGTCGGTGGCCTCAGGCACGTCGCCAGCCGCCATGCCTTTCTTGATGCGTGCGGCCATCGCGCTTTCCGAAAAGGCGCGATGCTCGGCCATCATGTCGCGGATGTTGCTCATGCCCGGCGGGCAATGCGTGCCGGCCAGCGAGATCATGCAGCCGAGCGGGTGATCGCCGCGGGTAAACTCTTCCGCGGTCGCCTCGAACAGGCGCGCAAAGGCCGACCTGGTATCGATCGAAGGGTCATTGAGGATGGCGAAGAACCATTGGCCCGACCACTCCAGATAGGAGCGCGTGGCCTCGCAATAGAGCGCTTCCTTGCTGCCGAAGGAATTGTAGAAACTCGAGGCGCTGATGCCCATCGCGGCAATCAAATCGTCGAACGACGTGCCCTCATAGCCGCGTTCCCAGAACAGCTTCATCGCCGCCTGCAGCGCAACCGCGCGGTCGAACACCGCGGGCCGTCCCCGGCCGCGTTTGCCCTCCTCAGCTTTCTTCCCTGTAATTATTTTTGGTGTCATCGCTCCAAAAATCCTTGAACGGCGCCTCCCCGAGTTTATCTGCAGTGAGCCATATTGGAGTGCTTCCTCCAGATATCAACCCCGCGTGCGGCTTTTCCACCTCTGCGATGACAACGACCTGGCACCACCCTCTTACAACTCCAGATCGCGACACCCCACAACGGCCGGCGCGCATGGCTGGCGGCACGGTTCGTGCTGCAAGCGAATTCCGGACAGCTTGGCAAGGACTCACGGATAGTCTCATGGATCAGATCACCGACCCCGCAAATCTCGAACGTGCAAAACTTGAACGTGAACGGCAGGACGAACCGGCGGCGCAGCCGCGCCGGTGGCGATGGAGGGCGACGGCGCTCGGCGTCGCCGTGGCGGCGGGGCTCTTCCTCGCCTGGCTTGGGCTAGCGCCCCATCGCGGCAACCAGGCCGCGGCGGCGGTGCCGCCCACCCCGGTCGTCACTGTCAGCCAGCCCCTGCAGCGCGAGCTCGATGTCAGGGCCGGCTTCCTCGGCCAGTTCTCGGCGATCGACCGGGTCGAGCTGCGGGCCCAGGTCGGCGGCACGCTGACCGAGATCCATTTCAAGGACGGGCAGATCGTGCACAAGGGCGACCTGCTGTTCGTCATCGATCCCCGGCCCTACGAGATCAAGCTGGAGCAGGCGAAGGCGGCGCTGCAGACCGCGACCGCCCGCGTGGCGCTCGCCACCAACCAGCTGTCGCGGGCGACATCGCTCAAGCGCAGCGATTTCGCCACCCAGGAGACGGTCGACCAGCGCACCAACGACCAGGATGCCTCGCAGGCCGCGGTCGCGGACGCCAAGGCGCGGGTGCGCGATGCCGAGCTCGATCTGGAATATTGCCACGTGCTCGCGCCCTTCACCGGGCGCATCGGCGCGCGCCAGGTTTCGCTCGGAAGCCTGGTCGCCGGCAGCCGCGCCGCCACCAGCCCGACCACGCTGCTGACGACGCTGGTCTCGCTCGATCCGCTCTACCTCGATTTCGACATGAGCGAATCCGATTTCCTGACGTTTTCGCGCGAGCGCGCCCGCGCCAAGGGGCCGCTCGCCAACAAGGTCCTGATCGGGCTCAGCGACGAGAACAGCATGGGTCGCGAAGGCACGCTCGACTTCATCGACAATGCGCTCGATCGCTCCAGCGGCACCATTCACGCGCGCGCCACCGTGCCGAACCCCGACCTGTTCCTGGCACCGGGCCAGTTCGCCCGGCTGCGCGTCGCGATCGCGCCGCCGGCGCCGGTCTATCTCTTGCCGGACGCCGCCGTCGTGCTCGACCAGTCGCAGCGGCTGGTGATGACCGTCGGGCCGGATGCCACGGTGAAGCCGAAGATCGTCACCACCGGCGACCTGCGCGGCGGCTTGCGGGTGATCCAGTCGGGCCTCGATGCGGCCGACCGCGTCGTCATCGACGGTCTGGTGCGCGCCATTCCCGGCACCAAGGTCGCGCCGCAGGACGGCACGATTCATTACGACGCGAATGCCGACCAGGGCTGAAACCAAAGGCTGAAACAGGAGCTTCCCGTGACCCACAGCTTCATCGACCGGCCGATCTTTGCGACCGTGCTCTCCGTGTTCCTGACGCTGATCGGGCTCGGCGCGCTCTACATCCTGCCGATCTCGCAATATCCGGAGATCGTGCCGCCGACGGTGCAGATCACCACGACCTATCCCGGCGCCTCCGCCGAGACGGTGTCGCGCACGGTTGCGACGCCGCTCGAGCAGCAGATCAACGGCGTCGAGAACATGATCTACATGTCGAGCCAGTCGACCGGCGACGGCAAGCTCACCGTCACCGTCACGTTCCGGATCGGGACCGACCTCAACGTCGCGCAGATGCTGACGCAGAACCGCGTGCAGGACGCGCTGCCGCGGTTGCCCGACGACGTGCAGCGGCTCGGCGTGCAGGTGCGCAAATCGACGCCCAACATCCTGCTCGCGGTGCATCTCTACTCGCCCGATAGCTCGCGCGACACGCTCTATATCTCGAACTACGCGACGCTGCATGTAAAGGACACGCTGGCGCGCCTGCCCGGGGTCGGCGACGTTCAGATCTTCGGCGGCCGCGAATATGCCATGCGCATCTGGCTCGATCCCGACAAGGTCGCCGCGCATAACATGAACGCGAGCGAGGTGCTGGCCGCGCTGCGCGCCCAGAACGTCCAGGTGTCGGCGGGCATCCTGAACCAGCCGCCGGTCGCCTCCAGGCAGGCCTACCAGATCAACGTGCAGACGCTCGGCCGGCTTTCCGCGCCCGAACAATTTGCCGCCATCGTCCTGAAGTCGGACAGCGAGGGCCGCGTGACGCGGCTGCGCGACGTCGGCCGCGTCGAGATCGGCGCTGCCGACTACGGCTCGACCGCGTTCATGGACCGCGGGCCCGGCATGCCGCTCCTGATCTTTGCGCAGCCGGGTGCCAACTCGCTCGCCGTCGAGCACGAAGTGCTCGACACCATGGAAACGCTGGCCAAGGACTTTCCGCCCGGCCTGCAATACAAGGTCATTTACGACCCCACCATCTTTGTCGGCAAATCGGTCGACGAGGTGATCAAGACCATCTTCATCGCGATCCTGCTCGTGGTCGGCGTCGTGTTCCTGTTCCTGCAGAGCTGGCGCGCCGCCATCATTCCCGTGATCGCGATCCCGGTGTCGCTGGTCGGCACCTTCACCTTCCTCTACGTGCTCGGGATATCGCTGAACAACCTGTCGCTGTTCGGCCTCGTGCTCGCGGTCGGCATCGTCGTCGACGACGCCATCGTCGTGGTGGAAAATGTCGAGCGCAATCTCGAGCGCGGCATGAGCCCAAAGGAGGCGGCCCACGTCACCATGAAAGAGGTCGGCGGCGCGCTGATCTCGATCGCGCTGACGCTGTGCGCGGTGTTCGTGCCCTCGGCGTTCCTGTCGGGCATCACCGGGCAGTTCTTCCGGCAATTTGCCGTCACGATTGCAGTGTCGACCCTGATCTCGTGCTTCGTCTCGCTCACCCTGAGCCCTGCCCTCTGCGCCGTGCTATTCAAGGCACATGAGCCCGGCCACAAGCCGCGGGGCTCGTGGATCGTGCGGCTGGTGCAGGCCGGTTTCGCCCGCTTCAATTTCGGATTTGAGTGGCTGTCGACGAGCTATGGACGGCTGACGCGGCGGCTGGTGCAGATCACCGGCGTCGTCCTGGTGGTGTATGCGGCGCTGATCGGCTTCGCCGGATTCCAGTTCGCCCGCGCGCCGACCGGCTTCATTCCGGAGCAGGACCAGGGCTATCTCATCACGGTCGTGCAACTGCCGCCCGGTGCCACGCTCGACCGCACGGAGGCGGTGGTCAAGAAGGCGATCGACATCATCATGTCCACGCCCGGCGTCGAGCATGTCGCTCCCTTTGCCGGTCTCGATGCAACTACCTTCACCATCGCGTCCAACGCCGGAACGATCTTTTCCGGCTTGCCTTCGCTCTATAACCACAACGTGCCGGGAATAACCGCGGCCAGCGTGCTCGCCGACCTGCGCAAGCGGCTGTCGGTGATCCAGGAAGCCTATGTGCTGACGATTCCGCCGCCGCCGGTGCAGGGCATCGGCAACGCCGGCGGCTTCAAGCTGATGGTACAGGATCACGCCGGTCTCGGCTCCGAGGCGCTGTCGAAAGCGGCGCAGGCGCTGGTCGCCGCCGCCAACAAGGATCCGAGTTTCGCCGGCGTCTTCACTTTGTTCGGCACGCGCTCGCCGTCGATCTACACCGATATCGACCGCGAGAAGGCCGAGAAGGTCGGGCTGACGCCGACCGATGTCTTCAACACGCTGCAGGTCTATCTCGGCTCGCAATATGTCAACGACTTCAATTATCTCGGCCGCACCTACCAGGTGATCGCGCAGGCCGACGGCTCCTTCCGCCAGGATCCGCAGGACATCGCGCGGCTAAAGGCGCGCAATACCTCCGGCGAGATGGTGCCGGTCGGCACGGTGGCCCGGCTGAAATCCGAAAACGCGCCCTATCGCGTGCCCCGTTTCGATCTGTTCCCCGCCGCTGAAGTGATGGGCGTCGCGGCGCCGGGAGTAGCGACCGGCACCGCGCTGCACCGCATGGAGGAGCTGGCGCGCGAGATGCTGCCGCCCGGCATCGGCTTCGAATGGACCGAGCTCGCTTTCCAGCAGCAACAGCCGGGCACCTCGTCGCTGCTGGTGTTCGGCGCGGCCGCGCTCTTCGTGTTCCTGGTGCTTGCTGCGCAGTATGAGAGCTGGAATTTGCCGCTTGCGGTGGTGATGATCGTGCCGATGTGCCTGCTCGCCTCAGTGACCGGGCTGTTGTGGCGCGGCATGGCGATCGACGTGCTGGCGCAGATCGGCTTTGTCGTGCTGGTGGGGCTCGCCGCCAAGAACGCGATCCTGATCGTGGAATTCGCGCGCCAGACCGAGGAAGCCGGCGCCACACCCGGCGAAGCCGCCGTCACCGCGGCGCGCACGCGGCTGCGGCCGATCCTGATGACGTCGCTGGCGTTCATCTTCGGCGTCGCGCCGCTGGTGGTCGCCACCGGCGCAGGCTCGGAGATGCGTCAATCGCTGGGCACGGCGGTCTTCGCCGGGATGCTGGGCGTGACCGGATTTCGGCCTGCTGTTCACGCCCGCTTTCTACACGGTGGTTCGCAAGATCAGCGGCAAAAAGCTGAAAGCGGCACCAAATGAAACGGCGGAAGCGCGTGGTGCGCGCATCGCCGCAGGCTGACCGAGGGAACCGCGAGCCGCCCAGTCGCTTATCGAGTGTTCCGTCTCGATAAGCGAAGGCTCGATGATCGACGATCTCTGGTACAAGAACAGTGTCATCTACTGCCTTTCCGTCGGCACCTATATGGACGCCAACGGCGATGGCATCGGCGACTTCAAGGGGCTGCTGCGAAGGCTCGATTATCTGCACGGGCTCGGCATCACCACGATCTGGCTGATGCCGTTTCAGCCTTCGCCCGGCAAGGACGACGGCTACGACATCTCCGACTATTACGGCGTCGATCCGCGCTACGGCACGCTCGGCGATTTCGTCGAGTTCACTCATGGCTGCAAGCAGCGCGGCATCCGCGTGATCATCGATCTCGTCGTCAATCACACCTCCAATGAACATGCCTGGTTCAAGTCGGCGCGAAGCGCGAAGGATTCAGCCTTTCGCGACTGGTATGTCTGGGCCGACAAGCGGCCGGCCAATGCCGGCAAGGGCATGGTGTTTCCCGGCGTGCAGAAATCGACCTGGACGCACGACAAGGAAGCCGGCGCCTGGTACTTCCACCGCTTCTATGATTTCCAGCCCGACCTCAACACCTCGAACCCGCTGGTGCAGGCGGAGATCCTGAAAATCATGGGCTTCTGGATCCAGCTCGGCGTCTCCGGCTTTCGGATGGACGCCGTGCCGTTCGTGATCGCGACCAAGGGCGCCAAGGTGAAGAAGCCGGTCGAGCAATACGACATGCTGCGGAGTTTTCCGCGAATTCCTGCAATGGCGCGAGGGCGACGCCATCATCCTCGCCGAAGCCAATGTGCTGCCCGAGACTGACATGGAATATTTCGGCCGCGACGGCGATCGCATGCAGATGATGTTCAACTTCCATGTCAACCAGCATCTGTTCTATGCGCTGGCCTCCGCCGACACCCGTCCGCTCGCCAAGGCGCTGACGGCAACCAAGCCGCGCCCCGCCACCGCGCAATGGGGCCTGTTCCTGCGCAACCATGACGAGCTCGATCTCGGCCGCCTGACCAAGGCCCAGCGCGACGCCGTGTTCAAAGCGTTCGGCCCGAACAAGGACATGCAGCTCTACGACCGCGGCATCCGCCGGCGGCTCGCGCCGATGCTGGGCGGTGACCGGCGCCGCATCGAGCTCGCCTACAGCCTGATGTTCACGCTGCCGGGCACGCCGGTGGTGCGCTATGGCGACGAGCTTGCGATGGGCGACGACCTCTCCCTGCCCGAGCGCAATTGCGCGCGCACGCCGATGCAATGGTCGAACGAGCCGCATGCCGGTTTCACCAAGGGCGACAAGCCCTCCACGCCCGTGATCGACAAGGGCCCCTACGGCTACGACCACGTCAACGCCGCCAAACAACGTCGCGACGCCAATTCGATGCTGAACTGGACCGAGCGCATCATCCGCATGCGCAAGGAGGTGCCCGAGGTCGGCTGGGGCGATTTCAAGGTCATCAACACGCGCGATCCGGCGATCCTGGTCGTCCGCTATGACTGGCGCAACAATTCGGTGCTGTTCGTGCACAATCTCGATGAGAAGCCGCGCGAAATCGCTTTCGCCGTCGGACTTGCCGGCGATGCCGGAAAACTGCTGGTCAACCTCTTGAGCGAGGACCACAGCCATGCCGATGAACGCGGCCGGCACCGGCTTCTGATGGAAGGCTATGGCTACCGCTGGTATCGTGTCGGCGGGCTCGATTATCTGCTCAAGCGCAGCGACATCGATGTGGATTTGGCGGGCAAGGCCGGACATCCGGCGTGAGTGCCCCCTGCGTCGCGATCGCAGCGAACGCGCAGGAACAAGCGGCGCGCTGACCCGTTAGCGTTCAGGCATTTCGCCGAACGGAGTTTGACGCCATGGACAAGGATCGGATCGTGGGATCGGCGAAGGATATGGCCGGCAAGGTGGAAGGCGCCGTTGGTGATATGGCCGGCGATGCCGACACAGAGGCCGCAGGGCGCGTTCGCGAGGCGGCGGGCAAGGTGCAGAACCTGTATGGCCAGGCCAAGGACGCCGCGCGCGACGCCGCCGACGACGCAATCAGCTATGCCAGGGGCCCCGGTTCGGACGCCGTCGCCAAGGCGGTGCGGGATAATCCGCTCGGCTCGCTGTTGATCGCGGCGGGCATAGGCTTCGCGCTCGCCTTGATGATGCGGCCGCAGCCCCGCCCGACGCGGCGCTCGCGCTATTACGAGTAGCCCGAGCACTTTTCGACAGCGCGTCCCCGCGCGGGGCGGCGGGTGGCGGCAGGTCTTCTTTTCGTGCCGCCACGGCCTATATCGGTCTGATCCCGTATTGCTGTCGAAAGATCGCTTGATTGACCGCGCAACTCGCGCTTTTCGAAGCGCCGTCCCGCCTCCCGCAAGGGCTTCGCTACAGCCAAGAATTCATCTCCGCTCGCCTTGAGCAGCAGCTGATCGCGCGCGTCGCGGAACTGCCGCTAAAGCCGTTCCAGTTCGGCGCGTTCGAGGGCAAGCGCCGCGTCGCGTCGTTCGGCTTTCGCTACGATTACAGCCTGCAGCGCCTGCAGGAAGCCGAGCCCATTCCGCCATGGCTGCGCGATGTGATCGCCGAGGTCGAAGCCTTTTGCGGCGCGGGAACGCGCATCGGCCAGGTGCTGTGCACCGAGTATGCGACCGGCGTCGGCATCGGCTGGCATCGCGACAAGCCGCATTATGACCGGGTGTTCGGGCTGTCGCTGGGCTCAGCGTGCAAATTCCGCTTCCGGCGCAAGAAGGCGGACGGATGGGAGCGCCTCACACTCGACGCCGCGCCGCGCTCGATCTACCTGATGGCCGGCCCCGCGCGTCAGGAATGGGAGCACAGCATTCCGCCGGTCGAGGCGCCGCGTACGTCGATCACGTTCCGGACCATGGCTGCGCGGAATGCCAAGGCTTGATCTTGTGATCAGCTCTTCGCCGCCTTCTTCCCATGCGAGACATCGGGCGTGCCGCGGAACAGCGACATGTGCGTATGCGTCGCGACCCAGGGATCGCCAGTCTTCGCGCGGGTGAAGGACACGGTGGCGCGGCCCTTGCGGTCGAAGGGTTTGCCGTCGCCTTCGTAGCCCGTCGAATCCCACACCGCGAGCCCGACCGCAAACAGCCGGTCCGGCGAGACCAGCGCCTTCGCATCGTCGAGCCGCCAGGTGAAACCGTCGATGGTGGGCCAGACATTGCGCCACTGATTGTCTTCGGCGAGCTCGCGCCCGATCATGAAGTCGGTGAAGGTGCCGAACGCGATGAAATCCTCGGCGAAGAGATGGCGCGCCGCCGCGAAATCGACCGCGCGCACATGCTCGGCGAGTTCGCGAAACCAGGCCTTGACGGCGGCGAGATCGTCCGGGGCGGCTGGCGGCAGACTCATGGGCATCCTCGCTGTTGGTCGTCTTCGACCGAACCGTGTTACCCATCCGGCCGAAGACTGGCCAGCTGCTTTTGGGCCGACTGACCGCTTCCTTTTCCGGGCGTTGTTTCGTTACGGCCCGCAACGCCAGGTTGACCGTCTCGCATTGATATAGGCTATCGCCCAGATTGCATTTATTTTAGTTTGCATTTCCGGCGGGCTTTCACGACCTTGATCACGCGCGCCGGCACCTAGCAGGCCCTGGCCGCGCAGACAGAAAAATCAGCGCAGGGGCCAACGGAGTTATCGATTGTCCATTCTCGAAGATACCGAGGCCTTCGAAAGCTGGCTTCATAGCCAGTGCAAGGTGGTCGAAAAGGACCTCGCCCACAAGCACGAAAAGATGCGCAAGAATCCCTTCGTCTTCCTGCGTGCGACCTATTATCGCTGGGCGCGGCGCATCGAGAAGATCTGCCCGGAGCTGGTTGACGCGCCGTCCGCGCTCTGCGTCGGCGATATTCATCTGGAGAATTTCGGGACGTGGCGCGACGACGACGGGCGCTGGGTATGGGGCGTGAACGATTTCGACGAAGCGGCGGTCATGCCCTACGCCTTCGATCTGGTCCGGCTCACGGCAAGCGTCGAGCTCGCGAAGATGAAGATCGACGGCGGCGACCCGGCGGACGCGATCCTGGAGGGTTATCACCGCGGTCTCAGAGAGCCGGGGCCTGCACTGCTGGATGAGCAGGAGATATGGATCCGCGATTATGTCAAATGCTCCGACGAGTCCCGCCACAAGTTCTGGAACGACGTCGACAAATTGACGACCGCCGATCCCCCGCCCGCGATCCGGAAGCTGCTGGTCGGGAGCCTTCCCGGCAAAACAGCCGAGGACGCGGCGTTCTTCAGCCGCGTGGCGGGCGGCGGCAGCCTGGGACGTCCCCGTTTCGTTGTCGTCGCGACCTGGCGCGGCGGCCGCGTGGTGCGCGAGGCGAAGGCGCTGGTGCCTTCGGCCTGGAATTGGGCGCATGGAACGACACCGCGGCAGCACAAATATCTCGAGCTTTCGACCGGCGCCTATCGCGCGCCCGATCCGTTCCTGCACGTCGACCGGGATGCCGATGACAGGGATTTCGTCTTCCGGCGGCTCTCGGCCGACTCGCGAAAGATCGAACTGGACAAGACTCCGGCGCAGACCTCAAGCTCGAACTGTTGCGCGCGATGGGGAGCGACCTCGCCTCCATCCATGCCGCAACACCCGACGCCAGCAAGCCGATCGCCACGGACCTGAAAGCCCGCGGCTCACGCTGGCTGCACGACGCCGCCCGCGCGGCGCGCGAGGCAACCGAGAAGGATTTTGAGGCGTGGGGCCGGCAGTGACTGTGGCCATTGCACGCCTTGAAGGAAATCAGGGGCGAAACGGAGGTGAATCAACGCAGCGGCCGCGCCGACCTTCGAGTTTGCGCTGGAGAGCGTGTAAGACCGGCCTCGCCGAAGGCGCAAGCCGCCTGAGACTAGAACGGGCTGACTTATCTTCGAATCGTCATCCCGTTCTATCTTTTTGTTTGAGCATGATCTTTTCGGAAAACCGGTTCTCACTTTTCCGGATCATGCTCTAGACCGATTTATGGACGCATGTCGTCCGATTTCAGCCTTCAACTTGCCCCAACCCGCGATCCACTTTATGCACGCTAGAGGGCTTCGAATTGCATATCGCTCTCCCAGCGGAATCATCGCTTCAGCGATATGGAGGGATCGCGACCATGTTTCGTGTTTTTGTTGCGTTATTGACCATCGTGGTGCTTACCGCGTCAGCCTTCACCGCAAACGCAGGTCAATTCGGCACCCGCGACGAAGCCGTCGCACTGGTGAAAAAGGTGCAGGAGAAGTTCAAGAAGGCGGGACCGGAAGCGACCTTCGCCGCCATCAACGCCGGTCAGTTCAACGATCGCGACCTCTATCCCTTCGTGCACACGATCGACGGCAACCTGCATGTCGCCAACGGCGCCTGGCCTGGAATCCGCGGCAAGAACCTGCACGACATGAGGGATCAGAACGGCAAGTTCACGACCCAGGACTTCATGCGGATCGCCACCACGGCGCCCTATCAGGGCTGGAGCGATTTCCGCTGGCGAAATCCAAAAACCAACACGGTCGATGACAAATCGTCCTGGATCGAGCGCATGGGCGAATATTTCGTCGGCGTCGGCATCTACAAGAGCGAACAACCCAATCAAAACACGGTTTCAATCATCTCCGGCAGCCCCGGTTCAGATGCGACTTATCTGCAGGTGGCGTACGATCTGGCAGCGGTCCTCAATGACGGAGAAAACTTGCGGGTACTGCCGGTCGTCGGAATAGGCGGCCCGCAGAACATTCGCGACGTGCGTGGCCTCAAGGGCATTGATATCGGTCTCACGCAAACAAGTATTCTGAACCATTTCCGCCGATCGAACCAAATCCTTGGTGTCCCGGACGACGACAAGATCGCCATTGTCACCAAGCTGTTCAACCTGGAGGCTCACCTGGTTGTCCGATCCGGCATTACCTCGATCGAGCAGTTGCGCGGGCAGAAGGTCAATCTCGACGAAGTCGGCAGCGGCACCAACCATTCCATGCGCGACGTATTCCAGCGACTGGACCTCCAGATCGAGGAAGTCAACATGGTCCAATCCCAGGCGCTCCTGAAGCTGAAGAGCGGGGAGATCGCGGCGACCGTGCTCGTTGCCGGCAAGCCGGCCCAGTCGATATCGCGATTCACACGCGCCGACGGCCTTGCCTTTCTGCCGATTCCCTACAGTTCGGCGTTGTCGGCCGACTTCCTGCCTGCGGAGCTGACCCACGAAGACTACCCGGACATGATTCCGGAGGGTCAATCGATCAAGACCATTGCCGACGGGGCCGTGCTGATCGCATACAATTGGCCGAAAGACAACGAGCGGTATCATCGGGTCGAGACGTTCGTTAACGCCTTCTTTTCAAGGATTTCGGAGTTTCAAGGGCCGCCGCATCACCCAAAATGGCGCGAGGTGAATCTCAACACCAACATCGAGGGATGGAAGCGGCTGGAACCCGCACAGAAGTGGCTCAACGACCATTTCAGCACAGCGACCCTCGAACGTCAGCGGTTTGAGACGTATGTCAATGCACAACGCGTTTCCGGCACCGCGCTCGCGTCAGAACCGCGTCCACAGGACGAGGCGCTATTCCAGGAGTTCCTGAACTGGAAGCGGGCGCGGAAGCCTCAGTGATCCATGGCGCTTCGAGTTGGCGCTACCGCACTATCGGCGATGAATATCGGATTTCACCGGAGCTGCGGCAGGTCACTGACAATACGTTACTGACAATACGAAAGCTCGTCTTCCGTCACGACACGCTCGATCTTGTCGGACTTGATGCGATATCTAAGACGTCCGTCTGCCTCGATGGGTAAGCATCGAACGATGGTGTAAACCCTTGGCTCTTCGATCTGCACGCGTCCCTGCGGACCTTGACCGCGATGAAGGACGGCATCGTCTAACCGGTAGGTATGTGACATTTCGGCGCCTCTCTTGGATCGTGCCTTGGATCGTTTAACTGCGAAACGGCGATTTGGGACGGGCGAACGGCGCCGCTGATTTTGTGCAAGTCGGCTTCACAGCAACAACAGCCGATTTGCAGGAAATAACCCAGCAATCCCCGGGATTGCTGGGTTATTTGCGGTCGTCTTGGTTGCGGGGGCAAGATTTGAACTTGCGACCCCGGGGCTATGAGCCTGACGAGCGACCTCGCTGCTCCACCCCGCGATAAGCCATCGCGCGCCTTGCGGGGAAAACCTCCGGCGTAACGGGGCTGGCCAACGCGGCAAGCGCGCCGATCCCCTCGTCCCAAAGAGATTCCTGCGAAGGCACGGCGGGGGCCACGGTCCGGCGGTCGCGGACGGTATGTACCGGCGTTGCCCCGCTTTGCGGGTCGTCGCCTGCATGCTCGTCTCGCCCGGCGCTGGCTGATGGGACGCCCTCGCCGAAGGAGGGATCGCTCCGGCCGTCGTATGTGGCGACCGGGAGCTCCGTCCTGGAGCTCCAAAATCGCATCGGCCACAAGGGCCGCCGAAGCGGGCGACTCGCGGCCAGCAGGGCGGCGCCCCCCAGCACCATCAGCAGCACGCCGAGCCCTGATGTCATCCCGTGTTCGCCGCCCTCCGTGTTCGCGCCGGGAGCGGCAATCGGCGTTGCCGGAGGTGCGGTGGCAACCTCGCTGCTCGCAGCCGGCGCTTCCGCCAGAAGCTGCTTCCACATCGACCCGGCGCGGCGCCGGCTGATCGGGCGCGAGCTGGTCGGCGCCAGGCTTGTTGAGGACGGGCCCGACGAGACGGGAGCCGGCGGGACCAGCGCCGCGGCATCCGCCACCCGGACGGGAACGGTGCGGACCATCGTGAGCTTTGGCTCTGGGCGCCGGCTGGGGCGTTTCCGCTGGCGCGGAGTTCACCATCTCCGCACGCGCATCCTCGACATCCTCCTGCTTGCGCGGAGCGGACTTGTCCTCCTCCGGAGCGGTGACGCTCCGCCTCGCGACGCGATGACGAACCGGCTTCCTCGCGAGCGCGCCGTTTCTTCCGCGGCCTGGAACCAGCATTTGCGCTGGCCATCGATAACGATAGACCCAGTGCTGGCCGGCAGCTGTCGACTTGCCGGGTTGCGGCAAGCACTCCTCTTTCGCGGGAGCGGCCGCCGCAGTCGATTGCTCGGGAGCGGCATTGGGTGTGAACAAATCGGTGAAGGCATTCGAAAACGCAGGCGTCGAGAAACCTGCGACCACGAAAAACGCGGCGAACGCCAGATCGCAAATGGCTGGACACGGAATTCCCCCGTGTTATGCCCCGCCCGGCGCACGACCTTTGGCTCCGACCTGGGTCGCAATACGACCTAAATCCGACGACGCAGGGGTTTTATTTTGTCCCGCAGCCGGGCCGACAACGCAAACTCTGGTGGTGTTCTCGTTCGTTATGCTACTAGTGGTAGAACGCCAGGAGCTGACGGTTGCGGGCAAGATTTGAACTCGCGACCCCGGGTGTATGAGCCTGACGAGCTGACCTCGCTGCCCCCCAGAAAGGCGGCTCTGTTCACTCAGGCTGCCGCAGTTCACTGACAATACGAAAGCTCGTCTTCGGTCACGACGCGCTCGATCTTGTCGCACTTGATGCGATATCTGAGGCGTCCGTCTGCCTCGATGGGCAGGCACCGAACGATGGTGTAAACCCTTGGCTCTTCGACCTGCGCCCGTCCTTGCGGGCCCTGGCTGCGATGAAGGACGGCATCGTCCAACCGGTAGGTATGGGACATCTCGGCGCCTCTTCTGGATCTTTTGACTGTGAGACCGGCGTTTAGGAACGAGCGTACGGATACCGTGCAGCCGATTTTACGCAAGCGGGCCTTTACGGGAACAAGGCCCCGGCAATCCCGGGGATTGCTGGGTCCTTTGCGTCGTCTTGGTTGCGGGGGCAAGATTTGAACTTGCGACCTTCAGGTTATGAGCCTGACGAGCTACCGGGCTGCTCCACCCCGCGATAAGCCGTTGCGCGCCTTGAGAGAAAATCCCGGAGAAACGGGGTTGAGCCAACGCGGTCAGCCGCGCCGATCTCCCGTCCCAAAGGCTTCCTGAGAAGGCACCCCGGGGCCAAAAGCCGGCGGGTGCGGGCGGTATGTACCAACGCGCGACCCGCTTTGGAAAGGGTCTTAGCGGGCGGTTTTTTCGATTTTATGACAGGTGAAATGGGGCGAAATCCGCTCGAAACGGCGCACTCTTGCCAGAAGTTCTGCAAAGGGCCAGCCTTGCGGAAATCGTAGAATGGCGCATAGATCTTCTCGGAAAACCGCGCAATCCGACTTCGCGCGGAGGCCATCGCGCTCAAGGCCAGCCAGCAAACGGGGAAATGCCATGGACCAGCCGCTGAAAAGCCCTGCCCTCTCCGCCCTGGACGACGCCTTCCACGCCCAGTTCGACGCCTCGCGTGCCGATCCCTCGCCCTGCTTGCGAGGTGCGGATCGACCGCCTGCGGCGGCTGCGCGCCGTGATCGAGGCCAACGAGGCCCGGTTCGAGCAGGCGATCTCGGCCGATTTCGGCCACCGCTCCTCGGTCGAGACCACCATCGCCGAGACGCTGTTCCTCTATGTCGAGATCAAGCACGCGACAAACACCTGAAGAAATGGATGGCGCCGCGGCGCATCGCGACCGCGCTGCAATTCCTGCCCGCGAAAAACCGGCTGATCCCGCAGCCGCTCGGCGTGGTCGGCATCATCGCGCCCTGGAATTATCCGCTGCAGCTGACGCTCGCGCCCGCGATCGGCGCGATCGCCGCCGGCAACCGGGTGATGATCAAGCCGGCCGAGCTGACGCCGCATTTCTCCGCGCTGCTGAAGGAAGTGATCGCGCAAAAATTCGACGCGACCGAGCTGCTCGTCACCGGCATCGAGGACGAGGTGGCGAAAGCCTTCCCGACGCTGCCGTTCGATCATCTGATCTTCACCGGCTCGACGCGTGTCGGGCGCATCGTCGCCGAAGCCGCGGGGCGCAACCTCACGCCGGTGACGCTCGAGCTCGGCGGCAAGTCGCCCGCGATCGTCGACCGCTCCGCCGATCTCAACGAGGCCGCCGAGCGCATCGGCTACGCCAAACTGCTCAATGCCGGGCAGACCTGCATCGCGCCTGATTACGCGCTGGTGCCGGAAGAATCCGTGCAGGCCTTTGCCGAGAAGGTGCGCACGCATATGCGCAGGATGTTCGGCACCGAGCCTGCCAACAAGGACTACACCTCGATCATCTCCGACCGGCATTATGCGCGGCTGGAAGCGCTGGTGGCGGATGCCGCCGCGAAGGGCGCGAAGATCCTGCAATGGGCGAAGGCCGGACGATCCGAACTGGAAGGCGCAGCGCAAATTCCCGCCGACGCTGGTGGTCGGCGCGACGGCCGAGATGGGCCTGATGCAGGAGGAGATCTTTGGGCCGGTCCTGCCTGTGCTCGGCTATCAAGCGACGAGAAGGAGCCGATCGCCTTCATCAACAGGGGCGACCGGCCGCTTGCGCTGTACTGGTTCGGCCGCAACAACGCCGCGCGCGACGAGGTGCTGACGCGCACCGTCTCCGGCGGCGTCACCGTCAATGACTGCCTGTTCCATTTCACGCAGGTCAACCAGCCGATGGGCGGCGTCGGCGCGTCCGGCACCGGCGCCTATCACGGCGAATGGGGGTTCAACAATCTGAGCAAGCTGAAGCCGGTGTTCTTCCGCTCGGCGCTCAATCGCCTCGCCGATCTCTATCCGCCCTATGGCGGCAAGATCGCGCGGCTGGAGAAGATGCTGCGGTTTATGTCGTAGCGACAGCCGCGATGCGAACCGTAGCGGGTGGGCAAAGCCAAGCGTGCCCACCGCGGTGATGATGGTGGGCACGGCGCTGACGCGCCTTCGCCCACCCATGACGAAAAACAAAAACAGCTGGGGGGACTCACCCGTGAGTGATGTATTCGATTTCGTGGTGGTGGGCGCGGGCTCGGGCGGCTGCGCGGTGGCGGGACGGCTGTCGGAGGATCCGCGACCTCGGTGGCGCTGCTCGATGCCGGCGGCAGCAACGACAATTGGGTGGTGACGACGCCGTTCGCGCTGATCCTGATGGTCGCGGGCAAGGTCAACAACTGGGCGTTCGACACCGTGCCGCAGAAGGGCCTGAACGGCCGCATCGGCTATCAGCCGCGCGGCAAGGGGCTCGGCGGCTCTTCGGCGATCAACGCCATGGTCTATATCCGCGGCCACCGCTGCGGACTACGACCACTGGGCCTCGCTCGGCAACACCGGCTGGGGCTATGCCGACGTGCTGCCCTACTTCAAGCGCTCGGAGAACAATGCCGATTTCGACGGCGAGTATCACGGCAAGGGCGGGCCCGCTGCACGTCAACAGGCTGCGCACCGGACAATCCGGTGCAGCAGACCTTCCTGCAGGCGCGCGCGAGAAGCGCAATTCCGCATCCGCGAGGATTTCAACGCCGAGGACCATGAAGGGCTCGGCATCTACCAGGTGACGCAGAAGAACGGCGAGCGCTGGAGCGCGGCGCGCGCCTATGTGCATCCGCATATGGACAACCGCACCAATCTCCGCGTCGAGACGTTGGCGCACGCGCCACGAACATCCTGTTCGAGGGCAAGCGCGCGGTCGGCGTCGAATATGTGCAGGGCAAGGAGACAAAGACGATCCGCGCGCGGCGCGAGGTGATCCTGGCCTCCGGCGCGTTCCAGTCGCCGCAATTGCTGCATGCTGTCGGGCGTCGGCGACAGCGCTGACTGGCGCAACACGGCATTGCCAGCGTGCATCACCTGCCGGGCGTCGGACAGAACCTGCAGGACCATCCGGATTTCGTCTTCGGCTACATGTCCGACAACCCGAACTTCTTCGGCACGTCGCTGGAAGGGCCTGCCGCGGCTGTTCCGCGGCATCGCGCAATATCGCCGGGAGCGGCGCGGGCCGATGACCACCAATTTCGCCGAATGCGGCGGCTTCCTGAAGACGCGGCCCGATCTCGACGTCCCCGACATCCAGCTGCATTTCGGCATGGCGATGGTCGACGACCACGGCCGCAAGCGCCATCGCGGCACCGGCTTCTCCTGCCACGTCTGCCTGCTCAGGCCGAAGAGCCGCGGCAGCGTGAGCCTCGGCTCCGCCGATCCGCTCGCCGCACCACGCATCGATCCGAATTTCCTGGGCGAGGACGCCGATCTCGAAGCCATGGTCGCGGGCTTCAAGACCACGCGGCGGCTGATGGAGACGCCTGCGCTGCGCGCGCTGCAGACGAAGGACATGTTCACGGCAGACGTGAAGACCGACGACGACATCAGGAAGCTGCTGCGCGCGCGGGTCGATACGGTCTATCACCCCGTCGGCACCTGCAGGATGGGCAATGATGCGATGCGCCGTGGTCGATCCGAAGCTGAAAGTGCACGGCCTCGAAGGCCTGCGCGTGGTCGACGCCTCGATCATGCCGACCCTGATCGGCGGCAACACCAACGCGCCGACCATCATGATCGGCGAGAAGGCCGCGGACATGATCAAGGCGGAGATGCGGGCTTAGGTGCCCGCTCCAATTACAAGTGTCGTCCCTGCGAAAGCAGGGACCCATAACCACCGCCGTTCATTGTCTGAGAACGCTGGAGCTTCAGCGAGCATGACAAGGTGGGCCTGTGGTTATGGGTCCCGGATCGCGCTCGCTACGCTCGCTTGTCCGGGACGACGAGCCGAAGCTTAACAATGGCGCGCGGAAGCTGACAATTTTATCGATCGCCAATCCGGTTCGTTGACGACCTGCGGCTACAGCGAACACGCAGGGAATGACCGGCATGAACACATTCGATCTCGCTGTCTTCATCGGACTGGCTGTTGCCGTGGTCGGCGGTTTCAGTACCGGTCTGCTGCGCAGCGCCCTCACCATTCTCGCCTATCTGGTTGCGATGCCGCTCGCGGTGTGGGTGATGTCCTACGTTCCGCCGCTCGACGAGGGCTCCGCCTCTCCGCTTCCGCACAATGCGGGGTTCTTCCTCGGCGCGTTCTTCGTCATTGGCATGGCGCTCGGCAAGCTCGCGCGCATGATGGTGGACGAGGCCATCGGGGACGATCCCGGCATTGCTGACAGGCTCGGCGGCGCGGCGCTCGGCGCGCTCCGCGTCGGTCTGGTCGCGACCTCGCTCGTGCTGATATTCGACCGCATCATCCCGCCCGGTCGCGAACCTGCGTTCCTCGTGGGGTCGCAGCTCCGGCCGCTGTTCTCGCAAGCCGGCAAAAGAGGTTTCCGCTCGCTGCCGCCCGAAGCCGTCGCAGCCATCGACCACCTGAAATAGCAGCGGCGCCCACGCGCCCTGTTATGCATTTTGGTGATACGCCCGCCCTTACCAAAGCCGACGAGGCTGGCTAAAGTCCGCCTGCAAAACCATCCGCGAATACGGGAGTGAAACAGTGGATCTGGGCATCAAGGGCCGCCGCGCCATCGTCTGCGCATCGAGCAAGGGTTTGGGACGCGCCTGCGCAATCGCGCTCGCCAATGAGGGCGTGCATGTCACGATGACCGCGCGCGGCGCGGAAGCGCTGAAGAAGACGGCCGATGAAATCCGGAAAAACAACCCCGGCGTCACCGTCACCGAGATCGTCGGCGATATCACGACGCCGGCCGGCCGCGCGGATGTGCTGAAGGCCTGCCCGGAGCCCGACATTCTCGTCAACAATGCCGGCGGCCCGCCGCCCGGCGACTTCCGCAACTGGACCCGCGACGACTGGATCAAGGCGATCGACGCCAACATGCTGACCCCGATCGAGCTGATCAAGGCGACGGTGGACGGCATGATGGCGCGCAAGTTCGGCCGCATCGTCAACATCACCTCGGCCGCCGTGAAGGCGCCGATCGAGGTGCTGGGCCTTTCCAACGGAGCCCGCGCCGGCCTCACCGGCTTCATCGCCGGCCTGTCGCGCAAGACCATCATCAACAACGTCACCATCAACGGGCTGCTGCCCGGCCCGTTCGACACCGACCGGCTGCGCGGGCCGGTCGCGGTCGCCGAAGCGGAGAGGCAGGGCATTTCGGTCGATCAGCTGATCGCTTCGCGCGGCAAGAGCAACCCGGCCGGTCGCGTCGGCGACCCCGAGGAGTTCGGCCTGTTCTGCGCCTTCCTGTGCGGGGCGAAGGCCGGCTTCGTCACCGGGCAAAACATCGTGCTCGACGGCGGCGCCTTCCCGGGTACGCTGTGAGGGCGGTCTGGTACGAGCGTTGCGGGCCGGCGGCGGAGGTTCTCACCTATGGTGAGAGGCCTACGCCGGTCGCGGCTCCGGGCGAAGTGCGCGTCCGGCTGGAGGCGTCCGGCGTCAATCCGGCCGATGTCGGCCGCCGCGCCGGCAATTATCGCGGGCTGGAATTTCCACTCGTGATTCCGAACAGCGACGGCGCCGGGATCATCGACCAGGTCGGTGACGGCGTGACCCGGCTGAAGGTTGGTCAGCGCGTCTGGCTGTTCAACGGCCAGCGCAACGGCCGCGCGCTCGGCACCGCGGCGGAATATATCGCGCTCGCCGAGCCGCTGGTGACGCCGCTGCCGGATCAGCTCTCGTTCGCGGAAGGTGCAACCCTCGGCATCCCCGCGATGACCGCGTGGTGCTCTCTGTTCGCGGACGGACCGATCGCGGGCAAGACCGTGCTGGTCACGGGAGGAGCCGGCGCGGTCGGGCATTACGCCGTGCAGCTCGCGAAATGGGGCGGCGCCAAGGTAATCGCGACCGTGAGCTCGGCGGCGAAGGGCGAGCAGGCGCGGCTTGCCGGCGCCGATCTCGTGGTGAACTACAGGACGGAAGACGTCGTCGCGCAGGCGCTGGCCTTCACCGGCAAGCGCGGGGTCGATCATGTGGTCGATGTCGATTTCGGCGGCAATGTCGCAACCACGCCAAAGCTGATGGCGATGAACTCGACCATTGCGGTCTATGCCACCCAGGGCAACCGAACGCCGGTGGTGCCGATGCGCGAGCTGATGGAGAAATGCGTCAACCTGCGCGGGCTCGTGCTGTTCGCGCTGCCCTGGCCGCTGCTCTCGGCCGCGCAAGCCGACATCAGCAAATGGCTCGCGGCGGGCAGGCGGCTGCACAACATCGCCGGGCAATATGCGCTGTCCGACACCGCACAGGCGCATATGACGGTCGAGAAAGGCGACAAGCTCGGCACCGTCATCGTCGATTGCGCGCGATAAACGGATCAACCGCGGAAGCGTGGTCCTCGCTCCGCTGGCTCGGGCTGGACGAATCGGCAGCGGTCTGCTCGTCCGTCCAATCGATGCCGAACGCGTCAAGGCCGTCGGCCAGAAAATCGCCGAGCATCGGCTCACCCAGCAAATAGCGCGCTGTCTCCGAGCGCGCATTGCTGTATTCGCCGCGGGCTTCGACGGCGCGGCCGCGCAGTTCGTCCCATTCGTCGATGGTGCCATCGCCGCGGCCGAGCCACATCAGCGCGACGAGATCGATCTGCTCGTCCTCATTCAGGGTGCTGATGAAGCTGCCGAGCTCGGCTGCAACGGGATCGGTCCCGTCATCTTCCAGCACATCAATAACGTCGTCATCGGCGGCGTTCGAGCCGGAATCCGGATCGGTATCCATCTCCTTGACGTCGAACTCCCGCGCCTTCTCGATCAAAAAGGCGAGTTTCTCCGCTGAAATCGCGAGATCTGGCATACGGCCTCTCCCTTCCCGGTTCATCCGACAACGCGTTCGGGCGCGACGCGATCCATTGCGCGATACGGCGGAAACCCGCATGGTGCGGGCCAAAGAAACGTCAAGGAGGAAATATTGGAATGCAGTGGAAAGTCGGCAAGGTTAAAATCACGAAGGTGATCGAGCTGGAAACCACAGGCTCGACGCGCTTCATCCTGCCGCTCGCGAGCAACGAGGAAATCCGGAAGCTGCCCTGGCTGATCCCGCATTTCGCCACCGAAGAGGGACGGCTGAAAATGTCGATCCACTCGCTGATCGTGGAGACCCCGAAGCATCGCATCGTGGTCGACACCGGGCTCGGCAACGACAAGCAAGGCCGCAATGTGCCGACCTGGAACAACCGCAACGAACCGTTCCTGGAAAAGCTGACTGCGGCCGGCTTTCCGCCCGACTCCATCGACACCGTGCTGTGTACGCATCTGCATGTCGATCATGTCGGCTGGAACACCAAGCTCGCCGGCGGCAAATGGGTGCCGACTTTTGCCAACGCGCGCTACGTGTTCGGCAGAGGCGAATATGAATATTGGCGCGATCACAGTGTCGAGCCCGCGCATATCGCCGTGTTCAACGATTTCGTGAAGCCGATTATGGATGCCGGCAAGGCCGAGCTGATCGCAAGCGACGCGAAGCTCACGGACGAGATCAGCATGATCTCGACCCCCGGCCACAGCCCGGGCCATATGAGCATCCACATCCAGTCCGACGGCGAGGAGGGCCTGCTGACGGGGGACGTCGCCCACCATCCCTGCCAGATGGCGCATCTCGACTGGTCGTCGACCGCGGATTCCGATCCCAAACAATCGGTGGTGGCGCGGCGCGACTTGTTCTCGCGCGTTGCCGACCGGCCTGTGCTTGTCATCGGCGGGCATTACAACGCCGGGCATATCAAGCGCGATGGCGAGGCGTTCAAATTCATCGCTTTGGGGCCGTAGGCCGGGCAAAGCGGCCTGTCCGCCGAAGCTCGAAGAGCGAAGGCGGAAAGCGTGCCCACCATTGCTGCCGCGGTTGGATGGATGGTGGGCACGGCGCTAACGCGCCTTTGCCCACCCTACCCTGCGCTGCCGGCAGTTGAATTTCCCCGCTGCCTGTTCCATGAAGCGTCCCAAGTAAAATCCCAAGTAAAACCTCAAGTAAAATCCAAGCTTTCCCAAGGGAGTGATGAAAAATGAAGCTTGTTCGTTATGGCGATAAGGGTGCGGAAAAGCCCGGTCTGATCGACAAATCCGGCCAGTTGCGCGACCTGTCGGGGCACGTCGGGGATCTCGACGGCGAGGCCTATTCCCCGGCTTCCCTGAAGAAACTGGCCGCGATCGACCCCGCCTCCCTGCCCGCCGTCTCGGGCAAGCCGCGGCTGGGCGCCCCCGTCACCGGCATCTCCAAATTCGTGGCGATCGGGCTGAACTATGTCGACCACGCCAAGGAAACCGGCAACCCGATCCCGCCGGAGCCGATCTTCTTCCTCAAGGCCAACACGTCGCTGTCCGGTCCGAACGATCCGGTCGAAAAGCCGCGCGAGTTCGACCAAGCTCGACTGGGAAGTCGAGATCGCCGCCATCATCGGCACCCGCGCCAAATACGTCTCGGAAGCCGATGCGCTCAACCATGTCGCCGGCTACTGTGTCTGCAACGACGTCTCCGAGCGCTATTTCCAGCAGGAGCGCGGCGGCCAGTGGACCAAGGGCAAGTCGCACGACACCTTCGGGCCGCTCGGCCCCTGGCTCGTCACCAAGGATGAGATTTCCGACGTGCAGAAGCTCGGCCTGTGGCTCGACGTCAACGGCCAGCGCCGCCAGACCGGCAACACCTCGACCATGATCTTCACGATGGCGAAATGCATCGCCTACGTGTCGACGTTCCTGACGCTGCTGCCCGGCGACGTCATCACCACGGGCACCCCGCCCGGCGTCGGCGCCGGCATGAAGCCGCAGATGTTCCTCAAGATCGGCGACGTCGTCACGCTCGGCATCGACGGGCTCGGCGAGCAGCGCCAGGAGATCATCGCGGCGTGAGGTCGCTGCGGTAACCACCGTCATTGCGAGGAGCGCAAGCGACGAAGCAATCCAGTCCGCGGCACCACGCTGGATTGCTTCGCTTCGCTCGCAATGACGGCACGGACTATTTTCGAACAATTGAGGGGCACGCCATGAAACTCACCTTCTCTCCGGCCTCGCCGTTCGCGCGCAAGGTCCGCATCGCCGCGATCGAGCTTGGCCTGATCGACAAGATCGAGCTGGTGCCGGCAACGGTGGCGCCGGGCACGGCCAACGACGAATATCAGCGCATCACGCCGCTGAAGAAGCTGCCGGTGCTGATCCTGGGCAATGGCGACGTCATCCTCAATTCGTACGTCATCGTCGAATATCTCAACGAGATCGCGGGCGGCTCGCTGATCCCCGATTACGGCCCGACGCGCTGGAAGGTGAAGACCGATCATGCGGTGCTGCAAGGCATGCTCGATGCCATGCTGCTGTGCCGCTACGAGAAGATGGCGCGGCCGCAGGGGCTGCAATGGCAGGCCTGGTCCGACGACCACTGGAATCGCGCCTGGACCGGCATGGCGCGCTTCACGCAGCGCGACGACGTGCTGAACGGTCCGCTCACCATCGCGCAGATCGGACTCGTCTGCGTGCTCGGCTATGCCGACTTCCGCTTCGCCGATTGCGGCTGGCGCAAGGCCTATCCGAAGCTCGATACATTCCACCAGAAAATGCTGGAACGGCCATCGATCAAAATCTCTGTGCCACCCGCGGCGTAAGAAGGAGAATGAGATGAGCTTGAAGTTTTCCGTCGGCGACCTCACCATTCACCGCATCGTCGAGCAGGAAGCTCCGTTCTTTCCGGCGCACGACCTGCTTCCCGACCTGACGCCGGAGGTGCTCGCCGAAAACCGTTCATGGATGAAGAAGGCCGGCGCCCTCGACGACAGCGACACCCTGATCCTCTGCTTCCAGTCCTACGTCGTGAAGACGCCGCACCACACCATCCTGGTCGACAGCTGCATCGGCAACGACAAGCCGCGGCCGCTGCGCCCGAAATGGAACATGAAGACCGACGACACCTATATGCGTGGGCTGGCCGCGGCTGGCTTCTCGGTCAACGACATCGATTTCGTGATGTGCACGCATCTGCATGTCGACCATGTCGGCTGGAACACGCGGCTGGAGAACGGCCGCTGGGTACCGACCTTCCCGAAGGCGCGCTACGTGTTCGCCAAGGGCGAGTATGACTACTGGACCGAGCAGAACGCCAAGGCCGAAGTGCCGCCGTTTGCCGACAGCGTGCTGCCGGTGGTCGAGGCGAAGAAGGCGGAGATCGTCGCCAACGATTTCTCGCTCGGCGATCACGCCCGCATCCTGCCGACGCCGGGCCATACGCCCGGCCATGTCGCCTTCACCTTCGGCAAGGCCAAGGACGACGTGGTGTTCGGCGGCGACCTCATGCACACGCCGCTGCAGACGCTCTATCCCGAACTGTCGCCGAAATTCGACGTCGATCCGAAGCAGTCGGCGGTGACGCGGCGCAGCTTCCTCGAACGCTATTGCGACACCGATACGCTGTGCTGCACCGCGCATTTCCCCTCGCCGTCCTCCGGCAAGATCAAGCGCAAGGGGAATGGGTTCGTGTGCGAGATGGTGTGAGAGTTTTGTAGGGTGGGCAAAGCGAAGCGTGCCCACCAACTACTGACGACGCCCTCGGAGAGAGGGTGGGCACGGCGCATACGCGCCTTTGCCCACCCTACAAACTCATTGCACGCTCAATCAAACAGACCCGGCGTGTGGTTGACCACGGCGCCTTCGATCGCGAGCATCTTCAGTTTCGTCTCCACCCCGCCTCTGGCCGAAAAGCCGCCGGGCTTGTTGCCGGCCGCGAGCACGCGATGGCAGGGCACCACGATCGGGCACGGGTTGTGCCCGAGCGCCTGGCCGACGTCGCGCGACAGCTCGACGCCGCCGAGCTTTTTCGCGATATCGCCATAGGTCATGGTCTTGCCGGGCGGGATGGTGCGCGCGATGTCGTAGACGCCGCGGTTGAACTCCGGCACGCCGTCGAGGTCGAGCGGGATGTCGGTGAGATCGTCGGGCTTGCCCGCGAGCAGGGCAACGATCCGATCGATCGCGGTCTGCACCTCGGCGGTCGGCTCGGTCTCGGCAATGTCGCCGCGGCGCTGGCGGATGCGGGCGCGGGTCTTGTCCTCGCTGCCCATGGGAAGCTGCATCCCGTTGATGCCGCGCGGGCCCCATTCGATGCCGCAGGCGCCGATCGCGGTGTCGAACAGGCAAAAATGCTGGTCGGTCATGGCTGGCTCCTAAATCATATGACCCATGCTGGTCTTGATGCAAATCTAGGCTTGGAAATAGTTGCGATCCACCCGGATTCCGGGAATCTTGCACAGCCGGTTCCGTCCCTTTCCGCCCTTCTCCCGAGCCCCCGATGCAGACCCTTCACGTCAACGGATACGACATGGCCTATCTCGATGTGGGCGAGGCCGGGGGGGACCGCCGCTGCTCTGCGTGCACGGCTCGCTCAACGATTTCCGCATCTGGGGCTGCGTGCTCGGGCCGCTGTCGAAAAAGCATCGTCTGATCTGCGTGAGCCTGCGCCACTTCTTCCCCGAGCAATGGGACGGCGCCGACGACACCTATTCGATCGCCCAGCATGTCGACGACATGATCGCCTTCATCGAGCAACTGAATGCGGGCCCGGTCGACCTGATGGGCCATTCCCGCGGCGGACATATCTCGTTTCGCGTCGCGCAGCGGCGGCCCGACCTGCTGCGCAGACTGATCCTGGCCGAGCCCGGCGGCGAGCTCGATGCGACGCTTGACCCCGATTACAAAGGCGGTCCCTCGCCGCTGCTGGCGCGGTTCACAACGGCCGCGGACAAGATCGCCGCCGGCGATGTCGACGGCGAACTCGAATTCTTCGTGGACACGCTCGAAGGCCCCGGCCGCTGGCAGCGGCTGCCGCCATTGATGAAGCAAGGCTTGATCGACAACGCGTACACGCTGATCGGACAGGTGCGGGATGACAGGCCGGCCTTTTCGCTAGCCGATGCGGAATCAATTCTGATGCCGACGCTGTTCATCGGCGGCGCCAAGACAAAGGGCCTGCTGCCGAAAGTGCTGCACACGCTGGCGGCGCATGTGCCGAATTCGAAGGTGGCGATGATACCGAACACCACGCACCCGATGTTCGAGCAGGCACCACAGGCATTTTCCGAAATCGTGCTGGATTTTTTGGCGGGCTGAACATGCAAACGATCAGAGTCAACGGCTATGACATGGCCTATCTCGAAGTGGGTCAAGGCCATCCGCTGGTCTGCGTGCACGGCACGCTCGGCGATTTCCGCACCTGGTATGCCGTGCTCGGGCCGCTGTCGAAAAAGCACCGGGTGATCAGCGTCAGCCTCCGGCATTTCTATCCCGAGCACTGGAATGGCGTCGGCGACGACTACCGCATGGCGCAACATGTTGCCGATATGATCGCCTTCATCGAGCAGCTCGATCCGAAGCCGGTCGATCTGATGGGCCATTCGCGCGGCGGGCACATTTCCTTCCGTGTCGCGCAACAACGCCCCGACCTGTTGCGCAAGGTGATCCTGGCCGAGCCCGGCGGCGATCTCGACCCAACACTCGATCCGACCGTCGTGCCGGGCGCGCCTTCAGCACTGAGCGCGCGCGTCCTCAAGTCCGTCGAGAAGGTCCGGGACGGCGACATCGAAGGCGCGTTGGAGAATTTCGTCGACGGCATCGACGGCGAAGGTGCCTGGAAGCGCCTCGCCGCCGCGCCCAAACAGCAATTGCGCGACAACATCTACACCCTGCTCGGCCAGCAGCAAGAAGCGCGCAAGCCCTACAGCATGGCGGACGTACTCGCGATCAGGACGCCGACGCTGTTGATCGGCGGCGCCGACACCACCGGCGCATTGTCGACGATGTGGCGGGAAATGGCCAAGCACATCGCCGGCGCCAAAACCGCCGTCATCCCGAACGCCAAGCACTGGATGTTCGAGCAGGACCCGGACGGCTATTGCAAGGTGGTGTCGGAGTTCCTGGCGGGCTGAACGGAGATTATAGGTCAACTCTCCTGCCTCAATTAATCAAGCTTTACAGGAGCTTGGCGGCTTGACCGGCCTGTACCGTCGCGTTAGAGTTCCGAATACGGCATTCCGTATTCCAAAACGAACGACCGCCATGATCCCGTTAGATCCGCTCCCCAATCTCATCGACCAGGTCTATGCGCGGATCCTCGAAGCGATCACCGACCGCACGCTGCTGCCGGGCCAGCGCATCCGCCAGAATGAATTGGCCGAGAAGCTCGGCGTGTCGCGTCAGCCGGTCTCGCATGCGCTGCATCTGTTGCACCGGCAGGGACTTGTGGCCGAGAGCGGCCGCCGCGGCTTTGAAGTCACGCAGCTCGATCCGGCGCGCATCCGCCAGCTTTACGAGGTGCGCGGCGCGATCGATGCGCTGGCGGCAAAGCTCGCCGCCGAGCGCGTCAAGAGCGACCCGGCCGGACGCGCGCGGCTTGAAAAGGCGCTGCAGGCCGGGCGCGCCATCGACAGGAAGACATCGCTTTCCAGACTGATCGCGCTCGACGTGGATTTTCACAGCGCGATCTATCGGCTCGCCGGCAATCCCGCGATCGAGGAGATGATCGCGCCGCAATGGCCGCATATGCGCCGCTCGATGGCGACCGTGCTCGCGGAGCTCGACTATCGCGAGAGCGCCTGGAGCGAGCATGAGGCGATCGCGGCGGCGATATTTGCAGGCGATGCCAGGACGGCCGAGACGGCCGCGTCCGGCGCATGCGCAAACCGCAGGACAGCGGACGGAAGAGAGACTGAGGGCTATCGACGAGGCGGCGTGACCTCGAGAGTTCTCAGGTGCGCAATTGCGCACCATAGTTCGATGCTTCGCATCGCCCCGGAATGACAACAAGGAAGCAAAAGGAGGAATGCACCATGAAACTCACGCCACAGCAGATCGAGCATTTCAATCGCGAAGGCTGGCTGTTCCTGCCCGAGCTGTTCAGCCAGGAGGAAGTCGATTTCCTGGCGCAGGAAGCGGTCAACATCTACGACGCCAACCGCCCCGAGGTCTGGCGCGAGAAGAGCGGCGCGCCGCGCACCGCCTTTGCCGCGCATCTCTACAACGAGGCCTTCGGCCTGCTCGGCGCGCATCCGCGCATGATCGATCCGATCGAGCAGCTCTTCGGCGAGAAGCTCTACATGCATCAGTTCAAGATCAACGCCAAGGCGGCCTTCACCGGCGACGTCTGGCAATGGCACCAGGATTACGGCACCTGGAAGCGCGACGACGGCATGCCGGAGCCGCGCGCGATGAACATCGCGATCTTCCTCGACGAGGTGATGCCGATCAACGGCCCCTTGATGCTGGTGCCGCAGAGCCAGAACGCCGGCGACCTCAAGGCCTCGCATGATCTGCGAAACCACCTCCTATCCGCTGTGGACGCTGGACGAGGAGACCGTGACGCGGCTGGTGAAGCAGGGCGGCATCGTCGCGCCGACCGGCAAGGCCGGCGGCATGCTGATGTTCCACGGCAATCTGGTGCATGGCTCGAGCGGCAACATCACGCCCTATCCGCGCAAGATCGTCTACCTGACGCTGAACGCGGTCTCGAACTACATCCGCACGCCGACGCGGCCGGAGTACATCGCGCACCGCGACTTCACGCCGATCCAGACGGTGGACGACGACGCGCTGCTGCGGCTGGCGCGGGCGCCAAGGCAGGCGGCGGAGTAAAGCTATTCACCGTCATTCCGGGGCGCGCGTTAGCGTCGAACTATGGTGCGCAATTGCGCACCTGAGAATTCTCGAGATTCCGGGTTCGAGGCTGCGCCGCGCCCCGGAATGACGACGTATTTTTGATCGGATCACTCCCCATGAATCTCCATCACCTCCTCTCCGCCCGCCACGAAGCCGGCAAACCCGTCCGCGTCGCGCTGATCGGCGCCGGCAAGTTCGGCTCGATGTTTTTGTCGCAGGTGCCGCATGTGCCGGGGCTCGAAGTCCCGTGATCATCGATCTCGATCCGCAGCGCGCGAGAGATGCCTGCAAGACCGTCGGCTGGGATGAGGCGCGGATCGCGGCGACGACCTTCACCGACGACGGCGCGCGCGCGATTGCCGGCGGCGCGATGGATGTGATCGTGGAGGCGACCGGCAATCCCGCCGTCGGCATCCGCCATGCCCGTGCGGCGATCGCCGCCGGCAAGCACATCGTCATGGTCAATGTCGAGGCCGATGTGCTGGCGGGCCCGCTGCTGGCGGAAGAGGCGCGCAAGGCCGGCGTGGTCTATTCGCTGGCCTATGGCGACCAGCCGGCGCTGACGGCCGAGATGGTCGACTGGGCCCGCGCCACGGGTTTCCGCGTCGTCGCCGCCGGCAAGGGCACCAAATATCTGCCCGCCTATCACGACGTCACGCCGGAGGGCGTCTGGCAGCACTACGGGCTCACCGCCAGCGAAGCGCAGTCGGCCGGCATGAACCCGCAGATGTTCAATTCGTTTCTCGACGGCACCAAGTCGGCGATCGAAATGGCGGCGATCGCCAATGCCTGCACGGCTCGACGTCCCCTCGCACGGCTTGCTGTTTCCGCCCTGCGGCGTCGATGATTTGCCGCATGTGATGCGGCCGCAGGACAAGGGCGGTGTGCTGGAAAAATCCGGCGTGGTCGAAGTGGTGTCGTCGCTTGAGCGCGACGGCCGCCCGGTATTCCGCGATTTGCGCTGGGGCGTCTATGTCGTGCTGGAAGCGCCGAACGATTATGCCGCCGACTGCTTCAGGCAATATGGCCTGAAGACCGATGCCAGCGGACGCTATGCGGCGATGTACAAGCCCTATCATCTGATCGGGCTGGAGCTGAACATCTCGATTCTGTCGGCTGCGCTGCGCAACGAGCCGACCGGCCAGCCCCACGGTTTCCGCGGCGATGTCGCCTCCGTCGCCAAGCGTAATCTTGCGCGCCGGCGAAATGCTCGACGGCGAAGGCGGCTATACGGTGTGGGGCAAGCTGATGCCGGCGGCCGCAAGCCTCAAGGCCGGCGCGCTGCCGATCGGGCTCGCGCATCGCGTCAAGCTCAAGAACGACGTCGCGCATGGCGCCGTGGTGCGCTGGAGCGACGTCGAATTCGACGCCGGCAACGACACCATCAAGACGCGCAAGGCGATGGAAGCGGCGTTCGCTGCAAAGCGCTAGCTCCGCAGCCGTGACTGCGGATAGAAACCCCTCATCCGGCACGGACTTTCGCATAGCCGATGCAAAGCATCGGCGATTCTAGAAGGACGGCGGCCGGAGGCCGCCTGTGGCCACCTTCTCCCACACGGGGAGAAGGAAGAGACGTGCCTACGGCAGCAGCCGGCTCTCCCTCGCCTGGGCGAACCACTTCCGGAACATGTCCTCGGTGTCCATCATCTCGGTGAAGCCGGCGCGGTTGATCTTCACCGTCGAGACGATCGAGGGCGGACCGGATTCGGTGTGGCCGTAGCGCATGCTGTAATCGGCATACTGGAACGACAGACCGACGAACTCCTTCAGGCCGGGCGAAACGAGGTCGTGCTTGCGGCGCAAGGCGTCCCACGGCTCGACCCATTTCGGAAATTCCCTGGCCATCGACAGCGGCACCGCCTTGCCCGGCTTCATGCCAAGCGCATCTGATATCGCCGGCCAGATATTCTCCCAGGTGAAGACGTCGCCGTTGGTGACGTTGAAGGCCTCGTTGCGCGCGCTCGAAGCCTCGCCCGACCAGGCGATGGCGCGCGCCAGCAGATCGACGTCGACCGCCTGCGCGACACGCGCGGCGCCGCCGGGAAAATCGAGCGCCCTGCCCTGCTCGCGCAGCATCGCAGCGTAAACGCCAAGCGGCGGGATCAGGTCCATCGCGCCGCCCATGGCAAGGCCCACGATCAGCACGGGACGCAAGATGCTGAAGTGCCAGGCCTTGCCCTTCTGCAGCGCGCGCAGGAAATTCTCCTGCGCCCAATAAAAATTCGGCTGCTCGTACATTTCGGAGCGGCCCTCGCGCGCCGGCACCGTCAGCGGGCGGACATGCACGCCATAGGCTTTCGTGCCCTGCAGCAGCGCGACATGTTTCAGCTCGGGCGCGACCGGCTCGAGCGCGCCCATCAGATTGCGCAGCATGTCGTCGTTGATGGTGATCTGTCTCGAGTCGCGCCAGCCGTCAACCAGATTGGGCTCTTCGTAGAGCGCGGCATAGATCAGATGCGTGGCGCCTCTCAATTCGTCCGCGATGGCAGCGCATTGCGCTGAATCGGTGAGGTCGAGCGCGACAAAGCGCGCGCCGTAAAGTTCGCGCGGCTTGCGCCGCGACAGCGCGATCACCTCCGCGCCGCCAAGCTGCCGAATGGCTGCCGAAATGCCGAAGCGCCGCGTTGCCCACGAGCCCCGTCGCGCCCGCGACCACCACCTTCTTTTGCCATGCGCAGCCTCCCCTTCTTCTTCTTTCGTCTAACAGACGATGCGCCGCGCATCAGCTTGCTGCGTCAAGACGCCGAAATCAAAGGCATTGTTCGCAGCTGCGTCATCCGCGGCCGGGCTTGATTCCCCTATTGCGATTGGTCATCCTGTGCGTGGAACCGCAAGTCTCGGAATTCCAATAGCAAAAGCCCTTGCGGGCCTCGGTAACGCACTCAAACAAACAACGCCGATCATCGGCGAAGAAAAGACGACATCAAGATCGTTCCCTTGTCGACGCATCGGCAATTACGGAGGGAAACGCATGAAACGTCGTGATTTCTTGAAAGTAACCGGCGCCGGCCTTGCCGCGAGCACAGCCGTCGCTGCGCCCGCGATCGCGCAATCGATGCCGGAGATAAAATGGCGGCTTGCCGCAAGCTGGCCGAAGGCACTCGATACGCTGTATGGCGGCTGCGAATATTTCTGCAAGCGCGTCGCCGAGATCACCGACAACAAATTCCAGATCCAGTCCTTTGCCGCCGGCGAAATCGTCCCGGGCCTGCAGGTGCTCGATGCCGTGTCGAACGGCACGGTCGAGATGGGCAATACCGCGCTTTATTATTATTGGGGCAAGAACCCGGCCTTTACCTTCGGCACGTCGCTGCCGTTCGGCCTGAACACGCGCGCACATATCGCTGGCTGCTGTTCGGCGGCGGCCAGAACTGATCAACGATCTCTTGAAGGAATTCAACACCATCGGCATTCCGACCGGCTCGACCGGCGCCCAGATGGGCGGCTGGTTCCGGAAGGAGATCAAGTCGATGGAGGATCTGCAAGGGCCTGAAATTCCGCGTCGGCGGCTTTGCCGGCACCATCATCGCCAAGGTCGGCGGCGTGCCGCAGCAGATCGCCGGCGGCGACATCTATCCGGCGCTGGAGAAGGGCACCATCGACGCCGCCGAGTGGGTCGGCCCCTATGACGACGAGAAGCTCGGCTTCGTGAAGGTGGCGAAGTATCTACTACTATCCGGGCTGGTGGGAAGGCACCGGGCAGGGCCACAATGTCATCAATCTCGACAAGTGGAATGCGCTGCCGAAGCACTACCAGGCGGCGATCGAGACGGCCTCGCGCGACACCTTCACCTGGGTCACCTGCAAATACGACTACGTCAATCCGCCGGCGCTGAAACGACTGCTGGTGGCCGGCGCGATCTTAAAACCGTTCCCGCAGGAAGTGCTGGAAGCCTGCTACAACGCCGCCAATGAAATCTATGCGGATCTCTCGAAGACCAACCCAGCATTTCAACAAGATGTATTCGAGTCTTGCGGCATTCCGCAACGAATCGCTGGCCTGGATGCAGGTCGCCGAGCTCTCCTACGACAGCTTCATGATGCGGATGCGCACGCGAACCTGAGGCGGGCGCGAGGACGGGAAACGAAAAAGCCCCGGAGAATTTCTCCGGGGCTTTATTCGTGCTCTTCATTGCCGGGCTTGACCCCGC
>CAVUCB010000017.1:0-15457 GCA_963739755.1 uncultured Alphaproteobacteria bacterium | reverse complement strand
GTTCGACCTGCTCGAAGAGACGCTTGCGAAGGTGCAGACGAACAATCATTATAGCCTGCTGCAAAAGATCTATCCGGCCCCCGCCGAGCCCTGCGTTGTCAGCACCAATTACGACCTCATCATCGATACCGCGATGATGTACGTCAGCGAACCTCGTACGCCCGATGGAGGGCTGCCGGACTACCACATTCCCTTCCGTACGCCCTTCTACGGTCGGCGTTGAGCGTTGTTTCGGAACCCTGCTCAAGCTGCACGGATCCTTGAATTGGCTTCACTGCCGAACCTGCCAGCGTATGGAGATCGGCCCAACGGTTTCGAGACTTATGTCAAGGTGCTCGGGCGAACTCCTTCGGTGACGTCAAGCTGACCTACACGCCGGCCGACGAAAAGTGCCCGAGTTGCGGAACCGGCCTGCGCCAGCTGATGATCGCGCCAACGCATTTCAAGGACTACCGCAACCCGCATTTGGCACAGGTCTGGTACGAGGCCGAGCGCGTGCTGCGGGAGGCGAACAAGGTCATCTTCATCGGCTACAGCCTTCCGGACGACGATGTCGAGGTCGTCTACCTGCTCAAGCGCAGCCTTGCTCACCTCGAGCCCGAATGCATCACGGTCGTCGAATTCGATCGAGGCGATTCCAAAGCCACTTGTTGGCTGCAACGCTGTCGGTCGTCGATATCGCACACTGTTCGGTGACGGCATCGATTGGCACCCGGAAGGGCTCGATCAGTGGCTGCAGTTCGCTGTGCCGTGAGTTGATGCAGTCCAATCGTTCTCCACCACTCTGTACCTTTGTCATTCCGGGATGGTGCGTAGCACCAGACCCGGAATCTCGAGATTTCGGGTTCGCCTCTTCGAGGCGCCCCGGAATGACGACGCAATTATCAGCCCGCCGCCTTGCGTGGTACCACGTCGCGCTGACGCTTCATGATGATCTTGTTGAGCGCGCCGAGATAGGCCTTGGCGGAGGCCACCAGCGTATCCGGGTCGGCGGCGCGCGCGGTGATCGAGCGGCCCTCATGGGCAAGCCGCACCGACACTTCGGCTTGCGCGTCGGTGCCTTGGGTGACGGCGTGAACCTGATAGAGCTCAAGCTTGGCCTCGTGCGGCACCAGCGCCCTTGATGCAGTTGAACACGGCGTCGACCGGGCCGTTGCCTTCGGCTTCCTCGATCTTGATCTGCCCGTCGACATCGAGCTTCATGGTCGCGCGCTGCGGCCCATGGGTGCCGGCGATCACGGTCAGCGAGGTCAGCTTGATGCGGTCGTGGGAGGCGGCCATCTCCTCGTCGACCAGCGCCTCGATGTCCTCGTCATAGATGTCCTTCTTGCGGTCGGCCAGCGCCTTCATCGCACGAACGCATCCTCGATCTGGTTGGCGCCGAGCTTGTAGCCCATCTCTTCCAGCTTGTGCACGAAGGCATGGCGGCCGGAATGCTTGCCGAGCACGAGTGAGGACTGCTTCAGGCCCACCATCTCCGGCCTCATGATCTCGTAGGTGGAGGCATCCTTCAGCACGCCGTCCTGATGGATGCCGCTCTCATGGGCGAACGCATTGCGCCGACGATCGCCTTGTTGTACTGCACCGGGAACGAGGTCGCCGCCGACACCAGCTTGGAGGCGCGCGTCAGCATCGTGGTGTCGATCTTGTTCCACCACGGAAACCTGTCGTTGCGGACATTGATCGCCATCACGATCTCTTCGAGCGCGGCATTGCCGGCCCGCTCGCCGATGCCGTTGACGGTGCATTCGATCTGGCGCGCTCCGCCGGCGACACCGGCGAGCGAATTGGCCACCGCCATGCCGAGATCGTTGTGGCAATGCACCGAGAATACCGCCTTGTCGGAGTTCGGCACCCGTTCGATCAGCGTGCGCATGAAGTGGGTGTATTCTTCCAGCACGTCATAGCCCACGGTGTCGGGGATGTTGACCGTGGTGGCGCCGGCCTTGATGACGGCCTCGACGATGCGGCAGAGGAAATCCATCTCGGAGCGGGTGCCGTCTTCGGCCGACCATTCGACGTCGTCGATCTGGTTGCGGGCGCGGGTGACGTTGGCGATCGAAGTTTCGATCACCTTCTCCGGCGTCATGTTCAGCTTGACGCGCATGTGCAGCGGCGAGGTCGCAATCACCGTATGAACCCGGCCGCGGCGGGCGAACTTCACCGCTTCGGCGCAGCGGTCGATGTCCTTCGGATGCGCGCGGGCGAGGCCTGCGATCACCGAGTTCTTGGAGCGGCGGGCGATCTCGCTGACCGCCTGGAAATCGCCTTCGGTGGTGATGGGGAAGCCGGCCTCGATGATGTCGACGCCCATGTCGTCGAGCATCTCGGCGACTTCGAGCTTTCCTCAAAGGTCATGGTGGCGCCGGGGCATTGTTCGCCGTCGCGCAAGGTGGTGTCGAATATAACGACGCGGTCCTTTTCGGACTTATTGGCTGTAGTCATTGGCTACTTCCTTTGGGTCGGTCGCGCTATCTGGGTGAGCGCTTAAGGGTTTTCGGTGCTATCGTCAACCCCTGAGTGCCCAGGCGCAATCGCCAGACGGCCCTCAGGGGCCGATAAGAAGCAGAAGCCCATAATGAGGGTGGGCAGCGACGCAGGCGCAATCGCAGGGGTGCGATGGCGGCGCCTCCCTGAACCCCGATCATTTCGCCGCGAATCAGCATTGCCAGACCCTTTGCGGTCAACTCTTCGGGCAAAACCATTGACGCAAGGTTTCTCCCCGAAGTCGCCGTGAGACGCCTCTTCTAGACGAGTTCGGCGGGCCGTCGCAACGCAAAAAGATGGTCAGCGGGGTTGACCTATCCCGGTAACATGTGAACCGCCCGATACCGCCATGTCGCAGAAGCATGGCAAAACGTGCCGGAACATCCCCGGAGAGAAAGAGATCGTGACCAACCGACGCCAACTCGTGCTTTCGGCCACAGCCTTCGCCGCCACGTCGCTGTTCGACGTTCCACTGTTCGCGCAAGGCGCGAGCGCCGTCACCTTCAGCTATCGCGGCGTCACGGTCGATACCACCGCAGCCCAAAGCGCGCCCAACCTGAAGGCGGTCCAGGATCTCGCTCGAAACACCAGATCGACATCGCGATCGACTGCGGCGCCGCGCCCAAGATCATCGCGTTCTTCAAGAGCCAGGAGGTCTTCGTCAAACCGGGCCAGGGCGACGGCGGCGTGACCGGTTTTCTTCGAAGGTGCAAAGGCGTCTCGGTCGATCATCGCGGTCGATGCGCCGGAAAAACCGGTCGTGCTGCATGAGATGCTGCATGCCTATCATTGGTGGCGTGCTGCCCGACGGTTTTGGGAATGCCGACGTCGAGCAATTCTACGAGCGCGCGAGAGACAGCGGGTTCTATCCGCCGGATGCCTATGTGCTGAAGAACGTGCAGGAGTTTTTTGCGGTCACCGCGAGCCTCTATCTCTGGGGCAATGTCGACCGACCGCCCCCACGACCGCAAGACGCTGCATGACAATAAGCCGGAGCATGCTGTCGATCGACTGGGTGATCAGTACGGTGTGGAGAAGAGTGTGTGACGATGAACTCGATGTCATCGCCCGGCTCGAACCGGCGATCTGCAGTATTCCAGAAGACGGCTGTGCTCATACTCGACGCCTCTGGACGATGGTGGGCACGCTTCGCTTTGCCCACCCTACGATCTACGGCCACAACTTCGCATTCCCGCGACACGATTTGCCCGAGTTGTGCGTCAACGTGTCCCTCAGAAAACAGAGGGCGCAGGGAAAGCCGGTGCGACGGTCGCACCCGCAGCCTCGTGTGCAGTGTAGAAAGCACACGAGTTAGTCACCACAGGTACGCCGCAAGCAGCCGGCCTTCCCTGCGCAATGGTTTTAACGGCCATGTTCGCGCTCTCCCCGGTGTCCGGGCTTGTTAGCCACCGTCGCCCGCGGGCATCTTCTGCCGACTTGATCCCAGCGTCGGGCAGCGGGGGGATCAGGACCACACGTCTTGCGCCGTCCGCATCAGCGCGCTTCGTCGTTTGCGCGCCGCGTCCACCGCATCCCGCTCCCAACGTCCGTGACGATCGCGAAGCGCCCCTCTTGCGAGCGCGGGATGTGCGAAGACAATCACATATTTCTGAAAAACGGAAGTGGAATATTTTTACGTCGAGGCTGGACTGCCCAAATCAACTTGAATCCGCTCGACAAAATCGCGGTTTTGGCGCAGGCGTTTTGCTGGCAAAGCAAGGCCCGCGCAGACGACGCAAGAGGCAAAACCGCACGAAAATCGCGCAACCGATTTGCCCGTCGGGTAAGCATCGAAAGGAAGCCAGCCATGGAAATCAGCCGAGTCGGATCGCACCCATCCCGGAAACCGCCGGAAGAGTATTTCACGGGACAGGTCCGTCTCGATCCGCTGTTCCAGGCGGCCGCGCCCGGGCGCGTCGGCGGCGCCAGCGTCACCTTCGAGCCCGGCGCCCGCACCGCCTGGCACACCCATCCGCTCGGCCAGACCCTGGTCGTCACCGCCGGCCTCGGCTGGGCGCAGCGCGAGGGCGGGCCGGTCGAGGAAATCCGGCCGGGCGACGTGGTCTGGTTTCTGCCGGGCGAGAAGCACTGGCATGGCGCGACACCGACGACGGCGGTGACCCACATCGCGATCCAGGAAGCGTTGGATGGCAAGGCGGTCGACTGGCTGGAGAAGGTCAGCGACGCGCAATACCGGAAATGAGCATGGCTACTGGACCATCAGCGCCTTACGTTCGCGTCGCCGAGATCGAGGTCGATCCCGCCAGGCTCGAGGCCTATCAGGCCGCGCTGAAGGAGGAGATCGAAGCGGCCGTCCGGCTGGAGCCGGGCGTGCTGGCGCTGCATGCGGTATGCGGCAAAGATGATCCGGCGCATGTCACCGTCTTCGAGATCTACGCCGATGAGGCCGCCTACCAGGCGCACCTCGCGACGCCTCATTTTGTGAAATACAAGACCGCGACACAGGACATGGTGCGGTCACTGAAACTTCGCGAGGTCATGCCGATCGCGCTGGGCGCGAAGGTGATGTGAGGAAACCCCTCACAAACAAAGGCTGAGCAGCTTGATGTGGCAGTCGCCGGATTTGCGCTTGGTGGAAGAGACGACCTCGCGTTTCACCAGCGGTCCCTCTTTCGCGTCCGCGGCAATGATCCTGCCGCCTTTGCCCTTGCCCGGCTTCGGTTCGTAATCACCGGCGATCTCCATCGCCCAATAGGTGCGCTTGCCGCTGGCGTCTTTCGCGCTGGCGATGCCGACGCGCGTGGCCTTGGACAGCAGCAAGTTCTTGCGGTGCTCGCTCGAATTGATCCACTGGTCGAGCGTCTTGTCAAAGCTTTCGTAGCCATAGGCGATGTTCTCGGCGGCACGGCCGGCCTTGGACAGCGCGATGCGCGAGGAGAATGAGCCGAGCGCCTCGTGGCTGAGACTTTCCTTCGCCGCCATCGCGCGCGCCTGCTCCATGGCGATGCGATCCAGCGTCGCGTCCCTGACAACGCTGACCTCGCCATGCTTGAGGCGATAGCTCGAGATCAGCTCGGCGGGCGACTCCGCGGCGGCCGCTTGCGCGTACAACATCAGCGGAAAAGCGACGACCAGCGCCCGGATGGCACGGCGTGTCATTTCCTGCGAAAATCGGGTCATCCGGGGAACCAGGGGTATGCCTCGTTTGCCATTCAGCGCCGGCTGTCCAGGCGGCGACTGGCACGCCGTTTGATTGAGAGAACCCCAGACATTTCGCGTGATTGCAACATTTTCGGGGCAAGAACGTTGATTGGCGGCTTTGCCGCGCGGGCTTGGGTGTTTTCCCTGGGGGTTTTCAATGTCCGATTTCGTGATCGAGGAAGGCCTGCCCTGGCCGCTGGGCGCGCATTGGAGCGGCAAAGGCACCAACTTTGCCGTGTTTTCGGCCAATGCCACCAAGGTGGAGGTCTGCCTGTTCGACGGCGAGCGTGAGACGCACCGCTTCGAACTGCCGGAATATACCGATCAGGTGTTTCACGGCTATATCTCCGGGGTCGGCCCCGGCACCTTCTATGGCTACCGCGTCTATGGCCCCTATCAGCCCGACGCCGGCCATCGCTTCAACCCCAACAAGCTGCTGCTCGATCCCTATGCGCGCGCCCATGCCGGCGCGCTGACATGGAATCCGGCCGTGTTCGGCTACAAGATGGAGAGCGGCGACGACCTCACCTTCGATGAGCGCGACAGCGCGCCCTTCATGCCGAAATGCGTGGTGGTCGATCCCGATTTCGATTGGCAGGCCGAGGCCGCACGGCACGATGTGCACTGGGACGAGACCATCGTCTACGAGGCCCACGTCAAGGGCTTTCACCAAGAAGCATCCCGATGTGCCCGAGCACCTGCGCGGCACCTATGCCGGCTTCGCCTCGCCAAAACTGATCGAGCATCTCACGTCACTCGGCGTCACCTCGGTCGAGCTGCTTCCGGTCCATACCTTCATCAACGACGACAATCTGATCGAGAAGCACCTGACGAACTACTGGGGCTACAACACCATCGGCTTCTTCGCGCCCGACCCGCGCTACGCCGCCGACGTGCCGAACAGCCTGCGCGAGTTCAAGGAGATGGTGTCGAAGCTGCACGGCGCCGGCCTCGAGGTGATCCTCGACGTCGTCTACAACCACACCGCCGAGGGCAATGAGCGCGGGCCGACGCTGTCGTTCAAGGGCATCGACAATGCGAGCTACTATCGCCTGCTGCCCGACAAGAAGCGCTACTACATCAACGACACCGGCACCGGCAACACCGTCAATCTCTCGCATCCGCGCGTGATACAGATGGTGATGGACAGCCTGCGCTACTGGGCCGAACATATGCATATCGACGGCTTCCGCTTCGACCTCGGCACCATCCTGGCGCGCGAGGTCTACGGCTTCGACGAGCAGAGCGGTTTTCTCAAAGCGATGGACCAGGATCCCCTGCTCTCCACCATCAAGCTGATCGCCGAGCCCTGGGACACCGGCCCCGGCGGCTACCAGGTCGGCGGCTTCCCGCCGGGCTGGGCGGAATGGAACGACAAGTTCCGCGACACCGTGCGCGACTATCTGGCGGGCCGACGCGCCGCCGGCGGCGCTGGCGAAGCGGCTGCTCGGCTCCGCCGATGTCTTCAACCGCGACGGGCGGCGAAGCTGGTCCAGCCTCAACTTCATCACCGCCCATGACGGTTTTACGCTGAACGACTGGGCGAGCTACAACGACAAGCACAACGAGGCCAATGGCGAAGGCAACAAGGACGGCAACTCCAACAACCATTCCTGGAATTGCGGCGTCGAAGGCCCGACGGACAAGAAGGACGTGCTCGATCTGCGCGAGCGGCAGAAGCGCAACATGCTGGCGACGCTGCTGTTGTCGCAGGGCCTGCCGATGCTGCTCGGCGGCGACGAATTCGGCCGCACCCAGCAGGGCAACAACAACGCCTATTGCCAGGACAACGACATCTCCTGGTTCGACTGGAATTTCGGCGAGCCGGGCCAAAAGCTGCTCGCCTTTACCAGGCGCGTGATCCAGTTGCGGCGCGATTATCCGATCCTGCGCCGCAGCCGGTTTTTGACCGGCGAGCATGACAAGCAGCTCGACATCCGCGACGTGGTCTGGATTGCGACCTCCGGCGCCGAGATGACGATGGCCGACTGGAACACGGGCTGGGTCAAATGCTTCGGCGCCCTGCTCGACGGCCGCTGCCGCAAGACCGCGATCCGGCGCTATGGCGAGGACGACAGCGTGCTGATCATCATGAACAGTTTTGAAGGCGAGGTCGACTTCAGGCTGCCGCACACCAGCGCGGGGCCGAAATGGTCACTGCTGCTCGACACCAACAATCCCGATGGCTCGTCCGGCGCGCCGTCCGCATTCGACAGCACCTATGAGGTGCCCGGGCGGTCGTTCCTGCTGTTCGTTGCCGGCGAGATCATTTGATCGCGCGCGCGGGCTTTGCAAGAGGCGCCGCAAACGCTTTTCGTCCCGCCGCGAGGAACCGAATTTCCCTCTCCCCGTTTTCAAGGAAAGGAGAGAGGGACATGCGCAAGGTCATTGCAGAACTGGATGCGGAGCAGCGTGCGGCGCTGCTCCATCTCGCCGACTTCGGCATCGCGATATGCGCGTCGGGCCTTATCGTCAGCCTGCTGAAGGTCGCGGGCGATCTCTGGTAGCGGCGCGTGGATCAAGGGCCGCCCGCGCGTGCCTGCGCCAGCGTGTCCGACGGGGATTTGCCGAAGAACGCACGATAGATCTGCGCGAAGCGCCCGAGATGCCAGAAGCCGTGATCGAACGCGACGGTCTTGACGAGATCGCTCTCGCCGCCATGCGACAGCGCCGCGTGCGCCGCCCACAGCCGGTTGAGGATCATGAAGCGCTGCAGGCTCATGCCGCGCACCGCGACCATGGCATTGTGCAGCGTGCGGATGGTCACGCACGCAGCCGCGGCAACGTCAGCGCTGGAGGGCAGGTCCCGTGAGCCGGAGTTGATGAACTCTTCCGCGCGATGACAAATGCGGACGTAGTTGCCGACCGCGAGAGCGGAGGCCCGCTCTCCCGGCGCGGTGAGATAAGCGTGGTCGATGGTGCCGAGCAGGCTCTGCTCCATGCCCGACACTACATTCGCTTGCAAAAATCGCTGCGGATCGCGCGATGCCAGACGAACGATATCGAGGATGATCGAGCGCAACTGTTGCAGCACCTTTGGCTGGACGGGATCGACCCTGGCCACCTGCGCCCGCCCGGGCCAGCCGCGGTCGGCCTTCGCCGCCGGCAAGAAGATCGCGGCGATGGAGAGTTCGTTCGGCTGGAAAATGCGATGAGGGACCGACAGTCCGTGCGTCACCAGTATCGGCCGCTCCAGCGACAGGCCATCGAGCTTCAACCCGGGTGAATCACCCATCGACAGCGCGATGCCGACCTGGCGCGGATCGAGATAGCCTTCCGATGCGCAAGGCGGACGCTTCACCGTGACGAGGCGAAGCGTTCCGAGCTGCAGCTCAGCCTGGAAGAAATTGAAGGCGCCGGAAAGCGGCAGGAGCCGGCGCCGGATACCCGGCAGCATGCCCGCCACCGCGGCCGGATCGGAGCAATGCACGGTCGACAGCACGGGCGACGAAGACAGGGAATCCAGTTGCATTACCTCTTGAGATGGCCTGCGATGCGACGATGACAGAAAGGCCGAGAGAACCGCGATCGCCGCTTCCGCGGCGAAGCCAGCGATTGCGCGGCCAAACTACTCAACATTGCCATCATCCCACCGGAGCTTTCAACAGCCGTCGAGCGCGACAGCGCAGCCCGCAATGCCCCCGTAAATCAACGGATATCCGTATCCATCTCCGGAAAATCGGCCGCACCCCGCGTCTCGCCGATAGTGCGGTTAACAGATCGGTAAGCGCGTGTGAACACGCTGAGAGGTACAAACTGCTACCCTTGAGGAACCACCTTGGCAAACTGCTTCATTTTTGCCGCGACATCGAAACCGACCAACACGCGCCGTCGGCGCCGGAACTCGGAGGCAGCCAGGCTCGGCCACCTGCCCAGCCTGATCCCGAAGTCTTTGGACAATTGATCCGTGGCGTCCAATTTCTCAGCGAGATCGCCTGCTTGATCGAAGATACCCACGCGCGACTGCCTGACGGGCCCGAAAAGGAACGGTTCGAAATTTGGCGGCGCGATGTCATTTCGCGCATCCACGAAGCGATGAGCCGCGCCGAACGCGTGGTCGCATCGCTCCCGCGAAAAGACCATCACGGGCAACGCGACTAACGCACGCTATGAATGAAAATGAGTGGGCCCCGGTGCACGGTGGCATCAACGGGGCCCGATTGTTGCCCTGCTTTGAGGGACTTCTGGTACTTAACCAGTCAAATGTCAGTACTGCAAAGCGTTTGGCCTTCGCGCTTCAGTCCTGCTGTCAGGTTCAGATTTTCGGCGGCGCAATCTGCGGTGAGCAGCTGCTTTCACCTCAACTCGCGCCGTGACCCTGCGCTAGAGCAAGGTCGCTGGCTTTTGCCCGGTGGCGTCATGCTCCTCTCCTGGAGTGGCTCGGCGGACATTTTCCGCATCAACAGGTGTCCGCATCCGCTGCCTGCCAATCGACGACATCATCGGCCGGCAATTCCTGCGAAGTTAAGGAGCCGCGTGCTCCATGAACCTCGGTCAGGTACAGCACCACGAAATGCTGCGGCAGATGCGCGCCACTGTCAAGGTTCCCCTGGCGGGTTCCGCACCCGATCAGGCATTGGGCAGATGCGCCAGATATTCATAGAGCGCGCGCAGATCGTCGTTGCTCATGCGGCCGATCACCTGCCACGGCATCTGCTTGCCGATTTCGTGTCCGTTGGGATCGACGCCGGTGCGCATGACGGTGAGAAACTCTTCGAACTTCCATTCCTTGACGAAATGCAGGTCGGGTCCGAGCGGCGGTAACTGGCCGGGCACGCCGCCGGTCAAATCCTTGCCGTGGCATTCGCGGCAATCCTGCCAGGAGATGATGTATTCGCCATACTTCGCCGTGGGCGATTTTGCCGGCGCGGTGATGACCGCCGTCGACACCGGCTTTCCCATCGGCAGCATGCCTGCACCGAGCATCAGGAGTCCGAGCGCGCTGATGCGGTCGGGCGGATTCGGCGTCGGCTGCCCTGATGCGGGCAAGTTGCGGAGATAGGCTATTACCGAGCGCGTATCTTCATCGCTCAGCCGGCTCGCATTTGTGATGGTCATGACGATCAGCCAGTGGCCGTCGCGGTCGACGCCGTTGCGGATGGCGCGGAAGATGTCGCCATCGGTCCAGGGACCGAGATGCGTGAGATTGGACGACACGAACGAGCCGACATTGACGGGAAAATGCTCGCCGATGTCGACGCCGCCGGTGAGCGTGCCGGTCTTGGTGTGGCAGGCGCTGCAAAAGCTGTCGGTGATCTCCTGGCCGCGCCGGATCTGCTCCGGCGAGCCCTCGACCTTCATGACCACAGTCGGCGCGCTGCGGGCATGAACCTTGAGCAGGCCAACGATCAGCATCACGCTGACGATGGCGGTGACCGTTGAAAATAGCGCCGCCAGGCCCGCGCCGCCCCATTTCAGGAAGCGGCTTTCGGCGCGCCAGGCCCGAAGGCCCGACCAGGACAACATCGAGGTGATGAGAAGCGAGGTCGCGGGGTAGAGCAATGCGAACATGAGTCCTATCCAGAATCTGTTTTGCCGTGACCGGCAAATGCGGTTGTGAAATGCAAAGCCGGATTCGATGGGCTGCGATGGCCATCGCTGAATCAGCAATGCAGGGGACAGATAACCGGCCGCGTCATGCAGAATGATTTCGCCGCAAGGGCTATTGCGCTACGGCTGTAACAAAGCGGCCGCGGCCCAGAGCCGCGCTGGATTACGACGAATTAAGGCGCCCGACAGGAGATGTTAATTCTCCCGACAGCGTGCGGTAATGAGCCACGCGCTAGCTCTCCATGAGGCCATTACGGCTCAACATCTTTCGGAGAGGACACTCATGACTGCAACGAATCAAAACCCGCATCGCCGGATTCTGTCCGCGCGGCGCCTGACGCTGCTCGGCTCCGCCGCCATTGTTGGTGCGGCGCTCGCCTTCGGCGGACCGACCGGACATTTTGCCGGACCGGCCTTCGCGGCAACGACCCAGGCGCAGCAGGGACCGGCCGGCTTCGCCGACCTGATCAGCAAGGTGAAACCCGCCGTGATCTCGGTGCGCGTCAAGGTCGAGCAGACCTCGGATGCTTCGGACTCCAACGCGCCGCAGACGCCCGGCGAAGAGGGCATGCCGTCCTTCCAGGGCACGCCGTTTGAGAAGTTCTTCCGCCAGTATGGCGAGAACGGCCCGCACGCGCGGATGCCGCACCATGAGATGGTGACCGGCGTCGGTTCCGGCTTCTTCATCTCCGCCGACGGCTATGCCGTGACCAACAACCATGTCGTCGACCATGCCAAGTCGGTCGAGATCGCGACTGACGACGGCAAGACCTACACCGCCAAGGTGATCGGCACGGACGCGAAGACCGACCTCGCGCTGATCAAGGTCGAAGGCAAGAGCGATTTCACTTATGTCAACTTCGAGACCGATGCGCCGCGCGTCGGCGACTGGGTGGTCGCGGTCGGCAATCCCTACGGCCTCGGCGGCACCGTGACCGCGGGCATCATCTCGGCGGAAGGCCGCGACATCGGCGCCGGCCCCTATGACGACTACATCCAGATCGACGCGCCCATCAACAAGGGCAATTCGGGTGGACCGACCTTCGACACCAGGGGCAACGTGATCGGCGTCAACACCGCGATCTATTCGCCGACCGGTGGATCGGTCGGCATCGGCTTCGACATCCCCGCTTCCACCGTGAAGATGGTCGTGGCCCAGCTCAAGGATAAGGGCTCGGTGACGCGCGCTTGGCTTGGCGTGCAGGTGCAGCCGGTTACGGCTGGCATCGCCGAAAGCCTCGGCATGAAGAACGCCTCAGGCGCTCTCGTCGACGAGGCCCAGCTCGATACGCCCGCGGCGAAGGCCGGCGTGCAGGCCGGCGACGTCATCACCGCGGTCAACGGCAACGCGATCAAGGACTCGCGGACGCTGGCGCGCGAGATTTCGGGGATGGCGCCGGGCAGTTCGGCGAAGCTCGACATCCTGCGCAAGGGTGAGCAGAAGACCATCGACGTGACGCTTGCGACGATGCCGAACCAGCCCGAGAAGCAGGCCAAGGCCGGTGAGATGGACAACGGCGCGATGCCGGGCACGCCGCGTCTCGGCCTGTCGGTAGCGCCGGCGAGCGAGGTTGCGGGCGCCGGCAACGAGGGCGTGGTGATTACCGCGGTCGATCCCGAGGGTCCGGCGGCAGAGCACGGCCTCAAGTCCGGCGACGTCATTCTCGACGTCGGCGGCAAGAGCGTCGGCAATGTCTCCGAGCTCCGCAGCGCGCTGTCGGAAGCCAAGTCCGGCGGCAAGAAGAACGTGCTGATGCGGATCAAGACCGCCGACAACACGCACTTCATCACGGTGCCGATCGGCTGATCGACTTAAGCGAAGATACCCCAGCCATGGGGCGGCAGCGCGATTTCGGTGCTGCCGCCCTTTTGCGTGACGGCGGCATCGAGGCAATCGGCAGCAATTCTATCAGGTTAAAAACCCCCGATGCCGATGCATCGGACGCGCGCGGACCAAAATACCGCCCCTCAATAGCCGAGTAGCGCAAGGCCCACCCAACTAACAGCAAAAATAGAACAGGCCAGCAAGGCCACGGAAGCCAAGGTTGTAATAGCTTTTACTGAACGCGCCATAGCATTGATCTCTCTTGAGCAATGATGAACGCTAACCCGCGAGATGTCCGCGATCATGGCCGAAGAGTTCCTCCGAAAGAAAATTGTGCAACTGTAGCCAAAGCGGCACACAACATCGCATCCGGCCCGCAAAAAGTCCGCAATTCTTCTTAGCAATGACGGATTGGCGAGGGGGATTTTGTCGGATGTATAAGCCGAGCAAGGGCGCTGGATGGGGCGCTGCAATAGCGGTGCTGGCGCTGCTCGCTGCAGCCTCCGCCTGGATTGGCTATGGTGGTTCGGGGTTGCGCGTTGCAAAGGACTATGAGGATTGTGCAGAAGAGGCTCAAGCCAACTCCTCTTCGAAGATCGAATACACCAGACTAATCACGCTGTGCAGCGAACGCTTTGCAGGCCGTCGAAAGGGTGGCGGGTACATTTACTTCGACTTCATGCAGAATCGAAGTTTCGATATCGCCGGCCCTAACCCGACTGAAGGCGAGCGCAAACGGATCGACCGCTCCTATATGGAGTTTCTCGGTGCGCAACGACGAGAAATGCTTCTATCGGATTTGGCGAAAGCTCAAGCCAATGAGGAGCAGGCAGCCTTGGGAGGTGGTCGACAAGATGCTGGAACGCCATTGGCTTTGACGCCAAAAATCCCACTTCCGGCCAAACGGCCACTCGTCGAGCGTTCGAAATCCTGTGAAGATGGACCTTTGTCGTGCAGTTGGGCGAAGCTGTCTGCGGCCGTGAAAAATGCCTTTGCGTCCGCGGGCGCTAACCGATAGTTGGCAAAAGTCCAAGAAGAACGATTTCCAAGCGGCGGAGAGCGCCCTAACGCGCCGAGGTGCGCGGGCAGACCGGCGAGACAGGCTCGCAAATCCAAGCCAGATAAAGCGGCGCTTGGGTCAGCACTGCTGCATTTTTCGAAATCAGCTTCAAGTGATCAGCTGCCCAAAATTGCATAGGAGTTCATTTTGCTAGTTCGACTTTCATTTGGATTGTTGATCTCGGTGAGCTTGATCCTGACTGCCTACTTCGGGACCGAGGCTTGGCGTCTCTCCGATGATCAGCAAAACGATAGGAGGCAACCGAGCCAACCTTTCTACTTGGTCCGCTTTCAACAGCCTTGAGTACGAGAGCAAGGCGGCCCATTGCGAGGAAGCGGCTCAAAACGCGCCCGGCGCGCGCGAGCGCGCAATGTATGAGGAGCTTTTCGGTTACTAGAGCAGCTTGCAACGAACTTCCGGAAAGCAATAGCAGAGCACCGCGCAGCATAGCTTTGCGCGAAAAGAAGCATCTCAAAGCGTTCGCCTCCGAAGCAGCGGCGCGGCGAGATGTGTCGGCGTTGCAACGGTTCGGAATTTCGTTCGAAATGCGACAAATTCCTGCTCGAAAAGCGGCTCGCAACTTGATAGAAGTTTATGCGGGGCTGTAATGTACAGTCAGGTAAACGGTCGGCGGGCGGGGGCATGAGCTGGCGAACACTCTGCGTCGGCAGCTACAGAAAGGCCGCCCCAAAGGGCGGTCTTTCTATTTCGATGTCGACAATGCGAGCCGCCAATCGGTCGACGGCGCAAGCCGTTCGATGGTCATGACCGACTTGATCGCCAAAATCTGGGGCGACGAGGTCATCGTCGTTCATCAAAGGCAAGGGCACACATATAGATTTCCCATCCTGGGTGGTACGATGGTGCACCTCCGTGATGCGCGGATTGAGGCAAATCCGCGCGCAAGACGAAACGCGGAAGGATATTTGCACGAAGCGCACCACGCCGCTTGCGCGGCGTTCGTTCATCGCAGGGAATGATGACCGAGGGGCCAACGATGGAAAGCCCGGAGGAGCACATCAAGGAAACGAAAACCGCTGAAGAACTGGCGGCAATGATCCGCGAGGACTTGAGCCAGATGGACGGCTGCCCCAAACAAGGGGTCACGGTCACCGTCTACGGTATCCCCTGGAAATCAATGCTCACACTTGGCGTTGCAGCTGGCCCTGTCCGCAACAAGGCCGAGTTGCAGAGGTTCTGCGATATTATCACCGCGCGCCTGCAGCGATTATACGATGTTGCGTAGGGCTCGCGCACGTCTCAGCGAAGCGAAATGCGTGACGGGGTGGGGTGATCTCTCCACTCGACAAACTGTCGACGCGGAGAGATCGTCACCCCACCCCGATCGCGAATTTCATTCGCGATCGACCCTC
>CAVUCB010000016.1:0-164859 GCA_963739755.1 uncultured Alphaproteobacteria bacterium | reverse complement strand
GCGTTATTGCTGCTGGCACCAATCACGCTGATAGTATCAGTGTCAGCGGCCGAGACCCGTGACAGAGCCAAGCAAAATTATCAAGTTCTGGCCGCGCTCGACATGATGCGTGAATCGCCGTCCGTAGGTTTTGAGGTTTCTCGACAACCTGCTCCAAACCTGAAATTAGCGGCCACTGATCTATCGACGGTTACGGTTTCAAGGCCCTTTACTTCGGTGAACTTGCGTTTCATCGCACCGGCGCCCTTAGGAAAAGACCGCAACAGCGGTCTCGACGCCGCGCATAACGGTGACTCCCAATCATCCTATGCATTGCGGCGACGTGATCATTGCAGCGCCGGGTCGTTATCCGGCATTTCCATCTTGGGGAACGGTGTCTAGCTGCCCATCAACGTCAGGAGGCATCGACGGCAATGGAGGCATCTATTTTGCCGTGCTGCTATGTGGTGGCGCCTCCGTGGGCGATTGCACGATTAACGGCCTGTACGGCCATGGTATAGAAATCAATGCAAGCAATTGGGCAGTCGAAGGTTGGTCGGTTTCGGAAGGATATGCCCACGGGTCGTCCGGCTTCGCTTTCATGGTCAACACGAGGGCAAGCGCGCAACATCACATTGCTTGGATCAATAATATTGCGCACTCTAATGCGATGAGATTCTCCGTCAATAGTTTCGGATCGGCTGGAGGAGCCGGATACGGCGTAGACTATTGGGCGATCGTCGGCAACATAGCGCGAGATAGCGCCGGTCGGTGTGACGGATTTTGGAATTCAGCAATCGATATCATCGGCCTGTTAGCCCATAATTCAGCTGTCGGGACGCACGTACTGGTCAATGGAGACTTTAAGGTCCTGAACTCACAACAGGTGGGCTGTATCGGAGGAAACAACGTATCTGACGGTGAAGGTATCATGCTGGACACGCTGATTGCTGGCGCCAGCGGTCTCGGCTTCACGCAGCAAATCGTTGTGCGCGATAACATCATCGTTCTCAGCGAGCGATTCGGGTTGCACTTTTTCTATGACGGTACGCGAGTGTCTGCGACCGTTAAGGCGTACAACAACACCATCTTTGCTAGCAGTGCTGGCGACTTCGCAAGGGACGCTTGCTGTGGAAACTACGGTGATATCGACATCAACCGCGGTTAACCTGACAAAGTCTCATCTTTACGTTTACAACAACATTGCAAGGACAAATATTGCTGTCCGACCTGATAGAGGATTTCCTTTCGCGTTAGTGTCTGGCGCTACAGGTGCGGCCGCCAACGTTGCGATCGGTAACACCAGCCCCAACCCGACCAACTCGCAAAATGTCTTAAAAGGATTGTCGACAACCTGTAGGGCCGTTTGTAAGAACTTCAGAGTCACCACCGTACAACGCCATAGCATTTCACTCGATGCCTCTTGGTGTTAACACCTATGTGGATCCGACGTTTCAAAACGCCGCCGATGTATTAGCCAATCGCATCGGAACTCCAAATTGCAGTGGCTTTGAAACCACGACAGCCTGCATGGGCTGGGATTATTTGACGCAGACTGCTGCTAATCCATCTTTGGTGTATGGCATGATGCCGACTGCCAGGGCAGCAATCGGCAAGGGTTACCGGCCGCCGGGCTTGCGATGTATACGTGCAACAGCTGGGGCCTGATTATTCTGATTTCCCGGATTGGCTTCAAGGTATCGTCTATCTTCATTGGAATGGAACTGTCGTTCAACAAAAGGTGGGACTAAGCAACGTGCCGTGCGGCAGGTAAGTTGAGTGTTGCATTGAAGGTTTTTGTGACTTCGAGCGGGTTCCGGCTGCCAACGTCGGATCGGCTGGGCGACGTTGGCCGTTTCGAGCGGGTCAGAAAAAACATTGGTCCAGCGATCGCGGACACTTCAGAGACCTCACGTTTTTCGACCTTTCCGAACTAAGTTCAAAGATTGGGTCTGTCTTTGGCGAGACCTCATGCGTGCCGCCTTCGAACACTCGGCTGGTTTGAGCGATTAACTACACTCCCGTGGTGAGCGGACGCCCGCCAGGAATGCTGGAGATTTTGGTTGTGATCGGACCTGAACCACGTCTTGTAACGGCGCCTGGTGGTCGTCTGATGTTTCGGTCTGGGAGGAGGTGCGCATCAAGGCCTCAAATCGATCAAGTGTTGGCCCACAAGGCGCAAGATCGGCCTCGGACAAACTACGAACCTTTCGGGAGATCGGCCGTGATGGCAGGCAAGCCGTTAGAAAAGGCTCAGGGGTACGATGTGGTTATTATTGGAGCAGGGTTGGGTGGCGGCACGCTCGCCTACCGACTGGCCCGGAGCGGTGTCCGTGTGTTGGTTCTAGAGAAGGGGGACTTCTTACAAATCGCTGCTCACCGGCCTGGTGAACCAGTTGGCGTATACCACAGAGACATTCCTGAATGGGAAAACGTCGTTGGTGGGTCAACGAAGTTCTATGGGGCCGCCATGCGGGGGATGCGGGAAAGTGATTTCCGCGCGATCCAGCATGAAGCCGGTGTATCACCTGCCTGGGCCCATCACCTATAACGAGCTTGAACTATACTATTGTGAAGCGGAGCGAATTTACCGCATCCATGGCGCGAGCGAAGGCGATCCCACCGAGCCTCCCGCGCAGCTCCCCTTTTCCACACCCCCCTTTGCCACACGCGCCGCTTGTGGCCAGTCTGGTGGATCGCCTCAATCAGTCCGGCACTTCTGTGTCGAGTATCCCGCGCGCCATTGACTATGGCCCAGACGGAAAATGCGTACTGTGTTCAACGTGCGACGGCTACTACTGTCAACTCGATGCCAAGATGGACGCAGAGACTGCCTCCCTTCGTCCCGCCCTAAATTCAGGTTACGTCGAGTTGATGACGCGAGCTCGGTGTCTGCGCATTCTAACTAGCGAGGATGGAACTAAAGCTACGGGCGTACTCATTGATCGCGATGGAGAGCAGCAGACGATATTCGCCGACGTTGTTGCGCTTTGCGCAGGTGTAGGACACTCTGCCCGGCTGCTGCTTAAATCGCGAACTGCAAAACACCCACAGGGGATCGGCAACTCCAGCCAGTGTGTAGGCCGTTATTACGGCGGACATACCACGGGCATGCTGTTTCCGATCCTCAGCTTCGCAAAGAAGTTGCCGGAAATGCACACCAAGACCTTCGCCATAAACTCTTACCACGATGGAGCACCACATTGGCCTTACCCGCTGGGGGTCATTCAGGCCGCAGGCGCGTTGTTATTTTGGGATCGAAACGCTGTTGCTTGGTGGAAAAAATCCGCTGCAAGGCTGGTGGGAGAGCGCAGCGCGTATTGTTTTTACATGACAGAGGCTCTTCCAACGAGGGAGACCGGATTTTATTTTTGATGAAGGCCGCATCGTTGGGATGCGGCTGCCGGTGGAAAATGCCGCGACTTTCAACGAACTACGGCGGCTGGCGATTGATGTCTTCAAACGTGCCGGCTATAAAGTTGTAGCACCCGGTTATCGGGCACTGTACCATCCAACTGGAACGGTCCAATTCGGCACCGATCCCAAATCCTCAGTCCTTGATCGCAACTGCAAAGTGCACGACATCGAAAGACTGTTTGTAGTGGACGCATCGGTATTGCCATCGGCGGGGACGGTAAATACTGGCCTCACGATTGCTGCGCGCTTGCGTTAAGGGTCGGAGATGTCATTGCTGAAGGGTTCCGGGATCCGAAACCGGCTGCAACCCGCAGACGGACGCTAACACCCGCCTCCTTCGAAAGGATAATCTGGAAGGGCTATCGCAACACCCGACAACTTCGAGCCTTCTTAAGGCGGAGTCGTCCCTTCATCATCAGCTGGATCTTTGCTCCCGAAAGGTAGTGACGGTCGCGATCGAGCGTTCTTGGGAGCTTCCAAACGCACGAGCACCATCGGCAAATCAACATCGATTTTTCACATCGTGATTCTATTGCAAACTTTGATTTGGTTGGTCGAGCTGGTCTGAGCCCCGCCTGTCATCCAGCAATGGGGAGAATCCCGGTGACATTTGAGCTCAAGGGGCTCGGTGGAGCAACGGGGCGGGGCGCGGAGCCCTTAGTGTAGCGCACCGCTCCGCCCCGTTGCGGTCCAGGAGCGCTGCGATCGGCGTTTTCCGTCGGTGTCAGATTTCCAAGTGCGCTAAGCGGTCGGACGTCGTTGTAGTCGTTCTTCCAGGCCGCCAGCACGGCTCGAACCTGCGCGAGCGAGGTGAACAGCGTCTCGTTGAGCAGTTCATCGTGTAGGCGCGCATTGAAACTCTCGATGAAGGCGTTCTGCGTCGGCTTGCCAGGCGCGATATAGTGCCATTCGATCCACATCTCCTGGCACCAGCGCAGCACCGCCAAACTGGTGAGCGCGGTACCGTTGTCTGAGACGTACATTGTTGGCTGGCCGCGCCGGATGACGATAGCGTCGAGTTCACGCACGACCCGCAACCCCGGCAGCGAGGTATCGGCAACGAGCGCCAGGCATTCGCGCGTGAAGTATGCGTCCGGTGACGGCCCCTGGTTAGGTCATCTTGAGTGGATGGCTGACCGCGCTTATGCGGCGTGAGCGACGTTCTGAGGTCGCCAATTCCAGGGCAGGAGTTCGTGGATGCGCTTGGCAGGGTGATCCGGTAGGCGCGCCAGCACGTCGGCAAGCCAAGCCTGCGGATCGATGTCGTTGAGCTTGGCGGTGGCGATGAGGCTGTAGATGGCAGCCGCACGCCGGCCGCCCTCATCGGACCCGGCGAAGGTCCAATTTTTTCTGCCCACGGCGACCGCCCGTAGCTCGCGCTCGGCAGCATTGTTCGACATGCAAAGCCGTCCGTCATCAAGGAAGCGGCTAAATGCATCCCAGCGGCTGAGGCAGTAATTGATCGCTTTGGTCGTGTCGTTGTTCCTGGAGAGCTTGGCGCGCTGCTCGCGCAACCACGCCTCCAGCTCGACGATCAGGGGGCGGCTACGCTCCTGGCGCACGCGCAAACGCTCCTGCGCAGTAAGACCGTTGATCTCGCGCTCGATGGCGAACAGGACATCGATGCGCTTGACCGCCTCGGCCGCGATCGGCGCCTTGCTGAGCCGCGCGAGATCAAAGAACTTGCGCCTGCCGTGCGCCCAGCACGCGGCCTCGATGATCGGACCGCCCTTGCGATTGGCCTCGTAGAGCCTGCCAAAGCCGGCGTAGGCGTCGGCCTGCATCAGTCCGGCATAGCCCGCCAGATGCTGCTCCGGATGCGCGCCGCCACGATCGGGCGAGTAGAAGAACACGGCCGCCGGCGGATCTGGGCCGGCAAACGGACGGTCGTCGCGCACATAGGTCCAGAGCCGGCCGGTCCGGGTCTTGCCCTTGGCCAGGACCGGCACCGTGGTGTCGTCCGCGTGGATGCGCTCGGCCGCGAAGACATGGCTCCGGATCGCATCGACCAGCGGCATCAGGGTTGCCGCGGAGGCACCTACCCAGTCCGCGAGCGTCGATACGTCGAGGTCGATGCCTTCACGCTGGTAGACGTCGCTCTGACGATTGAGCGGCAGGTGCAGGCCGTACTTGGCGAACAGGACATGGGCCAGCAGCTTGGGCCCTGCACGCCCGCGCGCAATCGGATGCGAGGGGGCCGGCGGCTGGGTGATCGCTTCGCAGGCCCGGCAGACGAGCTTCTCGCGCACGTGCTGGATCACCTTCCACTGGCGCGGAACGAGCTCCAGCGTCTCGGTCACGTCCTCGCCAATCTTGCGCAATCGGCTGTCGCCGCAGCATGGGCAGGTCGCAGGCACCGGATAGACAATGCGCTCCCGCGGCAAATGCTCCGGCAGCGGCCGGCGGGCCGGCTTGCGGCGCTCGAACGATGGCACCGCAATCTTCTCGGCCGCCATCTGCGCCGCGGTCTCGGCTTGCGCGGCGTTCTCCTCCAGGTCGGCGAGCTGTAGCTCGAGCTGGTCCAGCAATGCGCCGCGCTCGGAGGACTGTCCGAACTGCTCGTGCCGCAGCTTCTTGATCGTGAGTTTGAGCTTCTCGATCAGCAATGTCCCCGCCTGGGCTTCCGCCTCCGCGGCCAACCGGGCCGCTCGCTCGGCGCGCAGCATCGCCTTCAGCGTGGTCACATCGTCGGGAAGAGAATCATCGGCGCCCATCGCCGACCAGAGAATCACAAGACGCGGCTTCTGTCCGAACCGCCGATCGTGCCACCGATTCAAATCCCAGCGATCAGCCAGCCGCCTGCGGCCGCCACGTGTGTTGCGGCATCCGCCAGTCAATGCCCTCCAGCAGATAGCCAAGCTGGGCCGGGGTGATCGTCACCACGCCATCAGCCGACGACGGCCACAGGAAGCGGCCGCGCTCCAGCCGCTTGGCATAGAGCGACATGCCCAGTCCATCGTGCCAAAGGATCTTGATCAGCTTGCCGCTTTTGCCACGGAACACATAGAGGTCGCCGCCGTGCGGGTCGCGCCTGAAGGCTTCCTGCACCAGCAAGGCCAGCGAGTTCATGCCGCGGCGCATATCGGTGTGGCCGGTCGCAATCCACACCCGCACGCCCGACGCAATGGGGATCACCGCAGGCGTCCATCTGCCAGCGCCGCGACCGCGGCCTTCAGCGTCGCCGCATCGACCGCGCCCGTGATCCGCATCCGAGCCCCGGCACAAACTCGATCTCGATCGATCCGCCGCTGCTGGCCGGCCGCGACTGGACAAGGCGTTGGCCCTGATTCCGCGACCACCATTGCCGGTACGAAGCCCGCTTGATGGGCGGCATCCCTCGGCTCGGCCGAAACGACCGTCGCCATCGCAGCAGCAATGAGCGCGAAACGCCATATCGCCGCGCCGTCGCCGCAACCTGGCGCGGCGCCTGTAAGCTCTCCAGGACGATCTTGAGCTTCTCATCCTCAGACCAGCGCCGCCGCCGACCCGTGTCCACCACTTCGAGCCGCTCAACTTGGGCACTGCGCCTATCACTGTCCATAAGGACAGTTCTCAACAACACGCCTCATTCGGCAAGGCGGCCTTCACCGGACGGATACGTTTCCAGCCGAGATCGCAGCTGTCCATGCGCGTGGGGAAACGCTTCCGACGGAGTTGCCAATCTCACTGATGCGGTGCATCTGCGGTGTCACGTTCAACAGCCACAAGCCGGCTGAGAGCAATGACCACCGTAGACATATTTACGCTGCGCAAGACAAAGGACTGCACCGGTGAAATTCGTCGCCGATCGCCCCTTCGCAGATCCAGAGATCACCGCGCGCCGAAACGAACGCCAAGTGGCGCTGTAAGTCCGGTGTAAGCATGGATTTAAGTTAATTCGACGAACCCGCAGTCGCCGCTAAGCTCTTGGTCTATTGAGGTGGGAGCGTGCGCACCAGGGAAGACCTGCAGGGTCAGCTCGAGAGGCGGTTCACGGAATCCGAAGACTGCGAGCTACTCGCCAAGCTGGCAACCGACCGCAAGAAACGCGAACTCTTCGAAAGGCTGCGCGTGATCTGCGCAGTTTGGCAGGTGATATCGAAATCATTGTCTCGGCCCGCAAGGCGACGGGTACATAGATCGGATTTGCGATCCTGCGCCTGGGCCCCTATGTTCCGCATATGCCCAGCAAGCCTACCGAATTACCGCCCGTGGTTGCGCGTAGCTTCATATCGAACATGCTCCTGCTTCACGGAAAAGTTTGAAGAAATGGACAACTGGTCGGAGGATATTAGAGTCATGGCGAGTTTCTGGTTTGTTTTGCGCCAACGCAGGGGCATCTAAGTTGAGGCTGTTCCAGAATGCCAGATATTATCCGTCGCTACGCCCGAGAATTCGCGAGCTGACCAAAGGCTGTTCAACGTTTGCCGGTCAAATCAATGCGTTTTTGAATTTTCAGGGAATTGGCGGCTCACATTCTCCTGCCGGTGGAGCAGAGAGCCGAGTGGGCATTTTTCACCAATGGCGATGACGACGGAGGTCCAGAGAGTTTGGGCGCGCGAGCACGGCTTGAGTCCGGCGCGCATCGCTTGAGCGATATCCTGAAGGCGCAAATGGAAGATCACCGCGCGGACGTAGTTCTACAATCTCGATGCGCCAACCGGCTGGGATTCGCAACTCTTATCAAGAGTCTTCCGGGATGCGTGAAGCACGTCATCGCCTGGCATGCGGCGACTTTCAGGGCAATGTATCGTTTACCGCACTATGATCTGGTCGTCTGCAATTTCCTTCGATTATTGCGGCAATCGAACGAGCAGGGATGCCGGACAGGCACACTTCTTTCCAGCGTACGATCCGCAATTTGGCGCCCTTTGCCAGTTCGAGGCAGGATCGGCCCGTCGATGTGGTGTTCGTCGGGGGTTATTCGCGCCATCACAAGCGACGAGCGGAAATATTGGAAGCCGTGGCGAAACTCGCTGGTGAATATAATATCGCTTATCACTTCGATCGGTCACGGCTGTGCCGGCTGGCGGACATCTGCCGCTCGGAGAGTGTGTTGCCATTGGCAAGCCATCGTCGGCCGCCGGCGATCAGGGCCGATCTCCGAGGTGCCGAAGATTCGGACGCGACTATTATGATGCTGCTTTCGAACGCCAAGATTGTGTTGAATGGCGCGATCGATATCTCCGGGGAGGATCGCGGAAATATGCGCTGCTTCGAGGCGCTTGGAAGCGGGATCGCTGCTTCTTTCGGACCATGGTAACTATCCGGAAGGCATGACGGATGGCCAAACGATCGTGACCTATCAGCTCCCCGGAGCATGCCGTGCAGCAGATCCGGACCTCGCTTGAAGGCCCCCAGATGACGAGACGGCATCGCGCGAGCGGGGCACGAAATGGTATCGTCTCAGGATATTCAAAGGAAGCTCAATGGAAGCGCTTCGAGGCACTCGTCGCTTCGATCTAGAGGGAACCGATAGTTACCGAATGGCCCCCATGCATGACCGTGCTCCGTTGATCCTGATCGAAAAGTATGGCGAGCGGATGCTACATTTCTATCCTCATAAGCACAGACGGACGTCTACTCCTGCAGCTGCGCGACGACTGAAACCAAAGATTCGGACTCCCGATCGCCCTGGACCCGCTACACCCGGCCAAAGCCCCGTCGCAGTATCGAGTCCAATGACGACAGACACCTGGATTATAGCAGCAGCGATCATCTCAATTTTCCTGCTGCTGTTCGGCGGCCGGCTGTTTCGGTGGCGGTCTGACCGAAAGTATTGGTCGAAGTGGCGGCGAGAACAACTGATCAATCGCGAACTAAGTGACCGACGCAACAAGATCCAGCGGGCCGCGGAATGAGGCGGCCACGACGCGCTGTAGCTCGCCCCCGCTCCGCCACGCAAATTAAATTATCCTTTGGGCCAGCGAATTCGGATGTTCGTCACGCTCGGGATATCATTTTTCTTTAGTATTCTGACCGAGTTCCGCGAACAGATTTTCCAGTTGTCCGCAATAGCGTTCCGGCGTCAGGGAAGAGATTTTTTCACGCCCCCGGTTTCCCAGCATCTTTGCGTACTCCGGAGCATTGACAATTTTTTGTATGCTTTCCGCGATCGAAGAGCTTGAAAGGGGATCAAATAGCAATCCTGCCTCTCCCACTTGTTCGGGAATCGACAGGATACCAGAAGCCGACGACCGGCGTTCCTGCCTGAAAGGCTTCATAAATCGGTATGCTGACGCTCTCGAATAGAGACGGCATCACAAGCGCTGCCGCAAGATGAAAAACAGCCTGCAGGTCTGCCTGCTCGATGTAGCCCAAATGTTGAACATTCTCCTTGAGACCGGCTTCTTCGACTCTCCGCATTACGTTCACATATTCATCCCTTCTCTTACCTGTTAAGACCAATTTCAGATCCGGCTCGTGGGCCACGACCTGCTTGAATGCGTCGATCAGACGGAGATGATTTTGTGCGCCCAAAACTGCGCCGGATAGAATACAAACCGATTTGGCAAGCCAAGACGTATGCGGACCTTTTCAAGGTCCGCAAAGTCGACTTCGGCATGCTTGAGGGTCAGGGGCGGAGCCGTGATAACCACAACCTTTTCGCTCGGCATGCCGAGAAGCCGGATAATGTCTGATCTAAGATATTCGGACTCGCAGATAATTCGAGCCGCTCTGCGGGACAAGCGAGCGTGGACGCTCCTGCGCCAGATTCTTTGCAGCCAGGAGAAATTCTGCGGATAATAGAATTCCTGCAGATCGTGCAGCGTATATGCAAATGGTCTTGCAGTGTGGAGCAAAGCCAGAGAATAAATGGGAGCAATGAGAATATCCTCTTTGTCGAAGGGATCTTCCAATCTCAGGTGCAACACATCCGCAATAAGATATATCAGTTGCTTTGCGCGTGGCTCGGTAAACTTGCGAATCGGGTAGCCTAGCCTCGCAAGATCTCGATTCGAAGGGTCTGCGTACAAAGTGATTTCATATCCAGGCAAGTGACGTAAAGCTTCAAGCATCGATAACGAATATTGGTACGTTCCTCCTGAACGAAGGCGCCGACAACACGATCAGGCCAAGTCTTATCAAGCCGTTCCTCTTCTTTTTAGGGAGTGAAGAACAGTTTCCAGATGCTTGCGGTTGCCCGCCGATAGAAAGTTCATTTTTCCGAGGCCAAGGCCATCGTGGGCAAAAACCCGTTCGGCTGTCGGGAACGGCCCATTGTTGTTTTTCTCCACGCGATCGATATCGCCACGCAAAATCCAATCGCGCCATCCACCGGATCGAAAAAAGAAAGGCTATTGATGAGTTCGAAATTGGCGTGCCAATTGGCCAATGCCGCTTTTGGTCAAATCCGCCATAAGCTCCGTCTTACTAAGGCCAAGCAAGCCCTCGTTAACGCGCAGAACGACTTGAGTAAACGCACAACTCGAAACCGTTTTAGCCACACCCAACACAAGCGATAGGCCCGGAAACCCGTCAAGAATGTTCTGAAATTCACCGACTGCTTGACGCAATTCCTTCAGATGCCTTGGATACCCTCGCAACTGCTCGCGGGCAACTGCCGCAAGAATTTCCGACATGCGGCCATTCCACGCCAGTTGTGTTGTGTCACGAACGCCAAACTCGATAGTGCGATCGCCCCAATGACGCAGCGACCGAAGCTCCCGCGCGAGCGCTTCGTCGTCCGTGACGATCATCCCTCCCTCGCCTGTTTGGATCGGCTTGATGCACCCGAACGAAAATACGCCGACGTCGCCCCAAGATCCAGCGGGTCTTCCGTCCGCTATGGCGCCAAGGCCCAGGCAAGAGTCTTCGATCAATTTTAGGCCTCGCTCACGCGCCAACGCATGCAAGCGCCGAGACGTTCTCCGGATTTCCCCACATGTGGGTAGCGATCAACGTCCGCGTTTCCGGCCCGATCCGATTCTCGACATCGGAGCAGTCAAGCATGAACGTGCGGTCTGAAATATCCGCGAAGACGGGAGTCAAACCGGCGTTCATGACGGCCATCGCGGTTGCCGAGCACGTATCGACCTGGTGAATTGCCTCGTCTCCGGGTTTTAGTCCCATCGCACGGAGCGACATTTGCAACGCCACGCCTCCGCTAGCGACAGCTATCGCATGGCGAGCAGCGACGGCTTCTGCAAACTCGGCCTCAAGGCGCTCATGCACGAGCCCGCGTCCATACGCCATGTTCCATTGCGAACTGCGCAAGATTTCCGCGACGGCACCCACCTCGTTCGCCAGCGGGCGCGGGTAGACGCCGAACGTCCCACCCATGAAGCGTTTGGCGACCCGCACCAAGAAATAGAAGACGGAGGGGAACCGTTCGCGAAGTTTGACGATGAAGGGAAGAAAATGCTGCAGCATCGCTTCTATTAACCGCTATGCGGCCAAAGCGACGAACGAATACAGTCGCCCGGGACGATTTGATCGCTTCAACTGCCACATCCCAAGTCGTGACACGAAAGATCTTGGCAGGACCACACCAAGAATTCTGCCTGGGGTCGACCCGCAAATCTTGGCCGCAAGCCTCTCAGGCGTATTGGGGTGCAAATTGATGGGCGAATCGTAAGGGCCGATTTCCTCGACGATGCTGAGATGTGCATCGAAAATGCCGCACGGTAGTCAGCAAGGGTGAATGCATTTTCGCCGCCATAGAGCTGATGGTCCACTTGGGCGTCTAGGAACTCCCGGAGGCTGGACCCGTAGTTGTCCACCACATGCTCGCGGCACCCCAACAATACGCCGCCAGGACGCAGCACACGCGCGTATTCGCGCAACATGGCCTTCAGATCCCGCGCATGATGAAGGCCTTGCCTGACATAGACTACATCGAAGCTGGCTGAATCGAAGGGCAATTTCTCGCCGAAAGCATCGACAATCCTGGCTTCAAGATCTTCCGCAGACAAGGATGTCACGATCGCACCGCGGCCGACTGAGGTGGAGGGATCCGGCTCAACAGCAACAACGCTGAACCCGGCACGCGCAAATGCATAAGTGGCGATGCCATTGCCGGCCGGAACATCCAGAACGTCGCGTGCATCCGGCCTATAGGCCCTAATCAGCTTGAGAACCTCTGCAAACTCGGCGCTTTCGGCAAAGCGGCGACAATTCCCCTGCAAATCAGATGTCAAATATGCATCGTAAATGAGCTCTCGATGCTGCGGATCCCGCCGAAGGAGATCAATCGCTTCTTCCCAACTGTACGGAAAGGTCTTTTCTTGCTGCAACATCTAGACACCGATGGGAAAGTCGCTCGTACGCACGACGAGCAGGGTTTGTTCTCTTGACTATGCGATTTCAGATTCCAACGGCTCTGGCGCCAGCTTGCTGCCTACGACATGTAGACCTTAACGTGCTAGGTCACAACGCCGCATGCCCCCCATTTTCCGGCCCTGCCCCCCCTCGAATATGGTCCGAGCCGGGGCCGGAACAGGCACGCGCAAGCCTCACGCCCGCAATTTGCGACGCTGCGGTGCATCCGGCCGTTATACATGAGTGCTTTCATGCGAGGCTGGTTGTCTGGGTTGCAAAGGATCTCGAACGAACGCGCAGAAGACAACTCGATAGTCACCCTCCCTGATGACGGAAAAAATGTGCTCCGGTCTCAGAATCTCCGCGACGCGTCGCCCCCGGGTCCCACCTTCGGCGAGGACCAATTATCGACCACGGCGTCGACGAGGCGCCATCCTTTGAACACCAGAGCAATTGTTTCGAGATCAAGACACCACTGGTTATTGAATGCAAGCAGGTTAGGGCCAAGAGCCATGCTAACAAAAAGTTCGGCGTCGTCCGACATGACGCGACCGAGCTCGGATACCAGATTTGGCAGGCAGTTCGCATCGACGCGGTCTCCATATCCGCCCAATCCAACCAGCTGCAACGCAACAGTCGACGTAAAGCAATCGAACGATCCAGCCGGAAAAGGCAGGGGCCGCGTTACATCGTGCTGGACGTAGGTGACCGCGCTAAACCTGTCGGAGCAATCGGCGAGCACAACGGCCGTTACGTCATGATAGGCGGAGAGAATTGCGTTCTGCATCTTGGGACTGCCGATGTCGAGGATTCGTCGCCGCCGATTTGCGCGCGCAAGTTTCTCCGCGGCCCAATAGCTAAAGGCGTCGTAATGCGTAAAGAATTCCGTCGGATCCGAAGACGCGTCGCCGACAATCCGCGCCGGCAATCCCCGCAACGGATTGTCAACCGACATTGTGCCGAGATAGGCGTCGAGTTCGGATCGCATGAAGAACGATCTGAGCTTTCGGCTTACCCGATTCAGCAATGGCGGCGGCGCGTCCTTCATCGCAGGCGCGCATCCGCGAGCAGTTCGTTGACGACGCCGCCGATCCGCTCGACGTCTTTCTGAGTGAGTTCGAAGAACGATGGCAGGTTGAGGCCCGTTTGCGCCTTGCGAGCCGCTACCGGCAACGGCTCCTGCTTGTACATCGGCAAGGAGGACATCGTACAAAAGTAGGGACGCGAATCGATACCATGCTGTTTGAGCTTCCCCATGAAGGCGTCACGTCGCGCCTCGTCGAAGCCATCGACCTCAAGACAGACCATCCAGAACGCGCTGCTTGCCCAATTCTTTACCCGGTTCAGACGAACATTTTCGCCGGAAGGAATGGCTGAATTATACCACGCCATGATTTCTGCGCGACGCTTGAGGAAATCGTCGATGCGCTCCATTTGCGCGACACCCAGTGCAGCCTGCAGATTTGTCATGCGGTAGTTAAACCCGCGCTCATCGTGGAAGTACCGGCGCTCCGCGCTCATTGCGTGATCGCGAAGGCGTTTGGCGCGCAAGTAAAAGGCCCTGTCATTGGTCGTCAGCATGCCGCCTTCGCCGGTGGTTACGACCTTGTTTCCGTAGAAGCTGAATACGCCGCATTGGCCCAGCCCCCCGACGCGCCGCCCTTTGTATTCGGCGCCATGCGCCTCGGCGGCATCTTCGATGACGGTGACGTTGTGAGCCTTGGCGATGGTCGTGAGCGCATCCATGTCCGCCGGGTGACCATAAAGATGCACGGGCAGGATTGCTTTTGTGCGCTCCGTAATCAGGGATTCGACCGAAACAGGATCGATGCAAAGTGTATCGGGGTCGATGTCGGCAAGAACCGGCGTCGCACCGGTGTAAGCGACGGCATTGGCCGTTGCGACGAATGTTAAATCCGGAATGATCACCTCATCGCCGGGTCCAAGGCCAAGTGCGACCAAGGCAAGATGAAGGCCGGTCGTGCCGTTGCTCACCGTCAACGCAAATTCGGTACCGCAATATCGCGCGAATGCGGCTTCGAATTCATCAATGTATTTTCCGATCGAGGACACCCACCCGGAGTCCACCGCATCCAGCACAAGCTCCCGTTCTCGCGGCGCCGATCGAGGGTTGTGAAATCGGAATAAAGCTAACCATCGTGAGTTCATACTCGCATCGTTGGAGTGACAGGCATCCATCAAAGCAGTTCCTGAAACCGCCGCCACTGGATCTCCTTGGAATATTCGGTGGATACCATTCTATGGCCCTCGCGCGCAATGGCCTCGCGGTGATCGCCATCGGCCAATAACCGCCGAACCTGAGCAACTACGTCAGCAGGCGAGCCGTAGGTAATCAGCGTACTCTCCGGAATCATGCCATCCGGATATTTCCCCTCGTCGGACAGCAGTAGCGCGCCGCAGCCCATGATCTCAAAGCAGCGCATGTTGCCACGCTCGTTTCCAGACATATCGATCGCGCCGTTCAGGACTATTTTGGCTTGAGACAGCACGCGATAAAGGTCAAGGCCGAATGCTGGCGGTCGCGAAACCGAGCGAACGTCTTGAGGCCGGCGATGCCGGGCCAGGGGTGGCAGGAGCCCGACGGGCGACTCCGCCAGACGAGATAACCGCGACGGATCCAGATGAAATACAATTTCGAGATGGCTCGCCAGGCCTGCAACCGCATTAATATTTCCGCGCGACGCTTATGGTGACGAGAATATCCGCCAACAAAAAGCTACGTCGATCGGACGCTCGCTATTGGCAGAGAAACGATCCATCACCGGATCATGACTTGGCGCGAAATATGCCGTTCTGTAACCGCGCTTACTCATTTCCGCCAAAATGCCAGGGAAATTACAGACGACCAGATCGTACTTCGAGAAGTCGACATCGCTTGATGGCGCAGCACGCCATGCAATCCTTCTTTTGACGCAGCCGGGTAGCCGCTCGAGTAAATTCATTGTCCAGACGAACGGGATCAAGATTATAGAAGACCTCGGTGCGATGGGCCTCGATCTGCGCAAGCAAGATTTCTTCCAGCGATCCCCTCTTTGCCAATCCGGCTTCTCGCGCCCATGCACGCTGCAAGAATTCGTCATCCCAATTTGTGAAGAATGCATCTGGGTCGGCGCGAACGACCGGGAGCAAGACGTGCGAAGCACCATACCTGTCGTCGAGAAAGATTTGGAGTTGCTGCTGGAAAGTCACTGCATTCGAAGCCAATCGCCGGAGACGTTGCTGATAGGATGGGTAATAGGTGAAATTCTGAAACAATCTCATCGTGGCAGATCCTTGCGGGCGTTTCTCTCCGTGTTGACCCAGCATTGGTCGAGACCAGGGCACCCACTCGGCATTAGGCTGTTCTTAAGAATAAGAGGCATCCAGGCCGACGGACAGATGAAGTAATATCCGACCAAGTTTCGTGCGGATCGCAACAACTTCTGGATCAGAATCTTCGAACTCTGCGAGACGCTGCGGATTGCGGCAATCTCTGCCAGAACGCCGGAATAGGACATTGGTATCGTACCCGCTACGGTGTCGCAACACGATGAAATCTGTCCACTAACACATTGACAATATTGGATTATAATTGACGGCCTGATTGCAAGAGGCCATTTCCATCGGAATTGACGGACTGCTCGGCCGCAACCGTCATCCCAAGACCGAGACTCCCTTCAGGATGAAAGCGCTTTGCGGCGTGGAATTGCGCGTGTTAACGAGGCGACTTCGGCTGGCACCGGCGGCATCGAAGCAGTTGCCGCCGATCTGCGACGAGCCCTTCGACCGGCTACGGGGCTTGTCCCATTCGCCAGACCAGACTGGCGGCGACGGTTCCCGATGACGAATTGTCCTGCTGAGCACGAAGGAAACTCTTGGTTGCCGTCCGATCGCCCTGCTCGAAGGAACCGTCGATGAATAGTTTCGGTCTCGTATGTCCGTCACCAACACCGCTAACCGCGAATGACGTCGGCAACCTAGCGACGGACGACGGCAGCATTTCCTATCCTGTAGAAAACGAAATCCCCATCTTGCTGGGGCCAGAAGCTGTCACAGACCATTCGCCATGGCCGCGTGATGTTAAGGCGCCGCAGTATGACGAAGCCTACAAGGAGATGGAATTTGATAACTTGGCCGGCTACGAGCATGCTAGGCAGATTCGAGAGACGGGATCCCTCGACAACAGCGACTCCGCAGGCCTTCGCCATCTGGGTTCAGTCGCCAAGCTTTCCGAGGCAGAACGGGGGCCGTTCCCGGATTCCGACGTCTGGTTCAGCGAAACGATCGATATCGCCGCAGAACGCGACTGTTATCGTCACATCGGACCGGTCCAGGAAAAGCGTGTCATCCAGATCGGCGGCAAGGGCAGTATTGCCGTGCTGTTGTTGCTTGCGGGCGCCGCTGAATTGTTTCTCTTGACCCCCATGCACGGCGAGGCGTGCGTCGCAATGGAACTGGGAGGCCTGTTCGGACTCCAGGACCGGCTGCGCTGCGTCGTCGGCATCGCAGAAGAGATTCCCGATTGAAGATTGTCATGTCGATGTGTGTTACGTCGGCGGATGCGTTCATCACATGCGCACTGAGGTCGCGTTTCTCGAGATGGCTAGAGATTCTGACGCCGGGCGGCAAGTTTGCGGCGATAGAGCCCTGGCGGGCTCCGGGGTATGCTTGGGAACGAGGATTTTCGGAAAGCGCGAGCCGAATGCTTTTTGTTCGCCTCTCGACAAGGATCGCGTGACGCCTATTTACCGCGCATTCAGCAATGCGCAATACGGTTCAGCACGGATCGCTGACGAGGTATCCCTCCATCGTGGCGCAGAAGGCGGGGATCGTCCTTTCAGTGCCGCACGCCGCCTGGGTTGCGGATATCGATGACGCCATATGCAATTGCATTCCGTTTGCCAGGAAGCTCGGTAGCGGCGTCGCATTGCTCGCAACAAAATAGCCGGTCGCCTCGTCCGACGACATATCGCGCCTAGGGCCCGGCTGCCCCAACATCGGGAACTAGTGCGGAATCGCTTGCTCCAGCGTGTTCCGAAGCGGCTTGTTCGCCAACGGGCTTGCAAGCATGGCGACTGCCACAAGCCACAACGTGCATTCAAGCAGAAATGGACCGGTCCGGCGCCAGGCAGCAAATATCGAATCGTCTCGCCGATCGCTGCTCCAGCCGAGACCACCGTCACCATGATCATGATCAGAAACAATGTGTGCCGTATCGGATGTCTCAGCGTTTCACGCAAGACAACTACGAACAGAACTCCAAATTGGGCAATAATGTCGCTCGATATCAATGCCACTGCCGCTCCCAACGGACCAAGACGAGGGATCAGGATGAGCGACAGAATGAGGAATATCGCCAACTGCAGAGACTTGGTCCAAAGCAGGAGGGTACCGCGATTGCTATAGTTGGCATAGCTGAGGGCCAAAATCGCCGGCGCGCCGGCACACATACCCAACAGCAAGGTCGTCGCCAGAGTTGCATCGTAGGGGATGGCACCATGGGTCCAGATTTCAAAGAAATCCGGCCAGAACACCAGGGCGCCCGACGTGGTTACGCTCGCAAACAACGTCAGGACAATCGAACCTCTGGCATAGAGCTGTTGCAGGCTCTCGCGCGCACCGATTGCGTGATCGTGTCCAAGCTCGGCCGCCAGCGACAATGTCATTTGATAGCAAAGCCCTCTCAACAAACCGACGATTGTGCGCGTCAATCCCCACTGGGCTATGGCAATACGGTCCGAAACAAAGACACCAATCAGCAGAACCGAAATATAGGTAGTCCGATCTCGGCAAAATTCATGACGGAAAAAGGAAACGCGCCGACGAATTGCCCGATCGTCCAGCGCCACGAAATCCGGTCGCGCAATTCCTGATAAAAGGAAATTGTTGCCGCAGATCGATGAACAGGATGTATATCGACGTCGCAATTTGCCCCGCAACGTATGCGGTGACGACAACCAACAGGCTACCGGTCGCGATTACTCCGACAATCTGGCCTAGCTGACCGATCGCCGTGCCCCATGCCTGCACCTAACTACACGTCCGTAGAGTCCGCGAGCACGGTATAACGAGCCCGCCAAATTCGATCGGTAGCGTGAAAACCGGCCCAGCGTCATGACGGCAAATGCCAAGTCGAAATTCGGCTCGGCCGAAAATCCAAACACGTTCGAAGGCGCCGACTAGTCGAATATCGTCAACAGGAGTATCGCAAAAAGGGCGGTAAACCAGACGAAGAGCTGAAATACCGCACCGTAATATCGCTTGGTCCGGCGGTCGCAATCGCTTCCTCGATTTGAATGAAAGAAAACGATTCAACGACCAGGCATGCAAGCCGGCATCGGCGGCAACGACAAGACTGCCTGCGGCAAAAATGGTCAGCCAGGCGGACAAGGTGTCGCTCGTCCAGTATTTCAGAAAAAGCGGAATGAGGACAATTTGCTGCGTCAGGGCGAGCAGCACCTGCATGGCGCTGGCCGACCATCCGCCAAAAATGCGACGCGCGCGGCTCGAAGTTCGAAGCGTCACATTTCCTTACAGATTTGCCTTGCCAGAGACCTCGGCGACGTTAGCGCGGCGGCGCGAAACTTCCATGCGGAGGGAAGGAACCCTGATGAGAGGCGGCCACGGTTTTCCCCATGCCATCTACGAGCCAATCTCTATGGCAGTCTTGAAGCAATAAGGCATACGACCCAACGGGCGCCACAGCCGACCGTATGATCTATCGTAATCCATAAAGGCCTTGAACTCGTGACTCATCGAATAAAAGTCATCGAAGATGATAATGGTACCGGGCTGAAAATATCTATCCAGCATCGTCAGCACATACAGGGTCGCGGAATAAAGATCGCAATCAACATTGATTACCAGCCTGTTGCTCAATTTTGTCTGCTCCAAAAATCCAAGGAGCGTTTTCTGAAACAACCCTTTCACGAACGAGACGCGGGGATCGTCAATGCGCGGGGTTGCGCCATGCGTTGAAAAGGTCCCCTTGGGGTGGCCCTCTTCCCAATTTTCCGGCAGTCCTTCAAATGTGTCGAATCCCACAAAACGACTGCCGGCCGCCGTGTTTAGTTTCCGCCACGCGTCAATCGCCTCCCCCTTCCATACGCCGAATTCAAGATAGTCGATTGGGTCGTTGCCGATGATCGATGCAAGATGCTTGTAAAGATCAAGTCTAGTGCTGAAATTCGGGACAATCCGAAAACCTCTCCCGGCGCACCGCGACAAATACGGCGTTGTCATTTATCGTTTGGGAGAACGGAACGCCGTTCGGAAAGATAAGTCCGACTAAATCGCGCTTGCTAGACATATGTCCTCTTGGTCGATACTAAGTACAAGAGCCTTATTGCGTCTCGGGGGATCAGACAAGAGCTGGTCGATTCTGCGACAGAAGGCACAATACCCGCTAGCTCTCAAAGGAGCGTTTGGCGAAATTGTTTGCGCGTGCAGCATCATGCGACGTAACCCCGCGAGACCGTCCGGTCCGGCTGGCGGGCTATGCCTTGCGGGAAACCCCGGCTTCGACGATCCTCGACCCAATCGAGATTTCAGTCATTCTGCTAGAAGCCTCAGAGCAGCGTTGTCTCATCTTCGGCTTCGATCTTATGATCGTGGGATCCGAACTTCAGAATTTGATCCTCTCCAAGCTCGAACGGTTGGGATTCAGGTCCGACGAAGTGGTCCTATTGGCATCGCATACACATAATTCTCCCGCAACCGATCAAGCTTGCGAGCGTCTGGGAATACCGGACATCGAATTCGTGAATGATGTCGCGGCGGCGGCGGAAGCCCTTGTGCGCAAAATTCAACGAGAACATCCTTCGGAAGTCAATCTCGATGTCTTTCAGGGGCGCCTGAACCATTCCATCAACCGGCGCCGCTATTGGCCATTTCCGACCTTTGGACGCACCTATGGGTTCAGGTTGACGAGCATGAGCTTTGCGCCAATCCGTCAGGTCCCAAGGACGAGCGAGCGACGGTTGCGCTGCTGCGCAAAGCCGCTGACGACCAACCGCTCGGCGTGCTCTGGCATTACACTTGCCATCCGACGGCTGTGGTTCCGCACAACGTCATCAGCGCCGATTATCCGGGAGTGGTGCGCAGCGCGCTACGCCAACGCTATGGCGAAGTTCCATGTTTGTTCGCTCAAGGATTTTGCGGTGATATCCGGCCGAATGTGCCGGTTTCGCAACAGGCCAGCATGCGCGAGCAGCTTCGCAGAATGATTCGCACCATCGCATCAGGTCCGATGTTCGCATCCCCCTCGGCCGAGGACTGGAGGCGCTGGAGCCAGAGCCTGGCTGCCAAAGTGTGCGACATTGCGCAAGGCAGCCCCGCCAAACGGCTGTCTCCCGCCAGCCTGCAAACCGGATCGGCCCAAATTCCGCTTGGCGACTTCTTTGAGGGCTCCGCTCCCGACAAACCGCTGGCGGTTCAGGTCGTCAGAATCGGCAAGGAGTTCGAAATCGTTGCGTTGTCAGCGGAACCATGCGTGGAATGGGAACGCCTTTTGGATGAGGCCGTGCCGCCCCGGCGGGCCGGATCAGGCTCTATGCGGGTTACCTGGGAGCACTATTCGGCTATCTTCCCACCGCGGCACAGATTCCGGAAGGCGGCTATGAAGTCCAGGGTTTTCAACCATTGTTTGGTCTGTCGGGCCGCTTCGAATCCGACCGGATTGACCTCGCGGTCGCCGTGTGCGTCAGAAGCGCGTTTGCGGATCTGGAGCGCGCAGAGAGCCGTGATGGAACCGGTGCCGCCGCCGGCGCAGGGATGACGAGATTGCAGGGCCATTGATGACCGACGAGCAGCTTGCCAGCCGCAGCTTCAGCCTGGACGATCAGATCGCGTTCGCCCGGCTCTCGTCGGATTGGAATCCGATGCATCTGGATGAAGCCTTCGCACGGCGCACACAGGTGGGGGCGCCCGTGGTGCACGGGATTCACAATCTCGCCTGGGCGGCAGATGCCGTGCTGCGTCGCTTTCCCCTTAAGGTCGCCAACATCCGCGCCAGATTTCTGCAGCCGTTATATCTCGACGAACCCGCATCCGTCCGAATCCGCGACCGCGGCGGAAGGCAGATCGAATTTGAAGTGGTGGCCGCAAACACGGTGGTCGCGCTGATCAGGCTTTCGTCGGAATCCGGGAAATCCCTAGACCGAATCACGGCATTGGCGCTGTCGGCACCTGCGCCGATCTCGCAGCCTGCCGATCTCCGTTTCGAAGAGCTTGCCGATCAGGCCGGCGCCGTAGCGACCGGCGATGGTGACGTCCGATCATTATTCCCCGCGCTTTGCGACTCGATCAGTGTAGCGGCAGTCAAGGCGCTGCTTGCGACTTCTCAGATTGTGGGCATGGCGTGCCCGGGATTGCATTCGCTGTTTGCCGGGTTGGATGTGAATTGCGCTGCGGACACCGAACAGGAAGGTACCCTCGCCTATGCGGTAAAGAAGATCGATGCGCGGTTTCGATCGCTGCAAATTGACGTTTCGGGTTCCGGTATCGCCGGCCGGCTGGACGCGTTTGCCCGGCCGGCGCCGCCGTCGCAACCTGGCATGACCGAGATATCGCCGCGCGTCGCGGCAAGCCCGTTCGCCGGACAAAGATCGCTCATTGTCGGCGGCTCGCGCGGGCTCGGCGAAGTGACCGCGAAGATCGTCGCTGCCGGCGGCGGACGTGCTGTCATCACTTACAGAAACAGCCGGGGCGAGGCCAAGCGGGTCGCAGCCGAAATTCTCGGCGGCGGAGGCCAATGCGAAATCCTGCGTTACGACGCGCTGATGCCGGCGAACGAGCAACTACAGCAGCTCGGCGCAGTCGATTGCTGTTATTACTTCGCGACCCCGAAGATATTCCAGCGCAAGTCGGCTTTGTACGAATCGGAGAAACTGCGCGCCTTTTTGGGCTTTTATACGGACGGCTTCTTTGACCTCTGCGCCGCGCTGGGTCATGGCGGATCCGGAAAGATCGCGATTTTCTATCCTTCGACTGTGGCAATCGATGAAGGCGTGAGCGGAACAGCTGAATATGCAATGGCCAAGGCGGCCGGAGAAGTCCTCGCGAAGTATCTCAACGAATTCATGACCAATATTCACGTCCTATCTCGCCGCCTGCCGCGAGTCCTGACGGATCAAACTGCGACGGTCGGTGTCGCAAGCGCTGACAATGCGTTGGACGTAATGCTGCCCATTGTATATCACGTGCAGCAGATGGCGCGGCCTGAGACCAGCCCGCTCAGCTGACAGTCCCTCGTCCGAATCATTCTGCCCGGAAACTTATCGCACCCTGTGATGTCTCGCGTCGTCCGCAGTCCGTCAAGCGCCTCGCCCAGCGCTTCTGGGACAAGCGACGTGCCAGCTTCGCCGCAAACAGAAATTGGCTCTCGAAAAAAATCTATCGGCGGCCCGTTGCGATCGCCGATTTGCGTCACATTGACCGACCTGGGGGTGACGCGCGGACGCACGCTCTGGGTGCAGTCGTCCTGGAACGAGTTCTATGACGTTCCGCTGCGCCGAGCGAGATGATCGATCTGTTGCGCGATCTGCTCGGGCCCTCGGGACGCTCGCGATGCCGGCATTTCCGATCGATCAGGATCTGACAAGCTTTTCCTCGTCGACAAAGCTCCAGTCTCCACCGGCTTGTTCTGCGCGATCTTTGTCGCACCCGGCATGCGCCGAAGCATTCATCTCAGCTCGTCGGTGTGCGCCGATCGGCCCGAACGCGGATTTTTCTGCTCAGGATCATCATTCTGCCGGCTGGGGAGGACGTCCCGATTCCTCGATGCAACGGATGGCGGGTTCGAATTAACTCATGACCCCGCACACCAATGCCTGCTTTACGAAGAGATCCCGTTTTTTCGGCAGGTATTTAACGGCACGATCAAATACCGCTGGAAGACGGGGGCTGGCGAGATTGGCGAGCACGAATTCAGCGGCGGATCGGCTATATCAGGCCGGTTGGCTGCGTCGCCATTTTGGTCCGGATATCTGCATCGACGCAAAAATATCAAATTTGAAGATACTCGCCGCCGATGCTAAGCCGTTTATCGAGCGCGCGGTTGCGCTTGTCGCAAAGGCATTACGATGTATATCCAGCCTGTTCCGAGGCCGGAACTTTTTGTCCCCTTGAAAGGATCGGCAACCTGATGGATCGCGAGTCCGAAAAGCTGGCTTCCTCCGACGCCATCCTCGCCAGAGTTCAGGACGTTTTTCGTGCCGAGCTTGACGACGAGGATCTGATCCTCAGGCTCGACACACGGCAGAAGGATCTCAAGGCCTGGGACAGTCTGGCCCATATTCGGCTGGTGAGCGGCATCGAAAGCGAATTTGATATCCAGCTCAATCTGACCGAGATTGAACAGACCGCATCGGTCCGGCAATTCGTCGATCTGATCAATGAACGCGCGCGGTGAGGGAACTTCCTGTGTCGACGACCCCGTCAACGAAAGTGCCCTTGTATGCGCTTCCCTGGTTGCCGCGCCCTTGCGGGAAGCTGCGCGACGCACTCGCTTCGCTGCCCACTGAGCCTCTCGAGGCGCTGCAGTTTCTGCAATCGCTAGCGCAGACTGGTTGGGGAGACGCGGATCTCCGTCTGCTCGGCCGCAAAATCGGGGGCATTCTGAGAGGGGCGCCGGCGGATTTCCACGCCGAGGCCCGCAAGCAGGGTCTCGTGTCGGTCCGGTTGCTGATATTGTCGGCCAGCACCGTATCCCATCTTTCCGACGCCCTGATCGCTACGGCGATCCGGTTCAAATTGCTGCTCGACGTCACGGTCGCGGAGTATGAAGAGCCTGAGCCGTGGCTCAACCGAACGGGAGCGAGTTCAAGGACAGCCCTGCGGACTTTGTTCTCGTCGCTTCCGACAGCCGCATGCTGAGACTCGAGTCGCCGCTCGGCGACGTAGCCGTCGCAGAGCAAGTCGTTGGGGAGGCGTCGCGCGGATATCCGCGAATTGCCGAAGTGGCAAGCACGCAACCGGTCGCCCGTGATCCTGCAGACGCTTGTCGACGACCCGGACATCATGGTTCAACATGGACCTTGGCCTTTCTGGCAGCGCGCGTCTCCGAACGACGAATTCAACCGCCGCCTGATGCAACAGGCGAGGCAGGACTCGCACCTCGTGCTCGACGTCAATGCGCTGGCCGACATGGTCGGCTATTCCGCATGGTCGGCCGGGCGCTACTGGTATGCCGCGAAATATCCGTTCGCGACCGCCATGATCCCGCTCTACGCCGACAACGTGATGCGGCTTCTCGCGGCACAGATGGGGCGCTCGCGCCGGGTGCTGGTGCTCGATCTCGACAACACGATATGGGGCGGCATCGTCGGCGATGACGGCATCGAAGGTCTTGCGCTGGGCAGCGGCAGCGCACTCGGTGAAGCCCATTCGGCGCTGCAACGGATGGCGCTGTCGCTGAAGCAGCGCGGCGTCATCCTGTGCGTATCCTCGAAGAATGACGAGGCGATCGCGCTCGACGCGTTCCGCAATCATCCGAGATGATCCTGAAGGAAGACGACATCGTCGCCTTCCGCGTCAACTGGGACGACAAGGCGGCCAACATCAAGGCGATCGCCGACGCGATCGACCTTGGCCTGGATTCCTTCGTCTTCCTCGACGACAATCCAGCCGAGCGCAAGCGCGTCCGCGACGCGCTGCCGGCGGTTGCAGTTCCCGAATTGCCGGAAGATCCCAGCGACTGGCTTCACGTGTTTCAGGCCGCAGGATATTTCGAGCAAACCAGTTTTTCCAAGGAAGACCAGCTTCGCGCAGGCTTCTACAAGGCGAATGCTCTGCGCGCCGCCCAACTCGAGCGGATCGGCAATCACGACGACTACCTGCGCTCGCTCGGCATGACATTGTCGATCGCGCCGTTCGACAGCGCGGGCCGCAAGCGAATCGCCCAGCTAATCTCCAAATCAAACCAGTTCAATTTGACGACCCGCCGCTACAGCGAAGCCGAAATCGCGGCGATGCAATCGAATTCAGACGTTGTTACAATACAGGCGCGCCTCGAAGATATCTTCGGCGACAACGGAATGATTTCAGCCGTCATTTGCCGTCAAACTGGCCAGTCCTGGGAAATCGATACCTGGATCATGTCCTGCCGCGTTCTCGGCAGACGTGTCGAGGAGGCCCTTCTTCAATATCTTTCCAGCAGGCGCGCCTGAGAGGAATCACCGAGATCATCGGGCGCTACATTCCGACCGCCAAAACGGCCTGGTTCGCGATCATTTCGACAGAACTTGGCTTTCACCCTGATTGATTCCAAAACGGCGAGACGACCTGGCGGCTTGCCGTAAGCGGCTACTGCGGAATGACGATTTGCCCTATGAGCGTCGATGCTCCGCGCAGCGGAAAATCGCTTCGGCTGGCCGATGCTAGCAATCCTGCTTTTCCTGGAATGATCACGTCCAGGCTGCGGATGATAATAAACATGGCAGACGGCACCTCTATAAGACGATGGCTTTGATCGTTCAAGGCGACACAGCTTTCTGCAGCAAGTTGGTTGCGATCAGCTCGTCCTATGCTCAATAAGGTAGAACAATTGGCGGATCGGCATGGACGAAACAATTGATGAGGCTTTTTCTGTTGTTCAAGAAGGTCGGCGGCGCGCCGGAGCGGGAATGGCCCTCCGTCCGACCGCTCCCGGCGTTGCGATAATTTCACTGGGGATTTTTGCTTTCATTTTTCTCGTCGAGATCAGTTTCTTTTTGCGCATCGCCGGCGAGCTGAGAGACCTGATTTTCTATGTGATAGGCAGCCTATTGCTGGCTCCGATATGCGCGGGCCTTCGGATCTTCATTTTGCGGCTTGGAAAGGGTGCCGCGGTTGAAGCAACACAGATTTGGACAGCGATCATGGCACTCTCGCTATTTGCCATATTACCGCTGTTCTTCGTGTCCTTGTGGTGGAGGCGAACCGCTGCTTTTCAAGACCGGCCGATTACTGATCGCCGCGACTTGCAGCGCTGCCATTCTGACTGTCATTCTGAATTTTCCTCGGCGCTCTCCATTCCCGCGCTTTGAACAACTACGATCAACGCCAGTGATGGTCGGCACATTCTTTTGCGCGCTTTCGGCGTTCCTGTTTTCCCTGTTTTGGATTGAGCCGGGAGCCCCTCACTTCAATCCGATCACACAGTTTTTTTCAGCGCTTTTGAAGCCAACCCTCGGGCAGGTTCTGGCTTTGCTGTCAGCCGCTCTTGCTATTTTGTCAGTCGCAGCTTTGGCGAAATTCGAAACCCGGATGCGTGACGAGGGAACCCGCCACTTGCAATCGATTCATCGCACCGGTCTTGGGTTCGCGATCGGATTGACATGGCTATGCTACTTCGATTTCTCCCTTCCCGCTGACGCACTTCACAATATGACCAACATCGGTCCAGCCCTCCACCTTCGATTTGGGGAAGTCCTTATGGTCGATACGTTCTCGCAATATGGGCCAGGGCCTGTACTGGTGACGCTTCTGGGTCTGACACTCGGACCGACCACGGCCCCGATGGGAAATATCGTCGTCCAGATCCAAAGCCTACTTTTCTACAGCCTTTGGCTGGTCTGCCTGTACCGCATGTCGACGCTGAAACTTCCATCCTTGTTGATCGGCTTCCTGTCGATCGGCATTTTGATGGCGGGATGGGGCCAAGGCGAAGGTAACGTCAACTTCGCACCCTCGATCATCGGCCCTCGATATCTTCCGATTCTGCTGATGGTGCTTGCGATCTCGTTTTTGCGTCCTCCGGCACGTCATTCAACTTTGACAGCGGTCAGCACCATGATCGCTGGTATGTGGAGCGCCGAGGCGCTCATAGGATCATTAGGAATCCGACCTCGCCTCCTGGGAATGCTGGGGTTGCGGGACCGCGCGATCGTTCGCATTCTGGCCGATGGTATTTTGGCATGTTCCCCTTTTTGGCGCCATCGCCACTCGTCGTCGCTCACCCTGCATTCAAGGCCGGAAAGCTTCCCAACTATCATATCTATTTGGATTTTATGTCGGTTTACGGCATGCTTTCGCCGCTATGGTCGCTGCCTGCCAATCCACTGTTTCTTGGCTGGAGCGCGATATTGCTTGCGATATTCCTGGTACTGGCCGATGGATGGCTGCGGATTTTTTGACCGCTCCCAACAGGTAACAGAACTCGGCCCCGCAGCGCTTTACTACCAATTTTGCCCATGGCGCTGCTCGCCATTCTCATGTCGGCATATTTTGTCGGACGCTCGGTGGAGTATGTAATTATTATCGCCCTTCTGCCTTTCGTCGCGCTCATCGTACCCGGATTTCTCAGAACAGGGACTATACTCGCTCCAAGCAAACATCCAACCTCGCTACTGGTGTTGACGCTTCCGGTACTCGTCAGCCTGTGGGCGCTGTCATTCACCTTTCTCACATTGACCCGTCAGGGATCCACCTATTCTCTGCTGATTTAGGAATGTCGCGATTATGGTCGCTGCACCCCTTCAACACTGGTCGCGGGACTTAAGGAGAAGCTCCATGTCCGACCGGTTCTCGACCAAGTTAGCGCCCAATGGAGCAGTATTACTTCGATAGTAGCGGAGCCGTTCGCGAGGCCGTCGATGCGATGCAACGCCTTGCGGCGGACAAGCCGACTGTAAGCGTATTTCTCGGCTCGGTCTTGCCCGCTCCACTGGTCGATTCAATTCGCGACAACATCGCGAGTGACATGGCGCTGCTGTACGCGGGGAAATGGCATCGGTGGCCGAGATCCTATGGATTTTCGGACGAACTAATTCCCGCGCTGGTCGATCAGATTGTATCCACCCCGATCCGACTGAATGGGAGAGATCGTCATCGTTCGACGCGACGAAACGTCGTTCGGAGAGATCGAAAGACGTATTCTGCGCAAAATCCGGCTGAGACGACCTTGTGCCTCCTGCCGGCGCAGTGGAAGGAAATCGCGGTCTATCGCGTCGCCGACGATGCTGGTTGTCCACTTAATGAGGCGAGTAAGCTTAAATGCAACGCTCTGGAATAGACCGCAGCATTGGAAATGCGCCACCGCGTCACTCGCCGCCTTCGCGCCTAGATTTCAACGGCAGCGATCGGTATCATTGGCTTTCTCTATTGCGTCGCGCTGATTTCTCTCTCGAGCTTGTCGCCAAAGGCAAGGGACTCCGCCCTTTTCGTCTTTGGAACTGCAGCGCTTCCGCTCCTCACCGTATTGGTTCAGCAATGTATTGCAAATCGGATAAAAGCTAAAGAACCGCGTCGCGATATCGAAGCGATCAACATTTGGGTTGCTACGTCTGCGCTCATCGGGCTGACTTTGATTGCGGTTCTTACGCGGGTATTCGACTTAGGCAGCGAAGGGTGGATACGGGCCGCCAGAATTCTCTTGTTTTCGACGATAGCGGCCCATGTCACAGCGCTCTTGCTTTTTGCCTTGCGCCTCAAGGCCTCCCGGCGCCTCTCCAGCTTCTTGCCAAATCTCCAATCACCATTACAGCTTCAATCGTATCGTATGCGATCGCAGCGACAATCCTGTTTAGGGTCGATCCAACGCTGCCGTATTTTTCGCCGTTCATTGAACTTTCGTCGATCCGCCCTTCGGCGGTTCGGCGAAAGTTGGTGCCGCGGTTGGATTTGCCGTAACCATCGTCGGCGCGGCTTGCGCAGCCCACATCATCGAAAGCGCACTGCTGCGCAAAAACTCCGCACTCCTGCACACCGTGCAGATTGCAGCACTTTGTCTCGCGATCACGCTGACGTTCATCGCCTATTTTGGCTTTTCTCTGAACCTCGACCCGATTCACTACCTCACTATCGCAGGTCCCGCTGTCCACGTCCTTCACGGCGGAACTCCCATGGTAGACACATTTTCGCAATATGGGCCCGGTCTAGTGTCTATCGCAGTCTGCGCGTTGCTCGTCGGCCCACGGACTCTAGAACGGTACAAATCGCCGCTCAACTCTCAAATCTCTCTTCTACGCCATTTGGCTGGTCTGCCTATTCAGAATGACGCGGTGGAAGGCGACCGCCTCTTTACTCGGCTTTGCTGCTATCACAGTCCGCTGGCTTGCTGGGATCATGGCAACGGGAATATCAACGTTGCACCCTCGGTTCTTGGGCTTCGGCATCTTCCGACATTATGCATGGTGTTGGCGATATCTTGTCTGCGACCGCCCGCGCGATTGTCGATCTTTACCGGCCTTTGTACGGCCCTGGCCGGCCTCTGGAGCGTCGAATGTCTCATTGGAACGCTCGGCATTCACCTCTCAAGCATCGCCATGATCAATCTTCGAGCGCGCGCATACGGTCGTCTGGTTACAGACGCCGCACTGGCCGCGTCACCCCTACTCCTTTCGATCGCGGCCCTTATGATTGCGACGCTCCTTCGATCGGGGTCGATGCCAGATTACCAAACGTACCTGGACTTTCTTGCCGTCTACAATCCGACCTCGAACTTTTGGTCGCACGCCGCTGATTTTCAGAATTCCTGGCCTGGATGACGATTTTCTTGGCGGTCTTCTTGGTTCTTTGCGAATGTTGGGGCGGCGTATTTCGTGTGCAGACTTTTCGGGCTGCGCCTTTCTCCAGCCAGGCTATATTACAAATTCCTGCCGATGGCGGCGATGGTAGCTGTGACCGCAGCGTATTACGTTTTTAGATCGTATGATTACACTTTGCTGATGGCGTTTCTGCCATTTTCGGCGTTGGCGATACCGGCTATTCTGGGCTTCGCAGCTCGCCTTTCGATGTCGCCTGGACCGGCCAGCTCCTCTTGCCATTCCGGTTTTTGTCAGCGTATCGACATTGATGTTCGCTTGGCTTACCCTGACGCGAGCTGACGCTCCCTACTCCTTTTTTGCTTCAGCAATGCCGCGATCACGCACGCTGCACGGTCTCCGCGCTACTTCGACGGCCTGGAAGATGCAGATGGGCGACGCGTGCTCCTCGAACGAACTGGCAACTACCCTGAGCGATCGTTATGGCGATAACCCCGAAGACTTCCAGTATTCGTGCCAGACGCCGTTACGCTGATCCAGCGCAAAATCGCGAAAGCCTCGAACGTTACGGTCCTGCTTGGTGAAGCCGTCGCGAGCGAACTTGCGCTGCTGTACACCGACCGATGGCAGCGCTGGCCGATATCGTTCGCTTTCACCGACGCGCTGGTTCCGGCCCTGGCGACGCAAATCATAGCGGCCCCGGTCGCGCTTCTTCAGGGCGAATTACTAATCAGTCACTAATATAGGAGACAGATTCTGCTCGAAAAAAAGATCGAACGAGAGCGCGGTTCTCTTGAATTTGTTGCAGCTCGACGTCGATCCGATTGTGCAACGATTCCCCTTTTGCAAGCGGCTTCCGTGCCGTCCCGGTCCTCTTCATGTAATTCCACACCATCTCATCCGGATTGAGTTCGGGGGCGTAGCCCGGCAGAAAGTGAAATTCAAGCTTCCCTTCGGTCGACGCAACGTAATCTTTGACGATCTTGGCTTTGTGGGCAGGCAGACTATCAAGAATTAGGAGCACAGGCTTCTTACGACGAAACATCATTGCCTTGAGCAGTGCAATAAATAGCTCCGCGTTCATTCCACCCTTGTAGGTCGCGCACCAGAAACCGCCTTTGGCATTTACGGCTGAAGCCGCCGAGACGGATTGTCGTGTGCCGGGCACAAAAATAATTGGGGTCTGCCCTTTCACACCCCAAGTCTTTCCTTGCACGGCTTCGGAACGAAAGCCGGACTCATCCCAGAAAAAAATCTCGGCACCTCGCTTTTTTGCCCGTTTCGCAATGGCTGGATAGACGTCGGTTTTCCACGCTTCGATCGCAACGGGATCTCGCTCGTAAGCTCGCTTCAGTGGCTTCTGCGGCGTCAATCCTAATTTTGCAAGTAACTTTCCGACAGCGGTCACACCCAAATTAGCTTCGAATTTGTCCGCAATCAGCTTGCGCACGATCAACCTCGTCCACATGCCGAAATCAAAGCCGTGCTGACGAGGATCCTTTCCGTTGATCCACCGAAACAATTGTTGCTCTTGCTTGGGCGTGAGCGTTCGTGGGCGCCCCGTTCCTTTTCGTGAAATTAGCGCGCGCAAGCCGCGCCCTTTCCCTCGCGCCTCTCGCAACCATTTGTAGATGATCTGACGACTGAACCCATAGGAGGCAATCACGACGCTCGGTTTCTCGCCGTTCCATACGCGCTGAACCGCCATCCGACGAATTTCTTCTAAGGTCTTGTGATCTAATTTTCGTCCGTCCCGCTTCATGAACGAATCATATTGAAATCGACAACTTGTCGCAAGACATCTGTCTTCTAAATTAGTGACCGATTAGTAATTGTCGTTCGGCGTGATCCGGAGGCGCTACAAACGATCGAGGCGGGCATTCTTACATGAAGGGAATACGATCTTTGCCCAATTTCAATTCGGGGCTGTCGGTAGACGGCTATCGTATTGCCGCCAAGGGCGCGCTTGCCCTTCGCATTAGCGTGACTGGTTTGCAATTTGACTTTTTGCCGTCGAGAAATCGCCGGCGCAAGCCTATGCTACAGATCGCGTCCTTGTGCCGAATGACGCCTCCAAGTATTAGTGTTAACAGATTTCCATCAAGATCGGATTTGGTCTACGCGACGAATGCATTCCTCGACCGCCCGCATCATGCGACCGCACGAATGGTTTGTCTCGGCAGCGATCGTCGGCCTCGACAATCGCGTTCATCGTCCGCACGGTATGGTTGATGGATCGCGGCTTCGACTTTACAGACAAGTCTTTCTGCCATTGGGCGCAGAGACCGAGGCCTTCGATATCGCATACGGCCTGTTCGGCTATGGCTTGCATCCGCTCTTTGAAATCGTCAACGGATCGATTGCGGGCTTCCGGCGCACTGCAGCTTTCGTTCTGGCGATCTTCGGAATTATCGCTGCCCTGATCGCGATCGGCAGCGCAACGACCGAGCGATGGGGCCAACCGGCCTGCAACTTATCGCCGTTTCATCAGCGCTACCTTTCGCTTACTACGGTCTCTGGCTGATCACTCCATCGTACAATTGGTTCGCTCTGGCTAATGGGCTCGTCATGATTGGTGCGATGCTGGATCTTTGCGATCCGCGCCACGCTTTGCGGTCGGCGACAATTGCAGCACTTGCTATCCGTCCTGCTGGTTTTCACAAGACCTCAAAATGCAATCGCGTACGTCGGCATTTACCTGCTGGCTGATCATCATTGTCGTTCCGACATTTCGCGGCAAATCGTTACAGATGTTACGAACCGCCGGCTTGACGGTTATTCTGATTGGAGCCGTCGCGGCGCTTGCGCCACTTCGCACTATCGCCAACCAGCTTCAGGCCTATATCGCGATATTCGGCACCAACAACCCAACCGACGCCAAGTCTCGCCAGCAGGCTGCTCGATTTTTTCCGGCAGGAAGGCCTTTGGATTGCTTTCTCGCTTCCTTGCTGTTTGTCTGCAGCCTGGTCACGTTGCACGACAAAAGGGCGTCGGGAAAATTGCGCAATCGACTGGTCATATCTGGCGCCTTGATCGCATCGATAGTGACGCTGGTTCAGTTCCGGACCGGCAATTTCGTATGGAATTGGCCCGACCGCCGGCGTATTCGCATTTGTCTGTCTTTCCCTTGCCATGTTGCGCCAGAGACGCAGATTTTCGCCTGCTTGCCTGCTCGGTCTTGCAACGCTGTTCCCTTGGCTGCGACCTTTGGCACAAGCAACCGCATCGTTTCGCAACTTCCTTTCTTTGCCGGGCTTTGGGGCTTCGTTGGGCTCGTTGCCCTGTCCGGCGGGTCAGGCCAGAGGGAGTTTCGGCGCTACCCTTGCTGCTTTGCTATGCCTGACGGTGACGTTTCTCGCTGTTCAAGATGGCCTCGGCCCCTTACCGACTGGCCTCCCCCGTCGATATGCAGGTGAACCCCACAACGTTGGGCTGGGGGTCTGAATTGAAGCTCGATGTGATAACCAGAGACTTCATCGTGACACTCCGCGGAATCGCGCCGAGGAGGAGGGTTTTTATCAGGGCGATGCCGCCATCGACCTTAGTGGTGGATTGCCAGGCGCTGTTTTCGCAATTGGCGGACGAATGCCGGTTTTCTCGTGGATATTTGCCGGCTATCCATTTTCCGACCCCTTCGCACGCGAGGTGCTAAAAGGATCGACGGTTCGCGTACTGGCCCAAAGCTGGCTCATCACGAGCGATACCCCTGGCTCATTTTCAATGTCCGAACTCCAATCATATGGAATCGACTTTTCCGCCTACCGCCTCGTTGCCGACCTCAAGCATCCGCTCGATGGCACATCCGTGAAGCTCTTTGCGCCACGAGCTATTCAGAGCCGGTGCTGACTGATGCCACGATCGGGCCCCATCCCGCCTCCGGATGCGCAGTTGCGCAGCCTTGGAGGACATGCTTACACGTCATCTGGCGATCTGAGATATCGGACCTGTGAATGGATAACTCCGTGCATTCCGAGACCTTGGAAAGTGGGCAGAACGGCCGCAGACGGCTGATTTCGCTGGTCATGCCGGTCTACAACGAAGAGGCCAATGTCGATCGCGCCTACGCCGCGCTGACTGCCATCTTCGAGAAGCTGCCGCAATACGATCTGGAGTTTGTTTTCACCGACAATCACAGCGAGGACCGGACCTTCGAGCGCCTTACTGCGCTGGCCAAAGCCGACAACCGGGTCAAGGTGATCCGCTTCACCCGCAACTACGGCTTCCAGCGCTCGCTGCTCACGGCCTATCGGAATGCGTCGGGCGATGCCGCCATCCAGGTCGATTGCGACCTGCAGGATCCGCCGGAGCTGATCCCGCAATTCATCGCGCTCTGGGAAAAGGGCCATGACGTGGTGGTGGGCCTGCGCCGGCGCCGCGAGGAGCCGGCGCTGCTGACCCTCGGCCGGCGAATTTTTTATGCCCTGCTCGACCGGATTTCGGACGACCCTTTGACCCGCGACGCCGGCGACTTCCGCCTCGTCGACCGCTCGGTGATCGACCGGCTCAAGGAGCTGAACGATTTCAACCCTTATGTCCGCGGCGTCGTGTCGTCGTTTGCGGCCCGCGAGACCGGCATTCCCTATGACCGTGCGCCACGGCTGCACGGGCGCAGCAAATTTCCGGTGCGCAAGCTGGTCGGCTTTGCGCTTGACGGCATCATCGGACATTCCGTGCTGCCGCTGCGGCTTGCCTCCTATGCCGGCCTTGTCGATCTCGGTTCTCGTATTCCTGCTCGCTGTCTGTTCTATCTGTTTGAAGCGCTGCTGTTTCGCCACTCCTGGCCGAGCGGCTTTGCGACGCTGGTCGTCGTCACGCTGTTCGGCATCAGCCTGAACGCGATTTTCCTCGGCATCATCGGCGAATATGTGAGCCGGATCTATCAGCAGGTCCGCTTCAGGCCGCTCGTCACCGTTGAAGCGACCCAGAATATCGCCGCCGGCACCGGCGAAACCGCGCAGCGAGATCGCGCCTCATGAATCCCGATTTCTGGCGCGGACGCCGCGTCCTGCTGACCGGACATACCGGCTTCAAGGGCGCATGGGCCAGCGTGATGCTGGCGGATTTCGGCGCGAAGGTAACGGCCTTTGCGCTTGCGCCCGAGACCGATCCGAATTTGTGGCAGATCGTCGGCAAAGACGTCGCCATCGAAAGCCTGCACGCGGACCTTCGCGACAGCGCGGCGGTCGAACACGATTTGCAGCGCGGTCCAACCCGAGATCGTCCTGCACATGGCTGCGCAGGCCCAGGTCCGGGAGAGCTACCGCGATCCCGTCGGCACTTTCACCAGCAACATCCTCGGCACTGTGAACCTGCTGCAGGCGCTGCGCAGCTCATCGAATTCCGCACGCCATCCTCGTCGTGACCAGCGACAAGGTCTATGCCAACTCGGAAGCCGGGCTCGCCTTCGCCGAGCATGCGCCGCTCGGCGGCTCCGATCCCTACAGCGCCTCCAAAGGCGCGACCGAAATCGCCGTCAGGAGCTATGCGGAGAGCTTCTTCACCCCGCTCGGCGTGCCGCTTGCGACCGCGCGCGGCGGCAACGTGATCGGCGGCGGCGATTTCTCCAGCGATCGGCTCGTTCCCGATCTCTACCGGGCGGCCCGGAAAGGCGTTTCCGTCGAATTGAGATATCCGGCGGCGACACGGCCCTGGCAGCACGTGCTGGATTGCCTCGCCGGCTATTTCACCTATGCCGAATATCTGGCCGGCCGCGGCATCGCCGATCCGCCCTCGCTCAATTTCGGTCCGCTCGCGCATGAATCACTGAGCGTCGCAGAGGTGGCCTCGGCGATCAGTGAGCGGCTCGGCAACAAGCATGCCTGGCGGCAGGCCGAGGGCACGTTCCCGCCGGAGAAGCAGGTGTTGCGCATCAACAGCGAGCTCGCGACGCGCACGCTGGACTGGCGGCCGCGGCTCGACGCAGCCGAGACCATCGGCTGGACCGCGCAATGGTATGCCGACTTCGCCGCCGGCAAGAACGCGCTCGACCTGATGCGGTCGCAGATTGACCGCTATTTGGCTTGATGCGACCGACCGCAGCGGACTTCTCGACAGGAACGCCGTCAAGTCCCGCGCGATCCCTGATCGCGGACCATGCCTGCGAGATCGCCTCCGTGCCGCGCTGTCCATCCGCACTCAACTCCGCCAGCGCATACAGCAAGGCGGCATCGAGCGGCTCGCCCAGTCGCTGTTCCAGCCATGCTGCCTGATGCTCGAGATAGGCGCCGCGGATGGCGCTCGCGAGCGAAGCGGTCGCGATCGCAAGCTTCGGCGAGAGCCGTGGATCAGGCGAAGCCGCCCTCCGCCGCGGCGAGGAATGCGGTCAGCATCGTCGCCAGCGGACGCGGCGCGCTTTCCCATAGGGGATCGCCATTTGCGCGTTCTCCCGCAATCTCGATCGTTCCCGGCTCGCTCGAGAAATCGAGTGTCGCTGCGCCCTCGCCTGTTGCGACTTCGATCCGCCGCCGGCGGCCCTCGTCATTCCGCGCGATCACCAGCGACACGGGGCGGCCGTCCGATTTCAGCTCGATCACCAACCGCGCACCGCCGCGCTGAACATCGAGGGACTTGAAGACAGCTTCGCCGAACTGCAGATGGGCGATCATCGGCAGGATGTGGGGCAGCACGTCGTCGAACACGGTTACCGCCGCGTCGTAGCTTTTGACTTCGCCGCGCACGACGTCGGCCGCGCCGTCCGTCCAGGTGAAGGCCGAGGCTCTCGCCCTTGCCCAGCTGCGGTTGCGGCCGCGGCATAGGCCTGGAAATATCGTGCAAAAAGCATCACATGGCTGGCGGCGAGGAACGGTTCCGTGGCATTGGCCATGCGGCGCAGCTGCTCGATCTCGCGCGCCGCAAGAGGCAGACCGGCTTTTCGACCAATACCGGAATACCGTTCGTCGAGGGCGCGCCGAAGCAGCCCCAAAATGATCCGCCACGCGGTTGGCAACGATCACGGCATCCGGGCGACCCTCCGCGGCCTCGAAGACCGGCCAGGCCCTTTCCACGCCGCAACCGGGCGGCGAATCGCCCGCTCGCTCGCCCATGTCTCGAGGCCGGCGAAATTGCCGGGCGAATGCATTTTGACGCGGTCCACACGACCCGGCAGCCCAAGCAAGACCGATGCGATCGTTCGCGCCCAACGCCCGCCCCCGATGACAGCTATCTTCATCCGCACTACGCCCTATCGATTCGCCGCCGATTTTGGCAATCCGCCGCATGCCGGATTCTCCGGGGTTGCCGAGCGCACCAAGCTTTGACAAAAGGGCAGCACGCAACACCTGGATTTTGCGCATTGACCGGCTTGGCCGGACGGGTAACAGATGAATTTCGAGCCGCGACGAATGAAATCGATCATTGCGAAGTGTGCGGCAACCGCGCGCTCGCTCTCCGTGCTTGACCTCGGCGCCCATCCGATGTGCGACGATCTGGTCGCGATCGGGAGTCCGCGCGTCTGCGCCGAATATCCGATCGAAATCCTCTATTGCGAAACCTGCCGCACCGCGCATCAGCGCTTTCAGGTGCCCGAAGCGCGAACTGTTCCCGGAGACCTATCATTATCGCTCGCGCTTCACCGCCGACGTGCTGTCCGGCATGAAGAGCCTGGTCGATTCCTGCGAGCAGCGCTTCGGCTCGCTCACGGGCAAGAAGGTCGTCGATATCGGCTGCAACGACGGCAGCCTGCTCGACTTCTTCAGCGAAGGGCGCCATCACCATCGGCGTCGAGCCGACCTCGGCGGCGCAGGATTGCGCGGCCAAGGGGCACGCGACGATCCATGATTTCTTCACCGAGGCGACCGCCGAGCAGATCGTCGCCGCTCACGGCAAGCCCGACTTCATCACCTTCACCAATGTGTTCGCGCATATCGAGGACCTCGGCGGCGTGATCGCAGCGCTGAAGCGGCTGCTCGGCGACAACACGGTGCTGGTGGTCGAGAACCACTATCTCGGCTCGGTGCTGCTCACCAACCAGTTCGACACTTTCTACCATGAGCATCCGCGCACCTACAGCTACCGCTCCTTCGTCTTCATCGCGCGTGTCGCTCGGACTGAACCTGATCGACGTGCAATTTCCCGCACGCTATGGCGGCAACATCCGGATCTTCGCCGGCAAGGCCGCGATCCGTCATCGACCCCGCCGACGGCGCAGGAGTTGGAAGCCAGAGAAGCGCGGTTCGGCGAGGGACTTGCATGGCGATGAGCAAGGGTGTCGCGCGCTGGCGGGACAAGAAGGCCGCAGGAGCTGAAGTCGCTGGTCCGGAACAACGGGCCGCTGCGCGGCAAGGCTTTTCCCGGGCCGCGCCGCGATCCTGATCAAGCTGCTCGCGCTCGACGACGACTTCGATTTCGGTCGTTCACGAAAAGCCGGGTTCGATGAAGATCGGCCATTATCTGCCGGGCACGCGGATCCCGATCGGTTCGGATGACGATCTGTTCAAAGCGCCGACAGGCGCAAACCCGCTGCTCAATCTGGCGTGGCACATTCCCGCCGAGATACGCGGCTATCTCAAGGAACACGGCTTTGACGGACGCGGTGATCGACATTCTCAGTCAGGACGATTTCCGGCCGGCGCTTAAGAGCGAGCACATGCAGGTACCATCAGCGCGGCGCGGCAAGCTCCGGAACGAGGCAGATGAAAGCGGTCATTCTCGCCGGCGGATTCGGCACGCGCCTTTCGGAGAAACCGATCTTGTCCCCAAGCCCCTGGTCGAAATCGGCGGACGGCCGATCCTGTGGCATGTGATGAAGCTCTATTCGGCGGCCAGCCTGAACGATTTCGTGATTTGCGCGGGCTACAAGGCCTCGATGATCAAGCGCTATTTCGCGAGCTATTTCCTCGAGACCAACGATATCGAAATTCATACCGCCACGCGCGAGGTGCGCTATCTCACGCCGAAGTCGCTCGATGACTGGACCGTGAAGATCATCGACACCGGCCTCAACACCATGACCGGCGGCCGCATCAAACGCGTCGCGTCCCTATCTCGACGGCACGTTCTGCCTCACCTATGGCGACGGCGTCGCCAATCTCGACATCGCCGAGGTGATCGCGTTCCATCGCAGCCACGGCAAGCTTGCCACCGTCACCGCAGTTCCCTCCCCGGGCCGTTTCGGCATTCTCAACATGGACGCGAACGACGCAGTATCGCGCTTCCACGAGAAGCCCGACGCCGAGATGGGATGGATCAATGGCGGTTTCTTCGTTCTCGAACCCGAAGTGGTCGATTATATCGAGGCCGACGAGACCACCTGGGAGCGCCAGCCGCTGGAACGGCTGGCTGCCGACGGCCAATTGATGGCCTATCGGCATTCCGGCTTCTGGAAGGCCATGGACACGCTACGCGACCGGCGCGACCTGGAAGAGCTATGGGCCTCCGGTTCCGCACCATGGCAACGATGGTGAGCGCAATGGCAGACCAAAACGACCCGGCCGAATTCGACGCCTACACCGCCAACTATAACGAGGAGATCAACAAGGCCCTGAGTTTCTCGGGGATGGACATCGACTTTTTCGCGCGGGTCAAGAACGACTATCTGGTCGACATTCTCGATGCCCGGCTGGGCGGCGCCGGCAAGGTCGAACTGCTCGATGTCGGCTGCGGAATCGCGAACGCGCACAAGCAGTTGGTCGGCCGCGTCGGCAAGCTCTCTGGAATCGACGTTTCCTCCGAAAGCATCGCGGTGGCGCGGCAGAGCAATCCCGGCATCCGCTACGAGGTGTTCGACGGCACCCATCTGCCGTTCGCCGACGGCTCGTTCGACGCGGCATTTGCGGTGAATGTGTTTCATCATGTCCCGATCGCGCAACGGTCGAGCGCTCGTCGACGATATCCGTCGCGTGCTGCGCCCGGGCGGCTTGTTCGCGATATTCGAGCACAATCCGCTCAACCCGGTGACCAGGCACGTGGTCGATACCTGCGAGTTCGACAAGGACGCCGTGCTGCTGAAGCGACGCGATTCGGAAGCGCTGCTGCACGCTTCCGGCTTCAGCGATATCAAAACCAGATATATCTTTCGCCGTGCCGGCCGCCGGACGCCTGCTTCGCAGGGTCGACCGCCTGTTTTCGCTGCTGCCGCTAGGAGCCCAATATTACACGCTTGGGACCAGCCATTAGAACGAGCAATCCTTCTGGTCTCTGCCGGGGGTGTTCGTGTCCCGGCAGCGCTTCAATCAGGCCAGCTGATAGTCGCCGAGATGGTGCTGCATCATATCAGGCAACGAATTGAACTCGAAGTGTGTGCCGGCGGTGCCTGTCCTGACCACGAGCTTTGATAGTCTCGTCTCTATTGCCGCAGCGAATTCCATGAGTTGGGCGTGATCCATCCAGCCAGCGCCACAGGCAGCTTGCCGATACAGGATCGGCCAAACTCGCAAAATCTCGATTCCCCGGGAAGCGGCTAGCAGCCCGTCGCCGGATTGTCGATAGTTGAGAGGTTATCCGCCACCTTGCCGCAGGGGTTGACGAGGGCCTTGCGGGGCCCTCGTCAGGCTCAATGGAGGATAAAGCTGTTTATCAGATGGATCAGATTCGCGTCGGGATGAGGCGACGCCTCCAGGGCGTTGAAATATTCGACCGCCTCGTGATTGCCGGACGCCACGGCAAACAGGAACCCGACCTCTGCGCTGGGGGAATTGAACACGGAGGCCAGCTCGTTGATGGCGGCCTGCGCCGCCGGGGCGCTGAAGTCGACCGTGGCGGGAGCGGAGAATTGTTATCGGCAAACACGAATGAATTATTGTTCGCCTGCCCCGTCGGCGCCGTGGGTGCAGGCGCGGTCACCGTGATCTGCACGGTATTATAGGTGTTGTTGGTTTCGTTGCTCTCGCTGACGTGGTTGTCGTAGTCGGCGATGCCGCCGATGTAATAGGTGCCCGGCGCCAGATTGCCCGGCAGGTTCACCGTGACGGTCTGATGGTCGTAGTAGCCGGGCTGGCTGACGGTCGCGAGCATCCCCGGCGTCGTCAGCGTCGCAAGCACCGTATCCGACGTCGTGATGGTCTGATCGGTCGACAGGTAGATTTGCGCGTTCGATCCTCCGGCACACCGAATTGCCGAGATTCATGTCGTAGGCGTCGATCGTGATGCTGCCGCCCGAATCCACCATGCTCTTGTTGACCGCGACGTACTCGGAGAGGTCGGGCTGGGCCGGCGCGGTCTGCGATGGCGCCGTTACCGTGATCGAGGCGACGTTATAGGTGTTGTTGGTCTCGTTGCTCTCGCTGACATGGTTGTTGTAGTCGGCGATGCCGCCGATGTAATAGGTGCCCGGCGCCAGATTGCCCGGCAGGTTCACCGTGACGGTCTGATGGTCGTAGTAGCCGGGCTGGCCGACGGTTGAGAGCTGGCCCGTCGTCGTCAGCGTGGCGAGCACCGTGTCCGACGTCGTGATGTTCGGGTCGGTCGACAAATAGATTTGCGCCGTCGACCCTGCCGACACCGCATCGCCGATGTTCATGTCGTAGGCATCGATCACGACGCTGCCGCCGGCCGCGACGGTCGTCTCGTTGACTGCGACATATTCGGTCAGGTCGGGCTGAGGCGGCGGCGTCACCGTGATCGCGACGACATCGTAGGTGTTGTTGCTTTCGTTGCTCTCGCTGACGTGGTTGTTGTAGTCGGCGATGCCGCCGATGTAATAGGTGCCGGGCGCCAGATTGCCCGGCAGGTTCACCGCAAATGTCTGATGGTCGTAATAGCCGGGCTGGCTGACGGTCGCGAGCGGCCCCGTCGTCGTCACCGTTGCGAGCACCGTATCCGACGTCGTGATGTTCGGGTCGGTCGACAGGTAGATTTGCGCGGTCGACCCCGGCGACACCGCATTGCCGAGGTTCATGTCATAGGCATCGATCGTGACGCTGCCGCCGGCGGCGATGGTCGTATTGCTGACCGCGACATATTCGGTGAGGTCGGGCTGCGGCGGCGGCGTCACCGTGATCTGCACGACGTTGTAGGTGTTGTTGGTTTCGTTGCTCTCGCTGACCTGATTGTTGTAGTCGGCGATGCCGCCGATGTAATAGGTGCCCGGCGCAAGATTGGTCGGCAGGTTCACCGTCACGGTCTGGTGGTCGTAATAGCCGGCCTGGCCGACCGACGCGAGCGGCCCCGTCGTCGTCAGCGTCGCCAGCACCGTGTCCGAGGTCGTGATGGTCGCATCGGTCGACAGATAGATTTGCGCGGTCGATCCCGCCGACGACCCATTGCCGACGTTCATGTCGTAGGCATCGATCGTAAGGCTGCCGCCGGCGCCGACGCGTCGTCTTGTTGACGGCAACATATTCGGTCAGATCGGGCTTGGTCGGCGCAAAGACGTGGAATCCCAGCGCATCCAGGATGGCCTTGTCGATGGCGGACAGTGTCTGGATGGTGCTGCCGTCGTAAAATTCGTTGAACGGATCGTTCGGTCCCTGCACGCCGCTGTTGAGGAAGTCGCTGGGATCGGAGGTCTGACCGAAATCGGCGATCTTGGTGTGGCCGCCGTCGGTCGAGAAATAGGCGGCCGGCGCCGTATTGCCGCCGGCAAACAAGCGCGTGCCGACGCTGGTGAAGCGAAAGAGGTCGAACACGTCCGGCTGCGGGCCATAGGGCACGCGGCCCATCGCGTGCGTGAGCTCATGCAGGGCCACGCCGACCAGAAGGTTCGGATTGATGTCGGTGGCAAACGTCGCGCTGCCGTCGTCGGTCGTGGTGTCGTTGGCGCCGAGAAAGCCCCACAGCTTCAGCTGCGCGTTCCAGACCGCGACAGTAGGACTGGCCCTGGATCGACGAGCCGGTCGGCAACGCGTTGAAGGTGCCGTCGCCCGGCGTCGCGCCGTTGACCAGGTCGGACCTGATGGTCGAGTAGTTCTCGAACAGGCCGCTGTCGGGCCCCGCCGCGGCGCCGCCGCCGGTGCCGCTATAGTCGATGTTGAGGTTGACGGTGATCTTGTCGGAAATCGTCGAGGCCAGGATCGCGGCGGCCTGGGCGATGCCGGCGCGAAAGCTCGCGGGCGCGGCCATCGCGGCGGCGTCGAACAGCAGATTGATGGTGATGCCGCCCGAGGTTTCCGCGACCACGGATCCGGGGCCGGTGCCCGGGGCACTGCCGCCGCTCGACCCTCCGCTCGAACTGGTGTCCGAGGGAATATAGGTGCCGTAGATCGTCTCGCCGGTCACCGTATAGAACGGGTCATCTGACGGCGCTTGGCCCATCGCTTATCCCTTGATCTCCAACACTGATTTTTTCGGTCGCCGCCGGGACCGTACGCACCTCACTCGACGCAGCCGACGGTCCAGGCGCTGATCGGGCAGCCCGGCCGGTTCGAACTCAACGCGGAACAGACTCTTATTCCCACGTTAATTTGTGGTTTCAGATCGGTTCATGACTTGTATGAAGTGTCATCCGTCCCACGAACGACCCCGGCCACAAATTCGGTCCCAAGGCCCAAGGGTCATTCGTCACGCGACTCAACGCCCACAGACTTATAATGCCGCGCCAGGCGTGCAAGTCCGCAAATATCCGGGGTGGCCTTCAAGTTCCGCGGTTCACCTGCGTTCGCCGCATGCCTGCCCAAGCCCCGCAATCACCTATTGAATTTGCGCCCGATCTGGCCGATCAAAACGGTCGTTCCGTTCCCGCAATTTCCCGGAGCTGCCCGAAATGGCCTTCCCGCGTGCTTCGCAGGCTTTGTCCCGCTTTACCGTGCTCGACCTCACCCGCGTTCGCGCCGGTCCGACCTGCGTGCGGCAGCTTGCGGACTGGGGCGCCAATGTCATCAAGATCGACGCGATTTTGGAGGATGCGGGCGGCGAGCAGCTCGGCGGCCCGCGCCACGGCGCCGACTTCCAGAATTTGCACCGCAACAAAAGGGCGATGTCGCTGAACCTGAAGGACCCCAAGGGCCTCGAGGTGTTCAACCGCCTGGTCGCCAAGGCGGACGTCGTGGTCGAGAATTTCCGCCCCGACGTGAAGGCCAAGCTCGGCGTCGACTATGAAAGCGTGAAGAAGATCAATCCGCGCATCGTCTATGGCAGCATTTCCGGCTTCGGCCAGGACGGCCCCTACCACAAGCGGCCCGGCTTCGATCAGATCGCCCAGGGCATGGGCGGGCTGATGTCGATCACGGGCGCGCCCGGCGAGGGTCCGATGCGGGTCGGCATTCCCGTGGCCGACCTCACCGCGGGCCTGTTCTGCGCCATGGGCATCCTCACCGCGCTGCTGGAGCGCGACGTGTCGGGCGAAGGCCAGTGGGTGCAGACCTCGCTGTTGCAGGCGCAGATCTTCATGCTGGATTTCCAGGCCGCGCGCTGGCTGATGGACAAGGACGTGGCGCAACAGGCCGGCAACGACCATCCGACCTCGATCCCGACCGGCGTGTTCAAGACCTCCGACGGCTATATCAATATCGCCACCACCGGCGGGCGGATCTGGCAGCGTTTCTCCGAGGCGCTGGGGGCGCCCGACCTGCCGAGCCGGCCGGAATACGCCGACCGCCCCGGACCGCTCGAAGAACCGCAAAGCAGCTCAACGCCGAGATCAACAAATACACCGAGAAGAAGTCGAGCGAGGCCTGGGTCAAGGAGTTCAACGCCGCGGGCGTCCCCTGCGGTCCGATCTATTCCATCGACCAGGTGTTCGCGGACGCGCAGGTCCAGCATCTCGGCATGGCCCAGCATGTGCCGAACGACGAGAACCGGCATATCCAGCTGGTCGGCCAGCCCGTGACGCTGTCGCGCACGCCGAGCCGGATGGCGGCGCGGCCGCCGGAGTTCGGCGAGCAGACCGAGGAGGTGCTGGCCGAGTTCGGCTTCGGCAGCGACGAGATCGCCGATCTCCGGCAGCGCAAGGTGGTCTGACGGTTCGCGGGCGGCATCGTCGCAATGAACGAAAAAGCCCCGGGTGACCGGGGCTTTCTCGTTGTGATGCTCACACCGGGAGCCGCCGGATCATTGCAACCCGGTCGGGTTGCTGGTGGACCCGATCGGCGTAATCGTTCCGCCGCCGCCGTTGCTGGTGAAGCGGTTGTTCGATATACGAGTTGACGGTGCCGGACATGCCGGTCGAATTGAACGAGAGATCGTTATTGGACAGGTTGACCCCTCCTCCGGTCTGCTTGATGCCGATCCCGTTGAAGGCGATCGTGGTTGCGTCGACGTTCACGCCGCCGCCCGTAGATGGTAATGCCGGCCGTCGCGTTGCTTGACGCGACCGAATTGCTGACATGAACGGCGGCGCCAGTGCCGACCGCGATGCCGTTGTTGGCAGTTGATGACCCTCACATTGCTGAGCGTCGCCTTGATCAGGCCGCTGGCCGCGCTCGCGACCGTAATGCCGCTCGCCCCCATTGTCCCGAATGGTGGTGTTCAGCACGTTCAGCGTTCCGTTGGTGCGCTGGTCGGCGATGCCGGTGGCCGTGCTGCCGAAATTGCCGTTGATCAGGCAGTCCTCGATATTGACGAAGCTTCCCGTTCCCACGCCGAAGATGCGGATGCCGATGATCCCGCTGTCAAATCCCTGGATGTTGATGTTGCGGATGTTCACGGTCTTCCGCACGTCCGTGGCGGCAAAGGAGTTGAAGGCGACGTTGATGCCGTCGGTTCCGGCACTGAGGATCGAGGCGAACACCTCGTGGCAATCGATGGTGATCGATTTGGTGATGGTCACCGCGCCGAAGCCGCCGGGATCGATGCAGTTGATCTCGCCGTTCACCGCCGTCTTCGAGATCGCGCCCGCGTAGGTCTTGCACGGCGCCGTGCGGCTGCAGGGATTGGCGTCATCGCCGACGCCGGATACCCAGGTCCGGCTCGCCTGCGCATTGGCGGGACTGGCAAGGAAGGAAAGCGCAAGCATCGCTCCGGCAATGGCAAAAGGCACGGCAAGAAATCTCTTCATGGTCCGCCTCCGATTTGTTTGAAAAATGACTTGGCTCGGGTTGTTCGGCCTGAGCCGCAAAGCGGCCGTCATCTAGCAGAGAACCGCAACTTTAAGGTGTTAAACGGATCACAAAGATGCGGCAACGCATCACTGTGTCGCGGCCCCCCTGCTCTTGCGAGCGATCGTCAGAGCCGCTTGCCGCACCGCCGCAACACAAGATCACCTGCGCGCAGCGTTCGAGGCGAGAAACAAAAGCCCCGGGCAAGCCGAGGCTTTTCGCATATCGTGGGAAGCGGCCTCGCTTCAGTATTTGGCGACGACCGGTCCGGCCATGAACTCGTTAGACGATCGATTCCGAGAAACTTGTCATATGGGTGGGATTTAACTGTCGTTTCAAGCTCCTATCTATGCGGTGGGAGGGCTTTGCGACGAAGGATTTAGCGATATGGCGGCGTGGCGGCGGGCGATTGAATTGTCGCTCGGAGAAACGGATTTGGAGAAGTTGAGGATGATAGCGCGGTCGCGGACCGAACCTGCGAGCCGGGTCGAGCGCGTGCGCATCCTGCTGGGTTATTGGGAAAACTCGTCGTTTTTCGCGGTGGGCCAAGCGCTCGGGCTGCACCATCAGACGGTCCAGCGCTGCGTCGAGCGGGCGGTGGCCGAAGACCCGATGGCCGCATTGGACGATCGCTCTCGTCCCGGCAGGGAGCCTTCGATCACGCTGGAAGCGAAAGCCTGGTTGACATCGCTTTCGTGCCGGAAGGCGAAGGATCTGGGTTATCCGCATGAATTGTGGACGACGCGGTTGCTCGCCCGCCACGCTCGCGAGCACGGTCCCGCCGAAGGGCACCCGTGCCTGGCCAACTTGGCGCAGGGCACATTGTACAAGATCCTCGATTCCGAGGAAGTGAAGCCGCACAAGGTCCGTTACTACCTGGAGAAGCGTGATCCTGAATTTGCGGAAAAAATGGCCGAGGTGCTGTGCGTCTATCGCAAAGTGAAACTGCTCAAGAAGGCTGCGGCGCGGTCGAAGCGGAAGCCGAACGGCCGGGTGGCGATTGTCTCCTACGACGAAAAGCCCGGCATTCAGGCGATTGCAACGACGTCCCCCGATCTGCCGCCCGAGCCCGGCGTTCATGCCACCTTCGCCCGCGACCATGAATACAAGCGCCACGGCACGGTCACCCTGTTGGCCGGCATCGACCTTGTGTCCGGCAAGGTTCACGCCATGGTCGAGGACCGCCATCGCAGCCGCGAGTTCGTCGCGTTCCTCAAGCGTCTCGACAAAGCCTATTCGGCCGACACCGCGATCCACCTCATCCTCGACAATCATTCCGCGCATATCTCCAGGGAGACCAAAGCCTGGCTCGCCGAGCAACCCGCGGGCCGCTTCAAGTTCACCTTCACTCCCAAGCATGGCTCTTGGCTCAACCTCGTCGAGGGCTTCTTCTCCAAGCTGGCCCGCTCCGTGCTGCGCCATATCCGCGTCTCGTCCAAACAAGAGCTCAGGGAACGCATCATCGCCGCCATCGACTTCTTCAATCGCGATCCCGTCGTTCACACTTGGACCTACAAACTCGACAAGGCTGCTTGATATGATTCGAACTTCAAAATCGCTAACCTAGTAGTTGATGCCGGCGCGGAAGATGATGGTCATGGAAGCTCACACCAGCCTGGTTGGTCGTTCTGGCGAAACCGGCAAGCAAAAGCTTCTTCATTGCAACTCCCAAAGGCAACAAGTCCGGGTTCAATTTACGGAACCGACCGCAAAAGGCTGTCACCTAACGCATTCACGTCCGCTCCATAACTAATTGAAAGGCCGTAGAGTCGGTCACGATCGTTGCGCTGGCCCTCGGGTTGGTGCGCCTAGGGCGTCACTGGAGACATCGTTTTGCGGCCGGCACCAATATAGGGTAGCGTGGTAGATCAGCAACTATTGCGGGAACAACGCGGTACGCGTATGGTTCACAAAATCTTAATTTCTGGGAACCATAATGGGCTCAACCTGGGAAGCCGACGATGTACGCGAAGCTGACCACCACGAAAGTTGATTTTGGCGATTGGTTCTGCACTGCGCTCCACCGGCGCTGGTGGAAGGCAGTATGGATTGCCGGAGAGCCGCGCATCGAGCTCAAGTGCGAGCTGTGCGGCCGGCCTCACTGATCTCGCGATCGCCGAACCTTTAGCGACGCAATAGAAAAAAGCCCGGCGCGAAGGCCGGGCTTTGTAGTTTCCCCAAGCGCAAAGATGTCAGTATCTTGCGATCACCGCGCCGCCCACCTCACCGTGGTCGCCCTCGCCGAAGCGCACCGATATTCATGAGGACAGGATACGCCCGTCGCGCGCGAGAGGCTGTCGCGCCAATGTCACAACGCGAAATAATCGTGACACGCCGTTTGACAGGCGGGAATAGTTCGCCTCCGACGGAACCCATTGATCCCGCAGGCTTTCGCCGGAATAGCCGGTTTCAGCGGGAATTCTGGCCGGATATTTTCGCCGGCCGCGAGCCACCGCCCCACGCCGGAGATCGCCTTGTCGATCAGGGGCCAGAACAGCAGCACGATCGCAATCGTCGTGATCGAGCCGACCAGCCAGTTCGACCAGAACACGCGCATGTCGCCGCCGGAGCCGATCATCGACAGGCGGAAGGCGTCCTCGGCCTTGCTGCCGAGCACCAATGCGAGCGTGAATGGCGCAAGCGGAATCGAGATCTTCTTGAAGACGTAACCGGCGACGCCGAACAAGAGCATCAGCCAGATGTCGAACATCGCGTTCTGGATCGCGTAGGCGCCGATCGCGCAGGACACCACGATCATCGGCGCCACCGCGGCGAACGGCACGCGCAGGATGGAGGCGAAGATCGGCACGGTGGTCAGCACCAGCACGAGGCCGACGATGTTGCCGAGATACATCGAGGCGATCAGGCCCCAGACGAAATCCTTGTGATCGACGAACAGCAGCGGCCCGGGATTGAGGCCCCAGACCATCAGGCCGCCGAGCAGGATCGCGGCGGTGCCGGAGCCGGGAATGCCGAGCGCCAGCATCGGCAGCAGCGCCGAAGTGCCGGAGGCATGCGCCGCGGTCTCCGGCGCGAACACGCCCTCGATGCGGCCCTTGCCAAAACTGTCCGGATCCTTCGAGAAGCGCTTGGCGAGATTGTAGCCCATGAAGCTCGCTGCGATCGCGCCGCCCGGCGTGATGCCGAGCCAGCAGCCGATCACGGAGGAGCGGAGCAGCGTCACCCAGTATTTCGGCAGGTCCTTCCAGACCGAGAGCACGACGCGCAGGCTGATCGCGGCGGCGTGGCCGCGCAGCGCCAGGCGCTCTTCCATGGTGAGCAGGATCTCGCTGATGCCGAACAGGCCGATCACCGCGACCAGGAAGTTGATGCCGCGGAGCAGTTCCGAAGAACCAAACGTCATGCGCAGTTGCCCGGAGACGGTGTCCATGCCGACGCCCGCGAGCAACAGCCCGAGCGCCATCGAGATCAGCGTCTTGTGCTTGTCCTCGCGCCCGAGGCCGACAAAGGAGCAGAAGGTCAGAAGATAGACCGCGAAGAACTCCGGCGGGCCGAATTTCAGCGCAAAGGAAGAGATCAGCGGCGCGAGGAAGGTGATCAGCAGCACCGCGACGAATGAGCCGATGAAGGACGAGGTGAAGGCGGCGGTCAGCGCTTCGGCCGCCCTGCCCTGCTGCGCCATCGGATAGCCGTCAAAGGTGGTCGCGACCGACCAGGCCTCGCCCGGGATATTGAACAGGATCGAGGTGATGGCGCCGCCGAACAGCGCGCCCCAGTAGATGCAGGACAGCATCACGATCGCCGAGGTCGGGTCCATCGTGAACGTCAGCGGCAGCAGGATCGCCACGCCATTGGGGCCGCCGAGCCCGGGCAAGACGCCGACGAAAATGCCGAGCACCAGCCCGACCATCATCAGCGCCAGCGTCTTCCAGGTGAGCAGGACGGCAAAACCGTGCAGGAGCAGGCCGAAGGCTTCCATCAGTTTCGTCATTGCGAGCGAAGCAAGCTCCGACGTTGCTCGTCGCTCGCTGCTGGAGACATGCCGTCAGCCGAAGGCCGCTTCGAGCGGCCCTTTCGGCATGATGACATCGAACGCGATGTCGAAAGTGACGAACATGATCGCGGTGAAGACGAAGGCGGTCAGAAGCGACTTCCACCAGGCGATCTTGCCGACCAGCCGCATGAAGCCCGCGATCAGCAGGAAGCTTGCGACATAGAGCCCGAGGAATTGCGTGACCAGGCAGAACGCGAAGCGTCGGCACGAATACCGCCATGACGCGGCGAAGCTGCGCCCGCGTCACGAAGGTTTCCGCGCGAGTTCGCTCGACAGCGCCGCCTTGATCAGGCCGTAGAGGCTCGCGGCCGCCAGGATCACCGAGAGATAGAACGGGAAATAGCCGGGCTGCGGCCCGGTCGAATCCCAGCCGATGCCGGTGCGCCAATTGTCGTAGCCGAGCGTCGCCGCGAGCGCGAGCAGCAGCAGCGACGACCACGATCTCGACGGTGCGGTTGTTGGTGACCGCCGGAGAATTCTCCTCCGGCGCGGTCGGATCGTCGACGACGATTTCTAGTTCGGAGTCAGCCATCAATTCCAGCTAGTTGGTGGGCCATTCACCTCGCCCCGCTTGCGGGGAGGTCGAAATTCAAGCGCAGCTTGAATTTCGGGTGAGGGGACTCTCCGCAATTGAACTCGTGGAGAGAGCCCCTCACCCCAACCCTCTCCCGCAAGAACGGGAGAGGGGGAAGAAAAGTTTACTTCGCGACAAATCCCGCTTCCGTCATCAGCGATTTGTTGAGCTGATCGTCCTCTTCGAGGAACTGCAGCATGTCCTTGCCGGTGAGGAAGATCGGCTTCAGCGCCTGCTTCTCCATGTAGTCCTTGTATTCCGCCGTCTGCGTCACCTTCTGGAACAGGTCGACATAGAACGCCTGCTGCTCGGCCGTCACCTTGCCGGGCAGGAACATCGCGCGCAGCATCAGATACTGCACGTCGAGGCCCTCTTCCTTGCAGGTCGGGATGTCGTGCCAGGACTGCGTATCGGTCACCTTCGAGGTATAGGAGATGCGCTCCTTGTCGAACACGCAGAGCGGCCGCACCTGGCCGGCGCGCCAGACTTCGAGGTTTTCGGATAGGATTGTTGACGTTGGATTCGGTGTGGCCGCCGACCAGCTGGGTCGCGGCCTCGCCGCCGGATTTATACGGCAGATAGGAGAATTTCGCGCCGGTCTTCTGCTCGACGAACACGGTCAGCACGTGGTCCTCGCGCTTGGAGCCGGTGCCGCCCATCTTGAAGGGCGAGCTTGCCGCCTTCGCCGCCTCGATGAACTCCTTCACGCTCTTCGGGCCGTTGGTGTTGTCCCAGAGCACGAACTGGTCGAGCGCGACCACCGAGACCGGCGTCAGCTCGCGCCAGTTGAAGGGGATCTTGGCCGACAGCGGCAGCATGTAGATCAGCGAATAGGCGATCAGCACCTTGTTGGCGTCGCCCTCGCTCGACTTCATGTACATCAGCGCTTCGGCGCCCGAGGCCCCGCCTTTCAGCGAGACCACCATCGGCTGCTTCATCAGGTTATTCTTCTGGATCGCGGCCTGCATCATCCGCGCCATCTGGTCGGAGGCGCCGCCGGCGCCGGCGGCCACCACGATTTCGACCGGCTTGGTCGGCTCCCAGCCGGCGATGGCCGGCGCACTCGCGAGCATGGCCGTCATTGCGGCCGCGGCTTTGATGATCTTACGCACGCGTTTCTTCCCTTAAAGTCTTTGTGGAGATCGCTGATGCCAGAGATGAGCGCTGGAGGTAGCATTGTGCGGCTTTAAACAAGTGAGTTCAAGCTCGCTCACAGCCGTCAGCTCTATGACTTTCGCATGAGACGACAGGCAGTTAGCGCGGTTACTTGCCCTTGAAGTTGGGGCTGCGCTTGTTCAGGAAGGCGTCCATGCCTTCGCGGAAATCCTCGCTCATGTAAGCCTTGAGGATCAGGTCCTCGCCCTCGTCGCGCGACAGCGTGCGGCGGATGCGGCGCACGGCTTCCTTGGTGACTTCGAGGGTGATCGGCGCGTGCGACGCCACGAGCTTCGCCGTCTCCTCGGCACGGCGCTGCAGCGTCTCGACATCGGGCACGATTTCATTGAGCAGGCCGAGCGCCAGCGCCTCCGGCGCCTCGACCAGGCGCGCCTTGAAGATCAGGTCCTTGGTCCGCGCCGGACCGATCAGCGACACCACCCTGGAGATGTTGGACATCGACAGGCAGTTGCCGAGCGTGCGCGCGATCGGAAAACCGATCCGGGTCGGTCTCGGTGCCGATGCGGATGTCGCAGCAGGTGGCGATCCCGGCGCCGCCGCCGGTGCAGGCCCCCGCAATCGCCGCGATGACGGGCACCCGGCAGGTTTCGAGCGTGCCGAGCACGCGGTCGATCCGCGCCTCATAGTCGAGCGAGTCCTGCGCGGTCTTGAAGGCGCGGAACTGGGAGATGTCGGTGCCCGACGCAAACGCCTTGTCGCCGGCGCCGGTCAGGATCAGCGCCTTGATCGAGCGGTCGTTATTGATGCTCTCGCAGATCGAGGCCATCTGCTCGTACATCGCAAAGGTCAGCGCATTGCGCGCCTGCGGGCGGTTGAAGGTCAGCCGCGCGATGCCGTCGGTGACGGAATAGAGCAGGTCTTCGCTGGTCGAGACGGGGGCGTTCATCGCGCATTCCTTCTTGGTTTTGAAACCGGTCAGGCCACCGCGGCCGTGCGGATCGGCGTCGCCTCGCGGCGCTTGAGCACGTCCATGGCCGCGACCACGCCGCCGGCGCGGTGCGGCACCTTGGCGAGATCGAGGCCCATCTCGACGCCGGACAGCGTGCCCATCAGCATCAGATCGTTGAAATGGCCGATATGGCCGATGCGGAACAGCTTGCCCTTGACCTTGTTGAGGCCGGTGCCGAGCGACATGTCGAAATTTTCCAGCACGATTTTCCGGAAATGATCGGCGTCATGGCCTTCGGGCATGCGCACGCCGGTCAGCGCGGGCGAATGCGCGCCCTGCTCCTGGCACTGCGTCTCCAGGCCCCAGACCTTCATCGCCGCGCGGGTCGCTTCGCTGTGGCGCTTGTGGCGGGCGAAGACGTTCTCGAGGCCTTCTTCCTCGAGCATCTTGATCGCCTCTTTCAACCCGAACAGCAGGTTGATCGCGGGCGTATAGGGGAAGGTGCCGGCCTTGTTGAAGGCCATCATGTCCTCCCACTCCCAATAGGAGCGCAGGCCCGGATTGGCCTTGGCGACAGCCAGCGCCTTTTCCGACACCGCGTTGAAGCCGAGCCCCGGCGGCAGCATCAGGCCCTTCTGCGAGCCCGCGACCGAGATATCGACGCCCCAGGCGTCATGCTCATATTCCATCGAGCCGAGGCCGGAGATGGTGTCGACCATCAACAGCGCCGGATGTGTGAGGCGGTCCATGATCTTGCGGACTTCGAGCGGATGGGTGACGCAGCCGGTCGAGGTTTCGTTGTGCACGACGCAGACGGCCTTGATCTTGTGCGCCTTGTCGGCGGCAAGCCGCGCCTCGACCTGCTCGAGATCGGCGCCATGGCGCCAGTCGCCCGGGATGAACTCGACGTCGAGCTTGAACTTGTCGGCGATGCCGCGCCACAGGATCGCGAACTGGCCGGTCTCGCACATCAGCACCTTGTCGCCGGGCTGCAGCACGTTGACGATCGCGGCTTCCCAGGCGCCGGTGCCGGAGGACGGATAGATGATCACCGGGCCCTTGGTGCGGAACATCCGCTGCATGCCCGCGAGCACCGCAAAACCGATCTCGGCAAACTCCGGACCTCGATGGTCGAGGCCAGGCATATCCATGGCCCGCAGCACCCGGTCGGGGATGTTGGTCGGTCCTGGAATCTGAAGGAAATGCCTTCCGGTATGCACGGTCATTGGGGTCCCTTCCCGGCGAAGTCTTTGGGGGCGCTCGAATAGCACCATTTGAGCGGCTTGTCCTCCGCTAAGCCGCCGCCGTCAATGCATAAGACGCGCGTCCCCGCTGCCGAAACGCCGCCGGCGGTGCGGCGGTCCGTCGTTTTACGGGAAGCGATTCGAACGCCATCGGACCCGCTAGCTCTTCACGATCTTCAGGTGCGCCGGCGAATTGGCCGGCGTCTTCTCCTCCAGCGTCTTGATCGCGACTTCCACGCCGCCGGAGCGGTGCGGCACGCCGGCCGCCGCCAAGCCCCATCTCGACCCCGGACAGCGCGCCGAGCAGGGTCAGCTCGTTGCATTCGCCGAGATGGCCGATCCGGAACACCTTGCCCGCGACCTTGCCGAGCCCCGAGCCGAGCGACATGTTGCACCTCTCCAGCACCACCTTGCGGAACTGGTCGGCGTCGTGTCCGGGCGGCATCAGCACCGCGGTCAGCACCGGCGAATATTCGGCCGGGTTCTGGCACAGCACTTCCAGCCCCCAATGCGTCACCGCAGCGCGGGTGGCGGCCGCGAGCCGCTTGTGGCGGGCGAAGACATTCTCGAGCCCCTCCTCCAGCAGCATCGCGATCGCCTCGCGCAGCCCGTAAAGCAGGTTGGTCGCCGGCGTGTAGGGGAAGAAGCCGTTCGCATTCGGCTTCAACATCTCCTCCCAATCCCAATAGGAGCGCGGCATCTTGTTGGTTTTCGCCGCGGCGCGCGCCTTCTCCGAGATCGCGTTGAAGCCGAGCCCCGGCGGCAGCATGAATCCTTTCTGCGAGCAGCTCACGGTGACGTCGACCTTCCACTCGTCGTGCCGGTAGTCGACCGAGCCGAGCGAGGAGATGGTGTCCACCAGCAGCAGCGCGGGATGGCCGGTCTTGTCCAGCGCCGCGCGGATCTCGGCGATCCGGCTGGTCGCGCCCGGTCGAGGTCTCGTTATGGACCACCATCACCGCCTTGATGGCGTGTGCGGTGTCCTGGCCGAGCCGCGCCTCGATCGCGGCGGGGTCGGCGCCATGGCGCCAGTCGCCCGGCATGAACTCGACGTCGATGCCCCAGCGCGCCGCCATGTTGCGCCACAGCGTGGCGAAGTGGCCGGTCTCGACCATCAGCACCTTGTCGCCCGGCGACAGCGTGTTGACGATCGCCGCCTCCCACGCGCCGGTGCCCGACGAGGGGAAGATGATGACGGGGCCGGAGGTCTGGAAAATCTTCTGGCAGCCCTGGAAGACGGTCTTGGCCAGTTCGGCAAACTGCGCGCTGCGGTGGTCGATGACGGGCATGTCCATCGCCCGCAAGACGCGGTCGGGCACGGGGCTTGGGCCGGGAATCTGCAGAAAATGACGTCCCTGATGCTGCATTCTCACCTCCCGCGGCTATGAAGATTGAATTATTGCATTCAATTTTGAGGGCGACAATCCCCAATATTGTTCACAATTTTCTTGCCCTGCCCCTTCCGGCCGGGGCATAAATCGGCCCATGAAACCCCTGATTCCCAGCGAGACGATCCCTGCTGCCGCCTCCGAGCGCGAGGACCAGTCGCTGCATGACGAGATCCTGACCCGGCTGCGCGACCACATCGTCGAGGGCAACATTCCCGATGGCGGCCGCGTTCCGGAGCGGCAGCTGTGCGAGATGCTCGGCATTTCCCGCACCCCCTTGCGCGAGGCGCTGAAAGTGCTGGCGGCGGAAGGCCTGATCGAGTTGCTGCCGAACCGCGGCGCCCGCGTGCGGCAGTTGAGCGAGCGCGACCTCGCCGAACTGTTCGACGTCATGGGCGGGCTGGAGGCGCTCGCCGGCCGCCTCGCCTGCGAAAATATCACGCGACGCCGAGATCGCCGAGATCGAGCGGCTGCATTACGAGATGTACGGCTGCTACCTGCATCGCGACATGCACGGCTATTTCCGCGTCAACCAGCTCATCCACCAGAAGATCGTCGAGGCCTCGCGCAACGCCGCCTGCTTGCGACCTATACGAGCTTTGCCGGACGCATCCGCCGCATCCGCTACTCCGCCAATTTCGCCCGCAAGCGCGAGCGCTGGGGCGAGGCCATGCGCGAGCACGAGGCGATCCTGGAGGCGCTGCGCCGCCGCGCCGGCAGCGAACTGGCCGACATCCTGTTCGCCCATCTGCGCAACAAGCGGGCCGCCGCGGTCGAGCATCTGGCGCAGGCCGAGAGCCCGGCCAGCGGGACGGCCTGACGCCTCATTTTGCATTCAAAATTTCAATCCCGCCCAAAAGGATTGAATTTGCGATTGCCGCCGACTACGGACAAGCATGCCCGACCAAGCACCCTCCCCGCTCGAAACTCGGCTGACCCGCGAAATCATCGGGCGAGGTGCTGTTCGACCGCTTCAGCCGCGGCCGCTATGCGACCGATGCCTCCTTCTACCAGATCATGCCTGAAGGCGTGGTCGTGCCCCGCACCATGGACGAGGCGCTCCGGGCGCTGGCGATCGCGCGCGACGGCGGCCACATCGTCACGCCGCGCGGCGGCGGCACCTCGCAATGCGGCCAGACCGTCAACAGCGGCGTCGTCATCGACTTCTCGAAACATCTGAACCGCATCCTCTCGCTCGACGTCGAGAACCGCACTTGCGTGGTCGAGCCCGGCATCGTGCTCGACGATCTCAACCGGCAACTGAAAAAGCACGGGCTGTGGTTTCCGGTCGACGTCTCCACGGCGTCGCGCGCCACCATCGGCGGCATGGCCGGCAACAATTCCTGCGGCGGGCGTTCTCTTCGATATGGCACCATGCGCGACAACACGATCTCGATGGAGGCTGCGCTCGCGGACGGCACGCTCCTGCATTTCGGCGAAGTACCGCGCGACCTCTCGGGCGTGAATGCGCCCGACGGCGGGCTCGCGCTGTTCCGCGACATGCTCGATCTCGGCGAGCGCGAGGCGGCGGAAATCGCGGACAAATTTCCGAAGGTGCAGCGCCGGGTCGGCGGCTACAATCTCGATGCGCTCACCCCGCGCAATGCCGCCAACAACATGGCGCATCTGCTGGTCGGTTCCGAAGGCACGCTCGCCTTCACGACGCAAGTCGAGCTGAAGCTGTGGCCGGTGATCCGCAACAAGGTGCTCGGCGTCTGCCATTTCGGCAGTTTCTACGAGGCGATGGATGCGGCCCAGCATCTGGTGAAGCTGAAGCCGATCGCGGTCGAGCTGGTCGACCGCACCATGATCGCGCTCGGGCGCGACATCGCGATGTTCAAGCCGGTTATCGCATCCGCCGTACGCGGCGATCCCGACGCCATCCTGGTGGTCGAGTTCGCCGAGGAGGACCAGGCCGAGAATCTGGGCCGGCTGAAGCAGCTTACCGAACTGATGAGCGATCTCGGCTTCGCGTGGGGCAACCCGCAGCGCAAATGGGGCGGCGTGGTCGAAATCACCGAGCCAGGCTTGCAGGCCGCGATCGCCGATTTCCGCGCCGCCGGGCTGAACGTGATGATGTCGATGAAGGAGGCCGGCAAGCCCGTCTCCTTTGTCGAGGATTGCGCGGTGCCGCTGCCGCATCTGGCCGACTATACCGACCGCCTCAACGCGGTGTTCCGCAAACACGGCACCAGCGGCACCATGTATGCGCATGCCAGCGAAGGCTGCCTGCATGTGCGGCCTGTGCTCAACCTGCGCCTCGACAAGGACGTCAAGGCGATGCGCGCCATTGCCGAGGAGGCCTTCGCCATGGTGCGCGAATACAAGGGCTCGCATTCCGGCGAGCATGGCGACGGCATCGTGCGCTCGGAATTCCACGAGGCGATGTTCGGCTCGCGCATCGTCGCCGATTTCCGCGAGGTCAAGCACCGCTTCGATCCCGACAATGTGCTCAACCCCGGCAAGATCGTCGATCCGCCGAAAATGGATGACCGCACGCTGTTCCGTTATCCCCCGGACTATCGCGTCGACGAATTGAAGACCGTGCTCGATTGGTCGGCCTATCCCGGCGCCGGCGGCGGCTTCCAGGGCGCGGTCGAGATGTGCAACAACAACGGCGCCTGCCGCAAGCTCGAAGGCGGCGTGATGTGCCCGTCCTATCGCGCGACCCGCGACGAGAAGGATGTCACGCGCGGCCGCGCCAATACGCTGCGGCTCGCGATCTCCGGCCAGCTTGGACCCGATGCGCTGGCCTCCGACGAAATGGCGGAGACGCTGAAGCTCTGTGTCTCCTGCAAGGCCTGCCGCCATGAATGCCCTGTCGGCGTCGACATGGCCAAGATGAAGATCGAGGTGCTGGCCGCGCGGGTCGCCAAACGCGGACTATCCCTGCGCGACCGGCTGGTCGGCTATCTCCCGCATTACGCCCCCTTCGCCTCGCGCTTTGCGTGGCTTGCCAACGCGCGCAACAACATTCCTCTGCTGCGCTTGCTGTTTGAGAAATTTGCCGGCATCAGCGCCAAGCGCGCCGCTGCCCGCGTTCCGGAGTGACATCTTCCAGCCCGATGCCGAAGGGTTCGGCCCGGCCGATGGTCGCGAAGTGGTCCTGTTTGCCGACACCTTCAATCGCAATTACGAGCGCGAAAATCTCGACGCGGCGCTGCGCGTGCTGGTCGAAGGCGGCTATCGCGTGCACATCCCGAAACCGGCGAGCGGCAGCCGGCCGCTGTGCTGCGGTCGCACCTTCCTTTCCGCCGGTCTGGTCGATCAGGCGCGCGCCGAGCTCGACCGCCTGGTTCAAACCTACGCGCCGTTCGCGGCGCGCGGCGTGCCGATCATCGGGCTCGAGCCGAGCTGCCTGCTCACGCTGCGCGACGAGCTCTTGTCGCTGCGCGCGGATGAGACGGCAAAGACCATCAGCGCGCACGCACTCTTGTTCGAGGAGTTCCTGATGCACGAGGCGCAGGCCGGCCGCCTGCAGCTGAAGCTCGGCGCGATCGGTGACAAGGTTCTGGTGCATGGCCACTGCCACCAGAAATCCTTTGGCGCGTTCAAGCCGGTCGAACAGACGCTGCGGCTGATCCCCGATCTCACAGTCGAGATCGTGGAATCGAGCTGCTGCGGCATGGCAGGCAGCTTCGGCTATGGCGCGGACACCTATGACGCCTCGATCGCGATGGCGGAATTGTCGCTGTTGCCCGCCGTGCGCCGCGCCGACGAAAGGACACTCATCGTCGCCGACGGCACCTCCTGCCGGCACCAGATCAAGGACGGCGCCGCGCGCGAGGCGATCCATGTCGCGCGCGTGCTGGCGCTGAGCTGTGCTGCCGCAAAATCCAATTCACTCCAGAAGGAAAAAATCCATGGCTGAACTTACTCTCGAAGTTGCCCGAAAAATCCTCGATGCCGCGCTCGCCAAGGGCGTCGAGAAGAAGCTGAAGCCGCTGGTCATCACCATCCTCGACGCGCGCGGCGCCGTGAAGGCCACTGCCGCGCAGGACGGCACCAGTCTGATGCGCGCGGAGATCGCGCACGGCAAGGCTTTTGGCGCGCTTGCGATGGGCATGGGCTCGCGGGCGCTGTTCCAGCGCGCGCAGGAGCAGGCCTTTTTCGTGGACGCCGTCAACGCGCTGGCGCAGGGCCGCCTCGTGCCGGTGCCCGGCGGCGTCCTGATCCAGGACGGAACGACGCTGCTCGGCGCGATCGGTGTTTCCGGCGACACCTCGGACAATGACGAGATTTGCGCGATCGCCGGCATCGAGGCGGCGGGACTGAAGGCGAATCCGGGGTAGCGCAAAGCGGCGGCATTGAGGCGCAAAAACGACAACGCCTGTCGAAAGACGTGGACGCAGCGGAATCTGACAAAATCTGGCCGGGGACGCCGCGCATGATGTTGCAACATAGTCGCGCGTCCCTGAAAAGTGACCGGCTCGGGCGTCTCTTGTTGCGGATGCAAATGTGGCAGCTATAGCTCGGTGAGCAAACGCTTGGTCGAGGGAACTCATGACGTCGGGAAATGGTGGTGTGGTGTTCAGCAGGCTTCGAGTTCCATTCGCACGGTGGATATGGTCGCTGAGAGCCGCGGCAATTGCCGTACTGCTGCTTGGCCTGCCGCTGGTTCCGCACGCAGCCCATGCGGCACCTGCGGCCTCCGACGCTCACGTTTATCTGGTTCGTGGCGTTCTCAATATTTTTTCGCTCGGCATGGACGAGATCGCTGCGAAACTGCAGCGGCAAGGCATCAGCGCATCCGTCCATAATCACCTGGCATGGGCATCGATCGCGGACGACGCCGCGGCCGAGTATAAAAGCGGCCGGGTGAAGACGATCATTCTGGTTGGGCATTCCTCCGGCGCGACGGCCCTGCCAGATATTGTGGCCCGGCTGGATCGGCAAGGCGTCCCGGTGAAGCTCGCGATCGGACTGGACTCGGTTTTCCACACTAGCCTGGCCGGTCGCGTCGGACGCTACATCAACTTCTATGTCGCAAACGGTGCCGGGACGCGCGTGGAAAAGACTGGGAATTTCCGTGGAACGCTCGAGAATGTCGACGTTGAGGCGGTGCCGGGTGTCTCCCACCTTACGATCGACAAGAACGAGCTCATGCAGAGAAAGGTGATCGCTGCCATCGACGCAGTCGTGCTCAGTGGTGGAAGCGAGCCGCGCGCGGCGAAGAAGCCGCAGCCTGTTTCGGACGCAGTCCCGCCGGGTTCCAGCGCGAAGCGTGCTGCGAATTGACCCGCCTGACGATCGCCGGACCGGCGGTCGTCAACGCCTCAAATTCCACCCATTCGTTAGCCATCCAATGCGGATGCGCGATCGACGGCGCTTCGACGTTTTGGCGTCACCAACGACGAATGTGTGGGCCGTGAGAAGCAGGCAGAGTTGTCCGAGACAGGCTGCGGCGTTCCTGGCCGTAATGATGTTGGCAGGGCTCGTCTGCAGCGCGAAGCTTGCAATCGCCGACCCGATCGCGACAGCCGTCGCACAAACCTCCAACGATCGATCAGCCACGCAAGTCAGGGCTTCGCCCGGCATGCCTCCTGGCCCCGCCGCTGCAGCACAGGCAACCGAACGGGTACCGGCCCATCCCCGCGGGCGCGTCTATTTATTTCGTGGCGCGATGGGCCTGATTTTCTCGCGCGGCATGGATCGGCTGGCAGAAAAGCTCGAGCGTGTCGACGTCACGGCCAACGTTTACGAATTCACGCTCTGCCAACTCGTCACCGCGGCCGCGATCGAGACCTACCGGCAGGATCCCGCTCCGATCATCCTCATCGGCCACTCGATGGGCGGACGCTGCGCGCTGCAGTTCGCTGAAAAGCTCAATGATGAGGGCATTCCGGCCAGCCTGGTCGTGACCATCGATCCCGCGCATTTGAGTCCCGACGTGCCGCCCAACGTCGAACGCTTCATCAACATCTTCCTGTCGAAAGACGTGCTCGGTGGCGGTGATATCAAGCCGGCGCGGGGCTTTCAGGGCCATTATGCCAGTTACGATCTGGCAGAGCATGGCGAGGTCTCGCACATCAGCATCGACAAGATGGATGCGATTCATCAACAGCTCGTTGCCAAGATTGTGCAGCTCGCCGCGACCCCTGCCAAAGCAGAAGGCGAGAATGTCCCCATTCGCTATGTCGTGCCGCCAAATGCCGAGATCGAGCTATGGGACAGCGGCGCGTTCGTTGCCGCCAACGCGGGCGGGACGCTACAAACGCTCGCCGCGCAGGATCACCTGCCGTTGTGGTCCCTGACCCAGATCAACCAGATGCCCGAAAGTGCTTCGCTCATCATCGGACAGCGGGTCGTCATGCCGCGCCATTTGGCACCGCCAACGACCGCTTCCAAGCCCGTCACGTCACGACACTGAGCCAGCGCCGGCTCGCAGATCATGCCTTGAAGCGCCGCATCAACGGCACGATCATCGGCACGCGTCGGCAATAGGCACCGTAGGCGGCCACGCCCAGCTCGGCGCTGAGGAATTTCTCCTCCATGCGCGCCTTCTGCCATTGGCCGAGCGAAATCAAAAGCGCACCCAGCAGCGCGGTCCAGGTCGCAACGGCAACGCCCGTTGCGAGGATCGCGACAATCAGGCCGGTATAGATCGGATGGCGCACCATCCCGTAGGGACCGGTGTCGATGATGCGATGGTCTTCCTTGTGCGTGATGGCGTTGGACCAGAACTGCCCGAGATGGATTCGCGCCCACCATGTAAATGAGATGCCCAGCAACGCCACGACCGCCAGCGCATAGGTGCCTGAATTGCCGGGATTGTAGAGCGGTGTATCCCCCAGCGCCTTCGCGCTCCAGGGCAACAGCAGGATCGCTCCCAGCAGAATGGGCAGCTGGTATGCCCAGGAGTTACGCGTTCGCACATGAGACCTGGTTCGCCCCGACCAGAACGATGCGACGAACCAGCTCACGACCCATGCGAGCCAGATCAGCGCCAGTAGCTTGGTCGGCCAGGTGACGATCCAGCCGCCCAAAAACGCATCGGACATCTCGGCACCCTGCTTAAGCATATTTGAGCGCCTTGCCGGCGCGAGCCCCTATCATATGGGCAATCGTTTCCCGCAACACCGGCTCGATGGCCCGGGGCGCGTAGCCAAGGTCTCGCCGGGCCTTCTCGATGGAGAGCGCCGTTGCCCGCCGGGCGATCCGGACCCCTTCGACCGTCGCCGAGGGCACACGTCCCGTCAGATAATCGGCCTTGAACTCGATCATCGAAGCCACCAGCTCCGCGAGCCGGCCCGGAACAGGAATGAAGAGCTTGCGACGGCCGCTGATGGACGCCATCAATGCCAGGACCTCCCCGAGCGGTACGCTGTCGCCACCAAGAACGTAGCGGTGCCCGATCCGGCCTTTTTCCATCGCAAGGATAAGGCCAATGGCGACATCGCGCACATCGACGAGATTTACCACGAAATCGAGATACATCTGCACAGGCCCGGTGCCAAGAAAGTGCTGCAGCATGGCGGTGGGCGGCGTGAGATGGTGATCGTACGGCCCGATCGGCATGGTGGGGCAGCCGACGATCACGGGAAAGCCCGATGCGGCAACCTCCAAAGCCAGACTGTCGGCGAGCATTTTCGAGCGCGTATAGGCGCCCGGCATCTCGTCGACCGACAGCACGGCTTCTTCTGCCGCAGGGTCGTCCGGCCGGGTCGGACGAAAAAGGATGGACTCGGTTGAGCAGTGCAAAAATCGCGCGACGCCGCATTGGAGAGCAGCAGCCAGAACGTTCCTGGTGCCGACGAAATTGACCGCATGAAATTCTGAGTGATCCCGTTTCCACATGCCGGGCAGGCCGGCCAAATGATAGACCTCATCGACATCAGCCATCGAACCACGCACCAGATCGGTGTCGAGCACCGATCCTTCGACATACTCCACGGTTGGGAGAGCCCGGGCCGGAACGACAATATCGAGGACGCGGACCTGCCTGCCCCGACCGGCAAGCTCCGCTACCAGATGCTGGCCGATGAACCCGGCGCCACCGGTGACAAGTGCGCGTATCATGACCGGAAATCAGCCCTGTTGGCTATCGCTGGCGTAAGGCCGCAGAGCCGCGTCCAGCGCGATAATGGCGGCCAGATCGTCACGAAATCCGAGTGCAATAAAGAGCTTCGCCATCACGAACATCGGCCCGAGCAGCAAGTGCGAGGGATTGTCCACCAGCGCTGGCTGCCGGCGCTCGAACACCCGGTGGCCAACGATTTGCAAGGTTACGCCCACGGCCACCAAAACTGCGGTCGCTGCCCAGATCGCCGATAAGCTCAAATTGTCCACCATCAAACCTGCGGTCGCCAGCAACAGAACTGCGGCGGCGACGATTGCTGCTCCAAGGGCGGCGTCGAGCGTGAGCCAATAAATCAAAACCGGCAGAACCATGACCGACGCCAGCGTACTATGCACGCCAAGGAGCGAAATCGGCCACAGGGAGAGTGGAAGGATCGCGGCAAGGAACAAGAAGATAATGCCAAAAACGTGGGCTGCGCAGTTCCGCGGATCACGATGATATTCCACGTAATCCGTGATTTGGCGCCGAAAGAAGGCAGTCATGCGTGCACTCCCCATTTGGACTGCTTGATTCGGTCCATCGTGCATCGCCCCGCGCCCAACGCTTATTAATCCGGCCTTGCAGGTGATGTCAAAACCGCATCGCGCCCATTCCACCGCTGTTTCAGCGCGCGCAGGAACAGGCCTATTTCGTCAGCGCCGTGAACACGTTGGCCCAGGGCCCGCCTGGTGCCGGTATGCCCGGTAAAGTGCTGATCCAGGACGGCACGACGCTGCCGTCGGTGTTTCCGGCGAACCCAGGATAGTTCAAAGGACCCTGCGTAGCATGGGTTGAGCGCAGCGAAACCTATCACCGCAAAGACGGTGGGGTCCCACCCAACTGTACCACTACAGTTGAATTGCCCCGCATCTTCAGCATCTTACTGATAAGCGAACCGGATTTGCGCCTCGAAAAATACAAAGGCGCGTACAAATGGCATTGCGGATGGTCGCTCTAACTCGTGCTTCTGATAACAGGTGGTTTGCACGCAAGGGCATCCCTGAAGATGTGCGTGAGGCGTACGCAAGCCTCGGCGGCGGCCCGCCCCTTTGAGTTGAGCATTTGAAATCGGGTGCGGCGGGTCGGCCAAAATAGGGTCCGGTGCATTCGGAGAGGCTCATTTTCTGCATGGGACAACGTGCGGCGTGACCCAACGCGCCTATGCTCTGCACCAAACCTCACGGCATTCAACTTTTTAACCATCTGTTAACTATAGCTATTCATGATGCTGCTCCGGTGTGTGTTCGCGACGGGTTGGAACTACATGGCGCAGCGTAATTCCAGAGCGTCAGTTGGAGGGGACGAGAGCGTCCTGAGCTTTCCCCCACCGCCGGCATCAGACAGGGGAGCAACCGCCCTCGATCTGGTGTATCAAGCGGCCGATGTCTTCTGCGGTATGGAGAAGCATGCCCGTGAGACTGAAGCCCGCGCCCAGTCGCTTTGCACGAACGCCTTAGAAAGATTGCGGCTTGCCGAAATGCGAGCGGAGGCCGTTGAGCGGGCGCAACGTGAATTCATCGTCACCGCCGAACGTAAGCTGCAAGACGCTTCTAAAGCATTAGAGCAAGCTCAGGCGCGTATCGAAACTCAAGAAGATGAGCTGACGGCTGCCGAAGTCCGCGCTCAAGTGGCCGAAGCCGAGGCGCGACAAGCGAAAGAGGCCTTGGCTCTCGTTGAAGAGGCCATTCGGAGACGGTTGCTTTGTGCAAACCCTCAGGCCGATAGTAGACTGACGTTCGGAGCGTGATGTTGTGACGTCTCCTACCGTAGTCCAAATGACACGCCGCTGCTATTAGGTCGGCGGCGGCCGCCCCCTTGAAGCTCGCTATTTGAAACCGGGGTCGCCGCGAACCTATCGGCCTCAGTTGTGACCGCCTGCAACGCACTCTTGCGGGCCGTCGAGAGTTTGGGGTTACCAAGGGTCACCCCGCGAGCCTTTGCAGCCGCAAGCGCTTGACGGGTCCGTGTCGCGATTAACGCGCGTTCCTTCTCAGCCAGCGCGGCGAACAGGTGCAGGACGAACGGGTCCACGTCCGGGCCCAACTCCGCGACCAGGAAGAGCACTTTGTGGGCCATGAGGCCGCTGATGAAGTGGACATCGCGGCTGAGGCGGTCCAGCTTCGCCACGGCCACGTGACACCTCAGCTTCCTCGCGGCGGCCAGCGCGGCCTTGAGCTGCGGGCGGCGGTCCAAGGCGTCTGAGCCTTTCCCGGTCTCGACCTCTACGAACTCGCGGGTGACGGTAAAGCCTTCAGCAGCCTGTGCGAATTGAACAAGAGCCTGCCGTTGGGCCTCAATGCCAAGCCCTGAGCGTCCCTGTTGGGTAGTCGATACTCGGATATAGGCGATCATTGCTTGGTCGGTCACGGATAGTCCCCAAAAAGCAGCTTGTGGCGGGAGAAGGGCCGATCCGATGCTCGGGAATGGTCGTCGCCGCAAATCAGGACAATTCGGCTACTTGCTCACCGTCTGCAGTCGGCCGGGTCCGCGATATTCGCTAGAGTGATCAGCGCCTAGCTGCACCCCTCTCTCTTCAGCTCGGAGCCGCACGTATCCCCAGATCAGACCGACGTTCTGAAATTGTTGTGTGTCTATTTTGCCAAAAAACGGATAGAGTGACGACGTTCGAGCTATCTGGCTGCCTTGATGACCACGCCCTGCACGGCTTTTCCCCCAAGACATCGCTGGATCGAATTTGCTCACATGTTGTGTGGGCAACAACCTTTTTAGCCAGCATGGAGACGGAAAATGGCTACAGGTGTTGTGAAGTGGTTCAACGGCCAAAAAGGCTTTGGCTTTATTCAGCCTGACAATGGTGGGCCGGACGTATTTGTTCATATTAGCGCAGTCGAGCGTGCGGGCCTTCATGGATTGGCCGAAGGGCAGAAGATCTCCTTCGAAGCCAAGGCTGATCCGAGGCGCGGAAAGACGAGCGCTGAAAATCTGAAGACCCTATAACATCGGTCGACGCTTCAGTTTCGCGGATGTACTGAGATTGAAGCCTGAGGAAGCCCTGTCAGAAATGACGGGGCTTTCTTCTTCTGAGCATCATCTCGCCTAGCGCCCACCGGTCCTGCTTGGGCCAGTGGCGCACACGACACACTCATCCGGGCTCGGGTCCGGCCCATCGGCGTTCAGCGAACAGATCAACGGATCGGGGCTCGATGCCTTCGGCGAACAGATCAATGCGGTGCTTTCGGCGGGCTCTGATACACGCACACCAGTTGCCCCTGTCGCTCCTTTTGCCGACGACCCGCAAGCGTCGTGGCTCGCCGAAGAACGAGCTGCATCTGCGCCATGCCCTCGCAAAGCACCATTCGCTCAACCAGTGTGTCCATTTCCTCCAACGCGGCCTGTTGGGCCGCCATATCCCCACGAAGGTTCCGCACTTCGGTCCTCAGGGCGTCGATTTCATCGGCCTGACTGCGCCACAACACCATCGCCTACCTCCCTCGCTGACGTTGCGTTCAGCGCCTTGCCACAACAATGCGGCTTCGCCGGGGCTAAGGTAAGGGTAACGAAATCGCACACTCCTTGCCGACAGCCACTCTTGCCGACAGCCGACGCAGAAGCGCGCCGACCGGCAGAACCCCGCTGATCAGCATGGACAGCAGGCGCTCCGGCCAACGGCGAGCTTCTCCCGAATACAAAAGCACGCTACAAAAGCGGATCACCGGCGAGCAAATAGACTAGGTTTGTCAAAGGCAAAGGTAAGGGGCGGCGGTACCCACCGAACTGTGCTCAGCCTTAGGCGGATTTTGTCGGTCCGGCCTGTTTTCGAAAAGCACGAAAAGGGTCAGTGTGAGGGGGAGCCTGCGAACAGCTTCGGTCCGAGTGGCTGCGGCTCATGCACTCGGGCTTACCCAGCGGGATAGATTGATACGGCGCGGACAGCAGCAGTAAGAAAAGTGCCCTGTCAGCCTGGTATTTTGCAGCTTGTCGGTTCTTTTCCGATCCCCCCATGACGACAGTCCCTGTGGTCGTGCATACGCGCCACTTCCATCCTCGTCCGCGCTTGTTCAAGGCCATTTCAAAAACTGGAAATTCATCAGGCATCGCGGTGCCCAGTTTATCGAACCCTGTGAAAAAGACACGCAAAAGCTTCAGAAAAATCGGAGGCTAGTCACAACATTTAGCATTCGGCTGTCGCAATTTCTGGTTTTTCCATTTCCGTCACGCAATGCATTTCTGCAAAAAACTATTTGAAACTTAAAATGTTATAGACCAAAATAGGCGGGAACATCCCAGTTGCACCTCCTCGCTCGTTGGCATTTACAACGCCCTAATTCCCACTTGCGATCCAATTATCAAAGCAAAGTCTGAATAGCGGGTCTCTAACCTCCGTATCTATCCGCAAAGGTCAGTACCTAAAATGCCATCCTCCTCCGACAAGATTGCGTTGTTCATCGACGGCGCTAATCTCTATGCGACCGCCAAGACACTCGGTTTCGATATCGACTACAAGCGCCTGCTCAAGGAATTCCAGAGCCGCGGAACGCTGCTGCGCGCGTTCTACTACACGGCGATCATCGAAGATCAGGAATACTCGTCGATCCGTCCGCTGATCGACTGGCTCGACTACAACGGCTACACGGTCGTCACCAAGGCGACCAAGGAATTCATCGACGCCAGCGGCCGGCGCAAGGTCAAGGGCAACATGGATATCGAGCTTGCGGTCGACGCCATGGAACTCGCGGAGCACGTCGACCAGATGGTACTGTTTTCCGGCGACGGCGATTTCCGCTCGCTGGTCGAGGCGGTGCAGCGGCGCGGCGTGCGGGTGACCGTGGTCTCGACGATTTCGAGCCAGCCGCCGATGATCGCCGACGAGTTGCGGCGCCAAGCCGATTTCTTCACTGATCTAATGGAACTGAAGTCAAAGATTGGTCGCGATCCGTCCGAGCGCCCTGCGCCGCGCGAGCCACGCCACCACGCGCCGCAATTCCTGCAGCGTGCGATCACGACGGCGCCGAGGGGCGATGACGACGACTTCGACGATTGATAGAGCTTCGTGATCGTGGGGGTGAGCCCGTCCAGTTGGCAGACCACAGTTTTCTACATTGGGCCGAAGGTCGCACCCTTGAGCTTGCAGGAGGAGTTGCACGTTGCTCCGGTGCCATTCAGGCAGGCTTCGCAAACATCGACACATTGGCTGAGCTGCTTCGGAATGTAATCCTTAAGTGCTGCGTGATGCACATGCGCTGCTTCTCAGTGTAACCGGGCTGCTCCTGCGAACACGATCCGGGCCCGATAGCTAATGCGATCAACATACAAGCCCCGATGCTGTGAGCAGGCTCACCGCTGTCGCCTGACGACCTTACGATCCCCTTCGGTCGTTGAGGGCGCTCGCGTTCAGGTCGCTCCGGTTGCATGTTACCAGCATACTAGGCGGTTCACCGACGCAGCTTGTTCGCGCATGTGAGCCAGTCATTTTGCGATGCACAAGTTTCTGGTATGAGGCACCGCTCACACCTATAGGTTGGGCACCGACGGGGACGGCCCCGTGGCTAAACAAGGAGTTCCAATGGTTGATTTTTCCGGCGTCCAGCAGCACCTGACTGCCATCACCACCGCCCAGACCGATTATGCGAAGTCGTCGTTTGAGGCCAGCAAGACGTACTTTGAAAAGCTCGCTGGCGTGAAGTCGCCGGACAAGTTCATGGAACTGACGATGGACCACACGAAGTCGGCGTTCGAGACGTTCGCGGCTCAGGCGACCAAGATTGGCGACCTTTACAAGAATTTCGCATCGGAAGCCTTCTCGTCGATCAAGGCAAAGTCCTAAAGCCAGTCGAGGCTCTGTCGTCGCAGTCGATATGAATAGCCCGCCTTCGAAGGCGGGTTTTTCATGGTCGAAAATGCCGTTTGATCGCGTCAGCTTTCGACGCGATGGCGCCAAGTGGGGACTTCGATGCGAGCTGCTTCAATACAAAACGGTGCTACAAACGAGCATCGGTCGCGTTCAAATTCGTCAAGCTTATCAAGGCTTAAGCGCTGCAGCGGTGGTTTCCACCCCACGAACTACCGGATTTCTTCTGGCAGCCCCAGCACCTGCCGCAGCAGGTGATCGATCGAGATCCGCCCGGGTCCCCATGCCATGATGCCGAGCGCCATCGCCGCCCAGGTGATGTGGATTGGCCAGCCGTCGGGCACAGTGAGTTCGACGATGCAAGTCATGAACAGCAACCCGAGCGCGGCAAAGCGCGTGGCTAAACCCAGCACCAGCAAAACCGGAAACGTGATTTCCGCGCAGCCGGAGAGGAACGCCATCACCGCCGGTACCGGATAGTGATAAGGCCCCCCCGGCAGATGCAGCATGAACTCGTCGGTGAACAGCGTCACCGCGGTGTCGCTGAGCTTGAGAAAGCCGGTCCATTTCAGGATGCCGGATTTCCAGAACGGCACCGCCAGCGCGAAGCGCATCACAAGCTGCACAAGCGACGGCACCGCGACCGTTTGCACCAGCCGGCTCGCCCTGTCCGCGAGCAAGCCGACCATGCGCAAGGGCTCGCCGCGCACGGCGTGTTGATCCATGGCCATCAAGCGTCTCCAGAGGTAATGGCGGTGAAGGCGCCGGCCTCGATCATGCCGGCGATGTTGGCTGCGATGTCGAAAGCGGGCGAGGCCTGCAGCGCCGACGCAGCCGCCTCTCCGAGCGATTGCCCCGACATCAGGCTCGTAAGGAAGACGGCGCCACCCGGCGGCAGGTGCCGCACCACGACATCGAGATCGGACCGCGTGATCAGCGCATCCTCCGGCACCGAGGCGTCGATCCGGCCAAACGGCTCATTGCTGCGGTTGCCGGCGAAGATCGTCACCACGGAGAACGGCGAATGGACGATCCGCGTCGCGGGATGTGGAGTGAACACGAGATCGGCCAGGCGCTCGGGCGGGACCGAGCCGAGCACCTCGGCCGGCAGCGGCGCGGCGTCATCGGCGTGATAGGCGTCGAGCCACGCCCGCTCGAGCCGCGCGGTGTCGGCAAGCCACGGCATCGGCCGTGCATGTTCATAGCCTTCGATGAACGCTGGAAAATCCCGGCCATATTCGAACAGGAGCGGCGATGTCGGCGGCGTGGCGCGGATGTGAAAACGCGCCATGGCGCGGAAGAAGTCGACACCGGTGATGCGCTGCACGGCGGGATAGATCGCCGCCAGCGCGTCGATCAGGCTGACCGTGACATTGTTGCGGTACACATTGTAGCGTTTGACGGCGCCCTTGCCTGCCGGGCCGGCGACGATCGCGGGCGTCTCGCGCTCGGGATCGATCAGCGCGGCTGCGAACGCCGCCATATACGAAGGTTGTTGTTCATGCGGCTGCATGACGGTCCTCCACGACGGTCCGGCAGCGGTCGAGGATCGCCTGCGCCGCGGCGGCCTCCGCTTTAAGGATCGGCCAATCCGGAATCTGGCTGTCCCATTCGACCAGTGTCGGCACTGGCCCGCATTGTCCGACGACGATCTCGTACAGTTTCCACACGGCATCCGCGATCGGGCCGTCATGGCTGTCGATCAGGAGCGGATAACCCTCGTCGTCGGCCTGTTCGCTATGGCCGGCGAGATGAATCTCGCCAACAAGCGAGAGTGGAAAGTCCGCGAGATATTCGCGTGCGGAAAAACCATGATTGGTGGCGGAGACGAAGACATTGTTGATGTCGAGCAGGAGGCCGCATCCGGTGCGCCGCGCGATGGCACGGATGAAATCCGTCTCGCTCATGGTCGACTCGCCGAATGCGACATAGGTCGACGGATTTTCCAGCAGCAGCGTCCGGCCGATCGCCTCCTGCACCTCGTCGATGTGATCGCAGACCCGCGCGAGTGTCGCCGCGGTGTAAGGCAGCGGCAGCAGGTCATTGAAATAGGTATTCTCGTGCGTCGACCAGGCGAGATGCTCGGAGACCAGCGCCGGCTCGTAGCGTTCGACGAGATGCTTGAAACGCTTCAGATGCGCCGGGTCGAGCGGCCGCTCGCCGCCGATCGACATGCAGACGCCATGCAGCGAGAGCGGATGGTCGCGCCGGATCGCCTCAAGCGCCCGGTGCGGCGGGCCGCCCGCTCCCATGTAGTTCTCGGCATGGACTTCGAAAAAGCCGCGCTGCGCGGCCTCAGCGAGGATCGCGGTGAGATGCTCGTGCTTGAAGCTCGTCCCGGCGAGCCCTGCGATCGGCAGCGCCGGAAAGCGAAGAGCAATGGAAGCGGCAGGGGCTGGCTCGATCACCGCATTCATGTCGTCTCTCCGCTTTCCGGTCGTTGTCGTTCCGCCTGACGATCGGGTGTGTGTCAGATCGGCTTGAGCGAGCCGTGCTTGCCGCCCGGCAGTTCGATGTTGGCGCAGGTGCCGCCCTGGACGAATTTCCAGGCATTGCCCTGGAAGTCGGCGGTCGAGGTGCCCTGGCAGGTGGTGCCCGGGCCCGCCGCGCAATCGTTCTGGCCCTTCAGCGCCACGCCAAAGCATTTCTCCTTGTGGGCGGCGACGGCGGCGTCCGCCTCGGCCTTGGTCAGTGGGGCGGCGGCGGCCATGGTCGCGAGCGCCGTCGTGACGGCGCCGGCAAGGACGAGCGAACTGACAAGATTCTTCGCAGACATTGAATTCTCCTCTTTACGGGTTGGCATCGCCTGTAAGGCGAAGGCGCATCGTCTCCTTCGACCCGCGCGCCGCCGCCGTTACCCGGAGCCGCTCACGAGTCCGTGAGACCACTTTGGTGCCATGCACAATCGCCGCACCGCGCGTGCCGCCAGATAGGGGAAAGCGGGCGGAGAGCTCCAATGCTTTGTCCCTATCGCGACGTTAGCCGAACGGCATTGGAGGCGGCCGCCATCAGCCTCGATGTTCCAAGCCGGCGTTGGGAGAAGTAACGTGGATCGAAATTCCGGCGTATATTCAATCGAGCCCGCCGGCAGCATGCCCCTGCTGGAAAGCGGAACAAGGATGATCGCCGTTCCAAGCCGACAACAAGCGGATCGCCCAAGGCCTGTTTCCGCCGGTCGCCCCCTGACCGTCAGCATCGGCCTTGCGGTGTCGGCGCTGGTATTGACGACGATCCTGCTGACCGCCGCGGCGTCGAGCCTGTTGTGGTGGCGCACGGCGGAAGCCACCAGCCGGCAACTCGCCAGCACCATCAACGAGCAGATCGTGGCCGCCGTCCGCAAGGAGGTATCGGCGATCGTCGGCGAAGCGGTCGCGGCCCACACCGCCATCCGCACCCTGTTCCTGCAGAACGTGCTCGACACCCGCGAGGCCGACAAGCGCGAGTTCGTCTTCCTGTCGCAGCTGCAATCGCAGGCGAACATCTCCTGGGTCGCCTTCGGCTGGCCGGACGGCTCGTTCTTCGCCGCCCACAAGCTTGGCGACGGCCATCTGGAAATGATGGAAATTTCGCTGACCGATCATCCGGGGCAGCGCCGGGTCGATGAATATGCCGTCATCCCGGGCGACATCGAATTCGAGACCCGCCAATTCGTGCCATCCGATTTTCGCGTCGTGAACCAGGCGTGGTTTGCGAACGGGATGCAGGCCAAGGGACCGCAATGGTTCAAGGTGATCGACCATCCGATCGGCCAACGCCGGTCAATCGCATTCGCCGGCCCGATCGACGTCTATCAGGAACGTCAGGGCGTCCTTGCCATCATCATTGAATACACCAGGCTCGCTCATTTCCTGGCGCAGCTCGAAGTGGGACGCACCGGGACCGCCTTCATCTTCGACGACAGCGGCGAGCTGATTGCCGCGCCCGACAAGGACGCCGACGAGTTGCATCCGGTGATGAGCCAGGAAGCGTTGCTGCCGCAGGCCCGGATGGTGCTGGCGCAGGCTGGCGATGCCGGGAGGAAGGAAGCGTGGCGTCAAAGGCTCACGTCCCACGGCGAAGCCTATGAGGTCGCGCTTACGCCCCTGCCCTTTCCCGGCTGGCGGCTTGCGACCGTCATTCCCGAAGCGGAATTTCTCGGCCCCGTCGAGACCACGCTGCGCCGGCTGATCGTCGGCCTTGGCGCCGGCGCGCTGCTGGCGGCGCTTCTATCGGCGATGCTGGCGCGTTCGGTGATCGCCGCGCCGCTGGCGCGCGTCGTCGGCGAGATCCGCCATGTCGAGAACTTTGCGCTGGAAGAGGTGCGCCGTCATCCCTCGCGGCTCGCCGAGATATCGAGCCTGTCCGGCGCGATCGCCGAGATGGCGGCCGGCCTGTCGGCGTTCCGCAAATTCATCCCGGCCGATCTGGTCCGCTCGCTGCTGCGCCAGGGCGTTGAAGCCAAGCCCGGCGGCTCGATCCAGCAGCTGACGGTGATGTTCATCGACGTCGCCGGCTTCACCGGGCTTTCCGAACGCATGGGCGATCGCGTCGTGCCTCTGCTGTCGGGTTATCTCGACCTCGCCTCCGAAATCATCGATGCCAATGGCGGCACGATCGACAAATTTATCGGCGATGCCGTTATGGCGTTCTGGGGCGCGCCGACGGCGCAGGCGGATCATGCGCTGCGCTGCTGCCGCGCCGCGCTCGCCATCCGCGATGCACTCGAGAGCTCAGGATTGGCCGACGACCAGGGCAAGCCGCTGCAAATCCGGATCGGGATCAATTCCGGCCGCATGCTGGTCGGCAATATCGGATCCGAATTGCGGCTTAACTACACTGTGATTGGCGACGTCGTGAACGTCGCGAGCCGGCTCGAAGGCGCCAACAAGCATTTTGGAACGCGGATTCTGATCGGCACGGAGACCAGGCGCCTGGTAGAGGGCGCGGTCATCGCGCGGGAGCTCGACAGCATCGCCGTCTACGGACGGACGGAAGGGCTTGCGGTGTACGAACTGATTGGCCTGGCGGAGGACGCGACCCACGAAGTCGCGAGCTGGATCGCGCATTACGAGCAAGGCCTGGACCACTATCGCAACCGGAACTTCGCGGGCGCCGTTGCGTGTTTCGAAGCGACCCTGCGTGAACGTCCCGACGACAAACCTGCCATGCTGATGCTCGACCGCTCGCGGCGCCTTGCGCGGTCAGGCGCGGACGCAGAGTGGTCGCCGGTTGCCAGCTTGAAGACGAAATAGCAAAATATGGCCCCGTGCGGCGCCTGGACATCGTGGAGGGATCGTCATGATCGAAGCGATCAGTGCCATCACGCTCGCGACCCACGATATGCCGCGCGCGGTCCGATTCTACGGTTCACTTGGGTTCGATATCCTCTACGGCGGCGAGGCGTCATCATTCACCAGTTTTCGGGCGGGCCCTGGATACCTCAACCTGATTGCACAGCCCGAAGAGAAGCAGTGGTCATGGTGGGGCCGCACCATCTTCTACGTCGATGACGTCGATGCCCTCTACGGGCGTGCGCTGAAAGCCGGTCATCAGCCGTCGACCGCACCCCGCGATGCCGAATGGGGCGAGCGCTATTTTCATCTGACTGATCCGGACGGCCATGAGCTCAGCTTTGCGCGGCCGCTACGGAAGGCGGCCTGACGCAATCCGCCATGCGTCCGACCACTCCACGCCCGGGGGCGGGCAAATCAGTTGTTCGATTTTCCGGAGTTCGCCGTATTCGCGCGTCCCAAAAGGCCATGAACTCGCCTGCGCCAAACCGCTATTTTTGCGAAGCAATTCAAGCTGATCTGCATGGGCAGAAGCGTCAGCCGAAAAACTTTTCTTTACGAAAATCAGAAATCCTGCATACAGTGCCGCCGTCCCGCACCCACAAGAGGGCCGTATCGCGACCGTCACGGACGTTGGGTGCAGGATGCGATGGACGTTTCGGCTCGGGCGCGCAAGCGTGGACGAATGGGTTCGAAGCGGACGGCGAAATCGTGTGGTCCTGATTCCCCGACGCTGGGATCAAGCATGTTGGATGATCGACAAGGCTATCAAGCCCGGACACCGGACGGACACCTGGGGAGAGCCCGTATAAGCCGTACCACCATTGCGCAGGGAGAGTATTTGTGAAAAAAATCTAGATAAATCAACGTGATGCGGTTGTTGTGTTCACGTTTGTATCGCGATCCGCTGGCACTACAACCTGCCTGCCCGGAATAAAAACACACAACTTTTTGTTGATGTCATTGGGCCACATCGCAGCTGTCCGTGGCCCGGGCGCGGCCCTGTCTTACCTCGCCCCACTTGGTGAGACGGAGCCGCGCTTCGCACGCTGGTGCGTCCCAATCGACCGTGCTGCGCTTGTTCTACCCGCTTGTCGCAGGTCCGTCACATTTTAAAAACGGACTGTTGCCCCAAAGTTACGCCTTTTCCGGGAAAATCATGCAAATTTAAAGTTGCAGTTTGGGGTGCCATTTACAACCGCTTGGGGTCGCGACAAGGCGACGGCATGGAGAAAAAGATGATGAAGAAGTTTTTGTTGGCTACCGTCGGATCAATAGCTTTGTTGGGCATGGCCGCCCCCGCGTTGGCCGCTGACATGGCCGTCAAGGCTCCGCCACCGGCCCCGCTTCCGGTGATCTACAATTGGAGTGGCTTCTACATCGGCGGCAATGGCGGCTGGGGCCAGAGCCGCAACTGTGTGGATTTCTTTGATGTGACTGGCTTTGACTTCGCTGACGGCTGCCGCGAGTCGGTCCGGCGGCGTGGTAGGTGGCCAGTTCGGCTACCGTTGGCAAGCCAGTCAGTGGGTTTTTGGCGTGGAAGCTCAGGGTGATTGGGCAGACCTCAGCAACACGCGCCTCAGCCTTATCGATCCAAGGTTCTCGACCCGCACAAAAACTGATGGCATCGGCCTTTTCACCGGCCAAATCGGTTATGCTTGGAACGCGTCACTGTTCTACGTGAAGGGCGGTGCGGCGGTGACGGACAACCGTTTCAGCATCCAGAGCACGCTTACCGGCTTTGAATTTGCCGCAGTAAGCGCGACCCGCTGGGGTGGCACCGTGGGGGTTGGCTGGGAGTACGGCTTCGCACCGAACTGGTCCGCCGGTATTGAATACGACCATCTGTTCATGGGGAACTCGAACAACTCGTTCTCGGTCGTCAATCCGATCAATGCCGCTTTTCTCAACAATCGGATCAGCCAGGACGTGGATATGGTCACCTTGCGCGTGAACTACCGCTTCGGCTGGGGCCTCGGCGCACCGGTGACCGCGCATTACTGACCTCGATTTGCATTTTCCAGCAACTTGGCCGACAGAAATGTCGGCCTTTTTGTTGAGGGAAGATGTTTCAAAAATCATCTGCTAACGATTTGGGTCGCGAGCCCGTTATTCCTTTTCCTTAATCCATTGATAGATTTCCGAGGCTGTAACAGTGCGTCGTATCGGCTGATGAGGGCTCAAGGTGCCCGCAGTGACCTTTCGTCCTTCTGACAACATCGCCTTCGCAAATCGCTTGGCCTCGATTTCAGTCGGAAATGATTTTGTCTCTCTCGCATGACGAGAAAAGCGCAGTGTGTTTCGGCGTTTCAACCGAAACGAACCAGTGGTTGGTAATCGGGCTATATCTGGCCATAGTGGTTGCCGTGGCGGCTTACGACACGCAAATGAATATCACGCATGAACTGTTCGACAATGATCCAAACAACCGCGCCAAGGCCAGTGGGGTCTCTGTGTAGGGGGCTGATACTTGTGATGACCGTGTTTCGGCCCCCTGCGCTATCGTGAAGCACGAACGAAAATAGTGGGTCCCAAATCGAAATTTTCCCCCTCCGCGAAAGAATGCTTGAACCTGCCAAGATGCAAATGCGCTTCGAAATGCGGGCACTAATGCTCACGCGTTTCGCGGCAGACGGTTGAGAAGACGCGCCACGGCGGTAGGATGCCACAAACCTCCATGGGGCGCGCGCCGCGCGTCCTGCTTGGCTTCCGGCACGAGTGGTCGGTCTATGTTTTTATATTTGTCACGGCGGCAACCGTGATGGTTCGCCTTGACCGCTTGAGTAGGCAGCTAGCTACTTTCCGGCGCAAAATTCGTGAGGGCTAGTGTGGGGGCAGAATCGGCGCATTTGCGATTTTCTGCAAGCCTGGACGGATTTGATTTGACGGTGGCGCGCGCCGCTGATTCATTAACGGAGATGATTCGTGAACGCACGCTTCGAAAACGCGAGAAAGTGATAGCAACGCTGCCGATCACTGGCGAGCTTTTGCGCGGAACGTTGTTGGAGCGTGTCGTGCGTCACAAGAGCGGCTGTCCGAAATGCGCGCGCGGCGAAGGCCATCAGGTGTACGTGCTGACGGTCGGTTATGGGCGCGGCCAGACGCGACAGATCAGCGTGCGGAAAGAGCGGGTGGCTGAGGTTCGTCGCTGGCTGGACAATTACCAGAAACTGAAAGAGACGATCGAGCAGATTTGCGAGCTCAATCACGATTTGCTGCGTCCCGACCCCACCGTGCCCCACCCCGGGAGGAAGCGGCGTGATTGAGATGCGGCGGGCACAGCTGAAGTTTGGCGATCATTGGGTTGCCGAGGAAGTCGCCGATCTGCGTGAGGACTGGATGATCCATGCCGACCAGATCCTGGATGACGAGAACATCGTTGCGGCTGTTTACGAGGCATTGAGCAAACGACACCCGAAGAGCCGCAGCCGCGGGCGGCATGGTGCGCCGGCCGAGATGGTGCTGCGGCTGCTCATTCTCAAGCATGCCCGCAACTGGAGCTACCAGGTTCTCGAGCGCGAAGTGCGCAGCAACCTTATCTATCGCAACTTTGCCCGCATCGGCGGCGGCAAAATGCCGGATGCCAAGACCATGGGCCGCTGGGGCCTGGCGGTGGGGCCAGAGGTCATCAGGCAGGTTCACGAGCGGATTGTCGAAATTGCTCAGTGTCAGGGGGTTGTGGAAGGTCGGCGGATGCGCGTCGACACCACCGTGGTGGAAACCAATGTCCACTATCCGACCAACTCGAGCCTTTTGGGGATGGGGTGCGCGTGCTCATTCGCACCATGAAGAAGATCACCAAAATTGCCGGCACCGTCGGCACCAAGTTGCGCGACCGCAGTCGGAGCGTGAAGCTGCGGGTGCTCGACATTGCGCGGGCTGCCCGATCAAGGGCGAAGCAGGGGTCGGAGAAACTCAAGCTTGCTTACGGCCAGTTGCTCAACTCGGCCAGCCGCGTGGTCGGACAGGCAAAGCAGTTCTCGGCGCAGATCGCCGCCGGGGTAAAGCAGGCCAACAATGCCATGGGGCAATTGAAGCTCGATCGCTTGCGCAACCAGATCGATGAGATGGTGCCGCGGGTAAAGCAGGTCATGAAACAGACCAGGGCTCGGATCTATCGCGGCGATACGCGCTCGCAAGGTAAGCTTCTGAGCGTGTTTGAGCCCTCGACGGAGGTCATCCGCAAAGGCAAGGCCGGCAAGCCCAACGAATTCGGCAAGATGGTGAAGTTGCAGGAGGCCGAGAACCAGATCGTGATCGACTTCGAGGTCTATGACCAGCGGCCCAACGATTCCGATCTGCTTGTTCCTGCGATTGACATCCATCAGGCGACGCTTGGACGCGCGCCGTACCTCGTCGCTGCCGACGCGGCCTTCTATTCCAGCAAGAACGAGGCCGCTGCCAAAGCCAAGGGCGTCAAGCGCGTCTGCGTCCCCAACCGCTCCACCAAGAGCGTTGAGCGTCGGCGCGAGCAGAAGAAGCGCTGGTTCCGCAACGGTCAGAAATGGCGTACCGGATGCGAGGGCCGCATCAGCGTGACCAAGCGGCGACACGGCCTCAACCGTTGTCGCTACAAAGGCCAAGATGGAATGAGGCGCTGGGTCGGGCTCGGCGTGATCTCCGATAATCTCATCAACATCGGCCGCGCCATCAACGAGAAATCGGCAAGCTAGAAACGCCGAAGATCACGAACGACTTTGCGAGACACCCCGCCGGTATCGCCGGCGGGGTGTCCTCTTTCCAGCATGCGTTCCAAATCACTTCAATTCGAGAAAGACGAATTTTGCGCCGGAAAGTAGCTAGAAGCGGTAAATGTCTCGATAAGAGCCGATCTCGCGCGCACCGAGCAAGAACGGACAGAGATACTCAACAATTGGAAGGAAATTCGGAAACAAACAGACAAAGATGCTCGGCGGTTTTGGATTTTTTGGACGGTGATCGCTGTTGCCGGTCTCATATTGATAATCATAGCCAACAAGTGACGCATCCGCCCCTTCGTCAGGACCGCCGCGAACGCCGGGGCCATCCGCAAGGGGCAATGGAACGTTGGGGTAACCTTTGGACGGAGTGAGAAGGCTGGTTCTGGACAAGTCGAGGGAATTAGAAATTGCGATGGCGGACATGTCCAAGGCCGTCGGCAAGGCCCATTCGTTTGTTCATCAATTCATAAGACGCAGCACACCGAAGTTCTTGCCAGAGGATGTCCGCTACAAATTGGCAAGCGTGCTCGGGGTCTCCGAAGAGCTTTTGCGCGGTCGCGATCTGCATGCACAGCCAATCGAGATTATACGAGCAAACACACATCCCAAAGGGAAACCGCTAGCAGCGGTCGGCGGGACGAACCTCGACGACATGTAGACGATCTGGAATACCGCAACGCTGAAGGAGCGACAACTAATCATCGAATTGGCGAGGCAAGTCGTCGGCAGGATCAGGAAGCCTTAGAATGAATCGATCCTGCACGAGATGGATCGCCGGATGCTTGCGGTTCTTCACCTTGATCAAATGCGGCGATCGGCCGGCGCGATATGGGCGCTCGCGGTGCTTCGACACCGTGCGTCCATCACGGCAAAAGACCACTGCCTTGATCTCAACGAGCAGATAACTTAGAGCGAGACAAGAACCCCCGGCTAGGTAACGGCTTTTCACGGTCCTGGTCTGAGAAGTGACGATCCTTCACGCTGAGTTATGGGTTTTCACGCGCAGATCCGGAGTGGCGCTCGCTATATAGCCCGCATGATCAGACGGCTCCTATTCTGGCTCGGCATCACCGCGTGTTTCCTCTTGGCGCTCTGGATGTACTACGAAGGGGCCAGGCAAGTAATTGGCCGGGGCAGTGACGCTACGAGCGCGGTTTCGACTTTGGCGCAACAGATCCCAGCCTCTGACGCAAACCGAGCGTAAGGCCCGTTTCTGCGCCGTTGTATAGCCAATCCAGACTGCATCCTGGCACGAGCTGGACGACTACCCGTTCTACCTTCGTACGCGAGGCTGCGGGTGCGGCTCCCATCCGGCATTCCCTGCGCCCTCTTCTCATCGAGGGACACGAACGATGCATCACCCGGGCATTTCGTGCCGCGGTAATACGGTTGTGTGCCCGCAATCTTGCGCGGCCCATCCTTCGAGACGCGGCCTCCGGCCGCTCCTCAGGATGAGGTCATGACAAGTGGCGATAAGTTAGACCTTCATGGTGACGAGCCGCGAAGCGGCGTCTCGAACCATAGGGCCCGAATGAGTACTCGACTTGAAAATCCACGACGATAGCAAACGAAGCGCAGCTCTACTTCCCCGGCCAGCTCGGCTTGCGCTTTTCCGCAAACGCCTTCAGCCCCTCCTTCGCGTCCTCGGTCATCGCGAGCAGCGCGATCTGGCTCTCGGTGTAGGCGATACTCTCGTCGAACGACATCGAGGCGATGGCGCGCATGGCGTATTTGCCGCGGCGGATCGCGGTCGGCGATTTGTCGACGATGCGGCCGATCAGCCACTCGACCTTGGCGTCGAGCTCGGCACCCGGCACGATATAATTGAGCAGGCCCGCCGCGAGTGCAGCCTTCGCATCGAACGGCTCGCCGGTCAGCGCCCATTCGTTGATCAGCCGCGGCGGCGCAATCGATTGCAACAGGCTCAGCACCTGCATCGGGAACACGCCGACCTTCACTTCCGGCAGACCGAAGATCACATGATCGGCCGCCACCGCCATGTCGGTCATGCAGAGCAGCCCCATGCCGCCCGCCATGCAGACGCCACTGACGCGGGCAATCGCGGGCTTGGTCGCGTTCTGCGACAGCCGCAACAGATCGGCGTAGTCGACATTGGGCCGGGAGAAATCGAAGGCGAAGGCGGCCCCCGAGTTTTGCAGATCGGCGCCGGCGCAAAACGCCTTGTCGCCCGTGCCGGTCAGCACGATGACGCGCACCTGCTTGTCGTCATGCGCATCGCGATAGCCCTTGACGATGCCGGCGATGACATCGCCGTTCAGCGCGTTGCGTTTCTCCGGCCGGTTGATGGTGATCCAGAAGGCCTGTCCACGCTTTTCGAGGATCACGCTGCTAGTATCGGTCATCGCTCTTGCACCTGCTTGTCACGTTCCACTCCCTTGCGCACATTTGCGGCAGGATCACACGGAAGCGCAAGGGCTATCCGCCGCCAATCGCCCTGTCGTCGCGCTGGTCGATGCAGCGGAACGATTGAATTATCCGCCATGGCGGATATCCTAGAGGCCGATTTCTTGGTGATTACGAGCCATTCATGCGCCTTGTCGTCGTATTGCTGCTGACAAGCCTGGTCGCCATTTTTTCCAATCGCGACGCATTTGCCGCCGGTCCTTCGAGGGTCGCGCTGGTGATCGGCAACGCCCAATATCCCGACAACGACGTCGCCGTCATGAACGACGTCATCAACGACACGCAGGATGTCGCCGACGAACTGAAGCGCGACGGGTTCGATGTCACCAGAAGCATCAACCTCTCCGGCGATGCCATGCGGCAGGCGCTCGATCGCTTCTATGCGAAGATCGAACCGGGCAGCGCCGCGCTGATCTTCTTCGACGGTTTCGGAGTTCAATCGGCGCGACAGACTTATCTGCTGCCGGTCGATGCCCAGATCTGGGCGGAGACTGACGTGGTGCATGACGGTTTCAATCTCGAAACCATCCTGCAGGAGATGAACAACCGCGGCGCATCGGTGAAGATCGCCATCATCGACGCGGCGCGCCGCAACCCTTTTGAGCGGCGCTTCCGCCGCTACTCCGCGGGGCTGGCGCCCGCCGTCACGCCCAACAACACGCTGGCGATGTATTCGACCGCGCTCGGCTCGGTGATCTCGAGCGCGAGAAGCGATCACAGCCTGTTCGTCGCCGAGTTGCTCCGCGAGATCCGCGCGCCCGGCACCACCGCAGAGCAGGCGTTCCGGAATACCCAGGCCGGCGTCGTCAGCGTGTCGAAGGGCGAACAGGTGCCGTGGCTGTCGTCGTCGATGACATCGGACTTTTCCTTCTTCGGCGGCCCAGCGCCGACGCCATTGCCGACACCGACGTTGCTCACTCCGACGCCAACCCCGACACCCACGCCGCTGTGCGAGGCGCCGGCGCCGGCACGGTCGCCGAGCGCGGACGAACTCGCCAACGATCCCAGGATCAGCGAATACTCCCGCCGCATCGCGCAGGACCCGAGCGACCGGATCGCCTATTACAAGCGCGGGCAGCTCTATGCGATCAAGCGTGCCTATGCGCAGGCGGTGACGGATTTCGACCAGGCGATCCGGCTCAACGTCCGCGACGCCGAAGCCTACAACAATCGCTGCTGGACCCGGGCCGCCACCGGCGATCTCACCAATGCGCTCACCGATTGCAACGAGGCGCTGCGGCTGAAGCCGGATCTTTATGATGCGCTCGACAGCCGTGGGCTGGTTTATCTCAGGCTCGGCTACTACGCCGACGCGATCCGCGACTATGACGCCTCGCTCGGCAAGAACCCGCGCTCGGTGTCGTCGCTGTTCGGGCGCGGCATCGCGCTCAAGCGCAGCGGGTCCGACGGATCGGCCGACCTCAAGCAGGCCAAGGACATGGACCACAACATTGCCGGCGAATTCGCGGGCTATGGCGTGACCGAGTGCGGGCCTTGAGATCGGGGACTCGAATTTTCCCGCGTGCAGGAAAGCGATGGTCTGGTCGATCGCGGCGGGATGGCGGGGCAGTCGGGTATGCGAAGCCTTGACGATGGTGTGGTCCGCCATGTTGGCGAGCTTCGAGCTCTCCACCGAGACCCGGCCGTCATTGGGCCGCGGCAGCACGAAGAGCGAGGCGATCGGATCGATCGTACGGCATCCCGCGATGACGCCGACGGCATAGTCGGGAGGCGGCAGCGCGGCAAGCACGCGGATCCTGCGCTGTCGTAAGTTGCAAGCCGGCCGGGCCGAAAACGGCGCGATAGATCGCAAGACCCTCCAGCAGGTCGGCGACCTCGCTGCCGCCGTTGGGCGTACCCAGCATGACGACGCGGCCGAGCCGCGCCGGCCGGTAGTTGGCGATATAGACGCGCGCCAAGCAGCCCGCCCATCGAATGGGCGACGAAGTGGATCGGGCCGCCGCATTGCTGCGCAAACGCAGCGATCGGCGGGTGGATGTCCTCCGCGAGCGCCTCGAGCGGCTTCTTGCGGCTGGCATAGTCGAGATTGAGCGTCGCAAAACCGCGACGCTGCAGCGCCCGTTCCAGCCGCTTCAGCGTCCAGGAGCCGACTCGCGATGCCGTGGAGCAGCACCACGCCGTCGCACGCGCATCCGTCGGTGCGGACGCCGGTGCGTTACGCAACTTCCCGCTCCTCGGGGCCCGGCACGAGCTCGCTGGCCAGCGCGGTGGCGGCGACATAGTCGGTCTTGCCGGTGCCGAGCAGCGGCACCTTGTCGACCACCTGCATCGTCGCGGGCACGGCGAGCTCGGAGGCGCCGGTCGCCTTGGCCTGGCGCTGCATGGCGCCGCGGTCGGCGTCCTTCTGCGTCGTCAGCAGCACGATGCGCTCGCCCTTGCGTGCATCGGGAATCGAGACCGCGACCGAGATCGCCTGCGGCCACAGCGCGGCGGCCATCGCCTCGACCGCGGAGAGCGAGACCATCTCGCCGGCGATCTTGGCAAAGCGCTTGGCGCGGCCCTTGATGGGGATGAAGCCGGCGGCGTCGATGGCTGACGATGTCGCCGGTGTCGTGCCAGCCGTCGGGCAGCGGCTCCAGCACGCCGGGATTTTCGGCGCGGAGATAGCCGAGCATCACGTTCGGGCCGCGCACCGACAGGCGCCCGCCCTCCTCGATGCCGGGGACCGGATCGAGGCGGTATTCCATCAGCGGCGACAGCCGGCCGACGGTGCCCGGGCGGTTGGCCATCGGCGTGTTCATCGCCAGCACCGGCGCGGTCTCGGTGACGCCATAGCCTTCGAGGATGCGGATGCCGTAGCGCTCCATGTAGACCTGCCGCGTGCGGTCCTTCACCGCTTCCGCGCCGGCGAGCACCAGCCGCAGGGTGCGGAAGTCGTAGGCATGCGCGGAGCGCGCGTAGCCGGTGAGGAAGGTGTCGGTGCCGAACAGGATGGTGGCGCCGGTCTGGTAGATCAGTTCGGGCACGATCCGGTAATGCAGCGGCGACGGATACATGTAGATCGGAATGCCCGCGAGCAGCGGCATCATCATGCCGCCGGTCAGGCCGAACGAATGGAACACCGGCAGCACGTTGAACACCTTGTCGTTGGCATTGGCGTCGACCCGCGCCAGCGCCTGCGCGGCATTGGCGAGGATGTTGCGGTGGGACAGCACCACGCCCTTCGGCGTGCCCTCGGAGCCCGAGGTGAACAGGATCACCGCGGGATCGTTGGCGTTGCGGGCGACGCGCGGCGCGGTGCCGGCGAGCAGACCGTTGATCTTGTCGGCGAGCGTGATGGTGGCGCGAACGTCCTCGAGATAGACGATGCGCGCCTGCTCGGCGATGGCGGCGATCAGCTTGTCGAGCTTGCCCTTCTCGATGAAGGCCTTCGAGGTCAGCACGGTCTTGACCTGCGCCGCCTTCATCGCCGCCAGCACGTTGACGGGGCCGGCGGAGAAATTGAGCATCGCCGGCACGCGGCCGATGGTCTGCAGCGCCATGAACACCACGGCGACGCCGGCCGAATTCGGCAGCAGCACGCCGATGTTCTCGCCGACCGCGGTGCCGGTCTCGAGCTTGCGGCTCAGCACCTGGGCGCCGAGGATCAGCTTGCGGTAGGTCAGCTTGGTGCCGAGCGCATCCTCGATGATCGGCTTGCCGGTGTCGCGGTCGCGATAGGCGTGCGCGAGGCCCTCGAACAGGGTCTGGTCCAGCATCGCGTTCTTGACCATGGCGTCGATCATGACGTCCTGCAGCGCGGCGCCGGCGGCGTTGCGGCGGGCCTTGCCCTTCAGCGACTGGTCGATCGGCAGTTTGACCGGCGGCAGGATCGAGATCGTCACCTTGGGGAACCACGCGCGCTTGATCTCGCCGTTCTTCAGATAGCTCAGATACGAGCGCTGCGCGCCCTCGATGCGGACGGGCACGACGATCGCATCGGCCTTGTCGGCGATCATCGCGGTGCCGTCATAGACCTTCATCAGCGAGCCGGAGACGGTGATGCGGCCTTCCGGAAAGATCACCACCGGCTCGCCGGCCGCGACCAGCTTGATCAGGTCGCGCGTCGCCAGCGGCTTGGTCGGATCGACGGTGTAATGCCTGATCATCTTCAGGAACGGCTTGGCCCACCACGCCTTGGCGATGCCGGTATCGACCGCGAAGCTCGCGTCGATCGGCAGCATCGCGTGCAGCAGCGGGCCGTCGATCAGGCTGACATGGTTGGGCGTGATCAGCATGCGCGTGCCGGCGGGCGGCAGGTTTTCAAGCCCGCGCACCTCGGCGCGGAACATCGCGCGGAACAACAGCGCGCCGAAATCGCGCACGCCTTCCTTGCCCCATTTGGTCAGCACGAACCAGACCGAGCCGAAGCTTGCGACCGCAAGGCCGAAGAAGATCCAGGCGATCGGCAGACCCGCCGCCTGCAGCAGCGGAGACGAACAGCGAGCCGACCACCATGAAGGCGGCCTGCAGCACGTTGCCGGCGGCGATGACGCGGGCGCGCTCGGACGGCGCCGACCAGGCCTGCACCGCGGCGAAGGACGGCACCACGAACAGGCCGCCGCCGAAGGCGAACAGGGCGAAGTCGATCAGCATGCGCAGGCCGGCAAAGGAGGTGGCGAAGGCGCCCCAGGAGATATCGTGTCCCGCCGTGGTGCCGCCGATCGCCCACGCCAGATCGAGGCCGACGATGCCCATGACGATGGCGCCGATCGGCACCAGCGCGAGATTGGGACGGACATGGCTGAGCGGCGCGGCAAACAGCGAGCCGGCGGCGATGCCGATCGCGAAGACCGCAAGACACAGCGTCACCACGCCTTCGCTGCCGCCGACGATGTCCTTGATCAGCGCCGGCAGCAGCGACAGCACGACCGCGCCGACCAGCCAGAACCAGGACACGATCACCATGCCGTCCCACAGCCGCTGCTCGGAATAGAGGCTCTTCAGCAGATGCAGCGTCGAGGTCCAGGGATTGGCGGTGACGCGAAGATCGGGCGCGGACGGCGCGGTGCGCCGGAATGCGCGAGGCAAACCCCCAGGAGACCAGCGACAGCGCCACGACCGCGGTCGACACCAGCGCCATATGGGTCGAGCCCGAGACGAACTGCCCGCCGGCGATGGTGCCGATCAGGATCGCCATGAAGGTCGCGCCTTCGACCAGCGCGTTGCCGGTGGCGAGTTCGCCGACCGAGAGCTGGTCGGGCAGCATGGCGTATTTCACCGGGCCGAACAGCGCGGCGATGATGCCGAACAGTCCGAGCGCCACGAACAGCAGCGGCACCGAATGCAGGAAGAAGCCGAGTGCTGCGAAGATCGCGGCAAAGATCTCGGCGAATTTCAGCCGCCGCGCGACGACCGACTTGACGTATTTGTCGGCGAGCTCGCCGCCGAGACCGGAGAGGATGAAGAAGGGAAAGATGAAGACCGCCAGCGACCGTCACCAGCGCATCGCCATGTGCGGTCGCCGCGCCATAGAGCAGGATGATGACCAGCGCGTTCTTCAGGACGTTGTCGTTGAGCGCCGAGAAAAACTGCGCCCAGAACAGCGGAGCGAAACGGCGCGACGACATCAGCTCTTTGATCATGGTCGGTTCCTGCTTTTGAGCCGAGCCCCTGCTTTGCAGCCGGGTGTGTCGGAAGAAAGATTACGGGACAATTCGTGATGGGCAGATGAGATTAGCTCTATGGACTCACGGTGCTCGGTCGTTCGGTGCGATGGGAGTGGCGACACCGACCAGAGGTAGAGATGCCCGAAGAGATGTACGAAAAGCTTATGCGTGCGCCGGAGGCCTGATCCTGCCGGTTCAGATATCGGGACATGGTTGTTCCTTTGTTGAGACCTGGAATTGCATTCGACCGAACAGACGCGCGCATGGATGTCTCCCCGCTTCAGGTCAGTTCGCCGAGGGAACGCAGGCAGCCGAACAGGCCGCCGTGCCGGCGTGGACGATGCGGCCGTGGCGCCTTCTGGCTGAGCGAACGCCAGGCGCGCTTCACCCGCTCGCGCTCCGCGGCCCGCGCCGCCCGCTCCCCGAGAATGCCTGCGACGTCGCAGGCGCTGGCGATGCGCTCGACCGGTGCCATCAGAATGTGAGTAACGATCCGGCCAAATCCGTTCACCAGCGCTGCGGCATCGCCGATGAAGGTGGTCGCGAACTGGACAATAAGGGGTTGCATTTGAGGTGCCTCCGGGTTATTTGAACAATGTTCAAGTTGGTATCTCTAAAATGAACAATGTTCAAGAAGAATCTTTGCGCGAGCAAAAAAAAACCCGCAGGCGGGCTTTGATCCTCGAGATCGCCCGCACCTTGATCGCGTCTAAAGGATTGAGATCATTGAAAGTTCGGGATATCGCCGAGGCCGCCGATTGCTCCATCGGCAGCGTCTATAATGAGTTCGGCGACTTCGACGGGGTGATCCTGACCGTCAATAGAGAGACCGTTCAGGCCCTGACCGCCCGCCTCGTGGCGGTTCCCAAAGACGATCCGGTCCGGCAGCTCCACGGACTGGCCGCGACCTATCTGGAATTCGCGGCCGAGCACGCCAATTTGCTGCGATCGCTGTTCGAGCACCGGATGGAGGAGGACCGCCCCTTCCCCGAGGACATCCTGATCATGGTGATGGATGCCTTCGAGTTGATGCACGAGCCGCTGGTGGGGCTGATGCCGAACCGCGATCCCGAGGGCGTGGCGCTGCTATCGCGGATGATGTTCTCGGCCGTGCACGGCATCATCTCGCTGGGCCTGGAGGAGCGGATGGTCGCGGTGCCGCCGGAGCGCCTGCGCCAGCAGGTCGCGCAGTTCGTCGACACGTATCTGAAGGGGCTCGGAATATTGAAGTGAGGTCAGCCCGCGACTGCTGCGGCTTTCCTGATCCAGACCTTGTTGTCGTGGAACGCAGCACCGCCGATCGGCGCCACCGCTTCGGCGCCGGTCAGCACGTTGATACCCTTGCCGCCGATATGGTCGCGGTTCGGATGGATCGATTCCGCGATCAACACGCCGCGGCGCACGCCGTCGAACAGTTTTGCGATCAGCGAGGTCTCGCCCCGCGTGTTGCCGAGTGTCACCGCATCGCCATCGGCGATATCGAGCGAGGCGGCATCGAGCGGATGGATCATCACCGAGGCCTTGCCTTCGCGCGCCTGCGACGACGGCGTCTCGTTGAAGGTGGTGTTGAGAAAAGAGCGCGAGGGGCTGGTCGCGAGCCGGAACGGATGGGCTTCATCTGTCTCCTCGATGACCCGCCAGTGATCGGGCAGCGACGGCATCTTGTCGACGTCGCCCATCGTCAACCCGAACGGCGGATGCGCCCAGTCGGCCTTGAAGTGGAATTTCCTGTCGGCATGGGCAAAGCCGTCGAGATAATGCGAGGTGCGGAAATCCGGCTGCAGGTCGCGCCAGAGATCGGCCTCGAGGCCGGCGATGTCGCCGTGGCCACTCAGCTTCAGCGTGGCGTCGATCAATTCGCGCGGCGTCATCTCGAAGCCGGGATGGCTGATCTTCAGCCGGCGGGCGAGACCCTGCAGCACCTCGTGATTGCTGCGGCACTCGCCGGGCGGATCGATCAGTTTGGGGCCGACCGAAATATGCTGGTGGCCGCCGCCGTAATAGAGGTCGTCATGCTCCATGAACATGGTGGCGGGCAGCACGATGTCGGCCATCTGCGCCGTCTCGGTCATGAACTGCTCATGCACCACCATGAACAGGTCCTCGCGGGCAAATCCCTGGCGCACCAGATTCTGTTCCGGCGCGACCGTCATCGGATTGGTGTTCTGAATCAGCATCGCCTTGATCGGGCCGCCGCCCTTCAGCGCCTCGGCATCGCCGGTCAGGATACGGCCGATCTTGGATTGATCAAGCACGCGCGTGTTGCGGTCGATGGCGTCGTGGCCCTCGATAATGGACTCGTTGAAGCGCCAGAGCGCGTAATTGTTGAAGAAGGCCCCGCCTCCTTCATATTGCCAGGCGCCGGTCACCGCGGGAATGCACAGCGCCGCATGCATCTGCGCCGCGCCATTGCGGCTGCGGGTAAAGCCATAGCCGAGTCGGAAGAAGGTGCGCTTGGTCTCGCCGACCGCGCGCGCAAAGGCCTCGATTTCGGCGACCGGCACGCCGCAGATGGCGGAGGCCCATTCCGGCGTGCGCGTTGCAAGATGCGCCTCCAGTTCGGCCGGGCAATCCGTGTATTTCGCCATGTAGGCACGATCGGCATAACCCTCGCGGAACAGCACGTGCATCACGCCGCAGGCAAACGCGCCGTCGGTGCCAGGCCGCAGGATGATCTTGATATCGGCCTGCTTCATGGTGTCGTTGTTGTAGACGTCGACGGCCGCGATCCGCGCGCCGCGCTCCTTCTTGGCGCGCGAGGCATGCGTCATCACATTGACCTGGGTGTTGACGGGATTGGTGCCCCAGATCACCACGAGATCGGAGGCGCCCATCTCGCGTGGGTCGACGCCGGCGATCTTACCGGTGCCGATGGCAAAGCCAATGCGGGCGATGTTGGCGCAGATCGTGGAATAGAAGCGCGAATATTTCTTCACGTTGGCGAGACGGTTGATGCCGTCGCGCATCACGAGGCCCATGGTGCCGGCGTAGTAATAGGGCCAGACGAATTCCGCGCCGAACTCGCGCTCGGCCTGGTCGAACCGCGCGGCGATCTCGTCGAGCGCCTCGTCCCAGGATATCCGCGCATACTGGCCCGAGCCCTTCGACCCGATGCGCCGCATCGGATGTATCAGCCGCTCAGGATGATGGATACGCTCGGCATAGCGCGCGACCTTGGCGCAGACGACACCTGCCGTGTAGGTCTGTTTCTTCGAACCGCGCACCCGGCCGATCGATTGGCCGCCGATCACCTCGACATCCAGCGCACAGGCCGACGGGCAGTCGTGCGGACAGGTGGAATGACGGATGTCGACCTTGGCGTGCTGGTTCATGCCGAAATAGTTAACATCAAAAACCGGAGCAGCCGAGTGCATTTATCCGGCAGTCCCATGCGAAATTGCGCAGCCGGCTGCCTGCTACGCGCCCAAATAGGCGCCGCCATTGGCGTGGATCGCCTGTCCGGTGATGTAACGCGCCGCGGGTCCACACAGGAACCGCACCATGGCGGCAACGTCTTCCGGCTTGCCGCGTGCCCCCGTGATGGTGTTGTGGGTCAGATGATGCGCAGGCTCTGGCTTGTCCTTTGGACGCGGCGTGCCGATCAGCCCGGGCACCACGCAATTGACGGTGATGCCATCGGCCGCGAGGTCGTTGGCGAGCGCGCGGGTGAGGCCGACAATGCCGGCTTTCGCCGTCACCACGTGGGCGCGGTTCTTCGCACCAGTGTGGGCGCTCAGGCCGCCGATATTGACGATGGTCCCTGCCCCGCTCTGCTTCAGAGCCGGAAGGCAGGCCTTGGTGCAGTGGAAGGTGCCATCGAGTGTCACGTCGAGGATCTCGCGCCACTCGGCATAGTCCATCTCGGCAAAGGATTTTTCTCGCCGCAGCGCCGCGTTGTTGACGAGGATATCGATGCGGCCGAAGGCCTTGACTGCCGCATCGGCCATCGCCTGCACGGCCTTGGCGTCAGCGACGTCGCCGATATGAATGACAGCCTTGCCGCCGGCGGATTCGATCTCACGCGCAACGGACTCGGCTTCGGCGCGGTTGCCGCGCGCATTGACCAGCACCGACGCGCCGCCCTCCGCCAGGGTCAACGCGATGGCGCGGCCGATATTGCGGCCCGCGCCGGTGACGACTGCGGCCTTGCCCTCGAGTTCTTTGGTCATGCATGCCTACCCGCGCAGCGAAGAGAGATCGATGCGTCCATTATAGAGCCCCGCCATCAGGTTCAAGGCCGCGTCGCTGTGCGCCTTGCTCCAGCCGCCATGCTCGGCATTGAGGATGAACTTGTCCGTCACGTCCTGCCGTGTCAGCGGCTCCTGCGCGCCGCCGCGCAAATAGGGTTGGCGCTCCTCGATCACGCTGCCGTCCTTCATGGTTGCCTTGATGTGGCCGGTATAGTTGTTCGGATAGGGATTGTCTGGGTCGATGACGAACTTCACTTTCGCCGCAAGTGCGAGCACCCGCGCGTCGCGGATCGCATTGTCGGTGAACGCGCCGAGCCCGACGCCGCCATGGACAAAACCGGTCGCGAGCAGGTATGGCACGGCGAATTTCGCCGCATAGCCGTTCGGAGGGCGCTGCTTGTCGGCGAGCGGCTCCCAGAGGCGATGCACGGTTCCCTCCGCGACCTCGCAGATGATCTCAGATACATCTTCCGGCTTGATGCCGCGCGTGCCAAGCCGCCGCGCGCAATCGATATAGGGCTGCGCCATGGTCCCGCAGGGATAGGGCTTGAACGCCAACGTGTCGATAACCCAGCGATCGCCGAAGTCACCGGTTAGCGCGGCGTAGTCGCCGTGCGTCGTACGTGCAAAGCCATTGAACAGCCCGTGCACGCCTTCGAACACGGTGCGCGGCCCGACAAAGCCGGAACGCGCCAGCAGCGCTGCGCGCAGGCCCGATTGCGCAGCCCAGCCCGCATGCAGCCGCTTGGTCCAGGCGCCCTCAGCGAGATATTCGATGATGCCGCCGGCCATGCTGCCGGCGATGCCAAGCGCATCGATCATCTGCTTTGCGGTGAGGCCAAGTGCAGCGCCGACACCCGCCGCAGCACCCATCGCGCCAAAGATCGCGGTCGGGTGAAAGCCCGCTTTGTGCACCGCCTTGGGCACCACGAGGCTAAGCCGGCACAGCACTTCGGTGCCGACGGCGATCCCGATCAGCGCCATGCGGCCATCGGGATTGTGTCGCTCACACGCCGCCAGCACAGCGGGCACGACCACCGCGCCGGCATGGACCGGGCCGCCCTCGAACGTGTCGTCAAAATCCTCGCCATGCGCGGCGATGCCGTTGACAAAGGCAGCGCCCGCCGCTGTCAGCGTGCGTTTGTGCCCGATCGCGGTGCAGGGGCCATCGTCGTCGCAGCCCTTCAACGCACTGGCAACATAATCTTGGTTGCGCGCGGTCACGCAGAGCCCGACCACGTCGATCGGCAGGTCCTCGCATTTGCGCGCGGTGATGGCAGGCAGCGCCCCGGGTCTGAGCGCGACAATCTTCTCCGCCAGCGTTTGCGCGACGGAAACCTTCGGCAGTCCTGAGTTCATGAAACGACCGCGATCAGACGTGGAAGATCTTGGAATAGCGCGCCTTGATCGCCTCGCCCTGTTGCTCGACCGCGGCGGCATCATCCTTCATGGTCTTGATATCCTTCAGCGCCTTGCGACCCTCTTTATCCTTCGTTTCCGGATGCACCGAGCGCAGCCCGCCAACGTCGATGATGAGTTGCTGCGCGTCACGTCCCAGGCAGAACGCCTGGAACAGCTTTGCCGCGTTCGGGTTGGGCGACGACTTGAAGATGCCGTTGGGCCCGATGATCAGCGGCGAGCCCTCGGTGGCATAGACCGGCTCGACCGGCCGGCCGGCTTCCTTCATCTGGAAGATGTTGTACTCGTTGCCGTCGGCCATGACCGCACGCTCGCCGAGATCGAGTTTCTTGGGCGGATCGGCGGAAGATTGCACCTGCATGATGTTCTGCTTGGCGAGTTGCTCGAAAAAGCTCCAGCCGAGATCACGCTGCATCTGATAGGTCGCAGTCATGATGGTTCCGCTATAGCCCGGATGCGCCTTGACGATCTTGCCCTTCCATTTCGGGTCGAGCAAATCCGCAAAGCTCTTCGGCGCTTCCTCCGGCTTCACCATGTGGGTGTTGTAGGCGATGATCGAGAGCCAGACACGGAAACTTGCGAACTGGCCATCGACGTCGCGATGCTCGGCCGGATATTTCGCGACATCCTCGGGAACGTATGGCAGCAGAATGCCGTCACGCTTCCAGACGATGAAATGCGCGGCATCGGACGAGTTGACCACGTCGACGGCGTGGATGGTGGAGGAATATTCCTGGCCGATGCGCTGGAACACGCGCTCGGCGCCAGTGCGCTCCGTGCGCACCGCGATGCCCGGATATTTCGCCTCGAACGCCTTTGCTACCTTCTCGGCGACTGGAAGATCGGTCGAGGTGTAATAGACCACCTGGCCTTCCTTCTTTGCGGCGTCGATCAGGGCCTGCGTGATCGGTTCCGGCGGCGGCGCGCTCGCCAGCACGCGCGTCGACAGCGCGCTGCCGGCTACCACAACGCCTGCGCCCTTGAGCACGTCGCGGCGTGAGAACTTTCGGCTTTTCATTGGGCGTTTCCGTTGTTGGTGATTTATTGGGGACACCGCAAGTTATCGCTTATTCCTGCAGTGCGCAGCGAGTTTTTCGTCGACAGCAGGTCGCCGGCCGCTGTGTTTGATATCAGCTCTCTAGACCCTCTGCCGGCTCGGTCGCGACAGGGCTAATCCGCGGTTTCCCGATCGCACGCCGGTTCGGGCTAGACCAGCACTCGCCATATGGAATGGCCGCCTGGCATGGCATCTTTGACCCAAAATGTTCGATCTTGATCGGGTGGCGATGGCAATCTCGTCCTCACCCTTTGATTGAGTTCCGGCCAAAATTGAGTAGCCTTGGCCAGTGCCTGCTTTTGCGAAGTTCTTGATGTGATGCCGTCTGCCGATTTTAGGTTCCTGACGAACTGCCGCGGTGCAGGAACCTCGAATTGGCGGCGCTAGAGGAAGGCTCATGAAGGCTCGACGCGACAGAGCTCTGTGGTCACTGCGCCTGATCTTGGTTGCCTGCGCGACGCTGCCGGCAGCGCTGTTCGCCTATGCATCGTGGGCCAACTACAAATTCGCTTTCGATATCGCAGACAGGAACATCGGGCGATCGCTCGACATCGCGACGGGGCATGCGCAAACCGTGTTTCAATCGATCGTCGTCACGATGAACAGCGTCGAGCAGATCACAAGGGGACGCTCGTCCGAAAGCATGCGTCTGGAGGAGTCCGAGTTCAACCAGCGCCTCAGGGAGATGCGCGCTGCGATTCCCGACATCGAATCGATCTGGCTTTTCGATGCCGCCGGCCACCCGATTGCATCATCCCTTCTGATCCCGGTGCCTTCCGACCTTGACGTGTCCGCCAGCGAGTTCTTCGCCTCGCAGCGCAATATCCATGCGGCGCTCTTCATCGGCTCGGTGGTCGCGCCCCAGGCCACGGCTCGTAATATTTTTCCGGTGAGCGAGCGGCGGATCGATGATACCGGCAACTTCAGCGGGGTTATCGAGGTCTCGATCCAGCCCACCGCCTTCGAGTCCTTCTTTGCCGGCATCGGCAGCGGGACCACAGCGAGCCTGGCTCTTATCCGTGAGGACGGATCGATACTGGCGCGATTTCCGGCACCGACCAATGTTGGTATCAAGCTCAATTCGACGTCGGGATTTGCAAACATGATCGCAGGTTCGCCACGGGGCGGACGCTATACCGCTGTTTCCAGGGTAGATGGAGTTGAACGACGTTTCGCCGCGCGCAAACTAGAGGGATTTCCCGTTTACGTCACCGCCAGCCTGGCGGCGGGGGACATTCGCCGTGGCTGGCTGATGACCATGGCGGGCCACCTTGTTTTCGGTCTCCCGGCCACCGTGCTGCTGATCGCTCTGGTGCTGCTGGCAGTGCGCCGGACCGAGGCGTTCTATGTGGAGGCCGAAAGCCGCCAGGCGCTGGAGGCAAACCTTCGCCAATCGCAAAAAATGGACGCGATCGGCCAGTTGACGGGAGGTATCGCCCACGATTTCAACAACCTGCTGACCATCATCATCGGCAATCTTCAGATGGCTCTGAAGCGTGAGCACGACGCCAAGGTGCAAAGGATGCTTTCGAACGCGATGGCAGGGGCCGAGCGCGCCGCAGCCTTGACCAAGCGCCTGCTTTCGTTCTCGCGACGCCAGCCGCTCGACCCCCGTCCTGTCGACGCCAACCGGCTGATTGCCGGACTGTCAGATCTTCTCAACCGAACGCTCGGCGAAAAAGTGTCGATCGAAACGGTCGCCAGCGCGGGTCTGTGGCAGACGGAGGTCGACACCGCCGAGCTGGAATCCTCCATCATCAATCTTGCGATCAATGCTCGCGACGCCATGCCTGAGGGCGGGAAACTGACGATCGAAACCGGCAATGCATTTCTCGACGAGGACTATTGCCAGCCCTTCGACGATCTTAAGGCTGGGCAATACGTCATGATCTCGGTGACCGACACCGGCTGCGGCATGCCGAGGGAAATCGTCGACAAGGCGACGGAGCCCTTCTTCACGACCAAGCCTGCCGGCGAGGGTACCGGGCTCGGGCTCAGTCAGGTCTACGGCTTTGTCAGGCAAAGTGGCGGCCACTTGCGAATCTACAGCAAAACCGGTCAGGGCACGACGATCAGGTTGTATCTGCCACGGTGCATCTCGAGCGGGCCTGAGCTTGCACCCTCAAACGCGTCCCAGGACCAACGACCCCAGGAAGGATCTGGCGAAACCATTCTCGTCGTCGAGGACGACCCCAACGTTCGCGCTTACGTCGTCGAAGCCCTGAGCAGCGTGGGTTACTGCGTCGTAGAGGCGGTCGACGCCGAGGCGGCACTGACGCTTCTCGCCTCCAACACCAAGGTTCAGCTGATGCTGACGGATGTGGTCATGCCCGGCATGAACGGTCGCGCATTGGCCGACGCGGTCAGGCAATCCCACCCAAGCGTGAAGACGCTGTTCATGACGGGATATTCTCGCAACGCCATCGTGCATCAGGGGCGCCTCGATCCCGGCGTCTCGCTAATCCAAAAGCCGTTTTCGCAAGCGTCTCTCGCCGCGAGGATACGAAGCATGCTTGACGCGCAGCCGGCCTCCTGAAATTCGGGTTTCGTGAAAGGCCCGCGCAAGCGCCCGCCCGTTCGAACAATCCGCGACACCAAATCTTAAGTCTTATTCCTGCGAGCGCGCGATAGTCTATCGTCGACAGTCTGTCTGCGATGCAGCTAGATTGCGCGCCAACGAACAACATTTCCGGGAGAGGCGAATGAGGGGCTCCAGATTTGCGCTAATGCTGGCGATGACGCTGCTGACGGCGCCGATTGTCAGCTCCTCCGCATATTCAGAGGACTATCCGAACCGACCGGTCAGGATCATTGTTCCCTTCGGCGCGGGCGGGCCTGCCGATGTCGCGGCACGGCTGATCGGCAATGTGCTGCAGGAAAGCATGGGCCAGCCCTTCGTGATCGAGAACCGCACCGGCGCCGGCGGCGTCATCGGCACGCAGGAGGTCGCGAAATCGCCGCCCGACGGCTACACGCTGCTGATGATGTCGAACACCCAGACGGCGAATGAATTGCTGGTTCCGGCGGCACAGCGCAAATATGAACTGATGCGCGACCTGCTGCCGATCGCGCCGGTGAATTATTCCGACCTCGTGATCGTCGTGCATCCGTCCGTGCAGGCCAAGACGCTGGCCGACTTCATCGCGCTCGCCAAATCGCAGCCGGGCAAGTTGAACTATGCTTCGTCAGGCCAGGGCACCCCCTATCACATGGCCGGCGAACTGTTCAAAACCATGGCGGGCATCGATGTGGTGCACGTGCCCTATCGCAACAGCGGCGAGGCGCGATCTGGCGTGATCGGCGGACAGGTCCAGATGATGATCGACGCGGTGCCGGCGATGGCACCCAACATCGCGGAGAAGCAGGTGCGCGCGCTTGCGACCACCGGCACCAAACGCTCCGACGTGCTGCCTGATGTGCCGACGGTGATCGAGGCCGGTGTGCCGGGCTACGAGGCGACGATCTGGCTTGGCCTGATGGCGCCTGCGGGCACGCCGAAGCCGATCATCGACAAGCTCAACGCAGCCCTGAATGCGTTCGTGAAAAAGCCCGAGATCGTCAAGCTCTGGAAGGAACAGGGCGCGCAGCCGATGTCGATGACTTCGGAAGAATTCGATAAATTCCTCCGCGGCGATATTGCGAAATGGGCAGAAGTCGTCAAAAAATTCGACAAATCCTAGCGCAGCGTTTCACCCGTCATGCCAAGCATCCGATTTCGCCTCAATGGCGCGCCGACCGAGATCGACGCCGATCCCGATAGCATGCTGCTTGCTGCCTTACGCGGGCGGCTCGGCCTCACCGGGCCACATTTCGGCTGTGGCTCCGGCGAATGCGGCGCTTGCCGCGTGCTGGTGGGCGATCACGCCGTAACCTCCTGCGATACGCCGCTGTGGTCGGTCGCGAGCAAGGACGTTACGACGCTGGAGGGCTTAGGCAGTGTCGAGCGCCCGCATCCGCTGCAGCGCGCCTTCATCGCCGAGCAGGCGATGCAATGCGGCTATTGCGTTGCCGGTATCCTGATGAGCGCCGCGGCGCTGCTCCGGCAAAACCCGAGGCCGACGGAAACGGAAGTGCGCACAGCCCTCGACCGCAATCTCTGTCGCTGCGGCTCGCAGAACCGCATGGTGCGCGCGATCCTGCGCGCGGCCAATGAGGCGGCCGCCTCGTGAGCAACGCCGCGCCCACTTTGCCGTTCAGCCTGGCCGCCAATCCGCGGCTGTCGTCGTGGATCAAATTCGCTGGCGACGGACAGGTCACGGTGTCACCGGGCAAGGTCGAGATCGGGCAAGGCATCGTCACCGCGCTGGCGCAGATCGCCGCCGACGAGCTCGATATCGATATCGGCCGCGTGCAGATGGTGCGCGCCACGACGGCCGCCAGCCCGAACGAAGGCGTCACCTCGGGCAGTCTGTCCATCCAGCATTCCGGCCGCGCGCTGCGCGCGGCCTGCGCCGAAATCACGGCAGATTTTTCTTGGCCGCCGCATCCGACAGACTCGGTGTCGATGCGAGCGTGCTTCAAATCGAGGACGGCACAATCTCCGGCCCCGGCAATGTCAGGACCAGCTATTGGGAGCTCGCCGACGAAGTTTCGCTCGATCGCGACGCGACGCCCGGCTCGAAACCGAAGTCGATTGCAGAGCGCGTGCTCGCCGGAAAATCCGCGCAACGCATCGACATTCCCGACAAGGTCTTTGCGCAGCGGCGTTTCATCCACGACACGACCCTGCCCGGCCTGTTGCACGGCCGCGTGCTGCGGCCGGAAAATGCGCGGGCAAAACTCGTCGGCTTGAAGGAAGGCGCCGCGCGTGCCGTTCCCGGTTTTGTCGCGGTCGTGCGCGACGGCAGTTTCGCCGGCGTGGTTTGCGAGACCGAGGCCGCAGCCGAGGCTGCGCTCAAGGCGCTACGCAAGGGGGCGACTTGGGCCGAGGGCGAAGCGCTGCCGGACGAAAGCGACCTCGCCGCGTTCCTGAAAGCGCAGCCGGTGGAATCGACGCTGATCGACACCAGGACGGCGGCGAGCGCGGCCAAGAAGGCACGCACACTCAAGCGGCAATATGTCCGTCCCTACATCGCGCATGCCTCGATCGCGCCGTCCTGTGCGATGGCGCAATGGAACGGCGCTGATCGCGTCCATGTCTGGACCCACAGCCAGGGCGTCTATCTCCTGCGCAACGATCTGGCGCTGGTCCTGAAGCTGCCGCTGGAGCACATCACCGTCGAGCATCTCGAAGGCGCCGGCTGCTACGGGCATAACCCGGCCGACGATGTCGCGCTCGACGCGGCGCTGCTCGCCAGGGCCGCCGGCTGCAAGCCGGTGCGCGTGCAATGGTCGCGGGCGGATGAAATGACGCACGGGCCGTTCGGTGCGGCGATGGCGATCGAGATCGAGGCCGATCTCGATGCGCAAAACGAGATCGTCGAATGGCGGCATTCGATCTGGAGCAACGGCCACGCGGCGCGGCCGGGTCGCGGCACCAAGCCGACGCTGCTTGCCGGCTATGAGCTGGAACACCCGTTTCCGATCGCGATCTCCGGCAATCCGCCGCAGGCCAACGGCGGCGGCGGCGACCGCAATTCGGTTCCGCTCTACGATTTTCCGGCCTGGAAGATCGAAAGCCATCGCCTGCTCACGATGCCTGTGCGTACCTCGGCGCTGCGGACGCTAGGCGCGCAGGGCAATGTGTTTGCGATCGAGTGCTTCCTCGACGAGATCGCAGCCGAGCGCGGCGAGGATCCGGTCGCGTTTCGCCTGCGGCATCTGAAGGATGAGCGCGCAAAGGCCGTCATTCGCGCCGCCGCTAAACGCGCGGGCTGGAAACCGGCGCCGAAGGCCGGCACCGGCCATGGCGTCGGCTATTCCCGCTACAAGAACACTGGCGCCTATTGCGCGGCGATTGCAGAGATCGAGGGCGATGAAGAGATCCGCGTCAGGAAGCTGACACTCGCCGTCGATGTCGGCGAAGCCATCAATCCTGACGGCGTCATCAACCAGATCGAGGGCGGCGCGATCCAGGCGACAAGCTGGGTATTGAAGGAGCGCGTGCGCTTCGACCGCTCACGCATCACCAGCAACAGCTGGACGGAATATCCGATCCTGCGCTTTTCCGAAGTGCCTGAGGTCGAGGTCGAGGTGATCCAGCGCGCCGAGATCGATCCGGTCGGCGCAGGCGAAGCCGCTCACGGCCCGGTGACGGCGGCGATTGCGAACGCCGTGTTCGATTGTCTCGGCGTGCGCGTCCGCAAGCTGCCGATCACGCGCGACAGCCTGATCGCGGCGATGGAACAGTCTTCATGAACAGCCTGAATATTCTGAGCGGCGGCGCAGCGCATGGGCTGGTCGCGAGTCTTGCGCCCGCCTTCAGGACCAACACCGGGTTCGACATCAAAGGTGAATTCGGCGCGGTCGGCGGCATGGCGGACAAGCTGCGCAATGGCGTTGCCACCGACATCATTATCCTGACGAAAGCGCTGGTGGCGAAGCTCGCTGAGGAGAAGCTTGTCGTGCCCTTCCTCCATCGCCGATGTCGGCGTGGTCGAGACGGCGCTCGCGGTGCGCAGCGGCGATCCCAAGGTCGCGGTCGGGAATGCCGATGATCTGCGCGCGGCGTTTCTTGCGGCGGATGCGATCTTCGTACCTGATATCAAGGCCTCGACCGCCGGCATTCATGTCGCCAAGGTACTGGCGCAGCTTGGTATCGCCGATGAAGTCGCCATGCGGCTGAAAATCTATCCGAATGGCGCGACGGCGATGCGGGAGCTTGCGGCGTCGGACCGCAAAGCGCCCGATCGGCTGCACGCAATCGACCGAGATCATCTCGACCAAGGGCGTCGAGCTGTCCGGATCGCTGCCGAAGGGCTGCGAGCTTGCGACCATGTACACGGCGGGCGTCACCACGAGCGCTGCGCATGCCGAGCAAGCCCAGGCGCTGATAGAGCTGCTCACCAGCGCCGACGCGCGAGAACAGCGCGCCCGCGCCGGCTTCCTATGATTTGTGCAGCTGCGTGAGCCCGGTCGGCGGGCCGTCGCGGTCCAGCCGCCGTCCACAAACAACGTCGAGCCGCTGACATAGCTTGCCGCGTCCGAAGCGAGATAGGCGACCGCGGTCGCGACCTCGTCGGCACTGCTCCAGCGGTCGAACACGGTATGCCCGGCGTAGAGATTGTAGATGTCGGGCCGCTGCTTGAACGGCCCCGTCAGCACGGTCTCGGCGATGCTGGGCGCGATCGCATTGACGCCCACGCCGGAGCGGCCGACTTCGGAAGCAGAACCCTTCGCCAGCAAACCAATCGCGGCCTTGGTCGAGCCATAGACCGCAAGCCCCGGCTCGATCGTCACCGCGCGCACGGATGAGCATGCGATTAGGCTGCCGCCCTTCTGTTCGACAATGATGCGGCCAAAAGCCTGGAAGAACCACACCGTGCCCTTGATGTTGAGATTGATGACGCGGTCAAGGTCCTCCTCGCGATAGTCCAGGATAAGTCTTGCGGATGTTGAGCCCGGGCGTCGTCACCGCGATATCGATCCGAGGAAACGTTTCACCCGCGGTCTTCCCCAGCGCCATCACATCGCTGCGGCTTGCGCCATCGCACGCCGCCGATGACGCCGCTCCCTAGGGAAGAGTGAAAAGTCTTTGTTGCCAAATAGTTTGCCAATTTTGATGGGCCGAAAGTCCGCATTGGTATACAAAGGGATATTTTCGCAATTGGCAAACTTTTCACGGTTAGCTGCAAACCTGGTCTGATCAACCCGAGGTTGGGATCAAAATTCGTCAACGCGCTGGTGGCATGGCCCCGGCAAGGCGCGGCAAGCCCAGTCAAACTACCGCGGTCCCGCGGCGAGAATATTTTCACTCCGCTTCAGAGGGGATTAGCTCGATATAGTCCCGGTGTAGCGAGAATGGACATTTGGAGCGGTCGAACAGGACGCGAATGCTTCTGTTGACGCGGCCGTAGCCGATAATGATGCCTTCCTTATCGGCAAGGCGTGGGCTGCGCGCCGCACCCAGTGCGCTCATTTTAAATCGCGAGTCTATGGCAAACGATGTCTCTGTTAGGAATTCGCCGTTCCGGTTTGCGTAACGGGCCACAATGGTACTTTCTTCATTTCTTAATCCGGCGACAACCTTCATAGGGGTTTCCTCACTCGCTGGGTTCTCACAATTCCCATCATCATCAGAGATGGTAGAAAACGAAATTATCTGCATGGGGCTGGGGCAGGCTTGGTGAGGCGCTTGCGACTAGAGCGCTATCGCCATGTCCTGGACTGGCAAATGTGTCAGTTCCGTTGGCAACTGATTGCATGACCGTGCAAATTTCCGCAAATTTGGCGATCGCGGACCACTCCAAACTAATCTTGTCGTCAACGTGCTCCGGGAAGTTGCCCAGGTTGTTCGTTCCCACTTCAGGCTTGAATACCATTGTGTCGCCGCCGCCCCACATTCGTGCGTCTTCCTGCGTGGCGGTATCGTTCACGTGCGCGATCAGGGGGGTGTGCTCGTATAGTTGCGAGCCCTGCGGGAGCGAAGTCGGGGTAGCTTGAGCTTGATCGGCCAAAAAGTGCCATTCTTTAAAATCGCTCGCGTTGGAATTGTTGCTGGAATCAGCCAAGAAGTTTCTGAAATGGTTGATGTCCTGAGCAACGTCAAAACTGCCAAAAGGCTTGACAGTCGGATGAGGACCGGCGAGCGGACCAGTACCGTCAAGGCCCGCTGACGAGGCTTCCACGTCTGGGAAAACGACGGGGGCCGTCTTTGGTTCAGGAAGGGCCATGGGCGCCGGCGGATCGAAAACAAGCGTTCCACCATGCCCGTCATCTTGGGCCGTAAAGGTTCCGGCTCCCGTATAGTTGACCAAATTGAACACTTCGGAATGGCCACTGCCGTCGTTGACCGTCAGGACACCACTGGTCGCGGTGGTCGCAACATAATTTGCTGACCCCGCTCCGTTCCAGGCCAGGTCCGATAAATCGATATTGTCGTGAACAAGGGCAGTTCCGGCCAGATTAGAGATTTGGCCGATAAACGGCGATGTCAATGAATGATCGAGCTGGAGCGTTCCCTGCGTACCCAGGAAGGTCACTGTCTCGCCGGCGGATCCGGGGCCGTTGAGTTCCAGCGTGGCGCCGTTGCCGATCGCCAGGTTCACCGTCCCGCCGATAGCGCCCACGATGTCCAGAGATCCCGCGGTTATCTGGATGGTGCCCAAAGAGCCCTGACCGTTGATGGTACCGGCATTGTTGATGACATTGACGCCCGATGCGAACGTATTGGTTCCCGCAAATTCCCAATCCGCGCCAGCGTTATTATTGAAGATGGCATTCGACAAATTGACGTCGCCGATGATCAGCGAGCGGTTGTCAATTGTGATGCTGCTGCCAACTTCGAGAATAGCAAGGGCGGCGGCAGCATTCTGATTCGCCTCAATGCTTCCAAAGTTATTTATGACCGCGCTTCCCGTCGCATCGTCGGCAATTGAGATGGCGGGATTCGAGGGATTTCCCGAATTCTGGATTACGCCGGTACTCGAATTGACGATTGAGATCGCGCCTGTGCCGGTAGTCTGTGCGAAAACACCCGCTGTCGGGCCGCTCACCGTGGCCGAATTGTTGATGTGCGCATCACCACCATCGTGTCCAATAGCGCCGATTCCATATCGACCCCCGGAAATAATTGCCACAGCCTCTGCTGTGATCGTGATATCGCCGACACCGTAATTGAAGCCCCGTATACCATCGGTGCCGCTGGGAGCCGAGATTGACGCGTAGTCGTCGATGATCAGAGAGCCGGCAACACTGTCGACGGGAGAGCCATTAAAGTTGTACCCGGCAAGAATTCCGGCCGCAGGACTGCCGTTGCCGGTTGGGATGATCCCGGGGCTAATCGTTCCATGGGCGACGACTATAACCGTGCTAGTGGACGGGGCGGCAGGGGCCTCATTTACCGCGCTGATACCCGAACTGCCGGACTGAATCGTTGTGCCGGTAGCGGTTGACACATTGATATTGCCCGTGCCGTAGTTGTATGCCCCTATCCCAACGCCGTAACCATTCGTGGGATTCGCGCCTCCGAGCGCAATGATTGCTCCAGCTTCGTCATTCACAGTGACGTCGCCAATACCGTAATTATAAGCACGGATACCGTCGCCTGCCGCGGCAGTAATATTTGCAAAGTCAGTGACGATGACGTTTCCGTTTATTGCTGTCAGTGGAAACGTTGTTGGGATTGTGCTGCCGCCGAGATAGCCAGCGATGATACCAGCCGGCGGGCTTCCAGTACCGGTCACTGCGCTGCCCGAATTTATCGTCCCATAAGCGGTCACAGTGATCGAGCTGTTGCTCGACGCTGGTATCGATGTGGCTTCGTTAACGGCGTCTATGCCTGCACTTCCTGTGCTTCCGGCGTCTCCAGTAATTATGTCTCCCGGCGCGGTAGTAATCGAAATGCTTCCAGTGTTCTTGCTGATCGCAAAAATGCCATAGCTGGAAGCCGCCTTTACTGTAGCGCCGCTAGCTAGATTGATCGCGATGTCGCCTGCTGCTCCACCCACCGCGGACGCTTGAATGCCGTACAATGCTCCTGAGATGGTCGTACCAGACGAGATCGTTTACCGTGACGTTGCCGTTCCCAAAATTGAATGCGTTGATGCCTTTGTCGGCGGGCGCGGTGATGTTTGCGCTGTTGTTGATAACAACCGTGCCATTTACGCCGGGATTTGGCGTAGAACTATTTCCATAACCAGCCCAGATACCGTCGGCCGGCGATCCATTGCTCATCACCGTTGTATCCGGCACTTATTGAGCCGGAAGCCGAGATAGAAATATAGGAGTTTTCCGACGCGGCAAGCGTCGTCGAATTGTTGTCAGCGGCTATGCCGGAACTTGCTGCGGTGATACTTCCGCTGCTGCTGATCGCTATATCGCCAGACCCTTGATTGACGACATTAATCCCCACCTGCGCTGTATTTATCGGCGCCGCATTGAAGACAAAGACATTGGCACCAGCAGTTATGACGCGGACAGCGTCAAAGCCCGCACCCGATACCGAAACCGACGAAGCTTGATTTATCTCGACAAAGATGTTGTCCGCGGAATTGCTATCAACTGAATTGACGTTAAAGCCCCGCCCGCCCGCACCAGAGACGTTCGCCCCGACGAGTTGATATAGCTGTGTAGATGTCGGCGCAAACGAAAGGGTGCCGGCGTTTACATTGCCTGTTATCGAGGTTCCGGTGCCAGGAGCGCCAGGCACCAATGCAATCATGGCTGCCAGAAGCCCCGCTTGACAATACCGCGAAGCTATTCCCGGCAAGCGCGCCAGAGATTTGATAGGTTAGGGCCTGACCAGCAGTACTCACCGTCAATGTCGGGCCATTGATGCTTGCGCTTGTTACCGCGGTATTGACGAAGTCGATGGCGTCTCCGATGGCGAGACCGGAAATCGAACTTTGGAAGGTTGAAGGGTTATCCAGTATTAGAGTGCCATTGCCGCTCGAAAACGCGACGTTTGGTACAGTCCCGATTGGCCCCATATCCGAACTGGAGATTTCAACCCTAGCTGCGTTACCGATACTGAAGGATCCGCTGCCTGAGATTGCGCCGCCGGTGAACGCTGCGATACCTGTGAGTATAAAGGGAGTGGCACCGTTGAACTGTGCTGTCGCGCCAGCACCTATATTAAAAGTCCCGCTAAGTGTTCCACCGCCCGACAGGTTCAGCGTCCCGCTCGTGACGTTGACGATCCCGCTGTTGTTGAACAGCGTGAGATGGTCGAGGTCGTCGCTGCGCCACTCTTGGTGAAGGTACCGAGATTGTTCACCGCCGCGGTGACCCCGGTATCGGTCCCGCCTCGGCTGGGGGCGGAGATCGTCAATCCGCTGCCGGTGGTCTGGTCGTTGAACGTCGCCCCGCTCGCAATCGTCAACGTCCCGGAGCCCGCATCGCTTGAGCCGATGCTCGGATTGATGTTGTTCAGATCGATCGCTGCGCCGGCGCCCGTAGCCGTGCTGGCCCCGCCCAGCTGCAGCGTCCGCCCGCCGTCCAGCCCAAACAACGACCCGCTGAACGTCGCTCCTCCCTGCGCAATCGTCGTCCCCGACCCGCTCTCGGTGCTGTAATTCGAAACTCCCGACAGCGTCGACAGCCCCGTCACCGTCAGCGTGCCAGAGCCATTGAGAAGACCACCGGACTGCGTCAGGGCGCCCGTGGTCACCGTGCCGTTGAAGGTCGCGGTGCCACCGGTAACAGTCATAAGTCCGGTGCCGACTCCACCGTTGACCGTGGTCTGGCCACCACTGAATAGTGCGTTGCCCGTGATGCTTGATGTGGCATCCAGCGTCCGCGTGCCACCGCCAAATTGAACCGTGCCAGAGCCCTCATAGGTCGCTCCCGACATCCGTGCCGCCGCCGCTCAGATCCAGCGTCCCGCTCGTGACGTTGACGATCCCGCTGTTGTTGAACAGCGTGCTGATGGTCGAGGTCGTCGCTGCGCCGCTCTTGGTGAAGGTACCGAGGTTGTTCACCGCCGCGGTGACCCCGGTGTCGGTGCCGCCTCGGTTGGGGGCAGAGATCGTCAATCCGCTGCCGGTGGTCTGGTCGTTGAACGTCGCCCCGCTCGCAATCGTCAACGTCCCGGAGCCCGCATCGCTTGAGCCGGTGTTCGGATTGATGCTGTTCAGATCGATCGCTGCGCCGGCGCCCGTCGCCGTGCTGGCCCCGCCCAGCTGCAGCGTCCGCCCGCCGTCCAGCCCAAACAACGCCCCGCTGAACGTCGCTCCGCCCTGCGCAATCGTCGTCCCCGACCCGCTCTCGGTGCTGTAATCCGAAACTCCCGACAGCGTCGACAGCCCCGTCACCGTCAGCGTGCCAGAGCCATTGAGATGACCACCGGACTGCGTCAGGGCGCCCGTGGTCACCGTGCCGTTGAAGGTCGCGGTGCCACCGGTAACAGTCATAAGTCCGGTGCCGACTCCACCGTTGACCGTGGTCTGGCCACCGCTGAATAGTGCGTTGCCCGTGATGCTTGATGTGGCATCCAGCGTCCGCGTGCCGCCACCAAATTGAACCGTGCCGGAGCCCTCATAGGTCGCTCCCACATCCGTGCCGCCGCCGCTCAGATTCAGCGTCCCGCTCGTGACGTTGACGATCCCGCTGTTGTTGAACAGCGTGCTGATGGTCGAGGTCGTCGCTGCTGCCGCTCTTGGTGAAGGTACCGAGATTGTTCACCGCCGCGGTGACCCCGGTATCGGTGCCGCCTCGGTTGGGGGCGGAGATCGTCAATCCGCTGCCGGTGGTCTGGTCGTTGAACGTCGCCCCGCTCGCAATCGTCAACGTCCCGGAGCCCGCATCGCTTGAGCCGATGCTCGGATTGATGTCGTTCAGATCGATCGCTGCGCCGGCGCCCGTAGCCGTGCTGGCCCCGCCCAGCTGCAGCGTCCGCCCGCCGTCCAGCCCAAACAACGACCCGCTGAACGTCGCTCCGCCCTGCGCAATCGTCGTCCCCGACCCGCTCTCGGTGCTGTAATTCGAAACTCCCGACAACGTCGACAGCCCCGTCACCGTCAGCGTGCCAGAGCCATTGAGATAGACCACCGGATTGCGTCAGGGCGCCCGTGGTCACCGTGCCGTTGAAGGTCGCGGTGCCACCGGTAACAGTCATCAGTCCGGTGCCGACTCCACCGTTGACCGTGGTCTGGCCACCACTGAATAGTGCGTTGCCCGTGATGCTTGATGTGGCATCCAGCGTCCGCGTGCCACCGCCAAATTGAACCGTGCCAGAGCCCTCATAGGTCGCTCCCACATCCGTGCCGCCGCCGCTCAGATCCAGCGTCCCGCTCGTGACGTTCACGATCCCGCTGTTGTTGAACAGCGTGCTGATGGTCGAGGTCGTCGCTGCGCCGCTCTTGGTGAAGGTACCGAGATTGTTCACCGCCGCGGTGACCCCGGTGTCGGTGCCGCCTCGGTTGGGGGCAGAGATGGTCAATCCGCTGCCGGTGGTCTGGTCGTTGAACGTCGCCCCGCTCGCAATCGTCAACGTCCCGGAGCCCGCATCGCTTAAGCCGATGTTCGGATTGATGTTGTTCAGATCGATCGCTGCGCCGGCGCCCGTTGCCGTGCTGGCCCCGCCCAGCTGCAGCGTCCGCCCGCCGTCCAGCCCAAACACGACCGTGAACGCCGCTCCGCCCTGCGCAATCGTCGTCCCCGACCCGCTCTCGGTGCTGTAATTCGAAACTCCCGACAGCGTCGACAGCCCCGTCACCGTCAGCGTGCCAGTGCCATTGAGATGACCGCCAGACTGCGTCAGTGCGCACCTGTGGTCACCGTGCCGTTGAAGCGTCGCGGTGCCACCGGTGACAGTCATCAGTCCGGTGCCGACGTCCGACCGTTGACCGTGGTCGTCGTGCCGCCGCTGAAGATGCGCGTTCGCCCGTGATGCTCGATGCCGCATCCAGCGTCCGCGTGCCGCCGCCGAATTGAATCGTGCCGGCGCCCTCGTAGATCGCCCCGACATCCGTGCCACCGCCCGACAGGTTCAGCGTCCCGCTCTGCACGTTGACGGTGCCGCTGTTGTTGAACAGGGTCGAGATCGTCGAGGTCGTCGCTGCGCCGCTCTTGGTGAAGGTGCCGTGGTTGTTCACCGCCGCGGTGATGCCGGTGTCGGTGCCGCCGCGATTGGGGGCAGAGATGCTCAACCCGCTGCTGGTGGTCTGGTCGTTGAACGTCGCCCCGCTCGCAATCGTCAGTGTCCCGGAGCCCGGATCGCTCGCCGCTGTTCGGATTGATGTTGTTCAGATCGATCCCTGAGACGGCGCCCGTCGCCGTGCTGGTGCCGCCCAGCTGCAGCGTCCGCCCGCCGTCCAGCGCAAAAATCGTTCTAGCTGAATGCCGCCCCGCCCTGCGCAATCGTCGTCCCCGACCCGCTCTCGGTGCCGTCACCCGAAACTCCCGACAGCGTCGACAGCCCCGTCACCGTCAGCGTGCCCGTGCCGTTGAGAAACCGAGTTGACGAGCGTGCAACTGCGCATTCGACGTGTTGAGGCCACTACCTGAGCTGACGACTAGTGCATTGCCCAGGCTGGACAGCGTTCCGCCAGGTCGCGTCCACCATTGACCGTCGTCGTCCCGTGACGCTGTAGGTGCCATTGATCGTCGTCGTGCCGCCGCTGAAGATGGCGTTCGCAGCCGTGATGCTTGATGTGGCATCCAGCGTCCGCGTGCCGCCGCCGAACTGGATCGTGCCGGCGCCCTTATAGCTCGCTCCAACGTCCGTTCCGCCGCCCGACAGTTCAGCGTCCCGCTCTGCACGTTGACGGTGCCGCTGTTGTTGAACATGCGTGCTGATGGTCGAGGTCGTCGCTGCCCGCTCTTGGTGAAGGTGCCGTGGTTGTTCACCGCCGCGGTGACGCCGGTATCGGTCCCGCCTCGGTTGGGGGCGGAGATCGTCAATCCGCTTCCGGTGGTCTGGTCGTTGAACGTCGCCCCGCTCGCAATCGTCAACGTCCCGGAGCCAGCATCGCTTGAGCCGATGCTCGGATTGATGTTGTTCAGATCGATCCTGCGCCGGCGCCCGTCGCCGTGCTGGCCCCGCCCAGCTGCAGCGTCCGCCCGCCGTCCAGCCCAAACAACGACCCGCTGAACGCCGCTCCTCCCTGCGCAATCGTCGTCCCCGACCCGCTCTCGGTGCTGTAATTCGAAACTCCCGACAGCGTCGACAGCCCCGTCACCGTCAGCGTGCCAGAGCCATTGAGAAGACCGGAGGTTTGAGCGAGCGTGGCAACTGCCGCATTCGACGTGTTGAGGCTCAACGTACCTGAGCTGATGACTAGCGCATTGCCCAGGCTGGACAGCGTTCCCGCCAGGGTCGCCGTTCCACCATTGACCGTAGTCGTCCCCGAAACATTGTAGGTGCCATTGATTGTCGTCGTGCCGCCGCTGAAGATGGCGTTCGCAGCCGTGATGCTTGATGTGGCATCCAGCGTCCGGGTGCCACCACCAAATTGAACCGTGCCAGAGCCCTCATAGCTCGCTCCCACATCCGTGCCGCCGCCGCTCAGATCCAGCGTCCCGCTCGTAACGTTGACGATCCCGCTGTTGTTGAACAGCGTGCTGATGGTCGAGGTCGTCGCTGCGCCACTCTTGGTGAAGGTACCGAGGTTGTTCACCGCCGCGGTGACCCCGGTATCGGTCCCGCCTCGGTTGGGGGCGGAGATCGTCAATCCGCTTCCGGTGGTCTGGTCGTTGAACGTCGCCCCGCTCGCAATCGTCAACGTCCCGGAGCCCGCATCGCTTGAGCCGATGCTCGGATTGATGTTGTTCAGATCGATCGCTGCGCCGGCGCCCGTAGCCGTGCTGGCCCCGCCCAGCTGCAGCGTCCGCCCGCCGTCCAGCCCAAACAACGACCCGCTGAACGTCGCTCCTCCCTGCGCAATCGTCGTCCCCGACCCGCTCTCGGTGCTGTAATTCGAAACTCCCGACAGCGTCGACAGCCCCGTCACCGTCAGCGTGCCAGAGCCATTGAGAAGACCGGAGGTTTGAGCGAGCGTGGCAACTGCCGCATTCGACGTGTTGAGGCTCAACATACCTGAGCTGATGACTAGCGCATTGCCCAGGCTGGACAGCGTTCCCGCCAGGGTCGCCGTTCCACCATTGACCGTAGTCGTCCCCGAAACATTGTAGGTGCCATTGATTGTCGTCGTGCCGCCGCTGAAGATGGCGCTCGCAGCCGTGATGCTTGATGTGGCATCCAGCGTCCGGGTGCCACCACCAAATTGAACCGTGCCAGAGCCCTCATAGGTCGCTCCCACATCCGTGCCGCCGCCGCTCAGATCCAGCGTCCCGCTCGTAACGTTCACGATCCCGCTGTTGTTGAACAGCGTGCTGATGGTCGAGGTCGTCGCTGCGCCACTCTTGGTGAAGGTACCGAGGTTGTTCACCGCCGCGGTGACCCCGGTATCGGTCCCGCCTCGGCTGGGGGCGGAGATCGTCAATCCGCTGCCGGTGGTCTGGTCGTTGAACGTCGCCCCGCTCGCAATCGTCAACGTCCCGGAGCCCGCATCGCTTGAGCCGATGCTCGGATTGATGTTGTTCAGATCGATCGCTGCGCCGGCGCCCGTAGCCGTGCTGGCCCCGCCCAGCTGCAGCGTCCGCCCGCCGTCCAGCCCAAACAACGACCCGCTGAACGTCGCTCCTCCCTGCGCAATCGTCGTCCCCGACCCGCTCTCGGTGCTGTAATTCGAAACTCCCGACAGCGTCGACAGCCCCGTCACCGTCAGCGTGCCAGAGCCATTGAGAAGACCACCGGATTGGTTCAGTCCACCTGCGACGATGAATCCATTGGCCGTAAGTGTTCCGGCGCTTATTGTAAGTAATCCACCTACGCTTGAATTGGCTGCAATTGCCATTGTACCGCCGGCGATCGTCAATGCTGTTCCCGCACCGGTAGTCAGCTGGTTGATTGTCGATGAGCCGGTGTTGAAAGTGACAGTTACTGACGGATTAATGAGCACGTCGTCCTGTGCCCCTGGCAGGATTCCGGTATCCCAATTCGACGTGGTGCTCCAATTACCCCCGCTTTGGCCAGTCCACTGAATTGTGAATTGCCCCAGCGTATAGATCACTGCGCTGCTGCTGCCGGTATTGCCGGCGGCATCGGTATCGCTCGCGGTCAGCGAGTTGCTGCCATTGGCCAGCGTGACGCTGGCGGACCAGAGACCGTTCTGGTCGACCGTTATGGTGGGCAGCTGCAGCTGGCTGCCGTTGTCGGACAGCGTGATCGTGGTGCCGGCTTCACCCGTGCCGGAGATCGTCTGCACCGCCTGGTTGACCGGGCCGCCCGTACTCGTGATCGCAACCGTAGGCGCAATGGTGTCGAGCGTGATAGTGAGCGCCGCAGTGGTCGAGGTGTTGCCGGCGGCGTCGCTGAACTGCGCCGAGATCGACTTGCCGCCGTCGGCCCCGAGATCGCCGGCGGTCACCGCCAGGCTGACGCTGCCCGCCGTCACCTCGGCCGCGGTGATGGTGTGGCTCACCGGATGCGCCAGCGGCGAGCCAGAGAGCAGCAGCTGAACCGTGTCCCCGGCGGCAACCGTCGGATTGAGAGCGATTGTAAAACTCGGCGCCGTCACGTCGGTGATGTTGTCGGTGCTGGAGACCCCGCTGTCGGAGGCCGCCACCAGGTCCGGCGTGCCGCCGGTCGGCGCAATGGTGTCCACCGTCAGCGTCGTCGAGGTGGTCGCCGAGTTGCCGGCCGCATCGGTCGCAACCGCCGTCACCGCCAGCGCACCCTGGCCCGCCGGCGTCACCGACGTGGTCCAGTGCCCGGTGCCGTCCACCGTCACCGCCGCACCGTTGACCGTCAGCGAGGAGCCGATCTCGGCGGTGCCGCTGATCTGGATCCCGCCGGCCGCTTCCGCCGCATTGATGATGTTGTCGCCACCCTCGATGGTGGTGATCGCAACCGCCGGCGCTATGGTGTCCACCGTCAGCGTCGTCGAGGTGCTCGCCGCGTTGCCGGCCGCATCGGTCGCAACCGCCGTCACCACCAGCGCACCCTGGCCCGCCGGCGTCACCGACGTGGTCCAGTGCCCGGTGCCGTCCACCGTCACCGCCGCACCGTTGACCGTCAGCGAGGAGCCGATCTCGGCGGTGCCGCTGATCTGGATCCCGCCGGCCGCTTCCGCCGCATTGATGATGTTGTCGCCACCCTCGATGGTGGTGATCGCAACCGCCGGCGCTATGGTGTCCACCGTCAGCGTCGTCGAGGTGCTCGCCGAGTTGCCGGCCGCATCGGTCGCAACCGCCGTCACCGCCAGCGCACCCTGGCCCGCCGGCGTCACCGACGTGGTCCAGTGCCCGGTGCCGTCCACCGTCACCGCCGCACCGTTGACCGTCAGCGAGGAGCCGATCTCGGCGGTGCCGCTGATCTGGATCCCGCCGGCCGCTTCCGCCGCATTGATGATGTTGTCGCCACCCTCGATGGTGGTGATCGCAACCGCCGGCGCTATGGTGTCCACCGTCAGCGTCGTCGAGGTGCGTCGCCGCGTTGCCGGCCGCATCGGTCGCAACCGCCGTCACCACCAGCGCACCCTGGCCCGCCGGCGTCACCGACGTGGTCCAGTGCCCGGTGCCGTCCACCGTCACCGCCGCACCGTTGACCGTCAGCGAGGAGCCGATCTCGGCGGTGCCGCTGATCTGGATCCCGCCGGCCGCTTCCGCCGCATTGATGATGTTGTCGCCGCCCTCGATGGTGGTGATCGCAACCGCCGGCGCTATGGTGTCCACCGTCAGCGTCGTCGAGGTGCTCGCCGAGTTGCCGGCCGCATCGGTCGCAACCGCCGTCACCGCCAGCGCACCCTGGCCCGCCGGCGTCACCGACGTGGTCCAGTGCCCGGTGCCGTCCACCGTCACCGCCGCACCGTTGACCGTCAGCGTCGAGCCGATCTCGGCGGTGCCGCTGATCTGGATCCCGCCGGCCGCTTCCGCCGCATTGATGATATTGTCGCCGCCCTCGATGGTGGTGATCGCTACCGCCGGCGCCGTGGTATCGAGCGTGAAGCTGAGCGAGGCCGTGCCGGTGTTGCCGAAGCCATCGGTCTGGCTGGCCACGATGGTGTGCGGCCCATCGGCCAGCCCGGCCGGCGTGAACGACCACGTCCCCTGGGCGTCGGCGGTCACGGTGGTCGGCAATCGGGCTGCCATCGATCGTGAAGTGCACCACGGTGTTGGCCAGCCCGGTCCCGGTCAGCGCCTCGTTCGAGGTGATCCTGTCGCTCGACGATGTCCCGCTATCGATCGTCAGGCTCTCGGTCACGGTCGGACCGGTGGTGCTCAGCGTATAGATCACTGCGCTGCTGCTGCCGGTGTTGCCGGCGGCATCGGTGTCGCTCGCGGTCAGCGAGTTGCTGCCATTGGCCAGCGTGACGCTGGCGGACCAGAGGCCGTTCTGGTCGACCGTTACCGTGGGCAGCTGCAGCTGGCTGCCGTTGTCGAACAGCGTTGATCGTGGTGCCGGCTTCACCCGTGCCGGAGATCGTCTGCACGGCCTGGTTGACCGGGCCGCCCGTACTCGTGATCGCAACCGTCGGCACAATCGTGTCGAGCGTGATGCGTGAGCGCCGCAGTGGTCGAGGTGTTGCCGGCGGCGTCGGCTGGAACTGCGCCGAGATCGACTTGCCGCCGTCGGCCCCAAGATCGCCGGCGGTCACCGCCAGGCTGACGCTGCCCGCCGTCACCTCGGCCGCGGTGATGGTGTGGCCACCCGATGCGCCGCAGCGAGGCCCAGAGCAGCGGCTGGACCGTGTCCCGGCGGCGCGTCGGATTCCGAGCGTTCGTAAAACTCAGCGCCGTCACGTCGGTCATCTTGTCGCTGCTCGAGAACCCGCTGTCGGAGACCGCCACCAGGTCCGGCGTGCCACAGGTCGGTGCAATGGTGTCCACCGTCAGCGTCGTCGAGGTGGTCGCCGAGTTGCCGGCCGCATCGGTCGCCACCGCCGTCACCGCCAGCGCGCCCTGGCCCGCCGGCGTCACCGACGTGGTCCAGTGCCCGGTGCCGTCCACCGTCACCGCCGCCCGTTGACCGTCAGCGAGGAGCCGATCTCGGCGGTGCCGCTGATCTGGATCCCGCCGGCGCTTCCGCCGCATTGATGATGTTGTCGCCGCCCTCGATGGTGGTGATCGCAACCGCCGGCGCCGTGGTGTCGAGCGTGAAGCTGAGCGAGGCCGTGCCGGTGTTGCCGAAGCCATCGGTCTGGCTGGCCACGATGGTGTGCGGCCCATCGGCCAGCCCGGCCGGCGTGAACGACCAGTTCCCCTGGGCGTCGGCGGTCACGGTGGTGGCAATCGGGCTGCCATCGATCGTGAAGTGCACCACGGTGTTGGCCAGCCCGGTCCCGGTCAGCGCATCGTTCGAAGTGATCCTGTCGCTCGACGACGTCCCGCTATCGATCGTCAGGCTCTCGGTCACGGTCGGACCGGTGGTGCTCAGCGTATAGATCACTGCGCTGCTGCTGCCGGTGTTGCCGGCGGCATCGGTATCGCTCGCGGTCAGCGAGTTGCTGCCATTGGCCAGCGTGACGCTGGCGGACCAGAGACCGTTCTGGTCGACCGTTATGGTGGGCAGCTGCAGCTGGCTGCCGTTGTCGGACAGCGTGATCGTGGTGCCGGCTTCACCCGTGCCGGAGATCGTCTGCAGCCGCCTGGTTGACCGGGCCGCCCGTACTCGTGATCGCAACCGTGGCACAATGGTGTCGAGCGTGATGGTGAGCGCCGCAGTGGTCGAGGTGTTGCCGGCGGCGTCGCTGAACTGCGCCGAGATCGACTTGCCGCCGTCGGCCCCAAGATCGCCGGCGGTCACCGCCAGGCTGACGCTGCCCGCCGTCACCTCGGCCGCGGTGATGGTGCTGGCTCACCGGATGCGCCAGCGGCGAGCCAGAGAGCAGCAGCTGAACCGTGTCCCCGGCGGCAACCGTCGGATTGAGAGCGATTGTAAAACTCGGCGCCGTCACGTCGGTGATGTTGTCGGTGCTGGAGACCCCGCTGTCGGAGGCCGCCACCAGGTCCGGCGTGCCGCCGGTCGGTGCAATGGTGTCCACCGTCAGCGTCGTCGAGGTGGTCGCCGCGTTGCCGGCCGCATCGGTCGCAACCGCCGTCACCACCAGCGCACCCTGGCCCGCCGGCGTCACCGACGTGGTCCAGTGCCCGGTGCCGTCCACCGTCACCGCCGCACCGTTGACCGTCAGCGAGGAGCCGATCTCGGCGGTGCCGCTGATCTGGATCCCGCCGGCCGCTTCCGCCGCATTGATGATGTTGTCGCCACCCTCGATGGTGGTGATCGCAACCGCCGGCGCTATGGTGTCCACCGTCAGCGTCGTCGAGGTGCTCGCCGCGTTGCCGGCCGCATCGGTCGCAACCGCCGTCACCACCAGCGCACCCTGGCCCGCCGGCGTCACCGACGTGGTCCAGTGCCCGGTGCCGTCCACCGTCACCGCCGCACCGTTGACCGTCAGCGAGGAGCCGATCTCGGCGGTGCCGCTGATCTGGATCCCGCCGGCCGCTTCCGCCGCATTGATGATGTTGTCGCCGCCCTCGATGGTGGTGATCGCAACCGCCGGCGCTATGGTGTCCACCGTCAGCGTCGTCGAGGTGCTCGCCGCGTTGCCGGCCGCATCGGTCGCAACCGCCGTCACCACCAGCGCACCCTGGCCCGCCGGCGTCACCGACGTGGTCCAGTGCCCGGTGCCGTCCACCGTCACCGCCGCACCGTTGACCGTCAGCGAGGAGCCGATCTCGGCGGTGCCGCTGATCTGGATCCCGCCGGCCGCTTCCGCCGCATTGATGATGTTGTCGCCGCCCTCGATGGTGGTGATCGCAACCGCCGGCGCTGTGGTGTCCACCGTCAGCGTCGTCGAGGTGCGTCGTCGAGTTGCCGGCCGCGTCGGTCGCAACCGCCGTCACCACCAGCGCGCCCTGGCCCGCCGGCGTCACCGACGTGGTCCAGTGCCCGGTGCCGTCCACCGTCACCGCCGCACCGTTGACCGTCAGCGAGGAGCCGATCTCGGCGGTGCCGCTGATCTGGATCCCGCCGGCCGCTTCCGCCGCATTGATGATGTTGTCGCCGCCCTCGATGGTGGTGATCGCAACCGCCGGCGCCATGGTGTCGAGCGTAAAGCTGAGCGAGGCCGTGCCGGTATTGCCGAAGCCATCGGTCTGGCTGGCCACGATGGTGTGCGGCCCATCGGCCAGCCCGGCCGGCGTGAACGACCAGTTCCCCTGGGCGTCGGCGGTCACGGTGGTGGCAATCGGGCTGCCATCGATCGTGAAGTGCACCACGGTGTTGACCAGCCCGGTCCCGGTCAGCGCATCGTTCGAAGTGATCCTGTCGCTCGACGACGTCCCGCTATCGATCGTCAGGCTCTCGGTCACGGTCGGACCGGTGGTGCTCAGCGTATAGATCACTGCGCTGCTGCTGCCGGTATTGCCGGCGGCATCGGTATCGCTCGCGGTCAGCGAGTTGCTGCCATTGGCCAGCGTGACGCTGGCGGACCAGAGACCGTTCTGGTCGACCGTTATGGTGGGCAGCTGCAGCTGGCTGCCGTTGTCGGACAGCGTGATCGTGGTGCCGGCTTCACCCGTGCCGGAGATCGTCTGCACCGCCTGGTTGACCGGGCCGCCCGTACTCGTGATCGCAACCGTAGGCACAATGGTGTCGAGCGTGATGGTGAGCGCCGCAGTGGTCGAGGTGTTGCCGGCGGCGTCGCTGAACTGCGCCGAGATCGACTTGCCGCCGTCGGCCCCAAGATCGCCGGCGGTCACCGCCAGGCTGACGCTGCCCGCCGTCACCTCGGCCGCGGTGATGGTGTGGCTCACCGGATGCGCCAGCGGCGAGCCAGAGAGCAGCAGCTGAACCGTGTCCCCGGCGGCAACCGTCGGATTGAGAGCGATTGTAAAACTCGGCGCCGTCACGTCGGTGATGTTGTCGGTGCTGGAGACCCCGCTGTCGGAGGCCGCCACCAGGTCCGGCGTGCCGCCGGTCGGTGCAATGGTGTCCACCGTCAGCGTCGTCGAGGTGGTCGCCGAGTTGCCGGCCGCATCGGTCGCAACCGCCGTCACCACCAGCGCACCCTGGCCCGCCGGCGTCACCGACGTGGTCCAGTGCCCGGTGCCGTCCACCGTCACCGCCGCACCGTTGACCGTCAGCGAGGAGCCGATCTCGGCGGTGCCGCTGATCTGGATCCCGCCGGCCGCTTCCGCCGCATTGATGATGTTGTCGCCGCCCTCGATCGTGGTGATCGCAACCGCCGGCGCTATGGTGTCCACCGTCAGCGTCGTCGAGGTGCTCGCCGAGTTGCCGGCCGCATCGGTCGCAACCGCCGTCACCACCAGCGCACCCTGGCCCGCCGGCGTCACCGACGTGGTCCAGTGCCCGGTGCCGTCCACCGTCACCGCCGCACCGTTGACCGTCAGCGAGGAGCCGATCTCGGCGGTGCCGCTGATCTGGATCCCGCCGGCCGCTTCCGCCGCATTGATGATGTTGTCGCCGCCCTCGATGGTGGTGATCGCAACCGCCGGCGCCGTGGTGTCGAGCGTAAAGCTGAGCGAGGCCGTGCCGGTATTGCCGAAGCCGTCGGTCTGGCTGGCCACAATGGTGTGCGGCCCATCGGCCAGCCCGGCCGGCGTGAACGACCAGTTCCCCTGGGCGTCGGCGGTCACGGTGGTGGCAATCGGGCTGCCATCGATCGTGAAGTGCACCACGGTGTTGACCAGCCCGGTCCCGGTCAGCGCATCGTTCGAAGTGATCCTGTCGCTCGACGACGTCCCGCTATCGATCGTCAGGCTCTCGGTCACGGTCGGACCGGTGGTGCTCAGCGTATAGATCACTGCGCTGCTGCTGCCAGTGTTGCCGGCGGCATCGGTATCGCTCGCGGTCAGCGAGTTGCTGCCATTGGCCAGCGTGACGCTGGCGGACCAGAGACCGTTCTGGTCGACCGTTATGGTGGGCAGCTGCAGCTGGCTGCCGTTGTCGGACAGCGTGATCGTGGTGCCGGCTTCACCCGTGCCGGAGATCGTCTGCACCGCCTGGTTGACCGGGCCGCCCGTACTCGTGATCGCAACCGTAGGCACAATGGTGTCGAGCGTGATGAGTGAGCGCCGCAGTGGTCGAGGTGTTGCCGGCGGCATCGCTGAACTGCGCCGAGATCGACTTGCCGCCGTCGGCCCCAAGGTCGCCGGCGGTCACCGCCAGGCTGACGCTGCCGGCCGTCACCTCCGCCGCGGTGATGGTGTGGCTCACCGGATGCGCCAGCGGCGAGCCACAGAGCAGCAGCTGAACCGTGTCGCCGGCGGCCACCGTCGGATCGAGAGCGATCGTGAAAATCGGCGCCGTCACATCGGTGATGTTGTCGGTGCTGGACGATCCCGCTGTCTGAGGCCGCCGCCAGATCCGGCGTGCCGCCGGTCGGCGCCGTGGTGTTCAATGTAAACACCACCGGGGCACTTGTACTGTTAGCCGCGGCGTCTTGAGCTACGATACTATGAGAGCCAATCCCAGTGAACGTAACGCTCGTGCTCCATGTTCCTCCGGTGCCGACTGTAACAGTACCAATTCTGGTTGTGACGCCATCGTAGGTGTCTAAGATTGCGACGGTGCTTCCAGCATAGGTTGGGTCAACTGTCCCACTGATAGTCTGAAACGCCTGGTTTATCTGGCCGCCAGTAGTGATGATTTCGACCGGAGCGGGTGAGGCAGTCTCCTTGACAAGAACAATTGGGATAGTGTCCAACGACAGAGTCTGTGACGGCGGGGTAATGCTCCCACTTCCGACACCCCCAGAAACCGCTGATGTCGCAGCTTGGGAGATAGAGTCACCTCCACTGTCCGCTACCGCACGGGTGGTGGCGTTATCGAAGACTGTGGTTGTAGGAGGTTCGCTAGGCATATCGGAGCACTACCGAGAGCAGTTCGAGTCGTATTGGGATTTGGGTTGTTATCGTGATTTAAATTTTCGGTATGCTGCGGCAGGTTAGGGTAGAGTTGCTTGCCAGCATCATAGGTACTTAGGACTTGCTGGAATGCGCTGAATTCCTGTGTGACCTGAGCGGGGGTCTTGCTGATTTCTTGAGTGCTGATCTGGAGATTGGCGCCAGGCGTAATAGACAATGCTGGGCCACTGCTGGTGACTGTTCCGATCTGGTCCCCGGCGGTGCAAACCCCTGGCAAGTTCGTTGGAGCACACCTGAAAACCTGAACGGAGTGAACGCTGCCGTCTTGCTGATCGGCAACCGAGATGGCGACCCTTCCGTCGGTTGAGCCGATGTCCAAGAGGACTGCCGTGCCGCGAATGCCGATTACAGCGACGGGGGTGGCGACCTCCATGTCACCTGTCGGAGCAATCTGGCCAGCGACAAAGCTGACCGCGCCTTGGACGAGAGTGAACAGTGACTTGTTCGAACTACCAGCCGGGTCGTAAACTAGGTCATTCAACATGCACCGCGCATTCGCGGACAAATTGAATGCCGAACCATCATCCAGCACCATACCCATCGTTGAGTTGCTGCCAGTTTGTACGACGTCGTTCTGATAGAGCGTATCGCCGGTGTTGGCCACGATAGCCACACCATTTCGAACGATGCTGGCACTGCCCGTCATCTTGACGACGTGGCCGACAACTTTGGCGGCGGAAGCTGGCACGCCGGCTTGAGCATACGCAGTATGTCCGGCCAAAGCGTCGACGAATTCGCGTCGAGCGGAGCTCCCTCCGGAGAGATCAGCATCGGGCGTTTATCGCCCGAAAAATAATTTGGCACGACAAACCGATGAATTTGATCTGAAAAATCAGATCAGCGCCTGAACGCGCATAATCCCCCGAAAATAGGAGATGAGCATCGGGAATGGTAACGGCGTCTACGTGGTCGAGTTGTGATAGCGAATGGAAATCGAACTTAATCAACTCAGAAACGGACGCATTTGTGCCGTGCGCTAAAAACTTGTTCAACTGCCCCACCCAATAAATGCATTAATAAATTGTAAATAGAACGGTAACACTCGGGCGGTTGCGGGGAAAGCCTCAATTCCGTCTGGTTTTCCTGGGGTGGCGTCCGGGTCCCTGAGAAGAAGCGAGCGTACCTAGGGTGGCGTCTCGGCTTCAAGCGCATTTAAAAGCGAGCATGCTGCTCTTGCGGAAAACACTTTTCAAAACTACGCCACTACGAATAGGAAGGAGCGCCCGTCTCAACCTATCATTGAGTTATACTTTGACCGTTGCTCGGCAGTAAGGAAAAGAACTCTGTAAAATGGAGCAAGCTTGGGTTCAGCTTTTCTCGCTCTCGCTCGTCCGATGGAGCAATTTTGTTTTTAGTTTCTCTCCCTCCGTCGACAGTGTGGATGACACTACGATCAACGAACGGTGCTGATGCTTATCCGCAACGCAATCGAAATCGCCTGGGCAAATTTTGAAACGAGTGAACCTCCTCCGAACTGATGGACACCTGTAGTAGGCCCGAAGAGCCAGGAGGTGTCGGATGGAAGGACGTCAACGTCGGTCGTTTACGGACGACTACAAGCGGCAAGCGGTTGATCTTGTCGCATCGAGCGGCCGCTCAATCGGATCGGTGGCGAAGGAGCTTGGCCTACGCGATTCCGTGTTGCGGCGGTGGGTAGAGCAACGTGGGGCTGGGCTCAGCTACGCGTCGGCCATATTGGCCGGAACTCCCCAGGCACAGCTGATCACGCCGCAGACGCCAAAACGATTAAAGGGCATGACGGCCGAAGCCATTGCCCGAATGGAGCGCGAACTTTCACGACTGCAGGAAGCGATATCTTCGATCCAAGATTCCTATGGCCAGGATCACCTCCACCTAACCGTCGTAAAGGGATATCTGCGTAAGCTGATCACCAACGATCGCATTGCCCGTTACCTTGCGCAATATCAGCCAGAATTGTTTATCGAGTTTCAGAAGATAGCCGAAATGACGTCCACGCTACCAAGCGAAGCGGCATAAGGCGCAGGGGACCCGGACCCACAAGCGCGGGGACCGCAGGAGAAGCTGCACGCTGGGGCGGATCAAGTGCGGCGATGGGGATGGCGGCGAACCCGTCCGGAGCCCATAAGGCCGGTTGAGTTTTCGACGGCCGAACAAATCGAGGTCGAGTGTCAGCGTGCGACGTCGGCGCACGCTGACGCTCGTAGACGACAACGCAGCCTCCGCTGAATAAATCAGAAATTCTGGTTTGGTCAGCGGGCCCGGGCGACTTCCGTCTTGGCCATTCCAGAATTGAGACATAGGAGCAACTGAGACGACCGGCGCCTGCCACGGTTAACTACAACTCCAGAGGTTGTGAATTGACGACGATTAAGCCTTGTGAGCAACGGCCCATTAAGGTTGACTGAGACCACAGGCCGCGATTGCGAGGATGAAAATCTTGCCAGCTTGAGGCGCTCGAAGTCGGCGGCTCCAGTCCTTAAGGCTCGTCCCGGCGAAAATTCGCAGCGGTATTTGACACGTTGCCTCCACGCGCTTAGGGACAAGGTCGATCCACGACGATGAAAGTCGGAACGCAGGTTAGGGTGGGTCATAGATGCAGTGGTATGTATACCTGATTATGATATCGGCCACAGTAGTCCTCAGTTGGTCCGCACTTGAATTACTGGGTCGACCGATCCGAGCATTATTTGACCTTCGGCGCAAAGTCCTCGAGCAGATGCTCGTTCTTGAAAACATCTCATTGCCAAAGCCGCGGGAAATCGTGGTTAGCTCGCGGGAGATCCGCGAGTATGACCAGGCCATGAGAAGCATGAGAGAAGCGCAGGACATCTTTTGCAATCTCGGTGCTCAACTGCTTGCATTCGGCGAAAACGAGCCCGCCATCTCTGCCGCAATAGGCTTATTCGGTTTGAACATCGTCGCCGCGGGTAGCGCGTTGATTGATCTCTCGGAGGCTTATTCAAGGCCGGACGCCGATCGCGCCGGCCTTCGCAATAAAATTGAAAAAGCTCTCCGCGTGACCGGCGCTACACCAGCGACTTCTCGTCAAAGTCCACGAAGTAACAGCTTGCTGGAATATCAGACCAAATTTATTTACCTTCGCGACAGTGGCTCACCTACGTGAGAAAGACGAGGATCGAATAGTCGACGCGGCGCCGGAACTAGGCCTGCAGCCTCCAGGCGCACCATCAACTGAACGTGGTTGTGTCCTAAGCACATTGACTCAGACCACAAACACCACGCCAATTCTGGTCTTCATAATCCAGACCAGTTTGCACTTTCGAATCAACCGATCGCTTTCCAGCATCAAATTAAACCTGGAGGCCACATACGCTGGGTTTGGCACGTCGATGGCTGCTCCCTCGGGTGAAATATTCACGACATGGCAACGCATGCTGGAGCCATCACCTGAGATGAAGGCGGGTTCATCCACCTCGATGCGCGGGACTTTGCGTCGCTCTTGCATTGGGCTCGCTCGGCTCGAATGAGTGCCGCCAATCATGATGCAAGAGGCATCTCACTGGGCTTAAAAACGCACCTCGCATTTGTGTGCCGCTTTAAGCAGTGTTCTCGTGGCATTTGAAACAAGTACGCCGCATTCGACGATGAGAAATTATGGAATTTCGACGAGCCGCGGCGGTTAGCCAGCTCAGAGTATTTATAGAAATGGATAAGCAATAGTGTCGTCTCGAACACCGTGCCTCGCCCACACTTCGTTATTAGGCAAATTGACCGCGCCACAACCCCTAGCCACAGATTTCTTCGGCCGTCAGCAGCCGCTGCTGCTCACCTGAGCGGCCTGCCCGTCCAACGCGCGGCCTGAAAATGTCTAAACCACTTCCCACGCCACCTCAGGCACGCTGCGGTTCTCTCCTGGTATTCAGGCTGGCCAGCAGCCGGGCAACCTCGTCTCTAGGCACCGGCTTGCTGTACAAATAGCCCTGGACTTCGATGCAGCCCTCAAGGTCCAGGCATCGCACCTGCTCTTCAGTCTCGACACCTTCCGCGGTCGTCGTCATCCCAAAGCTGATGCCCAAGCCAGCGATCGCGCGAACGATTGCGAGACTTCCTTCGTCGACGAGCAGGTCTCGAACAAACGACTGATCAATCTTGATCTTGTCAAACGGAAAGCTGCGCAAATAGCCGATGCTGGAATAGCCCGTGCCAAAGTCGTCCATCGATATCCGGACGCCTAGCGCGCGCAACTGGTTCAAAATCACGATATTGCGCTCTGATTTCTCCAGCAATACCGATTCCGTGATTTCAAGCTCCAGCCGCGAAGCCGGTAACCCTGCAGAAGCCAGGGCACTCATGACTATGGAAACCAGATTGCCCTTCGCGAACTGAAGCGGCGACAGGTTGACCGAGACGCGGATTTCGTCAGGCCATTTTATCGCTTCCAGGCACGCGCACCTCAGCGCCCACTCGCCGAGCTGGATGATCAATCCCATCTCTTCAGCCACCGGTATGAATTCCGATGGCGGTACAGTCCCGCGATCAGAGTGATGCCATCGCATCAGCGCTTCAAAGGCCGTGACCTTCTTGCTCTGTAGGTTGACCAGCGGCTGGTAGAACAGTTCAAATCCCCCCTGCGCAAACGCAGCTCGCATGTCGCGTTCGAGCGAGCGGCGGCTCTGAATGATCTCGTCCATCTGCGGATCGAATATCCGATAGGTGCCGCGTCCCTCTGATTTGGCGCTGTACATCGCCAGGTCGGCGCTCTTGAGGAAGCTCTCGGTGTTCATTTGATCGGGACGCGCAACCGCGATGCCGATACTGGCTCCCACCGCCACATCGTGTCCATCAATGCTGTGCGGATGACCAACTACCTCGATGATCTTTTCCGCGAGCGAAATCGACGAGGTCGGCTGGGGGCCCGATACCTGCAGAATGGCGAACTCGTCACCGCCAAGCCGGGCGATCCGATCGGTCACCGGAAGTAAGTCACGAAGCTTCGCAGCGATGGACTTCAGCAGCAAGTCACCGACAGAGTGCCCAAGGGTATCGTTGACCGCCTTGAAGCCGTCGAGATCCAGGAACAGGACTGCCACCGGATGTGAGGTCAACGAAACATCCTTGAGCGCCTCGTCCAGCTGTTCCTTGAACAACAGGCGATTGCCGAGCCCGGTCAGGGAGTCATGATAGGCGAGGTACTGCGACTTTGCCTGCAATTCCTCGCGATCGGCGATTTCTTCCTTCAGCCTCTGATTGGCGTCGATCAGGCGGGTTGTGCGTTCCTGGACACGGCGCTCGAGATCTTCATTCGTCTTGCGCAGCTCCTCGTTGGCCAAAACGACCTGCTGCTCCGCGCGCCTGCGGCTGATCTGCGTATTCACGCGCGCCAACGCAACGGCGAAATCAACCGGCTTGGTCACGTAGTCATTGGCGCCCTGCTGAAGCGCGTCGACAATATTGCCGCTCTCCGACTTGGCCGTGACCATAATGACCGGCAGGGCAGACGCCGAACGCCGACTGCGGATGCGCTTCAAGGTCTCTATCCCGTCGATGCCGGGCATCATGACATCGAGAAGCACTAGATCGAAGGAGCCCTTTTCGATCAGCTCGATGGCCTCGAGCCCGGATTCGGCTTCGACCACGTCGAAACCGCGACGCTCGAAGCGCCGCATCAGGATGTTGCGATTATCGCTGATGTCGTCAACGATCAGCAGGCGAGGACGGATATCCTGGCGACTGGAGATCGCGTCGCTCGGCTCGTCGGCATGCCGCAAGGTCGCTTGCACGGAATTGATATTCGAAATGGACATTTTCAAACTTCTGACGGTACGAATTGCAAGGTTGGCCTGGAAGAGATGTCATCGGCGGCCGGCTGTTCCTTCATCCAGGCGAGTACGCGGATCGTGAAACACGATCCCTGCCCAAGCTCGCTATTCACGGAAATTCCGCCGCCCATGAGTGCACATAGCTTCTGGCTCAATGCCAGCCCGAGTCCCGTGCCGCCATATTTGCTCGAGGTCGACTGGTTGGCCTGACCAAAATTCTGGAACAATCGCCCGATGTCCGGCTCGGCGATGCCGATGCCGTTGTCCTGCACCTGGATCTCGATCCAGTCGCCGGCCTGGCGCTTCCGCCGCTGTACGCTTAGCGTGATGGTCCCCGCCTCTGTGAATTTTGCAGCATTGCTCAACAAATTAAGCGCCGCTTGCCGCAGCTTGGTCGGGTCGGTCGAAACGATGCCAAGATTTACCGGACACTTGACGACAAGCTTGTTCTTCTTCTCGGCTACCATCTGCTGCACGGTGGCGACGACCTCTCGCACCATCTCGTTAAGATCGAACTCCTCGATTTTCAGCTCGATATGATTTGACTCGATCTTCGAAAGATCGAGAACGTCGGTAACCAGGGAGAGCAGATGCTTGCCGGCCGAGTTGATCCGTTCGAGATCCGCCCTCTTGTGCTTGCTCTTGCCGTCGAGCTCGACGTCATCGAGCAGGATCTCACTGAAGCCGATCACCGCGTTCAGCGGCGTTCGCAGTTCATGACTCATTTTTGCCAGGAAGATGGACTTTGCCCGGTTCGCCCTGTCGGCCAGATCCTTTGCTTCTTGCAGCCGGACCGCGGTCTCGCGATGTCGCTCCGCCTCAAGTTCAAGATCCGACCGCATGGCGATCATGTTCGCGTAATAGGTCGCCATCCATGACATGTAGATGGTAGCCGAGAGAATCGAGATCCAGCCGACCATCGACAGTTGTTCGTGCGAAAGCAGGTCGGGAAAGCCCCACGACAAATACGCCAGGACAAAGCCGACAATATTGAATGTGAAGAGGGAGACAACCACGAGAGGCCGCTCGGACAGATAGAAGAAGCCCAGCAGCAGGCTGATGATCAGCCAGGGAAGGAACGGCGAACTGACGCCACCGTAGAAATAGGACCCAAACAGCGAGGTGAATGCGAGCAATTCGACGGAGATCAATGCCGAGAGCTGCAGGTCTCCGGTCTTCCTGTAGACGAAGGGGAGCGCCCAGAACAACCAGATGCAGACGATCACCGTCCAGCAGGCCCAATCCGGATGCGGGTCGCTGAGATACAGGAAAAGGCTGATCGACTGCGAGAGCAGGGGCCCGAACAGATGCGTGAACACAAAGTTCTGGGCAAGTCCGCGCTCCGAGCGCTCGAGTTTTGCTGCGGCCGGAATGAACCAGTCGATGAACCTGACAAGCCGGCTCCAGATCAGCATTGTTCTGCGCCCCTCTTAGACTTCTGTCCTGCCGCAATCTAGCGTGGCCGCCTTTAAAATTCGGTATAGCGGACTGTCTGCTCCGATTAACGCCGTTTTAAGCGGGGCCTGAAAATGTTAGCTGCGGGCAGCTCTGCTTTTTTTGGCCCGCCTGTATCGCTGCGGTCGCGGCGCAAATAGTAGAAGCAACTTGCGGAAGGCGGCGCTAATTTTATGAAAACCATGCTCGTAAAAGCGATCGCTGCCCTCGATCGCTTGGTTAACTATTTCATTCCTCCGGACATCGCAGCGGATCGCGACACCAGAAATCGCGCCCATGTCTTTCTGGTAAGTCACATTCTCGGGCCGTTCATCGGAAATGTGGTTCCAATCACGATCTTCGTGCTTGATCCGTCGCCGGGATACGACGTCGCGGTGTTGGCCGTTTCCATTACCGCCTTCTGGGTGTTCCCGTTCCTGTTGCGAGCCGGCGTCCCGTACAATCCGCTCGCGCTTGTTTCGATCGAAAACCTGATCTTCTGTATTTTCTGGAGCTGCTACTTCTACGGTGGGGTAACCTCGCCCACGCTGGCCTGGGTGCTGGTGATACCGTTGCTCGCCTTCTTCTATCTGGGTTCCTCGAGCTCGCTACGCCTGATCGTTATGACGATGTTCACCGTGAATGTCGCGATATTCGGCTTCTTCTATTTCTTTGGTTTCCATATCAACAACAAGCTGCCGGTCGCCGCGATGCAGGGGCTGGGACTTGTCTCGACGACGGCTGCGGCAATCTATGTCGCGATGATGGCGCTTTATTATGCAAAGATCCAGGCTTCGCAGGGCGAGCTGGAAAGCGAGATGCGCGAGCACATGGCAACCGCTGTTGCGCTTCGTGCGGCCACCGAGGAGGCCGATCGCGCCAGTGCTGCAAAGGCCGACTTCCTCGCCAAGATGAGCCACGAACTGCGTACGCCGCTCAACGCCGTCATCGGTTATAGCCAGATCCTGCTTGAAGATGCCGAGGTGGAAGGCGACGACGCCAGCGTCTCCGACTTAACCAAGATTCACACAGCCGGCCAGCATCTGATGAAGCTGGTCAACGAGGTTCTCGACCTGTCGAAGATCGAAGCCGGGAAGATGGAGCTCGACCTGGCAGAGACCGATCTCGCCGGATTGCTGCTAGAAATAGCCGAGGGCGCAAGGCTTGCTGCCAAGCGCAACGGAAACGAATTCCAGTGCACCATCTCGCCGTACCTCGGAACGGCCCTCTGCGACGCCAGCAAATTCCGGAACATGGTCGGACAATTGCTCGACAACGCCGCCAAGTTCACACAGCATGGAAAGTTGGAATTGGTTGCCAGGCGCGTCACCGACGATGATGACGATCAACTCGTGGTCGACGTCATCGACACCGGCATCGGCATCGCTCCGGATCAGATCACCCATCTCTTTGAAAAGTTCACCGTCGCCGATGATTCCAGTACGAGCAAATATGGCGGCACGGGACTTGGTTTGGCGCTGAGCCAGAAGCTGTGCAAACTGATGGGCGGTCAAGTTTCCGTCGAGAGCGAACTCGGCAAGGGAAGTCGCTTCACCATCCGCGTGCCTTTGACCGTCGGTCGGAGGAAAGCAGACCTGCATGTCGTCGCGACGCTGGTCCCGGCTGCTCCCGACCTTGAGCTTCAGCCTGCCGCAGAGATGCCGCATGCATAAGATCCTGCTGGTTGAAGACAACGAAATGAATCGGGACATGCTTACCCGGCGCCTCCAGCGGCACGGCTTTTCCGTCTGCTGCGCGCATGACGGCGCCGCCGGCGTCGCGATGGCCGCGAGCGAGAACCCGCATTTGATCTTGATGGATGTCGCCCTGGGCGAAATGGACGGCTGGGAAGCCACTCAGCTGATCAAGGCCAATCCGGCGACCGCAGCCATCCCGATCATCGCTCTGACAGCCCACGCGCTTGCCAGCGACCGTGCCAAGAGTGTCGAAGTCGGCTGCTCGGATTTCGACACCAAACCCGTGGACTTGCAGCGCCTTTTGGGAAAGATCCGGGCGTTTCTGCCCGCGGTCGATCAACCGAAGTCCGCCATCGCCTAGCCCGAACTTCCTTCTTTCGAATCGATAAGGCAATGAACTCGCTGCTGTTTGTCGCGAGCGCGGAGTCGCTTTACTGGGTACGATCCGGGTTGACGGCGAGGAGCTCGAAGGCGCGCTGCTGGATCGGAGTTGGCCTGGTGTGGAGCGTGAAGACGTATTTGTCGTTGAGCGCGGTGGTCGCCTGGATCCTCGCATAGGTGGCGAGGTCGGCAAGCAGGCTTTGGAAGCTGTGCACCGGCAGGCCGTCGTCGGTGAGGCCGGTGGTCTGCTTGCGCCTGGCGGCTTCGGAGCGCTCGGCCTTGGCGACGATGGAAGCGCGCATGGCGGCGGCCGCCTCGTGATCGGTCTCGTCGTACAGCATCGGCGCAAGCCTGGCGCGCATGTGGTGCTCGACATGATAGGCGAGCATGCACAGCAGGACGTGGGCGCGCACGCGCGGCGTCGTCCAATGGAAGATCGGACGCAGATGGATATCGACGGTCTTCAACGAGCGGAACGCGCGCTCGACCCGCGCCAGGCTCTTGTAGGCACCGACGGTTGCCGCGTCATCGAGCAGCTTCTTGGGCAGGTTGGTGCGCACGACGTAGATGCCGTCCAGCGCCGCCTCGGCGGCGATCGCCTCGGTCTTGCGATGGAACGAGAAACTCGCCTCGCCGATGGATAGCTCGAAGTGCTTGGCCACCTTGTGGCGGTTGACGACGGCGCCGACCTTGAGGGCGATCTCGGCCTCGCCGCGCAGTGGATTGCGCGCGCGGCGAACGGCGGCGGCGATGACGGCGAGATCGGCTTCGGTCGCCGCCAGCAGGTCCTCGCGCTTGCGCGTGCGCTCGCGCGCGAGATCGGGATTGCGGCAGACGATCAGCCGCTCGCCCGGATAGTCGGGCGACGTGATCGCTGCCATGTCACGCTGGTCGAACAGCGACATCTGCAACGCCCCGGCCTCGACCAGCGCCCTGATGGCCGGCGCGCGCAACGCCGTGATCCAGTCGAGCCCGGCCGGGGCGATCTCGGCATCGAGGCGCGCCTGCGTGATCATGCCACGATCGCCGACCAGCGCCACGCGCTCGAGCGCGAAGCGCTTCTTGACCTTGTCGATCTGGGCCGCAAGCGTGCGCGGATCGCCGGTGTCGCCCTCGAACACCTCGATGGCCACCGGGCAACCGTCGGCGGCGCACAACAGGCCGTAGACGATCTGCAGCTTGCCCTTCTTGCCGTCGCGGTTGTAGCCGAGCCGCGCCAGCTCGCAGCAGCGGCCCTCCACATAGCTCGAGGACACGTCGTAGAGCACCAGCGTGCCGTCGTGCAGATGCTTGCGCGCGAGCGCCTTCTCGATCGCCTCCTGGCGCTCGCCGAGCCAGTCGAGCGCGACATAGAGCTCGTCCTCGTCGACCGGCCCGAGGCCGAGCACCTCGCCGAGGCTCGATGCCGCAGTGAGCGGATCGAGCATGCGGGCGGTGGCCAGCTTGGAGGCCGGAGCAATGAGCCGCGCCACGATCATGGCGATGACAAGATCACGGCAGCGGTTGCGCGGCGGCCCGAGCATGCGGTCGAGGCCGATGTTGCGCAGCGTGCCCAGCACCGCCGCGACATGGCCGTGCGGCAACGCGCGGCGCACGATGATGCTTTCCTGATCGGCCGGCGCCACCTTGCCGCCCTTGAGCAGGGTGCGCAGCCCTTCGACGATCTCGGTCGGCCAATCGGACAGGTTGGCGATGGTGCGCTTCTTGATCTTGCCGCCGTCGCGATAGCTCTCGCGCAGCAGGATCGCGGGCGGCGAGTTTCGGTTGGGGACCGATTCGATATACATGGCATGACTGTGCACACAATTGACGCAAAATAGCAAGTACGAATATTCGCAATTTACATGGCTACATTTTCTGGCCATTTTCCGGAAAGCGCCACCAAATTCAACGTCCTACAGTTTTCGCAAGAAGGAAGTTCGGCCTAGCCGGCAGAGGTCGCGCTGGCGGATGGGCTATTCCCGCCAATACTTCGCAACGACCGGGCTGGCCCAATTGAACTTGTAGTTCACGCCGACGAGCGCTTCCTGCGCCGAAAGCCTGATGGCATTGGTATCGGCGAGCGCGCCGGCCGGACCGAAGCCCGGCACCAGGCCGGTGGAAGGGAAGTTGACGTTCTTGGTCCCGAAATCCAGGTAATTATATTCGCCGAACACCGACCAGCCGGGCGCGAACATCCACTCAACTCCACCGCCCACCGTATACCCGGTCATGCTGAAGTTCGCGGTCTCGCCCAATCCGAACGCCGTTGATGCGGCCGCATACGCGTTCGACCAGGCGGCCCCGCCCTTGACCTAGGCAAGAACCGTCGGTGCGACAGTATAGCCGAGACGCCCGGTGAGCGTTTCGGTATTCTTCAGCTTGAATACCGCAGTAACGCCCGGAAAGGCTGCGACCGGGTTGGACGAATTGATATTTCCGAACTCCGCCTTGCCCTGAATACCGATCACCCAGTTCGGTGCGAATTGGTAATCACAGCCGACCTGACCACCGCCGATGAAGCTGCTTCCGGTGTTGCTGCCGTAGTCGACGAAGGGGGTCGGCACGCCGGCAAAGCCCACTTCGCCGGCGCGGAAGCGGTCCCAGCCGGCGCCGATGTTTCCGCCGAGATAACACCCGCTCCAGGTGATCGGCGCAGGTTGAAGCGGAGGAGCCTTGGTGTAAGGCCTCGCTGGCAAGTCCGCTGCCGAAGCGATACCGGTTCCGAATGTCGCGCCCAGCGCGACAGCCGCGAAGACAAATGCATTTGACCTGATCATGAGCGCCCCACCGCCATTCCAAACCGCCCGTGCATACGTCTGCCGACAAAGCGCCAACGTAGCGGCGTGAACCAAACCAACGTCGCGCGGAGGCCCAATGCACGCAGCATCTGGAATATGTCCGGTATGGTTGGTATGGTTAATGTCTGGTTAATTGCGGGTTACGTCCCACAGGCGGCCGTGATTCAGCTCGGCCAAGAACCAAAAATTCACACCATCGGAAAAAACTCCGGTGACGGCGACGGCGCGAAACAGAGTCACACGCAGAATTAATCACACTACGCGACCGTGGGCGGAAATCGGCAGACAGCATGTCGAAAAGCCGAGCAGGGAACGATGATGTCAAACAATACCTACGCGCAGGTTCCGCCTGGCGCGCTCACCGGCAGCATGAGAGATTTTCGCGTTCCTGGCGGAGTTGACCTGCTGGGCCGCACCGGAGGCTTTTTCCAGTGGCAGGATCTGCGCCGGCAAAACGGCCTGTGGCCGTTTTCCCGCGCCACGGAAGATGGCCCCAAGACGATTTGCGCCGCACAGGATGACAGCGGCAACAGGATGCGCGGCGTCAATTTCGCTTCGCAGGACTATCTGAGCCTGTCATCCCATCCTGACATCAAGGCGACTGCCATCGAGACAATCGAACGCTGCGGCGTCCACAGCGCAGGCTCGGCCGCGCTGGTTGGCAACACCTCGCATTCGGTCGCGCTCGAGCGGAAGATCGGCGAGTTTCTCGAAATGGATCACGTCGTATTGTACCCGACGGGATGGGGCGCGGGTTTCGGAGTGGTCAAGGGACTGGTCCGATCGGCAGACCACGTTGTCATGGACATGCTCGCCCACTCCTGTCTCCAGGAGGGGGCAAATGCCGCGACCAGCAACGTTCACATGTTCCGGCACCTCGATAACGAATATTGCCGCAACGTTCTCGCAGAGATCAGGGCCAAGGATAACGAGAACGGCATTCTGGTGATCACCGAGGGATTGTTCTCGATGGATTCGGACACTCCCGATCTGCTAGCCCTGCAGTCGCTCTGTCGTGAGTACAATGCCACGCTCGTGGTGGACGTCGCACATGATCTGGGTTGTCTGGGCAAGGACGGCCGCGGCCACATCGGCATGCAAAACATGCTCGGCAAGATCGATGTCGTGATGGGCAGCTTCTCGAAGACCTTTGCCTCGAACGGTGGATTCGTCGCCTGCAAGAGCCAAGCGGTGAAGGAATATCTGCGCTTCTACAGCGCGCCGGCAACCTTCTCCAATGCACTGTCGCCGGTGCAGGCTGCGACAATCCTCAAGGCCTTCGACATCGTCAATTCGCTTGAGGGACGCGTGCTGCGGCTCGAGCTATTGGCGAATATCAAGTCGCTTCGCCGGCAACTGAGCGACGCCGGTCTCGAATATTACGGGGATAACTCCGCGATCGTTTGTGTCAAGATGGGATCGGAAGGCCTGGCGCGCCTCGTCTCACGACGCTTGCCGGAATTTGGATTGGTAGCCAATTTGGTTGAATTCCCGGCCGTGCCGAAGGGTGCAGCCCGCATTCGAATGCAGGTGATGGCCAATCATTCCGAGCAGAATATCAGCGAAGCGGTTGAAATCCTGAGAGCGGCAAAGGCGGAAGCCGGGCGAGAACTTGAGGATCTCGGCGAGATCAACCCGCGCAAACGGGTCGCCGCATAAGACAATCTACCACTCGGGCCATTTCGCTCGGGTGGCCGACCGTAAAATCGCGGCGCTCGTGCGTGTGCACGTAGACCCATAGGTCGAGGCCCTGCAAGCCCCGAGCAATCGCTGGGGTACGCCGCAAATAGGATGTCGCTCTCCGTGCCCGCCTTGATCGCACCTCTCCGTGGTGGGTGATTGGCCGTGGATTCTCAGATGGTAGGGGCGATGATTTCGCGGCTGACGCAATGCCGAAACAGCGTCTTTCGGGCGCGATCCCTCTGCGTATCGACGCTTCCGGATGCGACGATGTCGTTCATGCTCTCCACCCCGTTCATTGACAAGGTTTACGAAAGCGGGGGCGTTCGAAAGCCTCTACCCGATCGAACTAGACTTTTGCTCCTACCCATCATGCATGAGGATTCTTGAGCTAAGTCCGGCCAGCGAAAGCCGGTCAGATCCGACATCTACAACCCAACGTCCGCCGCCCAAAAGCGGTCGTTTCGTCGATCCGATGTTATCAGCTTGGGCAGGCATTCCGCCAAAGCTGTTTGGATTAGAAAGCGGTAATCCTTGGTGGTCTCGTTGAACCACTTCACGGAACTCATTGCCACGCCCGTCTGTCTCACCTGTATTTCGGAATGAGCGCCGTCTTAGCCATCATCCCTTCTTCGGTGATCCGATATGTTAAGTCTTTGTTCGCACCTTGCGCCTCGATCCAACCTTTTTGAAGTAACGTTCCAATCAACTTTGTTGACGGCGAAAACTCAGATGCTTTTACCCAGCCTCGACCTCGAAGCTGCTGCATCAACTGTCGTTCAAAGTGATTGGGGATAAGGGTCATGAAGCTGAGCCTCAAGCGTCTAGCTTGATGATGCGAAAATCCAAGCGGCGGGCAGCAGGGGTTACCTTCTCGGCTTCTCGGCGAGCTCTACTCCGGTCAACGATGCGTTTGAGACCGGCACGCAAAGTATCGTCTGCTTGCTTCATATAGTTTCGAAGTTCGCGTCGCTCGAATGACGTAAGCGATGGATCGGAAAGACGACGCCATGCGCCACTAAGCCAATTCTTTAGTGCGAGCAAATCCTCATCCAGCGTATCGGCCATCCACACACCGGCAAAGTATCAGAGTTGAAATCAGCATTTTGGCAGTCGATTGGCGCCCGTCACGTCTCATGCCAAACTCCTGCGGCAGCCAACTCGACGGTTTGGTTCCGCTGCATCATTGAGGCAGAGAATGGATTTAGATGGTTAACAGATGGTTAAACCCGCGTTGACACGGTGAATGCCTCGAGGCGCGAAACAAGAGGTTATGCGCGCCACGCCAGCTCAGACACCCATCGAGCGTCCTCGCCGTCTATTTCCTCAATCGAGGGCACAATCGAAGGCGCCTCGTGATCTAATGCTGAGAGCCTATACATTAGTTCAGCGAGCCTCGGCGGCAGATCCGATCCGGTCGGCCGCAGAATGTAGGCGAGGCGCACGCCGATCTCCTCACAGATCGCGCCAGCATGCTCGGACCCAAGCTCCGGGATTTCCGCCACTTTAGAAGACATGGTCGCTTCTCCAGTGCGGCAGTCTAAACCGGAGGTCGATCGCTCTGCAGTTAAAGGCAGCGATTGAGATTCGATCGCGGTGAAGTTCGGGTAAAGCCGCCTCGGTTGCTGCTTCGACAAACACGTCCTCTTGCAAAGGTATTGTTTACCAATGCCTGTCGCGATCGCCAATTCTTCATGTGGCCATTCGAGCGTCGTTTTTTCCGAGCGGCTGCTTCGTCCTTCGCCACCTCGATCCATATGTTGCCTAGTTTGAGTGGTTCGCCCCAATCCAACCCAACTCACCCCCATATGTATTTCAGACCAACATCACGAATTTTCCGGTAAGGCCCGGAGATACCGTCTTCTGTTCTGTCCAATACGTCGCCGGTCATACTGCGGGCGATGTATTCTTCGCGAATTTCACGACCGGCCAGCGCTTCTCAATTACGCTGGCCCCTCCTCCGCTTGCGACATTCAGCGGCAATTCCGCTGAGTGGATCATGGAGGCGCCAGATGGCGGTGTGCCGACAAGTTCACTGCCCACATTCTCTCCCGTGGTGTTCACTGACGCATTCTGTTGTGATGCTCATCAAATGACTGGAAATCCGACGGTGGGAGATATTTGGAACATTGTGGGCTTTGGCAAGACACTTACCTCTGTCACAGTAGGTGATCTTACCTGCATTATCGAAGACCCCCTGGCAACTACTGTGCCCGACGTCTTCGAGATGAACGTCAATCTTGCGATTCACGCCGTAGAAACCGCGCATCTTGTCCCCGAATTTTTGGGGACTACGACCAACCATTCCTGGATTTCCTCGCAATCGCCATCTGCAGGTACAACAGTCGACCTGGGAAGCGCCGTGAAAATGCATCTGTCAAACCTTACGCCACCCTGATGCGTCGCTGGCATCCTCACATTCGACGGCGGCGGCAAGTGACCGTGCCGCCGCTGCCACCCTAGGTAAGCACAATCTTTCCAGTTCAAAAATCCGGCCGCGATCAATAATAAGGCCGCTCAAGCAAGGGCGCCCTCAATGCGCTGTTTCGAATGGTCCGTCTCGCGCTCCGCGAGCCGGCAGCTGCGCCTATTCTTCGCAAGTCAGATGTTATGGAAGAAGTGGGCCACCGAACCAGCGGTCTACCGGTGGATCTAACCCCATCGCTTCCACATATGCGCAACGATATCGATCCGGGGGCCTACTCGATTTTTGCTTGCGCTGATGGTAACTGGCTTCGGCCAGCCGCGGCTGTCGAGATGCGGCAACAGGTTATCGAGAATGAACCGAGGTCGCGAAGCCTAGAGGTGGTGTTCTCCGCGTCCATTTCGCCCGTGGACATAAAGGCGCAGAGAGACGATCAGGTTAGAACATCTCTCGATACCTGGCATTGTCGGCGCCCGACACATCGACAAAAACGCGTTGAGCTTTTTCCGGTCAACCTCGTATGTTGACAGCACAATTACCGAGCAGAAAGTTACCTTCGTACCCACACGCGACTTGGGAAACTGGCCTCCTGCACACCTCTCGCGTTGTCTTTCAGACTACGGATACGCCCGCCCTTGCCCGACTTATTCCGAGAGTCACGATGCGATGTAGCAGGTCTTGGTAATCGAGCCCGTCATGCTGAGCCGCTGTGGCGAACTCTTGGCTCTTCGCGATTTCAGGATTCGGATTCGCTTCAATAAAATACGGAGTGCCGTCGGCAGAGAGGCGAAAGTCGATACGCGCGTATCCATCGAGCCCCAGTGTTCGGTAGATGCGTTTCGCTATTCGCTGAATGTGGGCTGATAGCTCCGGCGCAAGGTTCTTGGCCGGCCCATCTTCAATCCCAACGCGCTCCTGATAACTGGGATCGTGTTTGACCTTTTCGGTGGCTATGTGCCGTGCACCATGGCCGCCCATGGTGCCGAACTTCAGTTCCCAAACCGGCAGCACGCGCAGCCGATTGTTGCCGAGCACGCCGACGTACAGCTCACGTCCCTCGATATATTGCTCGACGATAGCGGCAGTTCCGATCTGCTCGTGTATAAAGGCGACGCGCTCTGCAAGCTTCTCGTCCGTGTCGACGACGGATGCCTGCGAAATTCCCCGGGATGCATCCTCGTTCAGGCTCTTGACGATCAATGGCAGCGCAAGACGCACCGGCCGTTTGACCTTGCGGCGCATCTGGAACACGGCAAAGGCCGGCGTCGCGATCCGACGATAGTGCACTAAGGTCTTAGACAGATCCTTGCCGCGCGCCAAGATCAGGCCACGCGGGTTGCACCCGGTATACGGGATCTGCATCAGTTCGAGATAGCTTGCAATGTGCTGGTCAAACACGGGCTCATTGTGAAACTGCTCAAGCAAATTGAACACAACATGCGGATTGAACTCTTCGATCTTGTCGCGCACCGGCTTGATTTCCTCCTGCACGCCGAGCGGGCGAACGTCATGGCCGGCCGCGCGCAGGGTGCTCACGACGTCGTATTCCGTTTTCCATTCATTGATTTGCCGAGCGGTGTATCCGTCGGTGGAGTCCGGGGGCACGAAGTCCGGATGCATCAGCACCAGAACGCGCAGGCGTCTCATAGTGCGATCCATTTTCGCCGCGACGGACCGAACAGCGCGTGCATGGTCTTGGCGGTCAACAGGACGGTGAAGTCGAGCATAAGCTTCCGTTCGGGGCCGACAGCCCGCAGATCGAGCTCTCGGCAACGGGACATCATATCGTCAAGTACAGCATCGAGCGTAAGTTGGTTCTCGCCCGTCCACCGCGCAACCAGCTGCCTGATTTGGGCGCGGTGCCGCCTGATGAAGGCCGAAGCCGCTTGCCCACGGCGATGCCGCGGATCGGCGGAAAAGAGCCGGGAGAGGTCGCGGTCGTAAGTCTTCGGTGGCTTGAAGGCGTAGAATGCCTGCTTTTTCCGGTAGTGGTCGCCAAGCGTCTCGCCGAGCTCGTGCAGCGGATCGACACGCTCCCGCGTCGTGATTAGCGGTCGCTTCCCGGCGATTTCGCCCATCAGTTCGTCGACATATTCGAGCTTCTTCAGCGCTGGCCAACCGGCATAGCGGGTCCGCCAGTTCGAACGCGGCCGCAGCCACACCGCGAAAGTTTCGGCGAAATCCTCGTCCGGATGGCTCTGCGCGTACCAGAGCCGAAGATGCTGGACATATCGCCGGCTCGCCGGATTGGGCCGGTAGTAACGCGGATAGTGTTTGGAGGACGGGCCGAAGAGCTGCTGCCAACGCCGCCGTCGTTGGAACTGGTAGGCGTGCTGTATGGCATGGCCTGTCTCATGACGGAGAATGGCCATGCACTCGGACCAAGTACCACCCTCGACGTCGAGCATCATTTTCTTCTCGACCTTCATCAGACGAGGATGGGTTAGATAGAATGGAATGGCAATGCCGGGCACATTTGCTGGACTGAACCATTCGCTGGATATCCAAACGTGTGGCCGCAGCCGGATGCCCCGCTCTTCAAGCTCCTCATAGAGAGTGCTGACACAATCGCCGAGCCAAGTGTCTTCGACCGCAACCCTCAGACTACTGAGACGTTGCTTGAGCAACTGCTCATCCGATAGCTTTTCCCAATTATATTTCCGGCGTGGCATAGGCATTTAGAAGTAATAACAACTCGGTAGTTAGATGGTGTCATAGGATTCTGCTGGCAACAACTGCGGAGTCTTCGCGGCGCGCCTTGTTCAGCGGCGCACGTCGGCCTCGAGTTCAGCTTCGGAACCGCGAAATTCGGAGAATCCGGGCTTGCTATCCCTCCGCGAGCAGACCATTGCCTCGTGGGTAACAGGCGAATGACCGTTCGGCCATCGTCATCGCAAACTAGAGGTTATGACATAAGTCAGCCAATGACTGACACCTCCTGGCTAGTCTTCCGGCCTCGTTCGGAAGGCGGCGACAGCGGGAGGGAGTTATTCTATCGATTTGCAGAGCATCGATTGATCCGGCGGGCTTAAATATCATTTTCACTGCTTCGCAGTTGGGCCGAAGCGTACGGTCTGTTGTGCCTCCGAAAGAGACAGGCTTTCGAACAGACGGCTTAGCCCCTCCAGTTCGACTTCGGTAGGCGGCGAGCAACCATCTCGGTTGCGAAGGATCGAGGCCGCAGTCGCCCAGCGTATTCTCGATGCTTTGCAAGCTATCACCAATTGGTCCACGTCGCTGTGATTGGATAGCAACTGCGCAATTCGCCTTACTGGCGCATCTGAAGCCAGCGCCAGTGCGACCGTTAGTTTCTCAATTTGTCGCGTGACCGCAAAGCGATTGATCGTGGAATCATTCAGCCGGCCCGCACGACGCAGCTCAGCAATCTCCTTTTCTGCGGATGAATAGTCTCTGTTTGAGACGACGATCTTCGGAGTCTCCCTCTCCGCAATTGCTTTAACGGTCGGAGAAGCGGCGCGCAGAAATGTAGCCCTCGGCTTATCTGTAACCATAGCAAGGAATTTCCGGAGCAGACCGGAAGGGATATCGGATCGCGCTCCTAGCAATGCAGCGAGCTCACTGTCTCGTTCTGCAATCTTCAAGAGAACAGTGAAGCCCCCTTCTGAAAGCTTTGCGCCCAAATTGCGAGTGATCGCCGTATGGACCGCGGTATACCCCCGCATAATGAGGGTAGTAGTAAGAAACTCCGAGAGCACAGACCTTAAGCTGATTGCTAGTAGATGGTCTCGATCGCGCGTATCCGCAACTTCAACGAGATCATTCTCGGACAGCCAATTAGAATGCCTTAATATCGGGACTGCCACGGACGGATCACGATGGAGAGCAAGCTGCTGGAGAGCTTTTGGAAGTTTAAGTCCCGACCTGACAAGAGCATTAATGACATTGGCGAGGTCAATGGTGCTCGCTGGTCGCATCAGACAGACAAGCACCTCATCGAGGTAGGCAAGCTTGTGAACTGTCTCCCGCTGGTCGTCCAGGAATAGCTTTGTTACCTGCTGCAGCACGAGCGCGCGACGGTGTTCTGGGCAGCGCACCATTGCGTCCTCCAGATCCGCAATCTGCGCCTCATATACAGCCCTACCCATCTACGTTATCCAACGGGCGTGATGACAAACGCGCTCAGCCCAGTTCAAAATGATTGAAGCAAATTCGCGAAGCAGCACTTTTTCAGTCGATAAAATATCAGTGCGGCCACTAACTCCCGGTTAATGATTCTGTACCTGGCAGCAACTGCGGCTCTATGCCCGACAAGCGAACAACATCTGGGCCACCGGCGCTGACCGCGATCGAATGGCCGCACCGGCCAGGCCGGCGACTGAAGCGGTCGGCGCCCCATCTGAAACTATTTGAGCCGCTTCGCCGTAACTTCTCGGTCGGCCATAGCTTCTGTTGATGGCAGGGCAATTGGAAGTGGTCGACCGGGATCGCCCGATTTCTGAGTTACGGGCGGTCCCACTCCGGGTTTCAGTTTTCTCGTTTGAGGCGCCGCGGCCGTTCCATCCTCGGAACTCAGGAGCGTGCGAAAGAGAGAAAGAGAGAGATTGGAAAGTCGTCTCGCATTTTGCCGCAATCGAAGTTCAAGTTACGCCCATCGCCGCTTGGACTTTCGTCAACGATCAATTGCCATCAGCAAACTTGCATTCGGAGGTTGCCCAGAGCGCAAATTGGAAAAAAGCCTTCTCGAATTTAGATCGCCTCGCTCGCTGTGACACGAAAGATACTCGACCTTCTTTGTATTTTGTGGAGTAGCTATGTCGAAGAATTTGATAGCGACAACCTTTGTGGTGTTCTTAAGTTGCGGGGGAGTTTCTCAAGCCCATCCGCTGGATTCGCCGGACATCGTTTATATCGATGGACTACCATGTAACACCGCTTGCCAATCCTATATGAAATGGTCCCGGCAACAAACGTCACCCGTGACCACGTCCGCGCGGCACTCATCAGACACGGTTCGTCGTACTTTTGTGAAGCATCGACAAAGTCCCGGCGCCCAGCCGCCCGCTCGTGTTGCAAGGCAGGTGGCACCAATGCCACCGACCAGAGTAGCGGAGCCTCGGCCTGCTGGTACCAAGGAAACCGATTCTGAGCTGGCTCACGCGAACGCGACGGCTTCGTCTCCAACGGACGACGCTGCTACTCGCACCAGGACGCTTCGGGAGCAGGTTGCGGCCGCGACGACGCTTGCGGAGCAAGTAACGTTGGCCGCTGCCGGACCGGCTTCGTCGCAGGAACTAAATAGTGCCGGTCGGGCGAAAAACCCCCAACCCAGCGATGCCGAGCAGACCCGTGCCATCTCAAGCAACGCCGAGAACAATATGGTTGCACTTGTGATGGCGCGTTCGGATGTCAAATCGGTGGCCGATCTTGCTGGCAAAGACGTTGCGATAGATGAGCCACAATCGGCCTCAACCGGGGTTGTCCGGACTGCGATTGCGGCAGCCGGCGCGGCTGAGGTCCAACTCAGTTCCGGCCAAACGAAAGCAATTGATCGGCTGATCGACGGAGAAGTGCCGGCTGCGGTGTTGACCCTAGTATCCAAGGAGGCCGGAGACTGGTTTCCAGACATCGCAGGCTTCAGGATCTTTCGCGTTCCACTTTCGCCAGATCATTGAAGGCTTAGCACAGCCGGACGTAACGATCTGCAAACTTCCCCGCTTTTTTGGACTTCGATAACACGGTACTGATCGACAAGAATATTAAGAGGAGGCACCACCCAATGCCGACGATCCTCAGGGCGAGCATATTGATCGCAACGACAACAGCGATCGGCGTTTCGGTCCTATCGGTGGGGAATCCGATGACTCTCTTTGCAGACGTCACGGCTTCGCTGGTCGACAACTCGAGGCTTCAGCCCAGCATCGATCACTCGACGCCGACGATTCAATCTATCGCCGATTCTCAGGCTTTGCCGCCGACGGCAAAGGACGCGCCGACCCGCGACGAAATTGCCGCCTCCGAACCCGCCGGTCAGGATCAGAAGGAAACGAGTGAGCCATCATCTGAAGCCCTGTTCAAGCAATTCCAAGCTTGGTCGGCTGAGAAAGATGCGCAGGCAACTGTCGAAACAGTAGAGCCCGTTCAAGATGCCCCGGCACGGGTTGTGCAAAGTGCTCCGCCGCAGATCGCGGAAAATGCCCGAGTTCCTCTTCGGCTCATGCAAAAGCACCGACACGTCCAGACCGTCCATAGTGCGCGGGCAGAGATACGCATGCAAAATTCCCGAAAACTCGTTCAGCCGGCGCGAAGTGCACGGGCACCTGCCCGGCCCATACAAAACGCCCGGGCACAAGACCAATCTGTGCAAAATGCACCGTCGTCCCAGCAAACGACCCAACACTTGCAAAAAAGCGAGTAGCCGACATCCTACCAATACGGGCAGAGCGGAGCGGCCGATCCTCCAAGGAGGCCCCTGGCGCGCAAGATACCCTCGCCGGGCTTCTCATCGTCAATCGATGTCGTCGAATAGGAATTGCTTCGATACGATCACCAGAACGGGCCCGCGGAAGGTGAGCGCGAATAGCCGCGTACGGGCGCATAGCCAAATTCGGTTGCTGGCCCCCGTCGTCTGAACTTGATTCCACCTTGCGGCTCACCACTCAACAGGACCACGAAATCTGTTCCCTTACCGGTCTCCGAGCTCAATCCTTCGTCGGTGACGATCAGCGAAGATTGTGGCGCTATCCCAGGAAGGCGATCCAGTACATCCTGCGGAATAACAATCCTGTCGAGCGCAGCCTTCGCCCTGTCTGGTGCCGTCGGTATCGGCTCAGTGTTTCGACCCGGGCCTCCGCTCCGGGCGGGTGATTCAACCATACCGTCCTTGAGACCTTCGTTCCCCAATGAGACGACGGTCCATCCAATGTCGGTATCGGCGCCAGATCGGACCACAGCAGTGAACACATGAGTGCCAATCGGGCGGTCGGGATCCAAAATCGTGACCGGGCTGTCGAACAGCGGCTCAAAAGCTTGCCGGACATACAGCCGCAGAGTCTTGCGGCTGATTAATACCGATACCGGCTCAAGCTCGCGGGCGACCTGGCGCGCCAACTCGGCTGCCGCGACGCGTTCAGTCTCCGCAACGAGTGCTGCTTCACGCCCAGCCACCACAGAATCAAGCTTCGCTTGCCGATCGACCTTGGCAGCTTCCAATTGGGCCTCCAGCTCTGCGAGCTTGGCGGCTGCCTTCGCCTTGGCGTCTTCAGCCAGTTCGGTTGCTTCGGCCGAAATTGCCCCGCCAAGCGTAGCCTCAGCTGCTTCCAATCGCGCGCGTGCTCTGAGCTTCATGCTTTCCGCTGAGCGCACCGGCCCCATTGCTTGAGCTGCCTCACGGAAGGCTTTCCCGGCGGCGAGTCTTGCCTGATCTGCCTTCCTAGCCGCTTCATCCGCCTCTGTGTTACGAGCCGCGACCAAAGCCAAGACAGTGCCACCCGGTTTCGACTGGAACAAAGCCGGATGGGCTATTTCAACAGGCGCGACGTTTGTTGGTGACACAATCACCCGCATACCCAGTCGCGTTGCGTCGAATAAGGTTGCCGCGAAATCGAACGGCAGCCGGACGCAGCCATGGGACGCCGGATAGCCTGGCAAGGGTCCACCGTGGAACGCGATGCCAGACCAGGTGATGCGTTGCATGTGAGGCATGTAGGCATCGTCATACAGGTTCGAATGGTGGTCGGCATCTTTTTGAATCACGCTGAAGATTCCAGCGGGCGTTTCACGTCCTCTTTGGCCACTCGACACGGGCGCTCGCAAAATCCATCCATTAGCGTCGTAAATGGTGATCCGCTGGTCGTGGAGAGAGACAATGGCCATGATCGGTTCGCCGGCGGTCCGGGATTGGTTCGAACTCGATCGAGCGCTCACCTCCAATGCCTCGGGCACCGGCATCCCCCGTCCCGACCAGCTCAGCCAGCGTCGCAATAGCAAGATAGGCGAGCCATAGCCGCGTGTTTTTCAGCTTCGCATTCACAAAACGAAACACCATGCGCGTCCCATTGATCGGGCTATCAGGTGAGAGAGTAGCGCCAATCGCTCGAACCTGCCACCTCGGAACCCTTCGAATGCTCATGGATCGGTATGAAGGCGCGCGCACGCGCGGCAGACTTCATCCTGCAAGAAACAAATATACAGGCTTGTTCGTGACAGCGGGCGCATTTGTCGGCGCGTCCCTTTCGCACCTCCACACAATTTGCGGAACTGAGCGTCATTGCGGACTTTGCTTCCAGTAGCCAGTTCCGAGCTTGCCGGTGATTACCGCCGTTGCGTCCCGGACTTCGTATGAGCCGCCATCGTCGTAACCCGTGAGCCCCTTATTTGCGGTAGCGTCCAATGACCGTTCATGGCGGTAATCGTACCTTTCATGCGCCGGCGCAGCACGCGGCCCCTCGGCGCGGAATTTGTAAGTGCCGTCGCGCATAATGCGCCAGATCCAGCGCGATAAGCCGCGATCATTCGGCATTGTGATCTCCCAAGTCCCCACTAAGGCGGGATCGATTGCCAAAGGAGGAGGCGCGGGCGCCGCAGCGACCGCTGGCGTAGCATTCGCCAGTTTTGTGCCCGCTTGGTCGGCTGACGGCTGGTTCCCTGCAAGATAGATCGCCTTGCGCGAGAGCGAGCCGTAGACGAATGGCTGCTGCTCGTTCCTGGTTACCTCCATCACGTCGGCACGGCATCCCGAAACCCGGGCCGCTTCAGATGCATCTGCCCGACGATCGTATGCGATTATCTGGTTTTCGCTGGCAGGCTTGCTGCTGATGCGCGGCGTATGCCTGCGCCTTCCTGATGTCGGCTTCTGTGCTGGTTTTCGGACGCCGGGATCACGGGAGCCTCCACACGACGAGGTAGCCGGCGGCCGAAAAGCGCCAAGGCACGAAGTCGCGGGAAGTTGGGCACCGGATAAGCAGCGGGCGCTATGAGGATTTAATGCAGGCGCCGCTTGTGGTCATCTCGGCAGGCGCGTGAAGTGCAGCAATAGACGGCTAGTGAATTGATCGACGGGTATGCTTCGAGAGGCGGCAACCCGGCAGAACGCTTCCACAACTTCCGCGTTTCGGCATGAGTGTTGCACAAGAGTACTTTTAATGTTTGCGACACGTGTAATTTCAAATGGTTGCGCGTGGCAGAAATAGCACATCCGACAACCACTGCGCGATTAACCGGTCGATCGATGTCCAGCGACATGGCGTAAATCAATTTCTTGCGAGCCGCAATATAGACGGCACATTCAAGCAAACTGGTTGGTGCTTTCGTCAAGGATTTTTTTATCATCGCGTTATCGGTGCGGCCGACGATGTGGCTGGCACGAGGATGCTGATCCGCGCGCGATCATGCGTTGCACGCCAACACTACGCTGGTTGATCGTGTCGACCTTGCCACTCCGGCTATCGCCTTCCTCTCAACCGGCTACCGGCCTCTCGGCTCTTTCTCCCGCGCAGCGGGCTGGAGCGCAGCGACTTTGTGCAATGGCCCGAATGCGAAGTCCGGGGAGGCTCTGAGATAGTCTGGTTATCGGGGCAGACCGGAATGACTGACCGACTTCCCAAACGGCGCTTTAGACCCGAAGCGGGCGTTCCGGGATCTGCTTGGAAAGTATCCAAGAATGGCCGCTGTTGTGGTAGTTTAGCTACTCAGGCTAGAGCACGGACGAAGGCGACGATAGTCTGAGGCGTGGTCCGCCTTCCAACAAGCCAAAAACGAACCGGCGGGAAGGACATGCTTTTCTCTTTTGAAGACTATGTTTTGGATACGGATCGCCGTGAATTGCGCCGGGGAAGGGCCGTAATCGCGATGCAGCCGCAGGTCTTTGATCTTCTGGAATACCTCATCAGCAACCGCGAACGCGTCGTCACCAAGGACGACATACTTGATGCCATTTGGGGCGGGCGCATTGTATCGGAGTCGGCGCTGACAACCCGGATCAATGCGGCGCGCACTGCGCTTGGCGACAGTGGAGAAGAGCAGCGGCTGATCCGCACTCTGCCCCGCAAGGGGATCCGCTTCGTGGGAGTGGTGAGAGAGGCGCGCGAATCCTTCGAGCCGAATGTTGCTCCCGTTACTGAGAACCGCTTTAAAGAGCCTATTATGCCTCGCGACGAGGCGCCGGTGATCGACGCGCGTCGTCAGCTCACGGTCGCGTCATGTGAGCTATTGCACGGGGCCGACATCGCCCGAATGGACCCCGAGGATTTGCGCGACATCGTGCAGGCCTTCCATGACTGCGTCATTACCACGAGCCGACGACACGGTGGATTCGTCGCAGCCCGCTCTCTGGCGAACCCGGTCCTAATCTGTTTTGGCTTTCCCGTCGCGCACGAGGATGACGCCGAGCGAGCAGTGCGATGCGGGTTGGAATTCATCGCGGAGGTAAAAGCACTTGCATTGTCGCTTCCCTTGCAAGCCCGCGTTGGGATTGCAACCGGCGTCGTTGTAGTTAGCGGCATGGAGGGCGCGGGAGAGGCACAAGAGTACAACGTTGTCGGCGAGACGACGAACCTGGCGGCGCGCCTGCAAAGCATCGCGGAACCGGACTGTGTGATCATCGCTGACAGTACGCGGAGGCTTCTCGGTAATCTCTTTGAGTTGCAGCACCTGGAATCAAGACGCTTCAAGGGCGTCTCTCAGCCGCTGTTGGCCTGGCTGGTCCATCGAGCCAATCCCGTGGAGAACCGCTTCGAAGCGCTGCGTACGACAGCTTTGACGCCCTTGGTGGGTAGGGAAGAGGAAATGGACCAATTGCAGCGCCGCTGGGCCAGGGCAAAGGCTGGCGCCGGCCAGGTCGTGCTAATCTCGGGCGAGGCCGGTATTGGCAAGTCGCGGCTCACGGCGGAGCTGCTGGAGCGTATCGCTGCCGAGCCACACACGCGCCTGCGCTATTTCAGCTCGCCGCAACACGCCGATAGTGCGCTTTATCCGATCATCAGCCGAATCGAGCGTTCTGCCGAGTTGACCCATGACGACACGGCGCAAACAAAACTCGACAAGCTCGATGCCCTGCTCGCTGAAACCCTGACCTCAGCCCATGATGCGGCACTAGTCGCCCAGATGTTGTCACTGCCAAATGATGGCCGCTATCCCACGGTGGAAATGGCAGCGCCACAGCGCCGCGAAGAAACGTTCAAAGTGCTCATATCGCAGGTAGAAGCCTTGGCGCGCCGAAATCCCGTGCTGATGATCTTAGAGGACGCGCATTGGACCGATCCCACTAGCCTGGAAGCATTTAGTCGGATGGTCAACCAAATCGGGAAGCTTCGCGTCCTGCTAAATTGTGACATTTCGACCGGAGTTTGATGCGCCTTGGATTGGACGGCCGCAAGTGACACTTATCACAATCAATCGGCTGGCGCCGCATGATGTCGACGCCATGATAAGCCGTGTCGTTGGCAACAAGTTGCTGGCCGCCGACAATCGGGAGGAAATCATCGAGCGAACCGATGGCATTCCGCTCTTTGTCGAGGAGATGACGAAGGCTGTGCTTGAAGCGGACGATGAGAAAGCGCAAAAGCAAACGATTGCTGCGGTCCCTCCGCCGGGCCTAGCGGTCCCCGCAAGCTTGTATGCGTCCCTGATGGCGCAACTCGACCGACTAGGTCCCGCGATGTTGACAGCGCAAATTGGCGCTGCACTCGGGCGCGAGTTTTCACATGCTTTGCTAGCGGCGGTGATCCAGGAACCGGAGAGCGTGCTGAGTGGCGCGCTTGATCGCCTTATGCAGGCCGGGCTGCTGTTTCGGCAGGGAGTTCCGCCGCATGCGACCTATTTTTTCAAGCATGCGCTCGTGCGCGATGTGGCCTATGGAACGCTGTTGCGCGAGCCGCGTCGGGCGCTTCACGCCCGCATCGTCGAAGTGTTCGAGAGCCAATTCGCGGAAATTGCCGAAAACCAGCCGGAGGTACTGGCTCGTCACTACACGGAGGCGGGGCTGATCGAGAAAGCCGTCCGCCAATGGGGAAAGGCTGGGCAGCGGTCGTTAGAGCGTTCGGCACTGATGGAAGCTGCGGGCCAACTCAAGCATGCGCTCATCCAGATCGCGGGCTTGCCCGCTGCTCCGGCGTTGCGGCGCGAGGAGATCGGACTGCAAGTCGCGCTGATAAATGCCCTTGTCCACGTCAGTGGATTTGCTTCGGCGCAAACCAAGGCGGCCGTGGAGCGCGCTCATCTGCTGATCGAACAAGCAGAGGCACTCGGAGAACCTCCCGAAGATCCCCTTGTACTCTTTTCGATCATCTATGCTGCCATGGTCCCGAGCTTCGTAACGTTCAACGGCGACGCTCTGCGCGAAGCTGTCGCGCAGTTGCTTGCGCTGGCCGAGAAGCAAGGGAAAACGGCGTCGCTCACAATTGCGCATCGCACGACGGGCGTTTGCCTGATGTGTACTGGAGACCTGAGGCAAGGACGTGCACATCTCGATCGCGCGATTGCAGTCTATGATCCCGTTGCGCATCCCCCGCTGGCCACACGTTTTGGTCAAGACAGTCGGGTGGCAGCTTTGTCCTATCGAGCGATAGCATTGTGGATGCTCGGCTACCCCGACGCCGCAATCGCGGACGCCAACGAGGCACTCTGCCACGCGCGCCAGATCGGGCACGCTGCCAGCCTGATTTATGCTTTGAGCCTCACAAGTTTCAGCCACCTACTCTGCGGAAACTACGCCACAGCGAACGCGCAACTCGGTGAGGCTGTCTCGCTTGCCGAAGAAAAGGGAGCGTTATTCTGGAAAACGACGGCGACGGTACTCAGCGGCTGCGTATCAGCTGCAACAGGCAACGCATCGGACGCGGTCGATATCATCAGCTCTGCGGTAACTGCATTTCGATCGACTGGTGCGACAGTCTGGATGCCGTCCTACCTGTCTTATTTGGCCAGCGCGTACGCGCAACTTGGCCGGTTTGACGACGCCTGGCGCTGCACTGACGAAGCAATGGCTATAATTGGAGCGAGCAAGGAAACCTGGTTTGAGGCCGAGATCAATCGAGTGGCCGGCGAAATAACGCTGCGATCGCCACATCGTGATCCCGAAAAGGCGGAGGAGTACTTCAAACGGGCGCTGGCAGTTGCGCGCATACAGCGAGCAAAGTCTCTGGAACTGGGTGCCGCGATCAGCTTGGCGAGGCTTCTTCGCGACCGGGACAGGCGCCCTGCGGCTCGTACCCTTCTCCTGCCAGTCTACAAGTCGTTTAGCGAAGGCTTCGATACAGTAGATCTGAACGAAGCCAGGGCCTTGGTCGGCGAACTTGGAGCCTAACCTGCGGATCGCCGCCCCGGCGTGCTGCGACAAGCACGAATTAAGCCCATCTTAAGGAAATGATAAGACGTCCTTAAGCCGGGAATCGCCGTCCGTGCCACGAGCAGCACGAATCAAGCCCATCTGAAGGAAATGATAAGGCGTCCTTAAAGCGGGACCGCCTTCGCCGTGCAATCTTTAGCCTGGGTCTCCAGCAAAAATGAAAGCCAGCGGAGGAGCGGATACAACAGGGCCCCGTAAGATGTGCAGGTTCACTACCCGAGATGGCACCGAGATTTACTACAAGGACTGGGGCACCGGTCGGGCCGTCGTATTTAGTCATGGTTGGCCGCTCAGCTCAGACGCTTTCGAAGACCAGATGCTGTTCCTTGCGCAACGTGGTTTCCGCTGCATCGCCCACGATCGACGCGGCCATGGCCGCTCCAGTCAACCCTGGGACGGCAACGATATGGATCATTACGCTGACGATCTGGCGGAACTGCTGGCGCAGTTCGACCTGACGGACGCCGTCCTCGTTGGGCATTCCGCAGGTGGGGGCGAGGTCGCCCGCTACATCGGACGCTACGGGACCAAGCGCGTTGCCAAAGCCGTGCTGGTTGGCGCAGTAGCCCCCGTATTGTTGAAGTCCGCGAAGAATCCCGGTGGTACGCCGATCGAAATGTTTGATCAGCTTCGTGCCCGCGTTCACGCTGACCGGTCCCAGCTGTGGAAGGATCTCAGCATACCATTCTATGGCTACAACCGTTCGGGTGCGAAGATTTCGGAAGGCGTGCGGGAGTCGTTTTGGTTGCAGGGAATGATGGCGGGGATGCCGGCCAGCTATTTTGGCATCAAGGCGTTTTCCGAAACTGACATGACTGAAGATCTGAAGAAGATCGATGCGCCAACTCTGATCCTCCACGGAGACGACGATCAGATCGTGCCGGCCGCCCATTCGGCGATGCCGTCGGCCAACCTCATCAAGAACGCGACACTCAAGTTAATCCCAGCGGCGCCGCACGGTATGTGCACGACGCACAAGGAGCAGATAAACGATTGCTTACTTGCCTTCATCAACGCGTGACGCCTAGTGGCGGTTTGCGCGCAAAAGGAGCGACCGAGGGGAGTAGCAGTCAAGTCACACGAGCGAGTTCTCATGACCCAAGTTGCCTCAGACCGGCACAGTTCCGAGAACACGGCGATATCCTTCGGGCCGTTCCGGCTGCGTCCAGAGGCGCGTCTCCTCGAGAAGAATGGTGCGCCTGTGCACATCGGAGGACGTGCACTCGATATTCTCATTGTTCTCGCAGAGCGGTCCGGGCAGATCGTCGACAAGCGTGAGCTGGTCAAGCGCGTTTGGGCCGATGTGAATGTGGATGAAGGCAGCCTTCGAGTTCATGTAGCCGCCTTGCGCAAGGCACTTGGCGATCAAGCCTCGGACGCGCGCTATGTTGTGAACGTATCGGGGCGCGGCTATAGTTTTATCGCGCCAATTGCGCAAGCCGGATCTCCGCGCCTCGCGCCATTTAGGGACGGCAAGCCGAAAGGTCACTCCCTGCCAGCTTCACTCGCCGGGATGATCGGAAGGACAGACTCTATCGACAAAATCTCATCCGACCTTGAGCGTCATCGCTTCGTCGCCGTCGTAGGTCCCGGCGGTATCGGTAAGACGTCGGTCGTCGTCGCCATTGGACATCGGCAACTCACGGCATTCGATGGCGCCGTCTTCTTCATCGATTTCAGCGCGATAAAGGATGTGCAGCTTGTGCCGAGCACGATCGCGTCGGTGCTCGGACTTACGATCAGCTGCGATGATCCCGTGCCGGCTCTGCTTTCTTTCTTGCGCAACAAGCGCATGCTGCTGATCTTCGATAGCTGCGAGCATGTTCTCGACACGCTGGCGCCGCTGGCTGAAAGCATCATCCAGGAGGCCTCCGAGATCCGTATTTTGGCAACGAGCCGCGAACCATTTCGCATCGAAGGCGAACAGGTGCGCCGACTCTTCCCGCTGGATTGCCCACCCGAGCGCAAACGATCGAATGCGGCCGAGGTCCTTGCCTATCCCGCTGCGCAGTTGCTTGTCGAGCGCATCACCGCGAGCGTTGGCGAGTTCAGGCTCAACGATGACGAAGCGCCGATGGTTGCAGAAATCTGCGCGAAGCTCGACGGCATCCCTCTGGCTATCGAGCTCGCCGCTGGGAGAGTCAACGCTTATGGCATCAGCGGGATCGCGTCGCTGCTCAACAGCTGGTTTTCGTTGCTGTGGCAAGGCCGGCGCACGGCGGTCCCCCGACATCAGACATTGAGCGCCGCCCTCGGTTGGAGCTACGATCTATTGCCCGCCGCCGAGAGTGCCGTGCTGCGCCGCTTGTCGGTATTTGCCGGACCATTTACGCTGAAAGCGGCGGTTGCGGTTGCATCTGGCGAAGGAATGACCGAGGCGGATGTTATTGAAGCGATCTCAAGCCTAGTGGCGAAATCGCTGATTGCGACGGTGTCCACCGCGGGGCCTTCGCGATTTCGGTTGCTTGATACGACCCGTACCTTTGCCGCGAAGAAGCTCGCGGAAAGCGGAGAAGCGGACAAAGTCTCGCGCTCCCACGCAAAGCACTTTGGTGAGCGGCTCTCAAATAGTCCAGTCGAGCCCACCGGCCGTTTGACCGACGACAGTTTCCTCCATCACGCGGAGGTGTGCTCCGACGAAGTTGCGCGCGCGTGCGCATGCTAACGCGATGAGGACATCTCCATCTCCGAGGCATCCGCATACATTTGGCACCCAAAAGTTGAGGAGATTTGTCATGCTAACGGATCAAGGCTTCGTCCTGAAGGACGGAGGTGTGAACGGCGCGAGGGGCCAAGTGCCGTTGCAGACCTCAGCGGAATTCGTGCGCAGCTATAAAGCGCAAGCCCACGAGACCATCGATGCGATGACGGCGGTGGTGATGAATGCGCAGGCCGGGCTAAACTGGCTGCGCGCTCAACCGCGGAATCTCGAAGAAGTCCGGGAGGCGCTCATTAATATCGCTAACGACGGTAAGCGAGCAGCTGAAATCGTCGTTCGACTTCGGGAGCTCATGAATGAGGGTACCCATAGCGGGGGGCTCTCCTGATCCTCGTGCGTCGCCTTTTGGCCCAACCCGGACATGCTGAGACGGTCCGACGACGTCCGCTGTTGAAGCTAGGGAGATGCCGTTCAAGCAGGCCGATTTTCCGGGTCTGGCACTTATCGACCAATCCGAGCACTCGCCTCAGCGACGGTTTGGCTAGACGAACGCATTGCGTTTTACAACATTGCCAGGAGTGGATTTCCGGCTACGCGCGCTTAGGGACCTCCCCCGATCGCCGCGCTCAAGATCAGGGCCGAAGGCCGAGCGCAGGCGACCACACGGCTCGCGCTGCGGCTGGTAACCCGTACACACGCGGCTCGCTGCGATTGACGCATTGTCCGCGCGGCTGGCGCCCTCAACGACGCCCGACGTTCTACGCAAGGCCGCCGTCAGGATGTGTCGGCAGTGGCGCGCCCATGATGGCCCAGACGCCATTTTTGCGATCAAACGAGCCCTATTTCTTGCTGGGCGTGGCTACTCCCCCCGATTTTGCTTGCTACTGACGAAAACTAAAACGTCCCGATCAGCAGTCCCAAATGTAGGCCCGCACAAGGTTGCGGCCTTCTTTTGGGCCTTTTTGAGCAGGAGCCTGCCCCGAGCGGTCCGTCAGCACCATGGGGGCGGCGCGTGTGACGCATCAATCCCAGCCGGCAGATAGCGATCTGCGTGATCGGCTTCGTCGGAGACGAGCGTGGCCGAGAAAAAAGCCAACCCACCGAAATCAGTCGCCCGCGCGGTACGCCGGACAAAGAAGGAAACTGGACCCGGCGGCACTTCGGGTCAATTTCAGCTCCCTCTGCCAGACGGAATGCGTGACAAGCTTGCCGAAGCGGCGATGGCAAATCTGCGCTCGCTGAACGACGAGATCATCCATCGTCTCGCCCAGTCCCTGGAGCGCGACGAGATGCAGAAGCTATCCGACCGCCTCAACGCGCAGGGCGACCGCCTTGCTAAGTTCGAGGGAGACATAGCCGCCATAGTCGCGCAACTCAGACTACGCGACGACTAACGCATCAGCGGTAACCACCGGGTAACCCGCGGATTCAATAGCGGGTTAGCAACTCAATTGCTTCCGAGGATGATGCGATTCACCCACGATCAGTACATGAAATGTTGAAGCGCCTGGACGAGCGCGCGAAGAAGTGCCGACCCGGAAAAGGCGAAGAAGCAGGCGGCGATGGCCAATCTGTTCCGGCTGCTTGCGGCGAAGGCTGCCAAGCACGCCGCGGAATGAGCGTGGCGGCGGAGATCGGCGACAAAGCAATCCAAGGGCCCAACGGTAATCAAAATGGCTGGGATCAAAGTGCTACGATCGGCTGCTGAGGACGCCGCGCTGACCTCCGAGTTGGCATCCGTCTCGAACACCGGATTGGTGTCCGGCTCGAACACCGGCTTGGTGTCCTGCATGGTTGCAGTCCAGCGCGCCGTCCGGCTGGTAGGGGCCGCGCGACTGTCAGCTTTTGGCGCCGACGTTGCTTAGTCTGCCGCGGCAAAATGCGCTATCTGATCTGCGTGTGCCTTTATGAAGGACGGGCGGGCCGTGGCGCGCGCGACGTAGTCGCGACAGGCCGGATGTCCCGCCAGCCCCGTCGAACCGATCGATAAGGCGCAGCACATCCGCCATGAGTATGTCGGTGACGGCATGACAGGGCATGCACTGTTGCGGACAGCGGCTCTTGCATCCGTAGGCATGATTCCGACGGCACCTGTTCCCGGCATCGCCGCGCCGCCTCGCCAGTCGACCCGTAGCGAGGAAATCGACAGAGCATTGCAGTTGCGCACCGCGCCAATAGACTATGACACCGCGCTCGCGTAAGGTGTGTGTGGGCTGCAGGGCTGGTCACTTTGAAGAGACGGTCGCATTTCCTTTTGAGAGACGCCGCCGCCAATATGCGATGGAGGACATGCCTATGACATCCCGCCTGCGTTTCGGCGTTTTTCTCGCACCCTTCCACAAGCCCGGCATTAATCCGACGTTAGCCCTACAGAACGATCTGGATCTGGTCGCTTGGCTCGACCACCTCGGTTACGATGAAGCGTGGTTTGGTGAGCACCATTCCGCCGGTACGGAGATCAGCGCGTCGCCCGAAATCATGATCGCGGTTGCGGCCGAGCGCACGCGTCACATCAAGCTTGGCACGGGCGTCGTCAGCCTCTCCTACCACAATCCGCTGTGGGTCGCTGAGCGCATCGTGCTGCTCGATCACCTGACCCGCGGGCGCGCGATGTTCGGTGCCGGACCAGGCTCGCTGCCGACGGACGGCATCATGATCGGGGTCCCTCAGTCCGAGACGCGTGAGCTCCTCGAGCAGAGCCTTGACGTCATCATGAGGCTGCTAGCAGGAGATGAGCCGGTGACGTTCAAGAACCATCGTTGGGATCTGCGAGATGCACGGCTGCATCTTCGGCCTTATTCCAATCCGCTTTTCGACGTGGCGGTGGCGGCCGTGGCGTCGCCCACGGGGGCCAAGCTCGCAGGTCGGCATGGCATCGGGCTCCTCTCGGTCGGCGCGACGACAGCGGCCGGCTTCGATGCCCTGGCACTGCATTGGGATGTGCTGGGCGAGGAAGCGCGGGTGCACGGCAAGACGGTCGACCGCTCGAATTGGCGCCTCGTCGGCCCGATGCACTGTGCGGAAACCAAGGAGCAGGCGATCGCCGACGTACAGTACGGCATCGAGCATTGGTTCCGTTACTTTCAGGCGGTTGCGGCCTTCCCGCAAATGGCCGTGCTCGGCGACAGCGTCGCTGAAATGATCGACTTCATCAACAAATCTGGGCTCGGCGTGATCGGAACGCCGGAAGAGTGCGCCGCGCAGATCGACCGGCTCGTCAAGCAATCAAACGGCGGCTTCGGTTGCTATCTGCTGCTCGGCCACAATTGGGCGAACCCGCAGGCGACCGCCAAGAGCTTCGAACTGATCGCCCGCCACGTCATGCCCCACTTCCAGGGACAGGCCCAGTCGACCCTTGATTCCGCCGAGCGCGCCCGCGCCGCGCGGCCCGAACTCGCTGGTCTGCATGCCAAAGCTGTGGAGGCTGCTGGCGAACGTTACGCCAAGGAGCGTGGTGCGCGGACGCATTAAGGGTCGTCCGCCCCAGCGGCTCGCCGGGGGCGCCTGCCATACGCCTAGCAGCCGCGGCAGATGCTCTTGATGCGCTTGTCCATCGCTTCGTCGGCATCAGCGGACGCCTTGTCGCCCGCAGACGATTTGTCGCCGGCGTGCGCAGTGTGATGATGTGCGGGTTTGTTGGACGGGGCGCGCTTATGACTGCGAGCGTCGGCCGGAGACACCGAAGCGATCGTTAGAACAAGGCAAGCCAGGATGATCTTTCGCACGGCCTAAACGCTCCGTCTATTATCGAGATAGATCACGAATTTCCCGAATGAGACGCTCCCATTCGGGTTCGGAGCTCTCCTGATGTGTAGCTTCTGGGGATGCCCTTTCGTCGTCGTCGAGGCTGCGCAAGAGATACTCGTCGACGGCTTCGGGAAGTTCTGGAGGTGGTTCAGGAACGGGCACAGACTCAAGCGAACTGGGCGCTGCGCCCTTAGCCTTGAGCGCCGCCAAAAAACAGGCAACGCCGATCTCCATCAGTTTCCATCGCGAAACGGGTATGACGATCTTTGCCTCGCGATCCATCGCGCAAAGGACGCCATTGACGTACACAATCACCTTATCAGGACCGCCGCGCATTTCTCGCGTGGACGCATCGTAAAACCCGAGATCCGCCCGGTTGCGATAGATAAATCTGGCTTCCATAACCCGATCTCCGTGCGACGTTCGGAGGTCAAAAAGGACCGTGTTCAATCTCTCCCGATTTTGATTTTACTACTCTCCGTCCCCGGCAGATGTGGCCCCGGCGCCACGGATACCCCTAAAATTTTGCAATCAGCCATCCCGAGCGCCGCGTCAACCGATGCGCTCCAGCACCCGCGCAACCTGCACCGCCGACCATGTGCCGTTGCCGCGTGCCGATTTCAGGCGGGCAATCAGCTGCGCGCTCGCACGCCGCTATCACCTGAGCGTGAAACCTTTATTGAAACCGAATTTAATGGGATCGGCGGGTCTGTGAACCTACGTCAGGCTTGCACCTTCCAGAATGGAAAACGGAGCATGCAAGAGACGGCTGCCTTTCAAGAACTCCTGATCAAGCAGGAACAGTGCCGAAGGCGCCTGCATGCCTTCCAGTTCTACGCCGACAATCAAAACCTGCCGTCACCGGATCGCTACTTCGCTGTCTTCATGGCCGAGCAGGAGCAGGAGAATATCGACGACCTGAGAGTGTTCCTCGAACGAGCGGAGGCGAACTCCTATCGCCAGAAGTCCTTGAAACGATCCGGTGACAGCTCGGTGTAGCGCACCGTGTGTTGGATATTCTTATGGCCAAGGTAAGCCTGCAGCGACCTTGTGTCGTGTCCCTTGTTGGCCAGCGCGAAGCCGCAGGCATGGCGCAGCATATGCGGGTGAGCCTTGAAGCCCAGCTTGGCGGCGACGCCAGCCCGCTCAACCATGCGGGCAAAGCCGGCCGTGGTGAACGGCGCGCCGCGCTCCGATGTGAACACGAACGGGGACTTGGGATCCTGCTCGCGCTGGAGCCGGCGGAGCGCACGGAGTTCGTCACCGCGGATCGGGTGCGTACTGGGCGAGCCTTTCTTGGCCCTGCGGACGGCAAGGGTGGCGTGACCGAAGTCGATCTGATCCCAGCGCAGCTCGGTGAGCTCGGAAACTCTGAGGCCGTGCCTGTACGCGACCAGGATCATGGTGGCGTCGCGGTGGCCGTAGCGGTTGGCCTTGGCGGCGTCGGTGAGGCGCTCGATCTCGGCGTCGGTCAGATATTCACGGGACCGAAGTTCGGCATTGGGGCGCCGTCCCGGAGCAACTGTTCGATTTTGGGTGGTTGGCGACACCAACTGCAAGTGCGATTTAGCCATGATAATCCGCCTGCTCGATGTCTCGACTGTTCGTATAATAATCATTTTACAAACAGTTACAACTCATATTTTTCGTGGGCAGGTGTGAAGGTGTGGTCGCTGCGCGACCCCGCCGTGGGTGATGCGTGCGGCAGGGTCGCGGGGCCCTAAGAAGTGGGGGGCACACCGAGGGCCCGAACTATAGTCCGGCGAAGCAGCGACGTTTCCAAATAAAACCGCCGCTAACCCGGTCACATGTCCGCGACGGGCGGCGACCTCCCGCATCAGCTCGCAACCTGGCTCGATGGTCGGGATCGATTCCCCGTCTTTGACGTTGAAGCTGCATGGATCGAGAAGCACGGCGAGAAATCTGGCTGCTCGTAATCGGCACCATAGTCGTCGAGCTGCCAGTCGTGGCCGCGGCGGCCTTGGTCATCGCGAGCCATTGAGCACTGAGCCGGGTGGGGTTTTTCATCGACCAATCTGCTTGGCATACTCAGCCAGCAGCGCGGTCTCGATCGTCTCAAACACCTGCGCCGGCTCAGCACCCTCGGGCGCGCAAGCCTGGATAATGTCAAGTACACGACGCAATGCCGCCCACTCGTCCGGCTCGAGATTGCCCGGTGCCCGCTGCTCCACCGAGATGAACATGTCGCGCGGCGATAGACCGTAGGCGATCTGCGCCAGCTTGCCGGGATCGGTCAGCGCCAGGCGTTCGAGCACGGTACTCCTCCCAAACCCCCGCGAGGTCGGCGAGCAGTTGCTCCGAAATCTTCTGGCGAGCCCCTATCGGCCTTCCCGCAGGATTTCCCGACTGTCCAGGCTTCCATCCGTAAGGCTGTACACTTCCGGTCTTTCCCTCAACAGCGGATATCACGCATCAGGGCCGCCACTTCCGAAAAGTGCCAAAGAACGAACCCGCTTACGCGGGAGCGCGCTGCGCGCGGGGCGGAGCGCAGTGGCGACGACGGAGTGAGCAGTTGAGATAGGGTGACAAGGCAGGTGTCCCGTCTTGAGGATCGAGGGGTTCAAGAACCTCACCTCAAGACAGGAGCACCTCGATGAGTGAGAAGCCCATCAGCCCGCTGCGCCAGCGCATGATCGAAGACATGATGGTGCGCAACTTCGTCGAGAAGACGCGCAACGACTATATCCGGCACGTCAAGACTTTCACAGCGTTTCTGGGACGTTCGCCGGATCAGGCCATCCCTGAGGATCTTCGCCGTTTTCAGCTGCACCAGAGGCAGAGTGGCGTTCATCCGCCGAGCATCAACGGCTCGGTTGCGGCGCTGCGCTTCTTTTTCACCGTGACACTGGACCGCCCCGAGATGGCCCGGCACCTCACGTTCGTGCGGGAGCCGCGCAAGATGCCGGCAGTGCTAAGCGCCGAGGAGGTGGCGCGGTTGCTGGAGGCGGCACCCGGACCGAAGTACAAGGCGGCACTGAGCGCCGCCTACGCTGCGGGTCTGCGGGTCTCCGAGGTGGTGGCGCTGAAGGTGTCGGACATCGATTCCGAGCGCCTGCTGCTGCGGATCGAGCAGGGCAAGGGCCGCAAGGATCGCTTTGCGATGCTCTCGCCAAAGCTGCTGGAGCTGCTACGCGACTGGTATCGCATCGCCCGACCGACGGTCTGGCTATTCCCCGGCCGTGATCCGATGCTGCCGATGACGACACGGCAGTTCGCTCGCGCCGTTCATGCCGCCGCCGCTATGGCCGAGATCAAGAAGCGGGTGACACCGCACACCTTGCGCCATAGCTTTGCCACCCACTTGCTCGAGCAGAAGACCGATGTGCGTTTTATCCAAGTTTTGCTCGGACATGCCAAGCTGGATACGACCGCGCTCTATGCGCAAGTCGCCACCAACGTGATCCGCGCGGTCATGAGCCCGCTCGATCGGCTGACACCGCTGACCAGCAAAAGGCCTGATCCGCCGGAATAGACCGTTACTCGTGATCCGTCCCGCACTCGAAGTCGCGGATATCTTCCGCGACTTCGGACCGGCGTGGCGCCAGACCAACGCCGGCCATGTGAGCCTCGGCCAACTCAAGGTGATGTCGGCGATCGAGCGCTGCCGCACCGCAGCGCTCGGCGGCCACGTCTTGCGCTGTGAGAACGAGAACTGCGGTTATACGCGGATTTCCTATTCTTACTAGTCAGAAAAAGCGTCTGATTCAAAAGGTCGCGGGCGAGGTCCTGTCAGAATCAGTTACGGGTTGAGATTCAGGCATCGGCAACGGGGGGCTGATATGGATCTCCGGACATCAGACGGCAGTAAATCGCGATTTTCGGCTTTTGTCGAGCGACTTGTGAGTGTGATCGGACATGCGGACCGGGGCCCGGCCGTTGTTTGATTATTGCATCGGCTTAATCATGCCTGGGGAGCGTAAGAGCGTTGAGCCGATGGCAGCGGTGACGGCACCTGGTCGGACGGCGGCACAGCATCAGTCGCTGCTGCACTTCGTCGGCCAATCGCCTTGGTCCGACGAGGGTGTTTCGGCCAAAGTGGGTGAGATGGTACTGCCGGCGATAGAGCGCCATGGACCGATCGAAGCGTGGATCATCGATGACACCGGTTTTCCCAAGAGGGAGCGCACTCGATCGGTGTGGCGCGTCAATATTGCGGGCAGCTCGGCAAGCAGGATAACTGCCAAGTCGCGTGTCCCTATCGCTTGCCAATCACCACGCCAGTCTGCCGGCGAAGTATCGTCTCTATCTGCCGCAGGAATGGGCGGCAGATAAGAAACGTCGGCGCAAAGCGGGCGTGCCCAAGGAGATCAGCTTTAAGACCAAGCCAGAGATCGCGCTTGAGCAGATCGAAGCGGCTTGCAGAGCCGGGCTTCCTCGCGGCGTGGTGCTGATGGATGCCGGATATGGCTGCAACACGGACCTGCGGACCAGCATCAGCGCGTTAGCGTTGACCTATGTGGCCGGTATCTTGCCAAACACCACGGTGTGGACGTCCGACACCGCGCCGCTGCCGCCGAAAAAATGGTCGGGCAAAGGGCGACCACCAAAGCGGCTGCGCCGCGACCACAAGCATAAACCGATTTCGGTCAAGGAGCTCGCTCTTTGCCTTCCCAAGCGGGCCTGGCGCACGATCAAGTGGCGAGAGGGTGCGGCCGAGCGGTTATCGTCGCGCTTCGCTCGCGCGCGTGTTTGCGTCGCGCATCGAGATTACCAGCTCACTGAAAGCCGACCCGAAGAATGGCTCTTGATCGAATGGCCAGAAGGGGAGAACGAGCCGACCAAATACTGGCTTTCAACGTTGCCGGAAACGATTACTTTCGGAAGGCTAGTCGATCTAACCAAGCTGCTCTGGCCATCGAGCGCATTATCAGATCTCAAACAAGAGGTCGGGCTCGGGCATTTCGAAGGGCGAGGTTGGCGTGGCTTCCACCACCACGCCACGCTGTGCATCGCGGCCTACGGGTTCCTGGTCTCCGAGAGGGGAAATTCCCCCCTCGGGATCTCGTTCCTCCAGGCCGTTCAAGAAACTTCCGGTCCCCAACGGTTACCGACCCAGAGGCTCCGCCGCTGCGACCCGAACGTCACATCCCGAACTCGATTGCGACGATGCGGCGAAGACTGATTGTTGCCATCGCCCGGCAGCTCTCACGCTGTCCCTGTTGCACCCGGCAGATCAAACAGACCAAGCGTCTTCTTTTGTGACGCAGTAAGACTATAACTCGTGCCGTAATCGGCATTGCAACAAATGCCAGGCCGCAGCGGCAAAGCAGTGGCTCGCCGAGCGCCAGGCCGAGCTCCTGCCCGTGCCCTACTTCCACGTCATCTTCACGCTGCCTGCGGAGATCGCTGATCTCGCTTATCAAAACAAAGCGGTGATCTACAATCTGCTGTTCAAGGCATCGAGCGAGACCGTTCTCACGATCGCGGCCGATCCCAAACATCTCGGCGCTCGCATCGGTATCACCTCCGTGCTCCACACCTGGGGCTCAACGATGATCCACCATCCGCATGTGCATATGATCGTGCCCGGTGGCGGGATCTCGCTCGATGGATCACGCTGGGTCTCGTGCCGTCCCCGCTGCTTCCTGCCAGTACGGGTATTCTCCAAGTTGTTCCGTGGGCTGATGCTTGCGAAGCTCCTCGCCGCGCATAAGGCCGGCCAGCTACAGTTCTTCAGCCAGTATGCCCATCTCGCCGAACCCAAGGCTTTCGCGCGCTACCTCGCACCGCTACGCAGACGCAAATGGTATGTCTACGCAAAGCGCCCGTTCGGCGGACCCGAGGCGGTGCTTACTTATCTGTCGCGCTACACCCACCGTGTTGCCATCTCCAATCGCCGACTGATTGCGTTTGACGAGAACGGCGTCACGTTCAACTACAAAGACTATCGTACCGACGGCCAAGCGCGCTACAAAGTCATGACGCTCACAACAAGTGAATTTATCCGCCGCTTCCTCAGCCACGTGCTGCCAAAGGGCTTCCATCGCATTCGTTACTACGGACTTCTGGCCAAATCTTCCGGCGCGGAAAACCTTGCGCGAGCACGCCAGCTGCTCGCCGTGCCAAAACCGGAAGGCAAGCCTGACAATTCCGGCGGCACTGACGAGGCAGCAACCAGCTCACATCTCTGTCCATGCTGTGGCGGCTGCATGCGCATCATCGAGGCCTTCGAGCCCGGCTGCCAGCCGCACCACCGACCATCACCGACAACCGTCGCCATCAAAATCGACACCTCATGATCACCGCCATTAGATTGCGACAACGCAGAGCCGATCTCCCATTGCACTGGTCCTCGACCGGTTGCAATGGCACTCATTCAGATGCACCGTGCCAGCGTCAAAATGAACCTGCAATGGCCACGCTCGGCGGCTACCTCAACTATCAAAGCCGGCCTCTGCCTCCCGCCAGACGCGTCATCGCTCGCTCTCAACCCCATCGCGATCCGTCGCACGCACCTTCGCGGCACTTTCCGCGCTCCATGATCAAAATCGGTGCGCGGCAAAATTATAAGACTGCCCGTCTGCTTCGTCGGCTCTCGACCAGCAATGATCATGCTCGCCCTCGCCCCATCCTCGATAGCTGTCTGTCGTCCGATCACCGCAGCGCGACTCCGATTCCGCCTGTCGCGACTGGCCGATCGGCCTCGTCGCTTCATCGGTCGCGTTCCAAACAAGCATTCAACGCACTTCGGCAACAGACCGCTAGCGTCGAAATCCCCATAGCGGTTGACGCACGACCTCGCCACACCTCCCGCGGTTTCCTCCCTTGAAGGTTTGCGGACGCCGGTCCCGGTGTCCGCCGCGCCACCATCATGGGGACCGGCATCCGCAAACCTTCACAACAACGGACTCATGCATCGCAGCAATTTCACAGTCTATCGGGCAGGCAGAAGCGCCGACGAGACTAACTCAGAATGCGCTGTCCGTGCCCGCCGCCGCTCCCGAAGGACGATTCCTTAGGGCCAACCTAAAAGAATTATTAGATCTTGCCAGTCAGCGTGAGGCCGTCTGGCTGTCTTTCCGAGAACCGTGGAGGTGAGAACTCGCCTGGCACAGATGCTCGCGGTGCATGGTTGCCTTGGACGGTCGTACGTTTGACAATACCTCTCGGTTTCGAGTATCCGCGGGCTATAAGTCGCCAGGTCCCGGATCGAGGCATCCGAAGACGGTTTCTGGTCGAGAGCTGTGGCTTCATTGGGCGGCAGCAGCATTGCGCACATCACCATGAAAGGCAAAACTTCAGCCCGTCTAATCCGCGAGGCCGGGAGTGTCTGAAACAAGCACCAATCTAGTCTATGCGTGCGATCAATGGGAGATCGACCTCGGCCGGCGCGAGCTCCGGTCGCGCGGGATTCCTGTGCCGCTCGGCGGCCGGGCCTTCGAGATCGTCAAGGTGCTGGTTCAAACCACCGGGCTCGTCACCAGGAACCATATGATGGAACAGGTGTGGCCGGGCATCTTCGTCAGCGAGGGCACGATCCGTGTTCACATCTCCGCGGTCCGCAAGGCGCTTGGCCAGGATCGAGCCATGCTGAGGACGGTCTACCGGTCGCGGCTATTGCCTGCTCGGGAGCTGGGCGCCTCAGCAGCGGGAGGCGACCGCCGCGCCGGTCTATTCACCCCTGACCCGCACATCCGGAGCGCCGCCGGCGAACAATTTTTCCCCTCTCATTACGCGCCTGATCGGTCGGGCCGCGGCTGCGCAGTATGTCCGAGACCTCGTCTCTGCCTATCGGGTGGTGACCTTGACGGGCCCCGGTGGCATCGGGAAGACCTCGCTCGCCATCAAAGCCGTCCGTTACCTGCTCCCCGACTTTGAAGACGGGGGGTGGATCGTCGAACTGGCCTCGCTGTCCGACCCCGGCCTCGTGCCATCAACGGTAGCCAGCACGCTCGGGCTTAAGCTCGGCGGCGAGATTTCGGTGGAGTCTGTCGCCCGCACCATCGGTGGAAAAATCTTCTGCTTGTGCTCGATAATTGCGAGCACGTCATCGACGCGGTGGCGAACCTGGCCGAAACCCTCACGCGCTTGTGCCCGCGCACCACGATTGTGGCAACCAGCCGCGAAGTCCTGCGGATCGACGGCGAGTCCGTCTATCGCGTTCCGCCGCTCGAGGTACCCGCTCTCGGGCAAGCGGCACCGGACTCATAATGGAATACAGCGCGGTGGAGCTGTTCGTCGCCAGGACAAAAGCGCTGAACGGAGGCTTCTTGCCGCGCGCCGAAGACCTCGCGTCGATTGTCACGATCTGTCGACGCCTCGACGGCATACCGCTCGCCATCGAATTGGCGGCGGCCAGCGCGGCCGCGCTTGGAATCGCGTAGGTGTCCCTAGGCCTGCGCGATCGCTTCGCGCTGTTGACCCGCGGGCGCCGTACGGCTCTTGCACGGCAGAGGACACTTCGCGCGACGCTCGATTGGAGCTATGAGCTACTGCCGGAAACGGAGCGGCGGTTGTTGCGACGCCTGGCGGTCTTCCAGGCCGGCTTCACCCTCGATGCCGCCGCCGCCGTCCTGGCGGATACCGGGCTCGATGCTGCGATGGTGACAGATAGCATCGTCAATCTTGCCTCGAAATCGCTGGTCGTACTGGGCGCGACCCAGGGCGCTACGCGCTGGCACCTGCTCGAGACGATCAGGGCCTATGCGCTCGAGAAGCTTGCCGAGAGGGCGAGAGCCGACGCCGTCTCTGAGTCGCCATGCGGTGTTTTTTCGCGATCTCGTCACACCGCTGGCGCTCAGGCGCCAGATCGTCTTTGTCGGACGAGGACTTGACACGCTGCGTTCGAGAGATCGACAACGTTCGCGCCGCGCTCGACTGGTCCTTCTCCTCGGCCGGAGACCCGGCGATCGGCGTCGACCTCACAGCCGGCTATGCGCCGGTCTGGCGACACCTGTCGCTGATGAGTGAATGCCGCGAGCGATGCGAACGCGCACTGCTGAGTTTGAATCGCATGTACCACGAATACTTGGTTGCGAATGGAGCTGCAGATCGCCCTTGCGGCACGATGTTCATCACTCTGGACCCCGAGAACCGAAAGAATCCTGACCGAGGCCCTCGAAACCGCCGACGCCCTGAACGATCTCGACTCGCAGACGCGGGCTCTGTCGACCCTATTTACCATTTACGCCTATCGCGGGGAATTCGTTTAGGGCGCGGATCGCGGCGGAACGGATCGAGCAAATTGCTCCTCGTATTGACGACCCGGCAAACCTTCGTGTCGCCTATCGGCTAATGGGCATCGCACTTCTCATGAAGCGGCAGACCTCGCGAGGCCCAGCAATATTTTGAACGTGTTTTTCGATCTCCCGCCGCGCCGGGGATCGCCGCCGTGGCGTGATTTATTACGATTTGAATGGACCATATGGTGGCCAGGGCGATGTTGGCTCGGGCGCTGTTGATGCAGGGTTTCACGGAACAGGCGCTCAATGAAGCTCGCCTCAGCCTAGAGCTGCAAGGCACAGATCACCTACTTCCTGCTTTGTCGCATCCTGTATTACGGCATCTGCTGCATCGCGCCGATGATAGGCGATTTCGCAACCGCCGATCTAGAAATCGCGCGTTTAATCGAGGTGGCCACAGCTTTGAACGCGCACTTTTGGCAAACCGCGGACTACTTCCTGAAAAGGGAAGTTGTTGGTCGAGCGCGG
>CAVUCB010000015.1:0-41710 GCA_963739755.1 uncultured Alphaproteobacteria bacterium | reverse complement strand
CCGTGTCACGGCTTGGCGGCGCACATCGTAACGGCTATGGCATGCGTCCATGAAAATCCTGTCCGCGATAGCCGCAGTCGTGATGCTGCTCATTTCCACGCCCGCCGGCGCCATCGTCGGCGGCGCGGCGCCCGCGGCCGATGGTATCGACCGTTCCGTGGTCACCATCATAGGTTCCCGCGGCAATTTCTGCACCGGCAGCCTGATTGCGCCCTCGCTGGTGCTGACGGTCGCGCATTGCGTGCAGCCCGGCTCGGAATACAAGATCGTGCAGTATGACGCGGACCGGAAGCCGGAGTTGCAGGACGTCAAGAGCGTCGCGATTCATCCCGGTTTTAAAATGCAGGAGATGCAGGCGCATCGGGCCACCGCCGATGTCGCGCTGCTGCGGCTGGAAATTCCGGCCAAGGGAAAAATCCCGGCGCGACTTGGTATGCCACAGTCGCCTCTTGCGCCGGGCAATGCATTCACTGTCGCCGGCGTCGGCGTCACCGTCCGCGGCGACGGCAAGAGCGCAGGCGTCATTCGAGCGGCGGGTCTCGTGGCGACCGGCAAGCCCGGCACCTTGCAGATTCGTCTGGTCGATCCAGCGGGTCAGGGCACACAAGCGGGGCTTGGCGCCTGCACCGGCGATTCCGGCGCGCCGGTGTTTGAAGACCAGCAGAGCGGTCCCGCGATCATCGGCGTGGTCTCATGGTCGACCGGGCCGAACGGCAGCGCCGGCTGCGGCGGGCTCACCGGCGTCACGCCGCTAACGCTTTACCGCGACTGGATTTTGCAGACCGCGCGACAATGGGGCTTTGCGCTCTAGATTTTTTGTCGGCGCATGATCTCCGCGCAAACGCTACGCGTTTGTCGCGAGGGAAAACCGGTGCCCACTTTTCCGGATCATGCGCCAGAATCAAACGCTGTTTGATTTGCTGCCTTGCGCGAACATGCGCTTGACCAGTGCGGCCGGTTGAGGTCACCCTCAGCCGACCCCCAGGGAACGAAAACAACATGAACGTGGAAGCCGCCCGCAGGACATTCGCGTCCGCCTCGCAAGCGTCAGAGCATTTCGACGTGCTGATTGTCGGCGCCGGCATTTCCGGCATCGGCAGCGCCTATCATCTGCGGACAAAGATGCCCGGTACGAGCTTTGTGATCCTCGAAACCCAGGAGAGCTTTGGCGGCACCTGGTGGACACACAAATATCCGGGCATCCGCTCCGACAGCGATCTCCACACTTTCGGCTACAGCTTCAAGCCCTGGGTCGGGCCGCCGATCGCGAGCGCGGCGGAAATCCGCGCCTACATGGGCGAGGTGATCGCCGATAACGATCTCGAAAAGCACATCCGCTACAGGCACCGGATCCTGAACGCGAGCTGGTCGAGCGAGGAAAATCTCTGGACCATCGAAGCCGAGAAGACCGACAGCGGCGAGAAAGTCGTGCTATCGGCGAATTTCCTCTGGATGTGCCAGGGCTATTATCGCCATTCCGAAGGCTACACGCCGGAATGGGAGGGCATGAGCGACTTCAACGGCCGCATCGTGCATCCGCAAACCTGGCCGGATGATCTCGTGGTCGAAGGCAAGCAGGTCGTGGTGATCGGCTCCGGCGCCACCGCGGCGACGCTGATCCCCAACATCGCCGACCAATGCGCGCATGTCACCATGCTGCAGCGCTCGCCGACTTTTTTCCGGCTCGGTCGCAACGCGATCGAGATCGCCGAAGAACTGCGGAAGCTGCAGGTCGAGGAGGAATGGATTCATGAGATCGTGCGGCGCAAGATTGTCTACGAGCAGGACGCCTTCACGCGCCGCTGCATCGCCGAGCCCGAGCAGGTGAAGAAGGAGCTGATCGGCCAGATCAGCGCCGTGCTCGGTCCCGATTTTGATGTCGCCACCCATTTCACGCCGCGCTACCGGCCGTGGCGGCAGCGCATCGCCTTCGTGCCGGACGCCGACTTCTTCCACACCGTCAAGGACGGCAAGGCCTCCGTCGTTACCGACGAGATCGAGCGGTTTGTCGAGAACGGCATCCTCTTGAAGTCAGGCAAGACGCTTCCCGCCGACATCATCGTGACCGCCACCGGCTTCAATCTCAATATCCTCGGCGACATCGCTTTTGCGATCGACGGCAAGCCGCTCGATTTCGCCGAGACCGTCACCTATCGCGGCATGATGTTCACGGACGTTCCGAACATGGCCTGGGTGTTCGGCTATTTCCGCGCGAGCTGGACGCTGCGCACCGATCTGGTGGCGGAGTTCGTTTGCCGGCTTCTGACGCATATGAAAAACAAGGGCGTGCGCAAGGTCGTGCCGGCGCTGCGGCCTGAGGATCACAACATGCCGCTGTTGTCCTGGATCGATCCCGAAAATTTCAATCCGAACTACCTGATGCGCGACATGCATCGCCTGCCCAGGCGCGGCGACAAGCCGGAATGGCAGCACAGCCAGGAGTACTGGACCGAGCAGCGTCAGTTTCCGGAGATCGATCTCGACGACAAGGCGTTTGTTTACAGCTAGGCTGCGACATCGCCACACATTCGATGTCGTCCCCGCGAAAGCGGGGACCCATAACCACAGACGTACGTTGTTTGAAGTCGCTGGAGCCCCAGCGAGTGCAGCCACTCAAGCCGGTGGTTATGGGTCCCGGATCGCGCTCGCTGGCGATCGCTTGTCCGGAACGACGGCTTTATTCGTCAGCTTACGTATCCTTCCTTGCCGCATTCGCCGCGATCGCGGCCGCGGCGGTGCGGTTCTCGACGCCGAGCTTGGCGTAGATCTGTTCGAGATGCTTGTCGACCGTCCGCGGGCTCAGCCCCAGGATCTGCGCGATGTCGCGATTGGTCTTGCCCTTGGAGAGCCACGACAGCACCTCGCCCTCGCGCGTGGTCAGACCCAGCTCGCTGGAAAATTCCGCCGGCAGATTACTGCTGCTGTCCTTGGCGAGCCGCAGCAGGAATTCGTTCGGGCCGGCATTGCCCATGTAGTAGAGCCGGAGTTCCGGATGGTCGGGAAATGACGCCGGCGCCTGCGCCTTCGATCCGCGACCGCCCTTCTGTGCCTGGTCCAGCCATTGCTGCATCGGCTCCGGCAACACCACCTCGTCGCTGCCGCCGGGCGAAAGACTGTCCGCCAACAGCTTTTGCGCTTGCGGGGTCGACCACATGATCTTGCCCTGGCGGTTGACCGCGAGCAGGTAGCGGCCGGAAACGTCGAGTGCCGCGCGCGCACTCTGCGTCAGCCGCGCATTGGCGAGATGCACGCGGATCCGCGCCAGCATCTCCTCGATCACGATCGGCTTGGTGACGTAATCGACGCCGCCCGCTTCCAGTCCGCGCACGATGTGCTCGGTCTCGGCGAGCCCCGTCATGAAGATGACCGGCACATTACTCAAGCCAGCTTCGCGCTTCAAACGGCGGCAGGTCTCGAACCCGTCGATGCCGGGCATGACCGCGTCGAGCAGGACGATATCGGGCGTGATCTGGTCGACGATGCGCATCGCGGACGCGCCGTCGAGCGCGACCATCACGGTCATGCCGGCGCCGTCGAGCGCATCGGTGAGCAGCCGCAGCGTCTCCGGCAAGTCGTCGACGACCAGCGCGACGTCGCGCTTTTTGGGCTCAGTGATCATACGAGTGCAGCGTCTTGAGGGTTGCCATGTATTGATCGAGGTCGAAGCGGTCGACCAGACTGCGCATCTGGGAAACGAAGTCGGCATGTTCGGGGTATTCGCCGCCGATTTCGTCGAGCTTGACCTGGATCGCCTTGATGTAGCCGATCTGCCCGAGGCCGATCAATTCCTCCACATGCTTCACCGGCGGCCGCGAGCCGGTCTCCGGCTGCCAGCGCGGCGCGATGATCTCGTCGGTGTCGTATTTCCATTCGAGCTTGAGGAGTTGCCGGATCGTTTCCAGCAGGCGCGGAATGTCGATCGGCTTCATCAGATAGCCGTCGTGATAGGGCTGTGCCAGCGGCGTGCCGTGCGCTTCCAGCGCGCTGGCCGAGACCATCAGGATGCGCGCCTGGTGATGGCCGGCCGCGCGCAGCGTCTCCGCCACCTTCCAGCCGTCCATGCCTGACATCGAGATGTCGAGCAGGAACAGGTCGGGCCGGCAATGCTGCGCCAGCGCGAGGCACGCCGGGCCATCGGGCGCGCTCAGCAGAATGAAGCCGAGCGGAGTCAGCACCTCGCGCAGGAGATCGCGCTGCACCGGATCGTCGTCGGTGACCAGGATGGTCTTGCGCGGGCCGAGATAGCCGGAGACGGGCGCCTCCACCGGCGCATGCCGCGTCGGATTGGTGACCTCCGACAGCAGGATCTTCACCTTGAAGGTGCTGCCATCGCCGACGCGCTCGTGACCTTGATGTCGCCGCCCATCACGCCCGCGAGCAGCCGGCTGATGGTGAGGCCGAGGCCGGTGCCGGTCTGCGGCTGCGAGACGCCGAGCGCGCCGCGCTCGAAGGGCGCAAAGATGCGCTCGAGATCGTCGGCCCGGATGCCCGGACCGGTATCGATGACCTCGAACTCCGCAACCGGGCTGCGGTAATGCACCACGAACTGCACGCTGCCCACTTGCGTGAACTTGATCGCGTTCGAGAGCAGGTTGATCAGAATCTGGCGCAAGCCGCTTTTCATCGGCATAGACCACGAGCGGCAGCACCGCCGGCCGCTTAAAGACGAAATCGACACCTTTGGCAGCGGCCTGCAGGCGGAACATGCCGACGAGCTGGTCGAGGAATTCGGAGAGCCGCACCTCGTCGCGCGAGAGATAGAGCCGGCCGGCTTCGATCTTGGAAATATCCAAAATGCCATCGATCAGGCCGGAAAGATGATCGGCGCTGCGGCGGACCACGCGGACCTGGTCGCGCGGCTTGATCTGCAGCGTCGAATCCTGCTCCAGCAATTGCGCGTAGCCGCTGATCGCATTCAGCGGCGAGCGCAGCTCATGGCTCAGACCCACCACATAGCGGCTCTTGGCGAGGTTGGCGGATTCGGCGACTTCCTTGGCGCGCTGCAGCTCGGCATCAGTGCGCTTGTGCGCGTCGATTTCCTGGATCAGCAGCGTGGTCTGCCGCCGCGTTTCGGCTTCCGCGGCGCGGCGGCTTTGCTGCGCCAGCACGAACAGCCACGCCACCACGCCGATGATCAGCGCCAGCGCAAAGAACACCTTCCACAAGCACGTCGGAGACCAGCAGCCTGTCGGCGGGCACGCTGGACGAAGTCTGCAGATAGATCAGGCCGAGCGTCAGCGCGACCAGGCCAGCGGAGACCGCGAACACGCCGAGATAATGTCCGAGCTGCGAATTGATCCTGGCGTAGATCGGTTGCGGCAGCAGCTTGCCCAGCGTCTCCGACACCTGCGCCTGTATTCGCGCATGCGGCTTGCAGAGATCGTGGCAGCGCGCGTCGAGCGAGCAGCACAGCGAGCAGATCGGCCCGGCATAGGCCGGGCAGGAGGTCGTATCCTCCGGCTCGAAGGTGTGCTCGCAGATGCAGCACTGGATTGCCTCGATGTTCTGCCAGCTCCTTTTCGGCTTGCGCGCGATGTAGATATTTGCCGCCGGTCGCCCAGGCGATCAGCGGCGCGGTGACGAAGGCCACCGTCAGCGCGACGAAGGCCGACAGCGCCTTCGCCGTCGGGCCGAACACGCCGTAGAAGGCCGTGATCGAGACGATGGTCGCGATCGTCATTGCGCCGACGCCGACCGGATTGATGTCGTAGAGATGCGCGCGCTTGAACTCCATATGCGGCGGGCGCAGGCCGAGCGGCTTGTTGACGACGAGGTCGGAAACCAGCGCACCGACCCAGGCGATGGCGACGTTGGAGTAGAGCGCCAGCGTCTGCTCCAGCGCCTTGTAGACGCCGATCTCCATCAGCAGCAGCGCGACCAGCACGTTGAACACCAGCCACACCACGCGGCCGGGATGGCTGTGGGTCAGACGCGAGAAGAAATTCGACCAGGCGATCGAGCCGGCATAGGCGTTGGTGACGTTGATCTTGAGCTGCGACAGGATGACGAAGGTGCCGGTCAGCGCCAGCGCGAGATCCGGCTGCGACAGCACGTAGCGGAAGGCTTCGAGATACATGCTGGCGGGCTCGGCGGCGTGCTCGGTCGAGACGCCATGCATCGAGCGCGAAATAGGCGAGGAACGAGCCCGCCAGCAGCTTCAGCGAGCCGAGCACGATCCAGCCCGGGCCCGCGCTGAGCATCGCGATCCACCACGCCTTGCGCGATGTGGTGCGGCGGTCGCGCGGCAGGAAGCGCAGGAAGTCGACCTGCTCGCCGATCTGCGCCACCAGCGAGAACACCACGGAAGCGGCCGCGCCGAACAGCAGCAGATCGAGATGGCCGTCGGGATTGCCATGCTCGCCGGCGAATTTCGTCCACTCCGCGAACGAATGCGGATTGGCCCAGGCGATCGCGGCGAACGGCAAGATGTGCAGCACGATCCAGGCCGGCTGCGTCCACAGCTGGAAGCGGCTGATCAGCGTGATGCCGTGCGTCACCAGCGGAATGATCACGACCGCGCTGATGAGATAGCCGATCGGGCGCGGAATGCCGAAGCACATCTCCAGCGCCGAGGCGAGAATCACCGCCTCGATCGCGAAGAAGATGAAGGTGAAGGAGGCGTAGATCAGCGAGGTGATGGTCGAGCCGATATAGCCAAAGCCGGCGCCGCGCGTGAGCAGGTCGATGTCGATGCCGCATTTGGCGGCGTGATAGGCAATCGGCAGGCCGCAGCAGAAAATGATGACGCTGACGACCAGGATCGCGGCGGTGGCGTTGGTGACGCCATAATTAAGCGTAATGGTGCCGCCGATCGCTTCCAGGGCCAGGAAGGAGATGGCGCCGAGGGCGGTGTTGGCGACGCGGGCGGCGGACCATCGCCGCGCGCTCTTGGCGGTGAAGCGCAGCGCGTAATCTTCCAGCGTCTGGTTGGCAACCCATTGATTATATTGGCGCCTGACGCGGTCTATCCGCTGCCGCCCTGCCACTATTCTTAACTCCCGACCCGAAACCGATCCGCCAGACTCCTCGCAAGACCCGGGCCAAACCTACGTCGCTATTTTGCGGTGCAATATACGCGATCTTGCGTATCTGTGCAGTGCACAAATGTAGGCAATCCTCGCCTGACCAATAAGCGTGTCCTCGAACCAGATGGGGTGCTCATGTCAGACGAAATCAAACGGGGCCTGAAATCGCCGCTTCGGCGCAAACTGCTGATGGGAATGGCGGCGTTGCCGGCCATCTCGATGCTGCCGCGGCCGGCCTTGGCCGATGTGCCCGCAACTTCCGCGGTCAACACCACGGGCCTCGCGGTCACCGATACTGAAGTGACGGTCGGCATCCTTCACTCCGTCACCGGCACCATGGCGATCTCGGAAACCGGTTCGGTGGAAGCCGAAAAGCTCGCCATCGAGCAGATCAACGCCGCCGGCGGCGTGCTCGGCCGCAAGATCAAGTTCATCCAGGAAGACGGCGCCAGCGACTGGCCGACCTTCGCCGAGAAGGCGAAGAAGCTGCTCGTCAACGACAAATGCGCGGCCGTGATGGGCTGCTGGACCTCGGCCTCGCGCAAGGCGGTGCTGCCGGTGTTCGAGCAGTATAACGGCATGCTCTATTACCCGACCTTCTATGAAGGCCTCGAGCAATCCAAGAACGTCATCTACACCGGCCAGGAAGCCACCCAGCAGATCATCGCCGGCCTCGACTGGGTCAACAAGACCAAGGGCGCGAAGACCTTCTACCTGCTCGGCTCCGACTACATCTGGCCGCGCACCTCGAACAAGATCGCGCGCAAGCACATCGAGGGCCATCTGCAGGGCTGCAAGGTCGTCGGCGAGGAATACTTCCCGCTCGGCAGCACCCAGTTCAACTCGGTCATCAACAAGATCAAGCTGACCAAGCCCGACGTGATCTACGCCATCATCGTCGGCGGCTCGAACGTCGCGTTCTACAAGCAGCTCAAGGCGGCCGGCATCGACCTGTCGAAGCAGACGCTGCTGACCATCTCGGTGACCGAAGACGAGATCGACGGCATCGGCGGTGAAAACATCGCGGGCGCCTATGCCTGCATGAAGTACTTCCAGTCGCTCGACAATCCGAACAACAAGGCCTTCGTGCCCGCGTTCAAGAAGATGTGGGGCGAGAAGACCGTGATCGGCGACGTGACCCAGGCCGCCTATCTCGGCCCGTGGCTGTGGAAGTTGACCGCGGAGAAGGCCGGCAGCTTCGACATCGACAAGATCGCGGCGGCCTCGCCCGGCGTCGAGTTCAAGGGCGCGCCGGAAGGCTACGTCCGCATCCACGAGAACCATCACCTCTGGTCGAAGACGCGCGTCGGCCGCGCCAAGGCGGATGGCCAGTACGAGCTGATCTACGAGACCGCCGATCTCGTCGAGCCGGATCCGTTCCCCAAGGGCTACCAGTAGAACGCTACCAATGAGGATGCGCGTCGCCTGACGCTCTCCTGTTCCAGAACCTAACACGCGTGGACCTCGCGTCCACGCCGCGGATTACCCGCGCCGCCATCCGTTTGCGGCGCGGGCCCAAGCCCGACAACGGAGAACGGATCATGTTCGGTGACTATTCGCTCGGCGATCTCGGCGCCATCCTCGCGATGCAGGGCTTTGCCGGCCTGATCCTGTTTTCGGTCTACGTGCTGATGGCGCTGGGGCTCGCCATCATCTTCGGCCAGATGGGCGTCATCAACATGGCCCATGGCGAGTTCATGATCCTCGGCGCCTACGTCACCTGGATGACGTCGAACGGCTTCCAGCAATATCTGCCGTCGCTGTTTCCCGGCTACTTCTTCCTCGCGATGATCCTGGCCTTCATAGCGTCGGGCGCGCTGGGCATGCTGGTCGAATGGGCGCTGATACGCCATCTCTACAAGCGCCCGCTCGATACGCTGCTCGCGACCTGGGGCCTGAGCCTGATCCTGCAGCAGGCCTATCGCTCGGTGTTCGGCGCGCGCGAGGTCGGCGTCGAACTGCCGGACTGGATGATGGGATCGCTGGCAGGCCACCGACTTCGATCCAGATCCCGATCAACGGCATGTTCGTGATGGCGCTGACCATGCTGATCACGCTCGTCGTCATCTATGTGCTGTTCTGGTCGAGCTGGGGCAAGCAGGTGCGCGCCGTGGTGCAGAACCGCGTGATGGCGGGCGCCGTCGGCATCAACACCGAAAAGGTCGACCGCTACACCTTCGGCCTCGGCTGCGGCATCGCCGGCATCGCCGGCAGCGCCTTCACCATGATCGGCTCGACCGGACCGACCGCCGGCCAGCTCTACATCGTCGACACCTTCCTGGTCGTCGTGTTCGGCGGCGCGGCCTCCCTGCTCGGCACCATCGCCTCCGCCTTCACGATCTCGCAGACGCAGTCGACCCTGGAGTTCTTCCTGTCGGGGTCGATGGCCAAGGTCATCACGCTGCTCGCCATCGTCGCCATCCTGATGATGCGGCCGCAGGGGCTGTTCGCGCTCAAGGTCCGCAAATAAGAACAAGAAAGCACGGTCATGATCATCAACTCGCGCTTTTTCAATCGATCCGAACTGATCGGCTTCGTCTCGCTGCCGCTGTTGCTCTTCGTCATCCTGCCGCTGACGCTGGATGTCTTCCGGCTCAACCTGGTCGCCAAATATCTGACCTACGCCTTTGTCGCGATCGGCCTGGTGCTGTGCTGGGGCTATGGCGGCATTCTGAGCCTGGGGCAGGGCGTGTTCTTCGGCCTCGGCGGCTACTGCATGGCGATGTACCTCAAGCTCGAGGCCTCCAGCGTCGCGAACACCAAGATCCAGTCGACCCCGGGCATTCCCGACTTCATGGACTGGAATCAGATCACGCAGCTGCCGCTGTTCTGGAAGCCGTTCCACAGCTTTCCGTTCACGCTGGCCGCGATCATCCTGGTGCCCGGCGATCTTCGCCTTCATCATCGGCGCCGCGATGTTCAAGCGCCGGGTCGGCGGCGTCTATTTCGCCATCATCACGCAAGCGATCGCCGCCATCCTGACGATCCTGATCGTCGGCCAGCAGGGCTATACCGGCGGCATCAACGGCATCACCGACCTGCGCACGCTGCACGGCTGGGATATCCGCACCGACCATGCCAAGTTCATCCTCTACTTCGTCGAGGTGGTCCTGCTGTTCGGCTGCATCGTCGTGGCGCAGTTCGTCCGCCTGACCAAGCTCGGCCGCATCCTGGTGGCGATGCGCGAACAGGAAGACCGCGTCCGTTTCTCCGGCTACAGCGTCGCCAATTTCAAGATCTTCGCCTTCTGCGCGGCGGCGATCTTCGCCGCGATCGGCGGCGCGATGTTCACGCTCGAAGTCGGCTTCATGTCGCCGTCCTTTGTCGGCATCGTGCCCTCGATCGAAATGGTGATCTACACCGCGGTCGGCGGCCGGATGTCGATCTTCGGCGCGGTCTACGGCACGCTGCTGGTCAACTTCGCCAAGACCTGCTCTCGGAATCCTTCCCGCAGCTCTGGCTGTTCGGCCTCGGCGCGCTTGTTCATCGCCGTCGTGCTGGCCTTCCCCAATGGCCTTGCCGGAATCTGGGGCGACTACGTGCAGCCGCACATCGACCGGCTGCTGGCATCACGCAAATCCGGCTGGAACGGCGGCTCGGTTGCCGACGGCGCGCCGGCGGAGTGAGGAGGACATCATGCTCGTCGGTCATCAGCCCAAGGATTTCCTGCTCGCGGTCGCAGGCCTCACCGTCTCCTTCGACGGCTTCAAGGCGGTCAACGATCTCTCCTTCTATGTCGAGGAGAACGAGATCCGCGTCATCATCGGCCCGAACGGCGCCGGCAAGACCACGGTGCTCGACCTGATCTGCGGCAAGACCAAAGCCACCTCGGGCTCGATCCAGTTCCGCGGCCAGGAGCTGACCAAGATGAGGGAGAACGAGATCGTGCAGGCCGGCGTCGGGCGCAAGTTCCAGACGCCGTCGGTGTTCGAGGACCTCACCGTGTTCGAGAACCTCGAGATTTCGTTTCCGCGCGGCCGCACGGTGTTCGGCTCGCTCACCTTCCAGCGCGACGCTGTGGTGAAGGAGCGGGTCGAGGAAGTCGCCGAGATGATCTTCCTGAAGGATCGCCTCAACGTCTATGCCGACCAGCTCAGCCACGGCCAGAAGCAATGGCTCGAGATCGGCATGCTGCTGATCCAGAACCCGGACCTGCTGATGCTCGACGAGCCGGTCGCCGGCATGAGCGTCTCCGAGCGCGCCAAGACCGCCGAGCTGCTCAACCGCATCATCAAGGACCGCTCGGTGCTGGTGATCGAGCACGACATGAAATTCGTCGAGGACATCGCCCACAAGGTCACGGTGCTGCACCAGGGCCAGATCCTGTCGGAAGGCACGATGGAAAAGGTCAAGAACGACCCCAAGGTCATCGAAGTCTATCTGGGGCACTAGGATCGGCACAAGGAGTGCATCGATGCTGGCAATCCAGGATCTTCACGTCGCCTACGGCCAGAGCGAAGTGCTGCACGGCCTCAACGTCTCCGTCGCGCCCAACGAGATCGTCGCGATCATGGGCCGCAACGGCATGGGCAAGACCACGCTGATGAAGTCGCTGATGGGCATCCTGCCGGCCAAGAGCGGCTCGGTCACCATGGACGGCGCCGAGCTTTCGACGCTCAAGAGCTATGAGCGCGTCGCCAAGGGCCTCGCCTATGTGCCGCAGGGCCGCATGATCTTCTCCACCATGACGGTGAAGGAGAACATCGAGACCGGCCTCGTGGTGTCCGGCGACTCCGAGGTGCCCGGCGACATCTACGAGCTGTTTCCGGTGCTGCTGGAAATGAAGGGCCGCCGCGGCGGCAATCTCTCCGGCGGCCAGCAGCAGCAGCTCGCGATCGCGCGCGCGCTCGCGACCAAGCCGAAGGTGCTGCTGCTGGACGAGCCGACCGAAGGCATCCAGCCCTCGATCATCAAGGACATGGCGCGCACGCTTGAAGCGCATCCGCGACGAGCGCGGGCTTGTCGATCGTCGTCTCCGAGCAGGTCCTGAGCTTCGCGCTCGACATCGCCGACCGCGTGCTCGTGATCGAGAACGGCGAGATCGTCCGCGACGATCCGCGCGACAGCGTCGATGCCGCGCAGATCTCGAAATATCTGTCCGTCTGAAATCTCGAGTGTTGGCTTGTAAAAAGGGGAGCTTTCGATGCCAGAGACACTGATCAAGGTCGATCTGACCAAGTCGGCCTACGACAATGACATGATTCACAACCGCTGGCATCCGGACGTGCCGATCGTGGCATGGGTCAAACCGGGCGATGATTTCATCATCGAGACCGTCGACTGGACCGGCGGCTTCATCAAGAACAACGATTCCGCCGATGACGTGCGCGATATCGATCTGTCGATCGTGCACTTCCTCTCCGGCCCGATCGGCGTCAAGGGCGCCGAGCCCGGCGACCTCCTGGTCGTCGATCTGCTCGACGTCGGCCCGCTGAAGGAGAGCCTGCTGGGGCTTCAACGGCTTCTTCTCCAAGAAGAACGGCGGCGGCTTTCTGACCGATCACTTCCCGCTGGCGCAGAAGTCGATCTGGGACATCAAGGGCCTCTATACGTCCTCGCGCCATGTTCCCGGCGTCAGCTTCGCGGGACTGATCCATCCCGGCCTGATCGGCTGTCTGCCCGATCCGAAGATGCTGGCGAGCTGGAATGCGCGCGAGGCCGCGCTGATCGCGACCAACCCGACCCGCGTGCCCGGTCTCGCCAATCCGCCGTTTGCGCCGACCGACCCATGCGGGACAGGCGAAGGGCGACGTCAAGGCCAAGATCGCCGCCGAGGGCGCCCGCACCGTGCCGCCGCGCGAGCATGGCGGCAACTGCGACATCAAGGACCTGTCGCGCGGCTCGAAGATCTACTTCCCGGTCTATGTGCCGGGCGGCGGGCTCTCGATGGGCGACCTGCATTTCAGCCAGGGCGACGGCGAGATCACCTTCTGCGGCGCCATCGAAATGGCCGGCTGGCTGCATCTGAAGGTCGACGTCATCAAGGACGGCGTCGCGAAATACGGCATCAAGAACCCCGTCTTCAAGCCGTCGCCGATCACGCCGAACTACAAGGACTATCTGATCTTCGAAGGCATCTCGGTCGACGAGGCCGGCAAGCAGCATTATCTCGACGTGCACATCGCCTATCGCATGGCCTGCCTGAACGCGATCGAATATCTGAAGAAGTTCGGCTATTCCGGCGCGCAGGCCTATTCGATCCTCGGCACCGCGCCGTGCCAGGGCCACATCTCCGGCGTGGTCGACGTGCCCAATGCCTGCGCCACGCTGTGGCTGCCGACCGAAATCTTCGACTTCGACGTCATGCCGTCGTCGGCGGGTCCGATCAAGCACATCAAGGGCGACATCCAGATGCCGCTCTCGCCGGACAAATGAGCATGATCCGAAAAAGTGGGTGACCGGTTTTTCGAGAAGATCATGCTCCAGAACTAGAGATCCCTGCGCGAAGGATGCGGGACGGTGCGTTCTTGCCGCCCCGCATCCATCGCGGGATTGGTCTTGAACATTTGCGCAGGAAACAAGATGCCCGTTTACGAATATCTCTGTGACGATTGCGGCCCGTTCACCGACATGCGGCCGATGGCGGAATGCGACGAGCCGCAGGATTGCCCGCGCTGCGAGACGTCATCGCCGCGCGTGATCCTGACCGCGCCGAACTTCTTCTGCATGCCCTCGGACAAGAAGAAGGCGATCGCCATCAACGAGCGCAGCGCGCATGCGCCGAAAACGCTCGACCAATACAAGGCCTCGCACGGTCCGGGCTGTGGCTGCTGCTCGGACAAGAAAAAGCCGGCGCGGCTGATGACCAAGACCAAAAGCGGCGCCAAGGGCTTTCCCACCGCGCGGCCCTGGATGATCAGCCACTGAGCGCGGGATCGACGAGCTGTGCCTTCAGTGCCTGCTCGATGCGCCGTGCGGCCGTTGCAGTGTGCCTGATGATGCCGGGATTCGCGCACGCGGCGACGCACCTTGGCAAGCGGGACCGATAGGCAGCAGATCAGGCCTTCGGCGCGCCAGTCGAACTCGGCCGTGCCGCCGAGCTGGGTCTCGATGCTGGCGATCACGCTGCGGGTGCCGAAGCCGCGCGAGATCGGCTTTTCGACCGCCGGGCCGCCGCGCTCTTCCCACACCAGCTGCAACGCGTCGCCGCGCACTTCCCATCTGATCTTGAGGCGGCCGGACAGCGTGGACAGCGCGCCATATTTGGCGGAGTTGGTGACGAGCTCATGCAGCGCCAGCGCCAGCGTCTGCGCGGTCGCCGGCTGCAGCTGCAGTTCGGCGCCATCAGCTCGATCTGGTCGCCGCTGGAATAGGGCGCGATTTCCTCCTCCACCAGCCGGCCGATCTCGGCGCCCTCCCAGTTCGACAGCGACAGGATGGTGTGGACGCGCGCGAGCGCGCTGATGCGGCCCTCGACCGCCTGGACGTAATCCTTGACGTCGCTCGCGCGGGTCAGCCGGACGATCGATTGCGCCAGCGCCAGCGCATTCTTGGCGCGGTGGTCGACCTCGCGCGCCAGCAGGTTCTGGCGCTCCTCCGCGCGCTTGCGCTCGGTGATGTCGACGGTGACGCCGGTGAGGCGCACGACGCGGCCGCCCTTGTCGACGGTCGCCGCCGCCGTGCCGACGCACCAGCGCACCTCGCCGTCCGGCCGCATGATGCGGAATTCCGTTTCATAGGATCGCGCGCCCGTCTCGAAATGCGCGATCACCTTGCGCAGCTGTCGATGTCGTCCGGATGCAGCAGCGCCTGGACGTTTTCCGACGTCACGTCGAAGCTCAGCGGATCGACGCCGAAGATCCGGTACTGGCCGTCGTCCCACATCCAGTCGCCGTTGATCCAGTCCCAGTCCCATGAGCCCATCTTGCCGGCGGCGATCGCCATGCTGCGGCGCTGCTCGCTTTCGACGAGCTGGACGGTGGATTTCTCCAGCTCCGCGGTGCGCGCGCGCACGCGGTCCTCGAGCTCGGTGTTGAGCCGCTCGAGCTGCCGGGTCTTGCGATAGAGTTCCGCAAACACCTTGATCTTGGCGCGCAGCACTTCCGGCACCACGGGCACGGGAACATAGTCGACCGCGCCCATCTCGTAGCCGCGCAGCCGGTCGATGTCGCTGACCTGGATCGCGGAGATGAAGATCATCGCGGTCTTCTGGAACCGCGGATGCTCGCGGATCATGGCGGCGAGCTCGAAGCCGTCGAGCTCGGGCATGCAGACGTCGACCAGGATGACGGCAACTTCGTTCTTGAGCAGATATTCGAGCGCCTCGCGGCCGGAGGTCGCGACGGCGAGATTCTCGCCGAGTTCCTTCAGGATGACTTCATAGGCGAGCAGCTTGGCCGGCTGATCGTCGACCAGAAGGATGTTTACCTTTTCATGCTCCATCATGGCTCCGAGCATCAGCGATGCAGCCACATGCGAATGGCGAGCAGCAATTGTTCGGTGTTGACGGGCTTGGCGAGATAGTCGGAGGCGCCGGCCTCCAGGCATTTCTCGCGGTCGCCCTTCATCGCCTTCGCGGTCAGCGCGATGATCGGCAGCCGGCCGAACGCCGGGTTCTGCCTGATGGCGCCGATGGTCTGGTACCCGTCCATTTGCGGCATCATGATGTCCATCAGCACGATCGCGATTGCCGGGTTCGATTCCACCAGCGCGACCGCTTCGCTGCCGGTGGTGGCGGTCAAGACCTTCATGCCGCGCCGTTCCAGCACGCTCGAGAGCGCGAAGATGTTGCGGGCGTCGTCGTCGACGAGCAGCGCGGTCTTGCCCACCAGGTCCTCGTCGGAACTGTTGAGCTTCTCCAGCATTCGCTGCTTCTCGACCGGCAATTCCGTGATCACACGGTGCAGGAACAGTGACGTTTCGTCCAGCAGCCGTTCCGGCGATTCCACACCTTTCACCACGATGCTGCGCGCCATGGTGTGGAGTTCCGCATCCTCTTCGGCGGAAAGTTCCCGGCCGGTGAACACCACGACGGGAACTGTCGAGAGCTCCTCGTCGTTGCGGATCTGCTCCAGCACCTCGAAGCCGCTCATGTCGGGCAGGCGCAGATCCAGCACCACGCAATCGCAGGGGTTCTCGCGCAGCTCGGAGAGCGCGCCGGCGCCGGTGTCGGTGGAGACGATCTCGATGTCGTCGTGATGCAGCAGCTCGCGGATCGACATCTGCTCCGCCTCATTGTCCTCGACGATCAGGAGCCGCTTGCGGCGCGGCCTGGCGTATTCCTTGATCTGCGACAGCGCGGCGCTGACACGCCCTCGGTCGTCGTCGGCTTGTTGACAAAGGAGAACGCGCCGCGCGCCAGCGCATGCTGGCGGTCCTCGTCGAGCGTGATGATCTGCACCGGGATGTGCCGGGTCAGCGGATTGTGCTTGAGCTGGCTCAGCACGGTCCAGCCCAGCATGTCCGGCAGGAACACGTCGAGCGAGACCGCGGCCGGCTGGTACTGCTTGGCGAGATCGAGCGCTTCGGCGCCGCGCGCGGCGACCAGCACCTTGAAGCCCTTGTCGCGGGCGAGATCGATCAGCACCCGCGCATAATGCGGATCGTCCTCGACGATCAGCAGGATGGTGTCGCCGGGCTCGAGATTGAGCCGGTCGTCGGGCAGTTGCTCGATGACGCGCGGCTCCTGGGCCGCGGTCTGCAGCGCCGGCGAGGACGTATACTGCGCTGCGCTCAGCGCGGCGCGATCGTCGGCCCGGAATATTTCAGCGGCAGATAGAGGGTGAAGGTCGAGCCCTTGCCGGGCGTGCTCTGCAGATGGATTTCGCCGCCGAGCAGGCTTGCCAGTTCGCGGCTGATGGCAAGGCCGAGACCCGTGCCGCCATATTTGCGGCTGGTGCCGGCATCCGCCTGCTGGAACGCCTCGAAGATCAGCTTCTGCTTTTCCAGGGGAATGCCGATGCCGGTATCGGACACCTCGAAGGCGATCACGGCCGGCGCGGCGTTGAGCACGGGATGATCGGCGCTCCAGCCGCCGACCGCGGCCGAAACGGTGAGGCGCACGCCGCCTTCGGCGGTGAACTTGAAGGCGTTCGAGAGCAGGTTCTTCAGCACCTGCTGCAGGCGCTTGGAGTCGGTGACGATGCTGCGCCCCAGAGTTCGGATCGACGTCGATATTGAAGGACAGTTGCCGGTTGTCCGCTTCGTGCCGGAACGGCCGGCCGACGGTCTCCAGCAGGTTGGAGGTGAGGATTTCCTCGGCGTCGACCGTGACGGTGCCGGATTCGATCTTGGAGAGATCGAGGATGTCGCTGATGAGGTTGAGCAGGTCGGTGCCGGCGCCGTGAATGGTGCGCGCGAATTCGACCTGCTTGGGCGTGAGGTTGCCGTCCGGGTTTTCGGTGAGCTGCTGGCCGAGGATCAGGATCGAGTTCAGCGGCGTGCGCAGCTCGTGGCTCATATTGGCCAGGAATTCGGACTTGTACTTCGAGGTCAGCGCGAGCTCGGTCGCCTTTTCCTCGAGCGCGCGGCGGGCCTGCTCGATTTCCTGGTTCTTGCGCTCGACCTCGACGTTGCGCTCGGCGAGCTGCTGCGCCTTCTGCTCGAGCTGCTCGTTGGTCTGCTGCAATTCCGCTGCTGCGTCTGCAATTCGCCGGCGAGCTGCTGCGACTGCTTCAGCAGGCCCTCGGTCTGCATCGTGGCTTCGATCGAGTTGAGCACGATGCCGATCGAGTCGGTGAGCTGCTCCAGGAACGTCATCTGCGAGGTCGTGAACGAGCCGAGCGATGCGAGCTCGATGACCGCCTTGACCTGGTTCTCGAACAGCACCGGCAGCACGACGAGGTTCTCGCGGCACCACGCGCAGCAGCGCCGAGCTGACCGGGACGGCGTCGGCGGGGATGTCCGAGACCAGCCGCTGGCGCTTGTCCATCGCGCACTGGCCGACCAGGCCTTCGCCGAACTGCAGCGATCTGCTGATGCGGGTAAATTGCCGTCGCCGGCATAGGCCGCGAGCAGCTGCAGCTGCGGGCTGTCCTCGCTCTCGACCTGGTAGATCACGCCCATATGCGCGTTCACCAGCGGCGTCAGCTCGGTCAGCAGCAGCCGGCCGACGGTGGTGAGGTCGCGCTGGCCCTGCAGCATGTTGGTGAAGCGGGCGAGGTTGGTCTTCAGCCAGTCCTGCTCGGTGTTGACGTCGGTGGTCAGGCGCAGATTGCCGATCATCGTGTTGATGTTGTCTTTGAGCTCGGCGACTTCGCCGCGCGCATCGACCTGGATCGAGCGGGTGAGGTCGCCCTTGGTCACGGCGGTCGCGACTTCCGCGATCGCGCGCACCTGCGAGGTCAGGTTCGCCGCGAGCAGGTTGACGTTGCCGGTCAGGTCCTTCCAGGTGCCGGCGGCACCGGGCACGTTGGCCTGGCCGCCGAGCCGGCCTTCGACGCCGACCTCGCGCGCGACCGATGTCACCTGATCGGCGAAGGTCGCGAGCGTCTCGGTCATGTTGTTGATGGTGTCGGCGAGCGCCGCGACCTCGCCCTTCGATTTCACCGTGAGGTTCTGCTTCAGGTCGCCGTTGGCGACCGCGGTCACCACCTTGACGATGCCGCGCACCTGCTCGGTCAGATTGGCGGCCATGAAGTTCACGGTGTCGGTCAGGTCCTTCCAGGTGCCGGCGACGCCGGGCACCTGCGCCTGGCCGCCGAGCTTGCCTTCGGTGCCGACCTCGCGCGCCACGCGCGTAACTTCGCCGGCAAACGCGTTGAGCTGGTCCACCATGGTATTGATGGTGTTCTTCAGCTCGAGGATTTCGCCCTTCACGTCGACGGTGATCTTGCGCGACAGGTCGCCGCGCGCGACCGCGGTGGTGACTTCGGCGATGTTGCGGACCTGGGTGGTGAGGTTTGCCGCCAGCAGGTTGACGTTGTCGGTCAGGTCCTTCCAGGTGCCGCCGACGCCGGGCACGACGGCCTGGCCGCCGAGCCGGCCTTCGGTGCCGACTTCGCGCGCGACGCGCGTCACTTCGGCCGCGAACGAGCGCAGCTGCTCGACCATCGTGTTCAGGGTGTCCTTGAGCAGCAGAATCTCGCCGCGCACGTCCACCGTGATCTTCTTCGACAGGTCGCCGCCGGCGATCGCGGTCGCGACCTCGGCGATGTTGCGGACCTGCGCGGTCAGGTTCGACGCCATGAAGTTGACGTTGTCGGTGAGGTCCTTCCAGGTGCCGGCGACTTCGGGCACTTCGGCCTGTCCGCCGAGCTTGCCTTCGGTGCCGACCTCGCGCGCCACGCGCGTCACTTCCGAGGCGAAGGCGTTGAGCTGGTCCACCATGGTGTTGATGGTGTTTTTCAGCTCCAGGATTTCGCCCTTCACGTCGACGGTGATCTTGCGCGACAGGTCGCCGCGCGCCACGGCGGTAGTCACTTCGGCGATGTTGCGGACCTGCGCCGTCAGATTGCCCGCCATCGAGTTGACGCTGTCGGTCAAATCCTTCCAGGTGCCGGCGACGCCGGGCACGTTGGCCTGGCCGCCGAGGCGGCCTTCGGTGCCGACCTCGCGCGCGACGCGCGTCACCTCACCGGCGAACCGGTTGAGCTGGTCGACCATGGTGTTCAGCGTTTCCTTCAGCTGAAGGATTTCGCCGCGGACGTCGACGGTGATCTTGCGCGAGAGGTCGCCGCCGGCGATGGCGGTCGCGACTTCGGCGATGTTGCGGACCTGCGCGGTGAGGTTGCCGGCCATGGAGTTGACGGAGTCGGTCAGGTCCTTCCAGGTGCCGGCGACGCCGGTCACTTGCGCCTGGCCGCCGAGCTTGCCGTCGGTGCCGACTTCGCGCGCCACGCGCGTCACTTCGCCGGCGAAGGCGTTGAGCTGGTCGACCATGGTGTTCAGCGTTTCCTTCAGCTGAAGGATTTCGCCCGACACGTTCACCGTGATCTTTTTCGACAGGTCGCCCTTGGCGACCGCGGTTGCCACTTCGGCGATGTTGCGGACCTGGCCGGTGAGGTTCGACGCCATCGAGTTGACGCTGTCGGTCAAATCCTTCCAGGTACCGGCGACGCCGCGCACCAGCGCCTGGCCGCCGAGCTTGCCTTCGGTGCCGACTTCGCGCGCCACGCGCGTGACTTCGCCGGCAAACGCATTGAGCTGGTCCACCATGGTGTTGATGGTGTCCTTCAGCTCCAGGATTTCGCCGCGCACGTCGACGGTGATCTTCTTGGACAAGTCACCATTGGCGACCGCGGTCGTCACCTCGGCGATGTTGCGGACCTGCGCGGTCAGGTTCGACGCCATCGAGTTGACGCTCTCGGTCAGGTCCTTCCAGGTGCCGGCGACGCCGAGCACGTTGGCCTGGCCGCCGAGCCGGCCCTCGGTGCCGACCTCGCGCGCGACGCGCGTGACTTCGCCGGCGAAGGCGTTGAGCTGGTCGACCATGGTGTTCAGCGTTTCCTTCAGCTGAAGGATTTCGCCCGAGACGTTCACCGTGATCTTCTTCGAGAGGTCGCCGCCCGCGATCGCGGTCGCGACATCGGCGATGTTGCGGACCTGCGCGGTCAGGTTCGAGGCCATGAAGTTGACGTTGTCGGTCAGGTCCTTCCAGGTGCCGGCCACGCCGGGCACCTGCGCCTGGCCGCCGAGCTTGCCTTCGGTGCCGACTTCGCGCGCGACGCGCGTCACTTCGGAGGCAAACGAGTTGAGCTGGTCCACCATGGTGTTGATGGTGTCCTTCAGCTCCAGGATTTCGCCGCGCACGTCGACGGTGATCTTGCGCGAAAGGTCGCCGCGCGCCACGGCGGTGGTGACGTTGGCGATGTTGCGCACCTGTGCGGTCAGGTTGCCGCACATCGCGTTCACGGAGTTGGTCAGGTCCTTCCAGGTGCCGGCGACGCCGGGCACGATGGCCTGTCCGCCGAGCTTGCCGTCGGTGCCGACCTCGCGCGCGACGCGCGTCACTTCGGAGGCGAAGGAGCGCAGCTGGTCCACCATCGTGTTGATGGCTTCCTTCAGCTGCAGGATCTCGCCGCGCACGTCGACCGTGATCTTCTTCGACAAGTCGCCGTTGGCGACCGCGATCGTCACTTCGGCGATGTTGCGAACCTGGCCGGTCAAATTGTTGGCCATCGAGTTGACGCTCTCGGTCAGGTCCTTCCAGACGCCGGTCACTTCCGGCACCTGGGCCTGGCCGCCGAGCTTGCCCTCGGTGCCGACCTCGCGCGCCACGCGCGTCACTTCCGAAGTGAACACGGAAAGCTGCTTGATCATCGTGTTGACGATATTGGCCGACTGCAAAAATTCGCCGCCCAGCGGGCGGCCGTCGACGTCGAGCTTCACGGTTTGCAGCAGGTCGCCTTGCGCCACGGCGGCGACGGCGCGCGTGACTTCGCGGGTCGGCCAGAGCAGATCGTCGATCAGGGTGTTGACCGAACCTTCCATGTCGGCCCAGGAGCCGGAGGCGAGTCCGAACCTGACGCGCTGGCGGGTCTTGCCTTCGCGGCCGACGACCTGGCCGACGCGCTCGAGCTGCTGCGCCATGCGCTGGTTGGCCGCGACGATCTCGTTGAAGGTGTCGGCGATCTTGCCTTCGATCCCGAGATGATCGCCGGTCATGCGCACCGAGAAATCGCCGGCACGCATCGCCTGCAGCGCGTGCAGCAATTCCTGCGACGCATCGACCTTTCCGTTGGCGTAAGGCTTGGCTTTGGCGTCGGGCTTGGTCTTGGTGCGCCGACGCGTCGATGATGCGACGGGATCGAGATCACTCATTGCGTTCCCCCCAGCAGGAGCCGGTCGAATCCAAGTCAGCCCGAGCTATCAAAGCCCCGACCGGGCTTTGGATCAAGCGGGAAGCAATATGTGACGCAGGCATGGAACCCGCCGATTCGGCCTAGCCGAAACAACCACTCCGCGGGGAGAAGGTTCCATCGCGAATCAATTATTGCGCCGGCGCGTTAAGGCCTCGCCGGAAAGCAGGCGGAATTGGTTAATCGGGAATGTCCAATTTTTGTTCCCAGGCGGGAACGCTTTATTGCCGCTTCGGCGGCGGGCGTCGTGGCGCCGGCGGCAGGCGCGGATTGCGGATCGATCTTGCGGGCAAAATTCTTGGCGCCTTCGCTGACGTCGGAAAGCATGCGCCGGCCTTCCTCCATGAAGGTGACCGACTTCTGCTTGTAGGTGTCGGCAAGTTCGCGCAGCGATTTCAGCTTCTCGAACAGCTCCTCGGTCTTGCCGTCCGACAGCCCCGGCAGCACGCCGCCGATCTTGGCCATGGTGCTGTCGAAACCGGCAAAGGCGTCGTCGGCCTGGGCCAGGATGCTGTCGATCGCCTCGCCCTTGCTCTTCAATGACGCCGTGTAGGTCTCGAAGGAGAGCATCGAGTCCTTGATGGTCTGGCGGTTGTCGATGAGGAAGTGGTCGACATTGTGCAGGGTGTCGGTGATCGACTGCTGCTCACTCCAGTCGGCGGTCAGGAGCGGGGTGCCATCAAGGTCCAGCGGCACCGGCGGCGCGCTCGGCGCCCCGCCCACCAGCGCGATGGCGGCGACACCGGTCAGTCCCTGGAATTCGATGCCGACGGCGGTGTCCTTGCGCAGCGGCGCGCTGTTGTCCAGCAAGACCTCGGCCACGATCTTGCGCGGGTTTTCCAGCTTGATCGACCGGATCACGCCGGCGGGGACGCCATCGAAGGTCACGGCGCCACCCCGGCGCAGGCCGCTGGCGGAGCCGTTGAAGACGATGCGGAGCGGGCCCTGGTTACGGGCGCCGTGAATCTTCTGATAGACAGCAGCCCTGCGAACGCGGCGCCGATCACCGCAAGCATGGTCGTCCCGATCACAAGGTTGGTGGCGCGCATGGGCTGATTTTATGGGCAAACGGGCGCCAACAAAAGGTAAATGGTGGCTCTATTTACCCGCTGCTTGACAGTGCCTGGGGCCGTTGCCACGCTTCGGTTCAAGCCCAAGAACAAGAATTTCGGAGGAAACGCATGCCCAAGGTGCTCAGCGAGGCGGAAGTCGCCGCCTATCGCGACAATGGCTATCATTTTCCGGTCGATGCGCTCGCGGCGGGCGAGGTCGCGGACTTTCGCCAAAAGCTCGAGGACTACGAGGCCCAGACCGGCGGTCCGATCAGTGGCGAGATGCGCCATCGCAGCCACGTGCTGTTTGCCTGGATCGACGAGATGATCCGGCATCCAAAGATCCTCGATGCGGTCGAGGATGTGCTGGGGCCGGACATCCTGTGCTGGAACACCAGCTTCTTCATCAAGGAGGCGCGCGATCCCGGCTTCGTGTCCTGGCACCAGGACGCGACCTATTGGGGGCTGAGCTCCTCCGATGTCGCGACCGTCTGGGTCGCGATGTCGCCGGCCAACAGGGTTTCAGGCTGCATGAAGTTCATCGCCGGCACGCATCTAAAGCAGGTCGCGCATGCGGACACGTTCGACAGCAACAACCTGCTGACCCGCGGGCAGGAGATCGCGGTCGAGGTGAACGAGGCCGATGCCGTGCATGTCGAGCTGAAGCCGGGCCAGGCCTCGCTGCATCATGTGCTGCTGTTCCACGGCTCGGAGCCGAACCAGTCCGACCAGCGGCGCATTGGCCTTGCGATCCGCTACATCCCGACGCATCTGAAACAGGCGGTCGGCTCGCGCGACTGGGCGACGCTGGTGCGCGGCAAGGACAGCTATCACCATTTCGAGCCGGCTCATGTGCCGAAGCGCGACCTCGAGCCCGAGGCACTGGAATTTCACAAGATGGTCTCGGAAGAGCAGGTCCGCGTGCTCTATCGCGGCACCGGCAAGACGGCGTATCGGGCGTGAGGCGGCATGGGATTGCCAGGTTTAATGGCTCCGCGAGTTCTCTCGGCTTCTGGCTTTCCTTGGCGGCTTCCCGCGCCCTCTGCATGGCGCAGCTATGTCGAGGACGGGTTGTCCCCGTCATTCAATTTCATTTCAGTCTGGACCGTAAGGCGCCGCGCTACTTCGGTCGAAGAAAAAGCCCCGCAGAAACGCGGCGCTTACTCTTAGCGCCTGTAGGTACCGGCGTCCGAGCCGCCTACCAATCCGCCTCGATTGTTCGGGTTGCCGTAGTACTGACTGTTGCCGCCAGTACCGGTGTTCCAGCCGCCTCCCCATCCGCCTCGATTGCTCTGGCTGCCGTAGTACTGACCGCCGCCAGTACCGGCGTCCGAGCCGCCTACCAATCCGCCTCGATTGTTCGGGCTGCCGTAGTACTGACCGTAGCTGCTGCGGTACTGACTAGACGATCGATTCCAAGAAAGTTGTCATATGGGTGGGATTTAACTGCCGTTTCAAGCTCCTATCTATGCGGTGGAGGGGCTTGGGACGAAGGGAATAGCGATATGGCGGCGTGGCGGCGGGCGATTGAATTGTCGCTCGGAGATTCGGATGTAGAGAAGTTGAGGCTGATAGCGCGGTCGCGAACCGAACCTGCGAGCCGGGTTGAGCGCGCGCGGATCCTGCTGGGTTATTGGGAAAACTCGTCGTTTTTCGCGGTGGGCCAAGCACTCGGGCTGCACCATCAGACGGTCCAGCGCTGTGTCGAGCGGGCGGTGGCCGAAGGCCCGATGGCCGCGCTGGACGATCGCCCTCGCCCCGGCCGGGAGCCGACGATCACGCTGGAAGCGAAAGCCTGGTTGACGTCGCTGTCGTGCCGGAAGGCGAAAGAGCTGGGTTATCCGCATGAATTGTGGACCACGCGGCTGCTCGCCCGCCACGCTCGCGAGCACGGTCCCACCGAAGGGCACCCGTGCCTGGCGAACCTGGCGCAGGGCACGTTGTGCAAGATCCTCGATTCTGAGGAAGTGAAGCCGCACAAGGTCCGTTACTACCTGGAGAAGCGTGATCCTGAGTTTGCGGAAAAAATGGCCGAGGTGCTGTGCGTCTATCGCAAAGTGAAACTGCTCAAGAAGGCGGCGGCGCGGTCGAAGCGGAAGCCGAACAGCCGGGTGGCGATCGTCTCCTACGACGAAAAGCCCGGCATTCAGGCGATTGCAACGACGTCTCCCGATCTGCCGCCCGAGCCCGGCGTTCATGCGACCTTCGCCCGCGACCATGAATACAAGCGCCACGGCACGGTCACCCTGCTGGCCGGCATCGACCTTGTCACCGGCAAGGTTCACGCCATGGTCGAGGACCGCCATCGCAGCCGCGAGTTCGTCGCGTTCCTCAAGCGTCTCGACAAAGCCTATTCGGCCGACACCGCGATCCACCTCATCCTCGACAATCATTCCGCGCATATCTCCAGGGAGACCAAAGCCTGGCTCGCCGAGCAACCCGCGGGCCGCTTCAAGTTCACCTTCACTCCCAAGCATGGCTCTTGGCTCAACCTCGTCGAGGGCTTCTTCTCCAAGCTGGCCCGCTCCGTGCTGCGCCACATCCGCGTCTCGTCCAAACAAGAACTCAGGGATCGCATCATGGCCGCCATCGACTTCTTCAATCGCGACCCCGTCGTTCACACCTGGACCTACAAACTCGACAAGGCCGCATGATATGATTCGAACTTCAAAATCGCTGACCTAGTATGCTTCTTATGATGACTTGTGTATGCAAATGCGCACGTGCTTGAGAGCGCGAACGCAGAGGCTAGTGCTAGGGTCGCAAGTTTCATGGTCATTCTCCCTTGGTTGGTCGTTCTCCCTTGGTTTAGTAAACTCATAACCCTGCAACTCCACTCTCTCGGACCCACGCGCCCAGCGAACGCATCCGAGACGGCCTTGCAGAAAGCTCACAGAGAATTGCATGCCCGTCTATGCACTTTCGGCCGATCGCGGACTTTTGAGACGGAGGCGATCGAGGTCGCGGCTATACGGATTGGCCGTTCGCACGACCGCCAAGCTGAGAAGCGGTCGCTCACTGCCTGCGATGTCGGAGCCGGGTCATTCGCGGCGGTTTGACCCTTGTCGGCGACTTCCGGTCTGCTCCGATCAACGGACATCATCTGACCGGCCCGGCTGGTCCGTTTCGCGCCATGGCGTCCCCACCGTCGCTCTTAAGCCCGCGCAGCTGGACTTGAACAAGTCCCCTGAGCTCGTTAATTTGCCGCTGTGGCAAGGAGACCGAGGCATGAGGATAATGACCGCAGCGTTCGCTCTCGGAACGGCCCTGGTGCTGTGTAGCCTGGGGACGTCTAGTGGCGTAGCCCAAGCGCGGACGGCCAAAGTCGTTCGTGAACCACCACGGGAGAGGCTTATCGTCACGGTGCCCGTGGTGAGGCCCTACTGGGATTTTATATTGTTCCACGATATCGTTATCGCCCTGAGGACGACCGGGTCGATCCATACGGCCCGCCTGTAGTGCCGGTGATACGCTATGGGAATCAAGAGGTGACGCTTCCGGCGTGGTTCTGGTAAGGACGCCGAGATACAACCGCGCGCCGTGATGCTGGCGTTGTGGCGGAGGACCGCTTAGGTCAATCGCGTCGAGTTGACGTCGTGCTCGCTATTTCCGGTCTGCCCCAACTCAGCGGACATCGCGAGACCGACCCGGCCGGTCCCGTTCGCGCGCACTGAAGAGGCCTTGGCGTCGGTCGGGCGAGAGGCAGGCAATCCTGCTGTTCAGATTACGCACATCCGCCCCACTCGAGCGATCATCTCTGGCGATGGAATCCGCTGGTACCGCAATCTGCGCCACCTTCGGAATCTTACGGCACTGTCCCCCTCAGATCTGCGAGGGTGATATCGGCTGTAACTTGGCCACCTTTGTCAGTCGTTCCGACACTCCGAACGAGCATCGTGCCGAGCGAAAGTAGCGTGCCTATGCCTATGATCAACATGGCATTCATTATCAGGTTCGACCCAGAGCGCATCATTGTTGCACCTGTGCGCATCCCCCGGCCGCAGCAACTCATCGTTGAGTTGTCCGGCAATTTGGTGGCGCGGCGGCGGCGTTTGGGGGCCGAAGGAACGGCTGCCCGCCAGGCGCTGCCGCGACACCTCCCGGCATACGACTGTTTAACCATCCGTTAACCATAGCTGTTCACGGTGCTGCTCGTGTGTGTTCGCGACGAGACTGAACTAGATGGCGCAGCGTAATTCCAGAGCGTCAGTTGGAGGGGATGAGGACGTCCCGAGCTTTCCCTCACCGCTGGCACCAGACAAGGGAGCAACAGCCCTCGATCTGGTATATCAGGCGGCAGATGTCTTCCGCGGTATGGAGAAGCACGCCCGCGAGACCGAAGCCCGTGCCCAGTCGCTTTGCACGAGCGCCTTGGAAAGATTGCGGCTTGCCGAAATGCGAGCGGAGGCCGCCGAGCGGGCACAACGTGAACTCATCGTCGCCGCCGAACGTAAGCTGCAACATGCGTGCCGAGCGCTGGAACAAGCCCAGTCCTGTATTGAAGCCCAGAATGATAAGTTGACGGCCATGGAGCTTCGTGCCGAAGTTGCTGAAGCCGAAGCGCGACAAGCCAAGGAGGCGCTCGCGCTCGTTGAAGAGGCCATTCGCAAGCGTCTGCTTTGCGCAAACCCGGATGTTGATCGCAGGTTGACAGCGGTAGCCTGACGCATTGCGACTGCCATGGCATCACTTGATGCTACCGTGGGCAGGCGCCCGCACGAGCGAACACACCCCTGCTGTGAGCTTGGCGGCGGCCGCCTCCTTTAGGCCAACCATTCGAAATCGGGTAGGACGGGGTACCGACCACACCGGCGCGCGCCCGGCCTGAGCCCACATTCGCCGGCGGTCGCTCGTCGCTGTTCTTCGGCGCGAGGCGGAGTGGACCGCTCGACAACCAATGTCCGCAACGGGTCCAGAGGACTAAACCGCTCGCGCGGTAGGGCCGCGGCGGGCGACACAGCCGACACGATGGCGCGACGGGGCGTCCTGTCTTGAGATGAGGGGTTCGCAACCTCCATCAAGACAGGAGCATCCCTCATGACCGATAAGGCCATAAGTCCGCTGCGGCAGCGCATGATCGAAGACATGACGATCCGCAAGTTAGCGCCGAAGACCCAACATGACTACGTGCAGCGGGTCAAGCACTTCGCCGCCTTCCTCGGCCGCTCGCCCGATACAGCGAGCTTCGAAGACGTGCGCCGCTATCAGCTTCATCTGGCAGCAAGTGGGGCCGGTGTTCCGACCATCAACCAAAGCGTCTCGACACTGCGGTTCTTTTTCAAGATCACGCTTGGGCGCGCCGACATCGTGAACCACACGCAGTTTATCCACGTGCCGCGCAAACTGCCGGTCGTCCTGAGTCCGGAAGAAGTCGCACGTTTTCTCGATGCGGCACCGGGGCTCAAATACAAGGTGGCATTGAGTGTGGCCTATGGGGCCGGATTGCGCGTGTCCGAAGTGGTTGCGCTGAAGGTATCCGACATCGACAGCAAGCGCATGGTGATCCGGATCGAACAGGGCAAGGGCCACAAGGACCGCTACGTGATGCTGTCGCCGCATCTGCTTGAGCTGTTGCGCGCCTGGTACAAGGCGGCACGCCCACAGGGGTGGCTGTTTCCCGGAATGAACCCGGTCAACCCGATGACGGCGCGCCAGCTCAGGCGCGCCTGCGATACCGCGGCCCAGATAGCGGAGATCGAACTATCGCGCTGAAGGTCGTCATCGCCAGAAGGTCATGACACTCGCCACTGCCGAGTTCATCCGCAGATTCCTGATCCACGTCCTGCCGCAAGGCTTCCATCGCATTCGCCACTACGGCCTGCTCGCCAGCGGCACGCGCGCTGACAACATCGCCCGAGCGCGCCACTTGCTCGACGGCAGGCGACACAGCTCGAGGCCGGGGAACCACCCGAACCTAAGCTGCTCTCGTGTCCGTGCTGCGGCGGCCGCATGATCATCATCGAGAGGTTCCAGCGCGGCTGCTCGCCACGCTACCGTCCCGACACATCCACCGCCATGATCAGGATCGACACCTCATGACCAGCGTCAATTTGCGGCGACAACCCAGTGCGGCCCTTCGACTTCGCCGACTCTCAAACGGCCATGAACATGCTCGCCGCCGTGCCGTCATGGACAGCCGTCTTGTCGCTCGATCTCCGATCCGCAACGCGGGTTCTGCCTATCGCGATCGGTTGAACGGGTTCGTCGCCCCCTCGATCTCTTCCCAAACACCCGCTCACCGAACTTCGGCAACAGAGCGCCGGCGACCAAACCCCCATAGCTTCTGACGCACCACCTTCCCCGAACTCCCGCGGTTTCCTCCCTTGGAGGTTTGCGTACGCCGGCCCCGCGTCCGCCGCGCCACCATCATCGGGCCGGCATCCGCAAACCTTCACACAGGCAGACATCAGTTCGATTTTGACGGTGAGGACTCTAGGACGTTGTATGCCTGTCGCGTAAAGCTTGACGGAGGCGGCTGTGCCGGACGCCATTTAGTTCGCGTGGTGCGGAGGCTTCTTCTTTCGATGCTGTGTCGGCTGCGTTGCCTTTGGAGGCTGCGGAGGTTGCGGCCAGTAGGCACAGCCGAAGCTACAGCCACAGCCGGCACCGCATCCGGCGGCTAGCCTTAGTTTTTGGAAGAGCGGTGGTGGTCCAGCATTTTCCTTGTCGAAGACATAGAACGTCGCCAAACTGACGTCGGAGATTTCCTCCTCACCAAGAAAGATTTCGTGCTTCTGCGAGGGCGGTGATGTATTCGCCGACGCTTCGCTAGTTGAGGCGCACGCACCGCTTGCCATCGAGAGAGACATGCCGGCAAACCCTAAGGCGGGTAAGGCTTTGCTCCGACGCTTGCCTATGGAAGAGCGCTTCGGCATGGCACAATTCTCCCACGTGCTTGGGCATACTGAACTAAACTGGCGCGATGAAATCCGACCGAGCTAGCCCATTTTATTCGCCAGAGGGCGCCTGAGAGGCTGGCGAGCGTGGTGTAAAGAGCTGATGCGGCGTAGGATTTGGTTGCGAAGCCAACCCCATCACCTTCAACCGCGAACGCCACGCCCGCCATGACCGACGATACAATTCTGCCGTTCTCGTTTCCAGCCGTTCAAGCCAAGAAAGTCACAGCAGCCTTCGATGGTGGGCGGCTGACCTCGAACGGGGGCGTGATGCTTCTGGCGATGGCCGAGCGGCGTCTCGGTTTGGCCGACAATTTGGCCCGGGTGTTCCCGGATCGGCGCGATCCGACGCGGGTCGTGCACAGCCTTGTCGATATGTTCCGCGCCCGCATGTTCGCGATCTGCTGCGGCTACGAGGACGCCGACGACCTCGATCATCTGCGGTCTGATCCTGCATTCAAGTTGGCCTGCGGACGGCTGCCGGACACCGGTCGCGATCTGTGTTCGCAACCGACGCTGTCGCGGCTGGAGAATGCTCCGCGCCTGCGCGACGTGATCCGCCTGACCTACACTTTGGTCGACGCATGGATGGATAGCTACCCGTGCGAGCCGGCATCCGTCACGCTCGACATCGACGATACCTGCGATGTCGTCCACGGCCATCAGCAGCTCTCGCTGTTCAACGCTCATTATGACGAACGCTGCTTCCTGCCGATCCACGTCTATGACACGGAGAAGAGCCGGCCCGTGGCGGTCGTGCTGCGGCCCGGCAAGACGCCGGGCGGCATCGAGGTGCGTGCCCATCTTCGACGCCTGGTACGGCACATCCGCACGCGATGGCACAAGACGCGAATTACGTTCCGTGGCGACGGGCACTATGCTCGGCCGGAGGCGATGACGTGGTGCGAGAACAATGGCATCGACTACATCTTCGGTCTGTCCGGTACCAAGCCTCTCGCCAGAAAAGTCGACGAGGTCGCCGACGACATCCGCACGCGACGCGCCATCGAGAACCTGGCTGTTCTGCGCGGCTATACCGAGACGCGCCACAAGGCAAAGTCCTGGGATCACGAACGACGCACCGTCGCCCGTATTGAGGCGACAATGCTCGGTCTCGACATCCGCTTCGTCGTCACCAGCCTCGATGTCGGCTCGGCCGAGTGGATCTACGACAGCCTGTATTGCGCGCGCGGCCAAGCCGAAAATCTGATCAAGCTGCATAAGACGCAGCTTGCCTCCGATCGCACCAGTTGCCGTTCGGCGCTCGCCAATCAAGTCCGACTCGTTCTCCACACCGCCGCCTATTGGTTGATGCTAACCGTGCGCGACGCCATTCCCAAAGTCCGAGAGTTGGCCACTGCCGAGTTCGCGACCCTGCGTCTTCGTCTCTTGAAAATCGCAGCCCGTGTCGTCGAGACCACGAGCCGCATTCGCCTTGCGTTCGCCGCGGCATGTCCCGAAGCCGACCTGATCCGCTGCTTGCCAGGCGCGCTGCTGCCGCTCGGCCCCTGATCCGCGGGGCTGTGCCCCGCTCGCCCAACCCATCCCTCAAGCGCGTTGCAAAGTACGGGTCGTCAGGCGGTGAAAAGCCGAAGGCAATCCTGTGCGCCTCGTCAGCCCTGATGTGCTGCAGCATCAATCGGACCTAAAAACCGCACTCTCACGAATAGGACGGGCTAGTTCCAGTAAAGACCAATGATGGCGGTGGAGGCTATGCCGACCCCGGCGGCGGTCAAGCCTTTGGCCAAGCGGGAAGCCGACTTCAGCGACGATAGATGACGGCCTTGATTTCGATCTAGCTAAGTAGCCCCGCCCCGACCGAGTGTCCGGTTCGGGGTCAGAAGGCGAAATGCTCGGTACGAGCAGATATTTTCCGCTCTTGCGCCTTTAACGGACATCATTTCCTGACTCCATTCCCTCAATCCGGCGTGCAGTGTTTCGCAACCCGCTCGTCCTCCGACATTGGGGGACCATCGTCCACCACGTAGACGGCCCTGTTTCCGTTGACCCAAGTAAACGGATAGCTCGCGAGGTCGATTTCAGAGAGGTCGTCGTGGGGAAGTTGGACGCTATGTCGGATTTGTTGTCCGCGCTGGCGAAGGTCGAGCCGACGTCGGAGCGCTGTGCTGGCAGTAAAGCTCGCGCGATGCATTGTCGATTAGCAAGAAATGGTCGATCGGAACCAGTTTCCTCTCTGAGTTCCGCATATCCGCCAAGAAGTCGGTCGCTATTCGAAGCTTCGGATCGCTTGTTGCTGATCAGTGACATTCGCTTGGAAATCGCAAGGTAGCTTGGTGGTTCGCACAGAAATTCACCAAAATGCCCACTTATGACTCATTCGATGCCTGCAGTGCACATTGCGACCGGAGTTGGTCTGGTGCCCAATCGCCTATATGCCGATGCTGATTCGCTCGCACGGTTCCGCAGTAGGCTGTGCAATGTATTCAGCTTAGTCGAGGATATGGGGAGCGCATCGTATGTATAACGATTCTCTGTTCAACGCGTTCGCAAGGTCCTTCGAGGCCCGAAGCGAAGTCGAAATGTCGATGACGGAGTACCTCGAATTGTGTCGGGGCGATCCGATGCGATATGCTAATGCTGCCGAGCGGCTGTTAGCAGCGATCGGCGAGCCTCAGATGATCGATACGGCCAAGGATGCTCGCCTTGGCCGTATTTTTTTTAACAGGACGATGCGAGCCTATCCGGCCTTCTCCGGATTCCATGGCATGGAGGACACGATCGAGCGGATCGTCGGGTTCTTCCGACACGCCGCCCAGGGCCTGGAAGAACGCAAGCAAATTCTTTATTTGCTCGGCCCAGTCGGAGGCGGCAAATCTTCTCTAGCCGAGCGGCTGAAATCGTTGATGGAAGTCCATCCGATCTATGTCCTGAAGGCGGGCGACGAACTCAGTCCCGTGTTCGAAAGCCCGCTCAGCCTGTTTGATCCCGACATCTTCGGACCAATTCTCGAAGAAAAGTATGGTATTCCGCGCCGTCGCCTGACCGGTTTGATGAGCCCGTGGTGCTACAAACGATTGGAAGCCTTTGGCGGCGATATCTCACGGTTTAGGGTTGCGAAAATGCAGCCTTCGCGACTACGTCAGATCGGAATTGCGAAGACCGAGCCGGGTGACGAAAACAATCAGGATATTTCCTCGCTGGTCGGCAAAGTCGACATCCGCAAGCTGGAGACGTTCGCCCAGAATGATCCCGATGCCTACAGCTATTCCGGCGGTCTGAATCGCGCCAACCAGGGCATCCTCGAATTTGTCGAGATGTTCAAGGCGCCCATCAAGATGCTGCATCCGCTACTCACAGCGACGCAGGAGGGCAATTACATCGGCACCGAGAACATAGGCGCGATTCCGTTCACAGGCGTCATCCTCGCGCATTCGAACGAATCCGAATGGCAGAGCTTCAAGACCAATAAGAATAACGAAGCTTTCATCGACAGAATTTGCGTCATCAAGGTGCCGTATTGCCTTCGGGTGACCGAGGAGCAAAAGATCTACACCAAGCTTATTCAGGGGTCCGAACTCGCCTCCGCCCCCTGCGCGCCGGCCACGCAGGAGACGCTCGCGCGATTCTCGGTCATGACGCGCCTGCGCAAGCACGAAAACTCGACGGTCTTCGCGAAAATGCGTGTCTATGACGGCGAAAGTCTCAAGGAGTCCGACCCGAAAGCCCGTAGCGTCCAGGAATACAGGGATGCTGCCGGGGTCGATGAGGGCATGGACGGCGTCTCGACGCGCTTTGCGTTCAAGGTGTTGGCCGCGACCTACAATCACGACACCGCCGAAGTCGGTGCAGATGCCGTCCACCTGATGTATGCTCTTGAGCAGGCCATCCGGCGTGAGCAGTTGCCTGAGGAAGTCGAAAAGCGCTATCTCGAATTCATCAAGGCCGAGCTGGTGCCGCGCTATGCGGAATTCATCGGCAACGAAATCCAAAAAGCCTATCTCGAATCATACTCGGATTATGGTCAAAACCTGTTCGATCGCTACGTCGACTACGCCGACGCCTGGATCGAAGATCAGGACTTCAAGGATCCCGACACCGGCCAATTGATGAATTGCGAGCTTCTCAATCAGGAGCTCACCAAGATCGAGAAGCCGGCGGGCATCGCCAATCCCAAGGACTTTCGCAACGAGGTCGTCAAATTCTCGCTTCGCTCGCGGGCCCAGAACGGCGGAAAGAACCCGGCCTGGACTAGCTATGAAAAGATCCGCGAGGTGATCGAGAAGCGAATATTCTCGCAGGTGGAAGATCTGCTCCCGGTCATCTCGTTCGGATCGAAGAAGGATGGTGATACCGAAAAGAAGCACGGAGAGTTCGTCGAACGGATGGTGGAGCGCGGCTACACTGAGCGTCAGGTTCGTCGGCTCGTCGAGTGGTACATGCGCGTAAAGCAGGCCGGCTGAACCCGATGTAAGATGACTATGCACATCGTCGACAGACGTTTGAATCCGGGCAGCAAAAGCCTCGAAAATCGACAACGGTTCCTGCGTCGCGCAAAAGCGCTGGTTCAGGATGCGGTCAAGAGGATTTCCGGGGACCGCGACATCAAGGATGTCCTGGAGGGCGGCGAGGTCAGTATTCCGCTCGGCGGGATGGGCGAACCGCGCTTTCATCGTCAAGGCGGCACTCGTGACATGGTGCTTCCCGGAAACAAGAAGTATGTCGAAGGCGATGTATTGCCGCGTTCCGGAAAGATGGGCGGAAAGGCGTCTGGGCCCGGCGAAGGCGATAGCGTGGACGCGTTCAGAGTTCGTTCTCAGCCGCGACGAGTTTCTCGACCTGTTCCTCGATGATCTCGAATTGCCCGATCTCGCCAAGCGAAGGTTGGCCAGCGCGGAGAGCGAGAGCAATCACCGCGCCGGCTATACCAACTCGGGCTCCCCGGCGAACCTCTCGGTCAGCCGAACGGTGCGTTTGGCAATGGCTCGGCGGGTCGCCTTAAGGCGTCCGCGGCTAGAAACCATCGCCCAGCTCGAGGCCGACTTGGCCGATTGCGACGAAGAACCACGGCGGATCGAGCTGACCGAAGAGATCGAGGCGCTGAAGGGGAGACTTCGTCGGATACCGTTCATAGATCCGATCGACATACGATACCGACGTTTCGAAACCGTTCCGAAGCCGGTAACGCAAGCAGTCATGTTCTGTCTGATGGACGTGTCCGGCTCGATGTCCGAGCACATGAAGGACTTGGCCAAGTGCTTTTACATGCTGCTCTACGTGTTTCTCAAGCGACGCTATCGTCACGTCGAGATCGTGTTCATCCGTCACACCGATCGGGCTGAAGAAGTTGACGAAGAAACGTTCTTCCATGGCCGGGCATCAGGCGGCACCTTGGTTTCAAGTGCGTTGAAGGAGATGCACGACATCGTTCGGTCGCGTTTTCGCCCTGCCGATTGGAATATTTATGCAGCCCAAGCTTCCGATGGCGACAACTCTCATTCGGACGGAGAAGCCGTGAGCCGCCTCCTTACCGAAATGGTTCTCCCGGTCAGCCAATTCTTTGCTTACATTGAGGTGGGCAAAGCCAGTGATAGCACGTTCGTGAGGCCCGATTCATCGCTGTGGACGCTGTATCAGCGACTGCATGATAGCGGGGCGCCGCTGTCGATACGCAAGGTTACCAGCCGTTCCGAGATTTTCCCGGTCTTTCGTGATCTTTTTCATCGTAGCCAAAACCATATAGAGGTCGTGCGATGAGCGCGAACGCCGGACGCCTGTTCGATGGACCGGACTGGGACTTTGCTACGCTGCAACGTATTCACGATGCTTGTGAAGAGATTGCAAGATCTCAATTGAAGCTGGACACCTACCCCAACCAGATTGAGATCATTACATCGGAGCAGATGTTGGATGCGTGCGCCTCCGGCGGCTTGCCGCTGTTATATAAGCACTGGTCGTTCGGCAAACATTTCGCACATGAAGAGGCCTCCTACCGCAAGGGTTTGAAGGGCCTCGCATATGAAATTGTAATCAACTGTTCGCCGTGTATTTCATACTTAATGGAGGAAAACACCTCAACTATGCAAACGCTGGTGATTGCGCATGCAGCGTTCGGCCACAATCACTTTTTCAAGAACAATTATCTTTTTAGACAATGGACGGATGCCGAGGGCATTCTCAATTACCTCGAATTTGCAAAAGGCTATGTTGCGCAATGCGAGCATCGTCATGGCAGGACTCTCGTTGAGCAAACGCTGGATGCCGCACATGCTCTGATGTCGCACGGGGTCGATCGCTATCCCGGCAAGAAGTCCCTCGATCTTCGTGCAGAAGAGCGACGGGCGGGAGAACGCCGGTCTTATGAAGAACGTGCCTTCAACGATCTTTGGAGAACGGTTCCGACCGGGCCGCTCAAGGGCGCGGCAGCGTTGACCGGCGAACGGCGGCGGGCCTTGCTCCGACTGCCACAGGAAAACTTGCTTTATTTTCTTGAGAAAACCGCTCCACGCCTCCAGGCTTGGCAGCGAGAGTTGCTTCGCATCGTGCGTAACATGGCGCAGTATTTTTACCCGCAGCGGCAGACCAGCGTCATGAACGAAGGCGCCGCGACGTTCGTGCACTACCGCATCATGTCTCGCTTGCACGAGGAGGGCCGAATTTCCGACGGAAGCTTTCTTGAATTTTTGCAATCGCATACAAACGTGGTTTTGCAGCCTGATTTTGATCATCCTTACTTTTCAGGCTTCAACCCCTATGCGTTGGGTTTTGCAATGATGCAGGATATCGAGCGCATCGTCACCCGTCCCGACAACGAGGATAATGAATGGTTTCCGGATATTGCCGGAACCGGGGATGCAATGGAGGTATTACGCGATATCTGGGCAAATTATAGGGACGAGAGTTTCCTCAGTCAGTTTCTCAGCCCTCGGCTCATTCGGCAAATGCGAATGTTCCATCTGCACGACGATCCTCGTGAGAGCGCCGGCGTCAGAGTAGATGCCATTCACGACGAGCGGGGCTATCGTCGTATTCGGCGAGAGTTGTCGCGACAGTATGACGTCGGAGTCCTCGATGCGAACATCGAGGTGGTCGACGTCGATCTCGCCGGTGATCGTCGCTTGATGCTGCAGCACACAGTCGTAGGAGGAGCCCAGCTGCACGAGACGGACGCGATACATGTCCTTCAACACCTCGCCGATCTCTGGGGATATGACGTGTCGCTCGCGGAAGTCGATGCAGCGAATGTGCTCCTGAAAGAATACTTGGTGAAGCCCAGGTCGATCGCGGCAGTCGCGTAGTTATGAGTTTTCTGCGGTCGTCCTTTGTCCGAAGCGGTCAAACTCCGACTTTGGGCTGCGTTCGAGCTAGGTCCGCACGTCCGCCAACAACGGACATGTGGCGACCGCGACGGACATGTAGCGACAGCATCGCGCGCCGCTCTGCATCCGGCGCGCGAGACCGGCTGTTTGCACGACGACGGGCAAATCAATTTGATCGATTCCGTCCATTCACCACGCTCTCGCGGCGCTGAACCGCGCCGAAATCGCGTGCGCCAAAAAACTGATTTCGCGAGCCGATTTAAGCTGAATTGGGCAGTCAGGCCGCTTCGCAAAAATATTTTCCTTTACGAAAATCAGAAATAGTGCATATCTTCCCGCATTCCGTGCCCGATCAAGGGGCGCTTCGCGATCGTCACGAACGTTGGGTGCGGGATGCGATGGACGTATTGGCGCAGTTGACGAACGCGGCCGGTGCGGACGGCAAAGGCGTTTGGTCCTGATCCCCCGATGCCGTCAGGGCTATCGCATATGGCTGATTGCCTGCAAAAGGAATGCGTTGTCCCAGCCAGCGCGCTTGATTTTGCGGCGTATCGAGGCCTGAAGTGGAAGCGCTTGCAGGATGTTGAGACCGAGCTTTCGCAGGAGGGCAAGATTCTCGGGCGCATGGTCCTTTCGCGCTCGATTACGATCCTCGGAGAAATGAACGTCGAGTACCCAATGCAGCCGGTTCTCGATGCCCCAATGGCTCCGGGTGACATGCAGAAGTCTCTTCGGTGACATGTATTTTGATAGGACATAGTAGCGGACGAGAGGGGCATCGGCATGCTGCCCTCGCAGACGTCTGCGCGATGTGATCCGCCCGACAGCTGCGATACCGGGAAAGCGGTGGAGTTCGGCCAGTCTGGTATTGCGGATGACCGTTGCGCGGCGGGCCTCGCTTCGATCGTGCGCGGATGGTTCGATCTGTTTGGCGCTGCTGCGCTTGCCCGATCGCGCAAATTGCTGCGTGACGGCTTTGAACAAAGGACGGCAATTGGCCTTGATTGCCAGGGCGTAGTCGCCACCGCGTTCCAGTACCGCCGCTGCAAACCCGCGCCTGCAGTGCAGCGCATCGGCCGTAACGATGCTGCCTTCGAGATCGAGAAGCTGCAGTACCTCCAAAGCCCCTTTGGTCTCGTCGCGTCCGGGTGCCTTCCGCTGGGCCAGCGCCATGCGGGCATCCACCGCAAAAACATTAACCAGATGCAATGGGCTGGTCTTGCCGCCACGCTCGTAAGCCCCGCGCAAAGCCTTGCCATCGATCGCCACCACTCCGGACAGCTTGAGCTTGTTAGCCCTCGCAAACGCCGCCATGAACCGGCGGAATGCGCGCTCGAAGGCTTCCGGCTCGAGCAGGCGGAACACCCGGCTGAACGTGTCGTGGCTTGGAATCCCATGCTCCAATCCAAGCACAAGCCGCAGCATCCCTTCCTTCGATTGTCCGAAGTCCGCCATATCCGCACACGATTCCGCTCCGCACAGCACAGCGGCTAACGCGATGGACAGCACGTCCAGAAGCTCGTGCCTTGCATTGTGCGCGCGCGGATCCGGCACGCGCTGAAATTTCCTACAATTTGCCCATCTGACGATCTCCATGATTCTGGAGCCGTCTTCAGAATCTTTATTTCAGAACAAGGCAATAGCCGTCCAAAACCCATATGCGATTCCCCTGCCCGATGCCGGGATCAAGCTCGCGGACGATTTCCGGGCGACGGAGGCAACAGAGCCCGGTCTCCGGGGAGAGCGCGTTATAAGCCGTAAGCCATTGCGCGGGGAAGGCCGGGTCGCTCCGGTTGAACCTGTGGTGACTACTCGTGTGCTTTCTACCCTTTGCACACGAGGCTGCGGGTGCAGCCGGCACCCGGTCTTCCCTGCGCCCTCTGTCTTTGGAGGGACAACGTGATGCATCGCTCGGGCATTTCGTGCCGCGAGAATGCGAGGCTTTGTCTCAAAGCTCCTCGCAATGACGAGGCTGCGAGCAGTGTCGCTCTTTGAAATTCGAATCAGTAAAAGCAAGCGCAGCCCTTCAAGCCAGCGTCCATTCCTCGGCGCTGGCGCCGGCGAGTGCGCGGACGCGGGCGTCATCGGCGGCGAGCTCGCGCGCGGAGCCGGAATAGACCACGGCGCCGTCGTCGAGCACATAGGCGTCGTCGGCGATCTCGAGACTCATGCGCGCATTCTGCTCGACCAGCAGCACCGAGATGCCCTCGTCCTTCATCTGCTGCACGATCCGGAACACCTCGCGCACGATCAGCGGCGCCAGCCCTTGCGAGGGCTCGTCGAGGATAAGCAGCCGCGGATTGAGCAGTAGCGCGCGGGCGATCGAGAGCATCTCCTGCTCGCCGCCGGAGAGCTGGCGGCCGCGGTTCTGCTTGCGCTCCTCCAGCCGCGGAAACAGCTTGTAGATGCGCTCGATGGTCCAGGGCCCCGGCGCGCTCCAGCGGCACCTTGAGATTTTCCTCGACGCTGAGATTGGCGAAGATGCGCCGGCCCTCCGGCACATAGCCGACGCCGAGCGAGGCGATGCGGAAGGTCGGCCAGCGCGTGGTGTCCTCGCCGAAGATCGTGATCTTGCCTTCGCGCGCCGGCGTCAGTCCCATCAGGCTGCGCAAGGTCGTGGTCTTGCCGGCGCCGTTGCGGCCGAGCAGCGCGGTGATCCGGCCCTCGGCGACCTCGAGGCTGACGCCATGCAGGATGTGGCTCTTGCCGTAATAGGTGTGCAGGCCCTCGGCTGTGAGTGCTGCGGTCATGCGGCGTTGCCCAGATAGGCGGCCTGAACGGCCTCGTTGGCGGCGATCTCCTTGCGGCGTGCCCTGCGCCAGCATGCGGCCCTGATCGAGCACGCAGATGCGGTCGGCGAGATGAAACACCACGCGCATGTCGTGCTCGATCAGCACGATGGTGTAGTTGCTGTCGCGGTGCAGCTTGCGGATCAGTTGGGTGATCTGGAACGTCTCCTGGTCGCCCATGCCGGCGGTCGGCTCGTCGAGCAGGAGCAGATGCGGCTTAAGCGCCAGCGCCATGGCGATCTCGGCGGCGCGCTGGTCGCCATGGGCGAGCTCGCCGACCAGGCGGTCGGATTTGGCCTCCAGCGCGACCAGCTTCAAGCGTGTCCTCGACATGGGCGTGGACCTTGGCCGCCTCGGCGCGGTTGATCCAGGGCCGCAGGCGGTAGCCGCTCGCCACTTCGGTGGCGATGCGGACATTCTCGAACACGGTGAGCTCGGGAAAGATCTCGGTGATCTGGAAGGTGCGCGCCATGCCGCGCACGACGCGCTTGATGCGTCGCGAGCTTTGTGATGTCCTGGCCGTCGAAGATGATCGTGCCTGTCGTCGGCGGGAAATAGCCGCTGATCAGGTTGAAGAAGGTGGTCTTGCCGGCGCCGTTCGGCCCGATGATGGCGCAGAGCTCGCCCTTGGCGACGTTCAGCGATACGTCGCGCACGGCGACGAGGTTGCCGAAGCGCTTGGTGACGTTGTTGATCTCGAGGACGTTCATGCCTTGCTCCGTCTGGAAGAAGCCGAGCAGCCCGCGCGGGAAGAACAGCACGACGAGCACGAACAAGAGGCCGACGAACGACATCCAGTTCACGGTGATGCTGGAGAGATAGTCCTGCACCACGACGAACACGAAGGCGCCAAGCAGGGGACCCCAGAAGCTGCGCATGCCGCCCATGACCGCCATCATGACGAAATCGCCGGACTGGCTGTAATGCAGGCCGCGCGGATCGGCAAAATTGTTCACCAGCGCATAGAGCGCGCCGGCAAAGCTCATGAAGAAGCAGGACAGCGTGAAGGCGATCCAGATGTGCCGCTCGATCGGGATGCCGAGGAAGCGCGAGCGGCGCTCGTTCTCGCGGATCGCGATCATGGTGCGGCCGAAGGGCGAGCGGAGGATGAAGGCCATGCGCGCCGACCGCGAGCGCAAAGCAGAACAGCACGAAATAATAGAAGAGCGTTGTCGTTGCCGAGGATGTCGATGCTTGAAGAAGCCGAAATCGAGCGGTTGGCGGTGGAAGCCGCGCAGGCCGTCGTCGCCGCCGGTCAGCGAGCTCCATTGGAAGGCGATGTAATAGAACACCTGGCCGAAGGCGATCGTGACCATGGCGAAATAGACGCCACGCCGCCGGACAAGCAGCAGTCCGAGAATGGCGCCGCAAAGGCCGCCGAGCAGGATGCCGGCGATCACCGCCAGCGGCGTGCTCAGCGCGAGATATTTGAGGGTGAGGCCGGCCCCATAGGCGCCGAGGCCGAACCAGGCGGCGTGGCCGAAGACAGCACGCCGGTGAAGCCGAGCAGGAAGTTCAGCGACATCGCGGCGAGCCCCAGCACCAGCACGCGGGTCGCGAGCGCGGTATAGCCACCGAGCGGTGCCATCCAGTACGGCGCGAACAGCAGCACGGCCCAGATCGCAACGAGGACGATCAGCTTGCGGGTCTGTATGGCGGTCAAGACATCATTCCTTCTTCGCCAAACAGGCCGCGCGGCCGCGCCAGCAGCACCACCGCCATCATCACATAGATGACGGCCTCGCTTGCCGAGGGGAAGAAGACGGCGGTCACAGCCGGAGGCGACGCCGATCAGGAGGCCGCCAGGCAGTGTGCCCGGCAGGCGGCCGACGCCGCCGACGATGATGGCGATGAAACTCGGCATCAAGAGGTCGGTGCCCATGGTCAGTTCAAGGCCGACTGTCCGCCGCCAGCACGCCGCTCAGGCCGGCGA
>CAVUCB010000014.1:0-59343 GCA_963739755.1 uncultured Alphaproteobacteria bacterium | reverse complement strand
CTTTCGCGCTCGCGATTAGCAGACCCCTGTCGTCCGTCGCGACTTGTCCGCGACGCCTTCTGCCCCCCGGGAGAAAGAAGAAGGGCGTTGCCGCGCTCCTACCGTCTGGCTAGCCCTCGAACGCTTCCGCAGAGGCGCGCGCCGCGCGCGGGAACAGCGTCTCGTCCGGCTCGGGCAACGGATTTCCCCGTCGCGGAAACGATTGGTGATGGGATAGCGGCGGTCACGGCCGAAATTGCGGCTCGTGACCTTCACGCCCGGCGCCGCCTGGCGGCGTTTATATTCGGCGATGTTGAGCAGGCGATCGATGCGGGCCACCACGTCGCGGTCAAAACCGGCAGCGACGATGGAAGCGAGCGGCTCCTCGCGCTCGACGAGGCGCTCCAGGATCGCGTCCAGCATGTCGTAGGGCGGCAGCGAATCCTGGTCGGTCTGGTTCTCGCGCAATTCCGCCGTCGGCGGGCGCGTGATGATGTTGGGCGGGATCACCTCGCCCGAAGGTCCGAGCGCGCCATCCGGCTTCCAGGAATTGCGCAGGCTCGACAGCCGAAACACCTCGGTCTTGTAGATGTCCTTGATCGGATTGAAGCCGCCGTTCATGTCGCCGTACAGCGTGGCATAGCCGACCGACATTTCCGACTTGTTGCCGGTCGTCACCACCATCGCGCCGGTCTTGTTGGAAATCGCCATCAGGAGCGTGCCGCGGGTGCGCGCCTGCAGATTTTCCTCGGTGATGTCACGCTCCAGCCCTGCGAACGGAACGGAGAGATCTTCTCAAAGCCGTTCACGGCGTCCGCGATCGGCAACACCTCGTAGCGGATGTCGAGATTCTTCGCGAGCTTGGCCGCATCGTCGAGCGAGACCTGCGCTGTGTAGCGGAACGGCAGCATGACGCCGCGGACATGCTCCTTGCCGAGCGCATCGACCGCGATCGCCGCGCACAAAGCGGAATCGATGCCGCCGGAAATGCCGAGCAGCACGCCGGGAAAGCCGGTCTTGCGGACATAGTCGCGCAATCCGAGCACACAGGCCGCATAATCGGCCTTGTCGGCGTCGAGCTCGGGCGCGATCGGGCCCGAGCAGCGCCAGCTGCCGTCCTCGCCCTTGTTCCAGCCCAGCGTGGTGATGTGCTCGGAAAACGCCGGCAGCTGCGCCGCGACCGAAAGGTCGGCATTGAGCGCGAACGAGGCGCCATCGAATACCAGTTCGTCCTGGCCGCCGACCTGGTTGAGGTAGATCAGCGGCAACCCGCTTTCGGTGACGCGGGCGACCGCGATCGACAGCCGCACGTCGCTCTTGTCGCGCGCATAAGGTGAGCCGTTGGGCACGACGATGATCTCGGCGCCGGTCTCCGCCAGACATTCGACGACGTTTTCATATTCGGAGGACTCTTCCAGCCAGATGTCCTCGCAAATGGGCACGCCGACCCGCACGCCCTTCACGGTCATCGGCCCCGCGGCCGGCCCGCGCGCGAACAGCCGCTTTTCGTCGAACACGCCGTAGTTCGGCAGATTGGCCTTGTAGCGGATCGCGGCGATGCGCCCGCCTTCGAGCAGCGCGCAGGCATTATAGAGCTTGCCGTCCTCGACCCAGGGCGTGCCGATCAGCATCGCCGGGCCGCCATCGGCGGTTTCGCGCGCCAGGGCCTCGGTCGCGGCGCGGCAGGCCGACTGGAATGCCGGCTTCAGCACCAGATCCTCCGGCGGATAGCCGGCGAGAAACAGCTCGGACAGCACCACGAGATCGGCGCCGTCGGCCTTGGCACGCGCACGCGCAGCGCGCGCTTTCGCGGCGTTGGCTTCGACGTCGCCGACCGTCGGGTTCAGCTGGGCCAACGTGATCTTGAATTCTGCCGCTCGTTCGCTCATGACATAGCTCATATGGTTGCAACGCGGCGCGCGCCGAACTGCAATCGCCAGCTTCAGATCACGCCCATGCGCTCGACGAGGGCAAACAGCCAGAACCCGGCGGCCATCAGCGTCGTCACGCCGACCGCGGCCGAGCCCATGTCCTTGACCCGGCCGATCTGAAGATCGTGATCGGTGGTCAGGCGGTCGGCGAGCTTCTCGATCGCGGTATTGAGGAGCTCGACCACCAGGACCAGCCCCACCGCGCAGACCAGCTCGACCCGGCGCATCGCGGTCGCGCCGACCAGCCAGGCTGCGGGCACGGCCAGCACCAGCGCCACCAACTCCTCGCGGATCGCCTGTTCGGAGCGAACCGCGAAGATCATGCCGTTGCGAGAGTTGAGCGTGGCCCGCCAAAGTCGCAGCAAAGTCTAAAATCCCGCTGCTGCCGGCACCGGCTTCACCTTGCCGCCCCGTTCCTGTTTCAGGAGTTCGGCGATCAGAAACGCCATGTCGATCGACTGCTCGGCATTCAGACGGGGATCGCAGACCGTGTGGTAGCGGTCGTTGAGATCCTCGTCCGTGATGGCGCGCGCGCCGCCGATACATTCGGTGACGTCCTGGCCGGTCATTTCCAGATGGACGCCGCCGGGATGGGTGCCTTCCGCGGCGTGGATGGCGAAGAAGCTCTTCACCTCAGACAGGATGCGGTCGAACGGCCGCGTCTTGTAGCCGGATGTCGAGGTGATGGTGTTGCCGTGCATGGGATCGCACGACCACACCACCATGCGGCCCTCGCGCTTCACCGCGCGGATCAGGCCCGGCAGATGGTCGGCGACCTTGTCGGAGCCGAAGCGGTTGATCAGAGTCAGCCGGCCGGGCTCGTTGTCGGGATTGAGCACGTCGATCAGCCTCAACAGTTCGTCGGCCTTCAGCGACGGCCCGCATTTCAGGCCGATCGGGTTCTTGATGCCGCGGAAATATTCGACATGGCCGTTATCGAGCTGGCGCGTGCGGTCGCCGATCCAGATCATGTGGCCCGAGGTCGCGTACCAGTCGCCGGTCGTGGAATCGACCCGCGTCATCGCCTGCTCGTAGCCGAGCAGCAGCGCTTCATGGCTGGTGTAGAAATCGGTCGCGCGCAGCTCCGGATGGCTTTCGAGATCGAGGCCGCAGGCGCGCATGAAATTCGAGCGCGTCCGAGATGCGGTCCGCCAGCTCCTTGTAGCGGCGGGACTGCGGCGAATCCTTCAGGAAGCCCAGCATCCACTGATGCACGCTGCCGAGATTGGCATAAGCCGCCGGTCGCGAACGCGCGCAGCAGGTTCAGCGTCGCGGCCGACTGCCGGTAGGCCATCAGCTGGCGCTGCGGATCCGGCGTGCGCGCTTGCCTGGTGAACGCGATGTCGTTGATGATGTCGCCGCGATAGCTCGGCAGCTCGACGCCACCGACCTTCTCGGTCGGCGAGGAGCGCGGCTTGGCGAATTGGCCGGCGATGCGGCCGACCTTCACCACCGGCAGCGCGCCGGCATAGGTCAGGACCACCGCCATCTGCAGCAGCACGCGGAAGAAGTCGCGGATATTGTTGGCGCCGTGCTCGGCAAAGCTCTCGGCGCAATCGCCGCCCTGCAGCAGGAAGGCCTCGCCCGCGGCGACCCGGCCAAGCGCCTTCTTCAGGTTGCGCGCCTCGCCCGCGAACACCAGCGGCGGAAAGGTGGCAAGCTGCGCCTCGACATCGGCCAGCGCCTTGGCGTCGGGATAGTCGGGCATTTGCAGCACCGGCTTGGCGCGCCAGCTATCGGGTGTCCACCGCTCGGACATTAGGTTAACTCCTGAGCAAAAACCGCTACTTATCGATGGTCTCTGAAGGGCCGCGTTATACAGTGGCTCCCCTGCAACTGCTACCTGCATTTAGCCCATCAAGACAAGCCCTTGCGGCAAAAGCCAAATTCGCTTTTGTTAAAGCAAAACACAGAGAACCGAGGGGAAAGCGCCGTGACGGAAGCCGCGCTGGACGACGTTTTTGCCGACGACATCACGATTCCGGCCGCCGACGGCTATCCGCTGGCGGCGACCCTGTTTCTGCCCCGCGGCGCCAAGCGGCACGCCGTGCTGATCAATTCCGCCACCGCGATGCCGCGGAAAATCTATCGCGGCTTTGCCGGCTATCTGGCGCGGCGCGGCTGCGCGGTTCTCACCTACGACTACCGCGGCATCGGCGGCTCCAGGCAGTTTGCGCTGGAAGGCTATAACCGCAAGAAGTCGCTGAAGGGCTTCAAGGCGACCATGACGGACTGGGCGGCGCTCGACTACGACCTCTGCGGTGCGCTGGATGCGCGAGCGCTACCACGACCTGCCGCTCGGCTATGTCGGGCATTCCTTCGGCGGCCAGGCGCTCGGGCTGCTGCCCAACAACACCGAGGTTTCGCGCGCGCTGTTCGTCGCGGCGCAAGCCGGCTACTGGAAGCTGATGGCCTCGCCAGAGCGTTATCGCGTCTATGTCATGCTCAACTTTGTCGGCACTCCCCTCACCCGCGCGCTCGGCTATGCGCCAGGCTGGAGCGGGCTCGGCGAGGACCTGCCGAAGGGCGTGTTCCTGCAATGGACAGGCTGGGTGAACAGCCCGCATTATCTGTTTGACGACAGATCGCTCGGCCTCGCCAACTTTGCCAAGTACAAGGGCGCGTTGCGCGCGTTGTGCCTCTCGGATGATCCCTGGGCGACGCGTCCGGCGGTCGAACTGCTCTGCAAGGGCTATATCGCGACCAAGCCTGACATCATCACGGTGACGCCCGCCGATGTCGGCGCGAGCAGACTTGGGCATTTCGGCTTCTTCCGCCCCGACCACCGCGACACGCTGTGGCGCGGTGCTGCGGAATGGCTGCAAGCGGAGTGATTGGGGGGAGATCGCGCTGCTCTCCGGTCAAAGTGCAAGACCGCAAATGGTTGAGCAGGCGTGCCTGCCTTTAGGAGCCTATTTCGGGAACCCACGCTCCCTCTTCGCGTTCTGACTTGCGAGGCGCGTCGAAGTCAGGGGTTTCGCCATGAAACAGGTTTTCGATCAGCTCTTGAAATTCCTGCATGACGGGATTTCCGCGATCTTCCGCTTCGTCGAACTCATCTGGGATGTGGTCGGTCGACCAGATCAGCAAGCTCATGGCGGTGCCGTGGCAGGAGTGGCCGCTATGGAAAGAGATTCTCCTGGTCTTGATTCTGGCGGCAGTAGTCTGGGCGCTGTTCCAGGTTGGCCGGGAGCTCTTCTACGCAGGGGTTGCGATATTGAGCGCATTTGCGCATCTGCTTGGCGTGCTGGTGCGAACTCTGCCCCACGTCATGCTGGCTGGGGTCATCGCGCTCGGAGGAGCATGGCTCATCAACCACCTCGACAATTCGCTGGTGCGAATGCCGACCTGGCTCCAGGCCAGCGACCAAACCAGCGCGCCGGATAATCGTCAGAGCAGCCCGCCTCCGATCCAGCAAGCCAGCCCGCCGCAAGATCAGAAGTGAGTAGGCGTTGATCTGGTGGCGGTCGCAGTGTTCCTGATGAGCGCGATCTGGCTCGGCGCCAAAGGAACCACCACCGCGGAGACGGCTAAACTCTTTGTGATGGGCTTGCCGTGCGTCGTCGCCGGAACCTGGCTCGGCCTCAAGATGTTCGGAAAAATTGACGAAACAACGTTCCGGAAAACCGTGCTCGCGCTGCTGTTCGTCTCCGGCGTGACATTGATGTTCTGAAGCCGTTGACGGCGGCAGCCACCGAGGCGGGATACGCGAACACAATCAGGGCATCGCCACAATGGTGTCACTTGCCTTGGCGGCGCGCTCGAACTAGAAACTCGCTTGGGGACAAAGCAAACTCCCCTTCAGACGGCTCCCGTCCAAGCTCTGCGCAACGCTCGATTTATCGAGGTGATTGCGCATGGACGGTTCGAGACAAGTCAATTTCCTCATCACCACGGCCGGTCGATTGCTCGCCTTGATCATGCTCGGTCTCGGCCAGGCCACCGTTGCCGCATCGGCGGCTGACGCGGTCGCGCCCGACAGCAAGACGATCATGTTTGTGTGCCTCCACGGCTCCGTGAAGAGCCAGATGGCGGCCGCGCATTTCAACCGGATCGCCAGAGAGCGCGGCCTTCCCTACACCGCGATCTCGCGGGGCATCGAGGCGGACAACTCGATCCCGACCAGGATCAGGGACAACCTCAATCTGGACGGCCTCGCGCCGCTCAATGACGTGCCGCAACCCCTGATGCCGAGCGAAGCGGCCGGCGCCGTCAAGGTGATCGCCTTCGACGCCGTGCCTGACGACAAGCGCGGCGTGGCCGAGGTGAACTACTGGTCCGACGTGCCGCCGGCGACAAAGGACTACGCCGCCGCGCGCGATGTCATCGTGCATCACATCGACGACCTCATTCCCGCACTGACCGAGCGGCCGCGGCCGCAGGAGACGCTGCGGGGCGTGGTCGCCGGCATCGACGAGCGCAACGACCGCATCACCTTGCGCCTTGCCAGGGACGCCAGCGCCGACTTCAAGGTCCAGGACGGCCTTGTGTTCGACGCAGCGCGCGACGGCGATCAGGTGGAAATCACCGTCGAGATTATCGATGGCGCGAAGACGATCGTCGGATTGAAAAAAGAATAGGGATTGCGCGCCGCGCTTGACAAGGCAGCAAGCGCGACGAGCCGAGGTTCACCGCGGGGCGACGAAGAAGAAGGAGACTGCAATGACCATGAATACCGAACGCCGAGACTTCATCAGGACGGTGGGCGCCGTCGCCGCCTCGACCACGGTGCTGGCGGGAACGCCGGCATTCGCTCAAGCCAATCAACAGACGGGACCCAAAGCGATGCCCTACCAGGCCAAGCCGATGTCGTTCGATCCGAAATCCATCACGGGGATCTCCGAGAAGGTGCTCGTCAGCCATTACGAGAACAACTATGTCGGCGCCGTGAAGCGGCTGAACGCGATCGGCACGCAGTTGGCCGAGCTCGATTTCGCCAAGGCTCCGAACTTCGTCATCAACGGGTTGAAGCGCGAGGAGCTGATCGCCTCCAATTCGATGATCCTGCATGAGATCTATTTTGACGGGCTTGGTGGCGGCGGCAGTGCGAAGGGGCCGCTGATCGAGGCAATCGTGCGTGATTTCGGCAGCATGGAGCGGTGGCGTGCCGAGTTCTCCGCAATGGGCAAGGCGGAAGGCGGCGGCTCGGGCTGGGTGATCCTTTCCTACTCGCCGCGCGACAAGCGGCTGGTCAACCAATGGGCGGCCGATCATACGACAACGCTCGCCGGCGGCCGTCCGGTGCTGGTGCTCGACATGTATGAACACGCCTATCACATGGACTATGGCGCAGCCGCCGCGAAATATGTCGACATCTACATGGAAGCCATCAAATGGGACAACGCCGCTAGGCTTTACGAGCAATTTAGCCGGGAGAGCTAGCGCCGTGCCGCTGAAGACGCTTGGCGTGATCGAAATCCCCGGCGGCGCGGACAGCGAGTTCGATCACGCCGCGTTCGATGCGAAAACACGGCGGGTGTTCATCGCGCACACCGCGCGCGACTGCATCGAGGTGATCGATCACGATGCGCAAAAGCACATCGCCACCCTGCCGGGCTTTCCGGGCGTGGCCGGCGCTGTGGCCGACGACGGGGACATCCTCGCCACCAACCGCGGCTCAGCCAGCGTCACCTGGTTCGACGGAGCGACCTTCGAGACCAGGGCCGTGTTCAAGTCGGGGCCGCGGCCGAACGGTGCCGCCATCGTCAAACGCAGCCGGCTCGGGATTGCCGCCTGCATCGGCGATGACGGCACGACTCCCACGTTGCATGTCTACGGTTTGAAGGACGGCGGCGAGAGCGTGATGGATCTGCCGGGCCGGCCGCGCTGGTGCGTCACCGACGAGGCTGCCGAGCGGCTGTATCTGTGCATCCGCGAGCCATCGATGGTGCTGGTGGCACGCCTGCCCGATCTCGGCGATATCATCCGCTGGAAGCTTCCGTCCGGAGGCGCGCACGGCCTCGACATCGACCATTCGCGCCGCCGGCTCTACGCCGCCTGCGACGACGGCGCATTGGTTGAACTCGACAGCACGTCAGGCAAGGTCAGCAATGTCTGGCCGATTGCAGGTGTGCCCGATGTGACGTTCTTCAATCCGGCGACCGGCCTCGTCCACGTGGCGATTGGCGACCCCGGACTGGTTGAAACCATCGATCCGCAAACCGGCGCCATCACGCGCACCATGACCGGCGCCGGAGCGCACACGACGGCGATCGTTGTTCCCGACCGGCTGTACGTGATCTCGCCGAAGCACGGCGGCGTTCTCGTTCTGGCAGACAGCTGAACGATAAACTTGAGGAGGATCAGATGAAGTGGATTACCCGGGAACATGTCAAGGTCGATCGTGTCGCCTGCCCGTGGCTCATCAAGAAATACGTCGATAAGGACGCCGAGTTCATCTTTGCGCCGGCCGACAAGGTGATGACGGAGGCAAAGCGCCTCGATGCCATTCCCTACGACGTCAAGGACGTCGAGCTCGGCCATCACGGCAAGGAATGCTCGTTCGAGGCCATCCTGAAGAAGTACAAGCTGACCGACGATCCCGCGCTCGTGCTGCTCGGCCGGATCGTCAACGGCGCCGATACCGACAACACGCTCTATCACCAGGCCGAGGGGCCGGGCCTTCAGGCCGTCGCCGAAGGGTTCCGGCATCTCGGCTACAAGGACGATCACGCGCTCAATGCCGCCGAGTGGATCGTCTATGACGCGCTCTATGGCTATTGCCGCGAAATGGTGAAGCGCGGAAAGCCGGCCGGCCAGTTCGCCTAGAGCGCGATGGGATGAGGATGAGGATAAGTCAACATCGCGCTCTAAATTCTTGTTTACGCATGATCCCTCGGGTCAAGCCCGAGGGCGCGCGTGCATGCCGAACTGAGGCGACGCCGGCGGCAGGCAAGCTTTGATGAACAAAACGGCCGCTACTCTGCGGCGGCCTCGCGCACATGGCGCGCGGTCGGCGTGCGCATGGTGACGAGCTCCTCGGCCGCGGTCGGATGCAGCGCGATGGTGGCGTCGAAATCCGCCTTGGTCGCCTTCATCTTTACGGCGATCGCGACCGCCTGGATAATCTCGGCGGCAAAGTCGCCGACGATATGACAGCCGAGCACGCGGTCGGTGAGACCATCGACCAGAAGCTTCATCAGCACACGGGTGTCGCGGCCGGACATGGTCGCCTTGATCGGCCGGAAGGTCGTCTTGTAGACGTCGACATGGCTCACTCGCGCGCGCGCCTCGGTTTCCGTCAGGCCCACGGTGCCGACCTCCGGCTGCGAGAACACGGCGGTGGGGATGGTGTCATGATCGACCTGTACGGGTCGCTTGCCGAACACGGTATCGGCAAAGGCATGGCCCTCGCGGATCGCCACCGGCGTCAGGTTGACGCGATGGGTGACGTCGCCGATGGCGTAGATGTTCGGCACCGAGGTCTTCGACCAGGTATCGACCGCGATGCCGCCATTATGCGGATTGATGGCAACGCCGGCGTTCTCGAGCCCGAGATTGGCCACGTTCGGATGCCGGCCGATCGCAAACATCACCTGGTCGGAGGCGAGGCTCGAGCCGTTGGACAGATGCGAGGTGTAGTCGTTGCCGTGCTTGTCGATCTTGGTGACGGTGCAGCCGGTCAGAATGGTGATGCCCTGCTTCTCCATCTCGGCGCGCACATGTGTGCGGACATCCTCGTCGAAGCCACGCAAAATGTTGTCGCCGCGATAGATCACGGTCACATCGGAGCCGAAGCCCGCAAAGATGCCGGCAAATTCCAGCGCGATATAGCCGCCGCCCTGGATCACGATGCGCTTTGGCAGCGCCTTGAGATGGAACGCCTCGTTCGAGGAGATGACGTGCTCGATGCCGGGGATGTCAGCGCCGTGGTTGGGCGCGCCGCCGGTGGCGATCAGGATGTAGCGGGCTTTCACCGTCTTGCCGTCCGCGAGCCGAAGCGTGTGAGGATCCTCGATCACCGCGCGGGTCTTGACGATTTGCGCGCCGGATTTCTCGACATTGGTGGTGTAGGCCGCCTCGAGCCGCGCGATTTCCTTGTCCTTGTTTTTGATCAGTGTCGGCCAGTCGAAGGTCGGCGTCGGAATGGTCCAGCCGAAGCCCGCGGCGTCCTCGATCTCCTGATGGACATGCGAGCCCATCACGAACAGCTTTTTCGGCACGCAGCCGCGGATCACGCAGGTGCCGCCCATGCGGTATTCCTCGGCGATCATGACGGCCGCGCCATGACCAGCCGCGATCCGGGCGGCGCGTACCCCGCCCGAACCTCCTCCGATGACAAACAGGTCGACGTCGAACGCAGCCATTTCTTAACCTCGACCTTCTCTTGAGATTTCAGATCTGCTTGCCCCGCTTGCGCATTTCGGCGCGGAATTGGGCGTTGACGAGCTCGGCGAAGTTCTGGGCCCAGCCGTTCATATAGGACATGCTGAACTGAATTGCCCGGGGCTCACTCGTGAGCAACTTCTGGCCAAGCGGCGATTTGTAGAAGGCGACGAGGTCCACCAGCTCCTTTTCGGTGAACTCGTTGCAGTAGATCTGCGCCATGCCCTCGCCGATCTCCTTCTCCTTGCCGGCCAGCGTCTGGGCGACAATGACAGCAACTTCATTGAGATCCTTCTGATAGTTCAGGTTGGTGCTGAGCAGCTGGTCCTTGGTCTGCTGGACGATGTTGGGCACCGCATTGGAGTACATCGCCGCCGCATTCTTCATGGTCAGGATATCACGGGCCGCCGCCATGCAGGCGGGCGTGCCCTGCTTCAGCGTCTGTGTCGGCGCCGCGGCCTGCTGCGCAGCAGCGGGTTGGCCGGCGAAGGCCAGCCCCAGGGCCACTCCCATGGCGAGACCCGCAGCCGGCAAAATCCTAAAAACGCTCTTCATTCCGCTTCTCCTTGGGATTTGCGGCTTACCGCCGCGCAACAACGCGAATTCCTTGGCCGCCCGCCAGAACCGCCGTGTCAGCCATATCCGTGAACAGCCCGTGCTCGACGACCCCCGGGATGGCGCCGAGATGACCCGCCAGACGCGGGGCATCTCCTATGCGCCCGAGGTGGGCATCGACAATCCAGTGGCCGCCATCGGTGACAAAAACGTGGCCGTCCCTGGCCTCCCGCAGCACCATTTCGCCGGAAACGCCGCATTGCGCGAAGGCTTTTGCCATGGCGCGCCGGGTCGCCGCCAGCCCGAACGGGATCACCTCGACCGGCAGCGGAAAGCGGCCAAGCACCTCGACCCATTTGCTGTCGTCGGCGATCACAATCATGCGATCCGAGGCCGCCGCCACGATCTTTTCCCGCAGCAGCGCGCCGCCGCCGCCCTTGATCAGGTTCAGCGCATGATCGATCTCGTCGGCGCCGTCGACGGTCAGATCGAGCCGGTCGATATCGTCGAGTGTGGTCAGCGCGATGCCGCATTGCTCGGCCTGGGCGCGGGTCGCCTCCGAGGTCGGCACGCCCACGACCTTGAGCCCGGCGCGGACCTTTTCGCCGAGCAGATCGACGAAATGTTTTGCGGTCGAGCCGGTGCCGAGGCCCAGCTTCATGCCGTCGCGCACCTCTTCCAGCGCACGCGCCGCCGCCTGCCGCTTCAATGCTTCCATGTCCACGCGAAAAACTGCCCCCGGAACGGTTTCGCGGGGGGTTCTAGCGCATGATCCGGAAAAGTGGGAACCGGTTTTCCGAAAAGATCATGCGCAAAACCAAAAAAAGCTAAAGCACGATGGCCCCGCCATCGCGCTTTAGCCTCGTTTTTTGACGGGGAATAGCCGCGAAATGGCCTGATGCGTCGACTTTTAAACCGCCGTTACCCCGTCCATGGCCGCCTCGATGGCGGCGAACCGCCCCTCGACGATCTCGCGCATGTTCGGATGGGTGAAGATGTAGAGTTCATCGGCGCGGATCGCATTGATGACGCGCGCGGCCACGTCCGCGGGGTCGAGGCCGGCCGCGATCTGTCTCGCGACCTCCGCGACCACGGCGGCGGCCTGACTGTTGGGATCGAGCGGCTGCGACCGGCCGTAGCGGTCGGGCCGATTGCGCCCGCTCTCGCCGATCTTGGTGCGCACGAAATGCGGGCACAGCACGCTGACGCCGATGCCGAGCGGCTGAAGCTGGGGCCTCAGTCCCTCCGACATCGCGACGACGGCGTATTTGGTCGCCGTGTACGGGCTCAATCCCATGGCGCTGATCACGCCGGCCATCGATGCGGTGTTGACGATGTGGCCACCCTCGCCGTGCTCACGCATGTGCGGCAGGAAGGAGCGGATGCCGTAGAGCACGCCCATCAGGTTGACGTCGACCACCCAGCGCCAATTGTCGACCGAGATCTGGTCGATGCCGCCGCCGGCGGCGACGCCGGCATTGTTGCAGAGGATGTGGACCTTGCCGAAGGTTGAGAACGTCGCCTGCGCGGCGCGTTCGACGTGATCGGGATCGGCGACGTCGCAGGCGATGCCGCGGACGTGGTTGCCATACTGGTTCAGGTCTTTTTGCGCCTGATCCAGCGCGCTTTGTTCGACATCGGCGAGCATCACGTTCATGCCCTCTTCCGCAAACGCTTTGGCCATCGCCAAGCCGATGCCGGACGCGCCTCCAGTGATGAAGGCCGTTTTTCCCTTGAATTCGCGCATGAACTCCCCCTGCACTCCCGGATTTCGGCCGCTAGTGCCGCCGATCTGAAGTCCCTGCACCGCAAGCGGCGAGTTCGTCCCAGGGACTTCAGATCGATAAGCGGCACTAGAATCATAGACTTGCTAGTGCCCTTTGCTTTCCGAAGTTCGCAAAAGAAGGCGCCGCGATGGTGAGCGAACTTCGGAAAGGGGCACTAGCCCTAGCACATCCAGCTTGCACGATGTCACGGAGATCGATAGCGCTGCGCCATGTCAAAAAACCCGACCATCGTCTTCGATCTCGACGGCACGCTCGTCGATACCGCGCCCGATCTGATCAGCGCGCTCAATTTCGTGCTCGACCGCGAGGGCCTGCCGCCGGTGCCGCTCGCTTCCGCGCGCAACATGATCGGCGCCGGAGCGCGCAAGCTGATCGAGCGTGGGCTGGAGGCGGAAGGCCGCGCCATGACGGTGAAAGACATCGACCGCATGACCGCGGACTTCATCGATTATTATGCCGAGCACATCGCGGACGCCTCGCGCCCCTTCGAGGGGCTCGAGGGCGCGCTCGACGATCTCAGCGCACGCGGCTTTCTGCTTGCGGTCTGCACCAACAAGCTGGAATGGCTGTCGAAGCGGCTGCTTGACCAGCTTGAATTGAGTTCTCGTTTTGCCGCGATCTGCGGCGCCGACACGTTTGGCGTCTCGAAGCCTGATCCGGCGATCCTGCAGCAGACGGTGGCGCGCGCCGGCGGCGCGATGGTCTCGACCATCATGGTCGGCGATGCCGGCACCGACATCGGCGTCGCGCGGCGCGCCGGGGTTCCCGTGATCGGCGTCAGCTTCGGCTATACCGAGGTGCCGATTGCCGAGTTCAAGCCGGACCGGTTGATCCACCACATGCGTGACTTGCCGGGTGCGGTGGGCGAACTGAATTCGCGCTGAAACACGCCATAAGATATTGAAATATAAGGATTTACAATGATCTTGATGGCGTTAACCATCAATTAACTATGAGCTTTGATATGGTTGCGTGGGGTTCTACGGGCTCCTAATGTTTGATCTGGGCAATGTGGCCGTTGGCCGCAGGGGTGAGTGACGGATCGAGCATGCGACGTGTGATCGCGATTGCAGTGGCGGCAGCAAGCCTCGGCGGCTGCTCGTCGTTCTCGGTCAGCGACTATTTCAAATCCACGCCACCCGCAATCCAGGTCCAGCTCGAATCCAATCCGCCGGGCGCCGATGCCAAGACCTCGCTTGGGCCCGGCTGCAAGACGCCCTGCTCCGTCACCGTGAACGCGCCCGATACCGGCTTCTCGGTGATGTACACGCTGAACAAGTTCCAGCCGGCGACCGTGCCGGTGCAGGTGATCCACAATCCCGGCGACTTCTCCGCGCCCGCCACGACCGTCACCGATCCCAATCCGGTATTCGCGGAACTCCAGCCGGCCGGCCCGCCGCCCAAGCACAAAGGCACCAAGCCGAAACGCGTCACCGCGCCGAAGCCTGCAGCGGCAGGCGGCTCGCAAGCGCCGTTCCCTGATCCCAACGCCAGCCGCTGATCGTTCGCAGCGCACCAATTTCCCGAAATGCCCGCTCTTGCGGAACCTTGCGCATTGTGGCGCGGTCCCATCATGCTTAGATTGTGATATTCGCCGCGCTGGGCGTGCGGTGCTTTACCCAAAGCTTTGCGCAAGGCTTGCTTGAATGAACGGACCGGCTCCCCTTCCCTCGCTGTACCGACCGATGACCGACCCGTTCGGACGGACTATCAGCTATTTGCGTGTGTCGGTCACCGACCGCTGCGACCTGCGCTGCTTCTATTGCATGTCGGAAGACATGACATTCCTGCCCAAGGCCGACCTGCTCTCGCTGGAAGAATTGGACCGGCTGTGCTCGGCCTTCATCGCCAAGGGCGTGAAGAAGCTGCGGCTGACCGGCGGCGAGCCGCTGGTCCGACGCAATGTGATGTCACTGGTGCGCTCGCTGTCGCGCCATGTTCAAAGCGGCGCGCTGCGCGAGCTGACCATGACCACCAACGGCACGCAGCTCGCGCGCTTCGCCCACGAGCTCGCAGATTGCGGCATCCGCCGCATCAACGTCTCGCTCGACACGCTCGATCCCACGAGGTTCCGTGCCATCACGCGCTGGGGCGAGCTCGACAAGGTGCTCGCCGGCGTCGAAGCAGCGCGCAAGGCGGGGCTTGCCGTCAAGATCAACGCGGTGGCGCTGAAGAACATGAATGAGGAGGAAATCCCCTCGCTGATGCAGTGGGCGCACGGCAACGGCATGGCGCTGACGTTGATCGAGGTGATGCCGATGGGCGAGATCGGAAGCGGCCGCATCGACCAGTATGTGCCGCTGTCGCTGGTGCGCGCGCGGCTCGCCAAACGCTACACGCTAACCGACCTCGACGACGACACCGGCGGGCCGGCGCGCTATGTCCGCGTCAGCGAGACCGGCGGCAAGCTCGGCTTCATCACGCCGATGACCCATAATTTCTGCGAGTCCTGCAACCGCGTGCGCATCACCTGCACCGGCACGCTGCACACCTGCCTCGGCCATGAGGATGCTTCGGATCTGCGCAGGCCGTTGCGGGCCTCGCAAAGCGACGAGCTGCTCTCTGCCGCGATCGACCGCGCCATCGGGCTCAAGCCGAAGGGCCACGACTTCATCATCGATCGCCGCCACAACCGCCCGAGCGTCAGCCGCCACATGAGCGTGACCGGGGGCTGATGCCCGCCGGCGTTGACGGGGCGCGGACTTAACCGACGAGTACACGCCCCTGATCAGCATCCGGCCAGAGCAGGCGCTCCGACAGTTTCTACTGGCAAGGCGGATTGGGATAGTATCCGCAGCCCTGCCCGTAATAACTTCCGTAAGCTCCGTAGGCAGCGGCACCGACGGCAGCAGCGCCGACGCCTACCGCCACTCCACGGCGTACGGCTGCGCCACGGTAAACACCGCCACGATAGGCGGCGCCGCGATAAGCGCCGCCATGATAGCCGCCAACGCGGCCAACACCAGCGCGCCCACCGCGATATGCGAACGCATCAGTTGAAATCGTGGCAACGCACGCGATGCCGATGATGACCGACGCAGCCAACGAGAAGATCGTTCGACGTGACATGATTACTGTCCTTCCACAGTTGCCGAAAAAGCGTATTCCTCTAGCCCGCGCTCCAGACGATTTTGGAACAGGTTGCGCCAGAGAGCCGCGACCTGCGGCAGCAACGTTGCGCCCTGTGTCATGGCTTCGTTGATTTAGATCAACCCGGGCACCTTGAAACCGCGTGCATCACAACAATTCAGCAGACACGCCGCCTGACAAGCAGACTGCGCCGCGGTTTGGGCAAAACTGATCCGCCGGTTGCAAATTCGTTGGCAAGTTTCCTTCCGCGGGTGCATGCTAATTCCCGTTGGGGAATTGTCGTGAGTACACCAACGACCAGCATCAGGTTACCAGGCCGCTGCGAGAGCAATCCGGTCGGCCCGATGGGCGCCGCGTTCTCTCTGCCGCGCCTGCCAAGCGCACGTTCGGAGGCGCTCGCCGCACGCATCCGAGACGCCGAAATTCGCGCCGAACGCGAAAGGCGGATCGTCGCACGGCGACAAATCACTGTAAGGCGCGCAAACGAAGCGGGAGCGACTGTCGTAAAGACGGCGCTCGAGGCAGGCCATGTGGTCGGCCCGCCGCCGCAGGCGCCGAGCCTGTTTACGCACCGCGTCAAGCGGCGATGTCAGGCGGTGGTGGAAAGCGACGCCTTCTTCAAAACAGCGGTGATAGGCGGCGGATTTCTGTCAGCTATTCTGACGACGATGGCGTTGCTATCGGCTGCTTGATGTAAGTCGCTCGTCGCTCTCGATTTCGGAGCGCTACTGAAGCATCAGCGCTAGCAAGTCATTCCGGTCGCACATCTGCGCACGGCCCGGCGGGTCTGGCGGACGGTGGTTCTTGCCACGCACACACCGTTAACCCGTGTCCTGCCCGCGCCGCAGGCAGCAGCGACTTTCGTGATCATGCTGTCCGGCTGAAGAACAATCGGCGCAGATGTCATAGCTTGCGCCGATACTGCGACCGTCAAGGCGAAGCCAGCAACAGCAATCAACCTAATCATTCTGCTCCTCCCTTGACCGTCCATCACTCCGACCTCTCATGATGGTTCGGCTCTCGTGTTCAGGCAGCGCAAGCTTCCGGCGCCGGCCGCTCAATGGCTTGAGATAGATCAAGGTCTGTGACTTCCGGTCGATTGGCGCGAGCGGATCGAGCTGATACCAGCGACGTCCCGTGCGCCATTGATCGGCGGCAAGGCGAACGTCACCGGTCGATCGATCTTTGCGTGCAGGGTATTCGGTCGAGGCAGAACCGCAGCGCCCGCCAGTGCCATGTGGACAGCCTGTTGGCGCTTCCCAAGTAGTGCTTCCCAAGGTCTGGCAACGGCTTGAACTTGCGTCAATTTGCCCATTTTCCGATTGACGGGACACCAGCGCGCTGAAATGGTGCGCCCTGCTTTTGATGCCTGCGCGGCCGGATGGGCCGCTGCGCGGTTTTTCGCGCAGCCAAGACGGCAAAAGCATTGGCGGGGAGGATCAGCCGTGCAATCGCTCTTGCAGACGAGCCTTGGCTGCGCGCGTTCTTCGCGCGGCGGCAAAAGCTTGTGTTGGTGAACTTATCGGCGCCCTCGGGAGCGGCGCCGCGGAGAACATGATGCGTCCATTGTTGGCTCTCAGTACAGCCATCGACCAACTCAACGAGAAGATCGGCTACATCTGTAACCTGCTGGTGCTGATTGCGTGCCTGGTCAGCGCCGGCAACGCGATGATCCGCTACGCCTTCAGCTACTCCTCCAATGGCTGGCTCGAGGCGCAGTGGTACATGTTCGCGATCCTGGTGATGTTCGGCGCCTCCTATACCTTCAAGCGCAACGAGCATGTCCGCGTCGAGATCTTCTATCTGTTCCTCACCGAGCGCGGCCAGCTCTGGCTCGACATGATCGGCACGCTGTTCTTCCTGATCCCGGCCTGTCTGTTGCTCGCCTACCTGTCCTGGCCGTTCTTCATGCAGGCCTATTCGGTGGGCGAAATGTCGCGGCAATGCCGGCGGCCTGATCCGCTGGCCGATCAAGTTCGTGATCCCGGCCGGCTTCGTGCTGCTGGCCCTGCAAGGCGTCTCGGAAGTGATCAAGCGCATCGCGGCCCTCCAGGGCTATGTCACCATCGATGCGAAATACGAGAGGCCGACGCAATGATTACGCTGGAGATGATGCCGCCGCTGATGTTCGGCGGCCTGGTTCTGGCGATGCTGATCGGCTACCCCGTGGCATTCACGCTTGCCGCGGTCGGCCTGTCCTTCGGCTTTCTTTCGATCCATCTCGGGTTCTTCGACCTGAACTTCCTGCAGGCGATTCCCGGCCGCGTGTTCGGCAGCGTGCTGTCCAACGAGCTTCTGCTCGCGATCCCCTTCTTCACCTTCATGGGCGCGGTACTGGAGCGATGTGGCCTCGCCGAAGACATGCTGGATTCGATGGGGCAATTGTTCGGCCCGATCCGCGGCGGCCTCGGCTATTCCGTCATCATCGTCGGCTTCATCCTCGGCGCCATCACCGGCACGGTGGCGGCGCAGGTCATCGCCATGGCGCTGATCTCGATGCCGGTGATGATCCGCTACGGCTACAACATGCGCTACATCACCGGCGTGCTGGCGGCCTCCGGCACCATCACGCAGCTGGTGCCGCCGTCGCTGGTCCTGATCGTGCTCGCCGACCAGCTCGGCAAGTCGGTCGGCGACATGTATCTCGGCGCCTGGGGCCCGTCGGTGTTCCAGATCATGCTGTTCGCCGGCTACACCTTCGTGCTCGGCCTCATCAAGCCGAGCCATGTGCCGCCGGTGCCGAAGGAAGCGCGCACGCTGACCGGCTGGGCGCTGTGGAAGAAGTGCCTGATGGGCATCATCCCCTCCGCGGTGCTGATCTTCGTCGTGCTCGGCACCATGATGATGGGCCTCGCCACGCCCACCGAAGCCGGCGCCATGGGCGCGGTCGGCGCCATCGTGCTGGCGGCGATCCACCACAAGGACTTCAGCACGACCGGCAACAAGATCCTGATCATCGGCGTGATCACGGCAGGCATCGGAACCATCGTTGCGATGCTCTATAGCGAAAACCTCGTCTTCAAAATCGCGTTCGCCATCACCTATTTCGCGGTCGTGTGGATTGGGCTCGAAGCCGTCCGCATCCCCGACCTGCGCGACCTGATCAAGCAGGGCTATCAGACCACCATGCGCATCACCTGCATGGTCACCTTCATCCTGATCGGCTCGACCTGCTTCTCGGTGGTATTCCTCGGCGTCTCCGGCGGCGTATGGCTCGAGCATCTCCTGACCTCGCTGCCCGGCGGCGTCTGGGGCTTCCTGATCTTCATCAACCTCTTTATCTTCTTCGTGGCGTTCTTCCTCGACTTCTTCGAGATCGCCTTCATCATCCTGCCGATGATCGCGCCGATCGCGCAGAAGATCCTGGCGCCCGTGGTCGGCCCCGATGCCGCGCTGATCTGGTTCGGCGTCATGCTCTGCGTCAACATGCAGACCTCGTTCCTGCATCCGCCCTTCGGATTTGCGCTGTTCTACCTGCGCGGCGTGGCGCCGAAGGAGGTCAAGAGCTCCGACATCTATTGGGGCGCCATGCCCTGGATCGGCCTGCAGGCCATCATGGTGCTGCTCGTGATCGCGTTCCCCTGGACGGTGACCGGCCTGCTCGACAAGCCCGTCGATGTCGACCTCAGCAAGGTCAAGATCGAGGTGCCGCAGATCGAGCTGCCACCACTCGATTTCGGCCAGCCGAAGCAGTAGCGCGGGGCACACGAAGCCGCAAAACAAAACCCCGGAGTTGCCTCCGGGGTTTTTCTTTTGGCGTAACCGATGCCCACTCAGCTCTGCGAGTGCCGCGCCATGAAGCTGTCGTAACCGACTTCGGCGACCTGGAACCAGGAATAGCCGTTGTTCGAGAAATTGGTCAGCGATTCATAGGCCTTCTTGAAGTTGGCGTTGGTCGCCGCGACGTCGTTGTGCAGCTCCTTTGCCGCCTTGAAGGACGCCTCCATGATCGGCGGCGAGAAGGCATGCAGCTTGGTGCCGGCGGCGAGCAGCTTGCGCAGCGCCATCGGATTGACGGAGTTGTACTTGGCCATCATCCAGTTGTTGGCGAGGTGACCGGCCTGCTCGAGCACGGACTGATAGGATTTCGGCAGCGCATTCCATTTGTCGAGATTGACCATCGCAAGCAGCATGGTGCCGCCTTCCCACCAGCCGGGATAGTAGTAGTGCGGCGCGACCTTGTAGAAGCCGAGCTTCTCGTCGTCATAGGGGCCGACCCATTCGGCACCGTCGATCGTGCCCTTCTCCAGCGCGGGATAGATGTCGCCGCCGGCGAGTTGCTGCGGCACGCAGCCGAGCTTCTGCAGCACGCGCCCGGCGAAGCCGCCGATGCGGAATTTCAGTCCCTGGAGGTCTTCGACGGTGTTGATCTCCTTGCGGAACCAGCCGCCCATCTGACAGCCGGTGTTGCCGGCGAGCAGCGTCGTTCACGTTGTAGCTCTTGCAGAACTCGTTGAGAATTTCCCGGCCGCCACCCAGCACGTACCAGGCCTGGTTGATGCGCATGTCCGGGCCGAACGGGATCGAGGAGCCGAAGGTGAAGGTCGGGTCCTTGCCGAAATAATAATAGGGCGCGGTGTGGCCCATCTCGACGGTGCCGCTCTGCACGGCGTCGAGCACCTGCAGGCCCGGCACGATTTCGCCGGCCGCAAAGGTCTGGATCTGGAATTTGCCGTCGGTCGCCTCGCCGACGACCTTCGCCATCATCTCGGCGCCGCCATGCAGCGTGTCGAGCGACTTCGGCCAGCTCGTGGTCATGCGCCATTTGATCTCCGGCATCGATTGCGCAATCGCGGGCGCTGCGACGGTAGCCGCGCCCGCCACGCCCAAACCGGTGACCTTGATAAAATCTCTGCGTTTCATGGTTTCTTCCCTTCGGGATTGCGTTGTTTTGCAGCCTTCGTGATGAGGCCTGCTCAGCATGAAACATGGAACGCCCGGTTCCGATTTCCATCCCCGCCAGCGCAAAAAGCCCGGCCTCCGTAAGGAGACCGGGCTTCGACTTAAGGCTTAGAGCCTAAGTTTTCAGGACAGGATCAGCCGCGGGTGCGCGAGCGGATCATGAAGCTGTCGAAGGTGTATTCGGCAACCTGCCACCAGAGATATTCATCCGAGCGATAGGCCTGCATGGCGTCGATCGACTTCTTGAAGTCGGCATTCTTGGCCGAGATCTCGCCCCACAATTCGTTGGTGGCCTTCAGGCAGGCTTCCAGCACTTCGTTGGTGAAGGGACGGAGCTGCGTGCCGCCGGCGACCAGACGCTTCAGCGCCGACGGGTTCTGCAGGTCGTAGCGCGCCGCCATCCAGGTGTTGGCATAGGTGGTCGCCGCAGTGACGATCGCCTGGTAGTTCTTCGGCAGCGAGTCCCACTTGTCGAGATTGCAGTAGGCGTGCACGGTCGGACCGCCTTCCCAGAAGCCCGGATAGTAGTAGTACTTCGCGACCTTCTGGAAGCCGAGCTTCTCGTCGTCATAGGGGCCGACCCACTCGGCCGCGTCGATGGTGCCCTTTTCCAGCGCGGGATAGATGTCGCCGCCGGCGAGCTGCTGCGGCACCACGCCGACCTTCTGCAGCACCTGGCCCGCGATGCCGCCGATGCGGAATTTCAGCCCGGAGAGATCGGCGACGGTCTTGATCTCCTTGCGGAACCAGCCGCCCATCTGGGTGCCGGTGTTGCCGCAGGGAAAGCCGATCACTGAAGAACTTCTTGAAGAACTCGTTGCCGAGCTCCATGCCGCCGCCCTGATACCACCAGGAGTTCTGCTGGCGCGCGTTCAGGCCGAACGGCACCGAGGCGTAGATCGCAAAGGTCGGGTCCTTGCCGACATAGTAGTACGACACGGTGTGGCTCATCTCGACGGTGCCGTTGGAGGTCGCGTCCAGCGCCTGCAGGCCGGGGACGATTTCACCGGCGGCAAACACCTGGATCTGGAATTTGTTGTCGGTCATGTCGGAGACGTATTTCGAGAACATCTCGGCGCCGCCGATAGATCGTGTCCAGCGACTTCGGGAAGCTCGACGTCATGCGCCACTTGATCTCGGGCGCGGACTGCGCGATCGCGGGCGAAGCGACCGCCGCGGCTGCCGCCGCACCGGTGGCGGAAACCTTCAAAAAATCACGACGCTTCATCTCAAAGCATCTCCTTCCAGGGGCGTTTTCCCATGTGTGCTCATTAGCCCTCTTGGGGGACGCGATTCATGCGCCAAATCGAAGGCTTTCCGGGCGGGCTTAACACGGATGGGAGGAGGCGAAAACGCGACAAAGGCATGACAGCACTGTACGAAAGTCGCATATCGCCCAAAGGTAGATTTGCTTCAAGCGCCCCGTTCAAGCCGCCGCGATCACGCCGGAAAGCTGCTCGCGCACCTTCGCGCCGATGGCGCGGTAGATCGCCGCATGCGGCCCGTCAGGCTCGCTGACGACGACGGGATTGCCGGCATCCGAGGTCGCGCGAATCGCCATGTGCAGCGGCACCTCGCCGAGGAACGGCACGCCCAGCCGCTCGGCCTCATGCCGCGCGCCGCCATGGCCGAAAATGTCCGAGCGCGTGCCGCAATGCGGGCACTGGAAATAGCTCATGTTCTCGACAATGCCGAGCACGGGCACGTTGACCTTCTTGAACATCGCAAGCCCCCGCCGCGCATCGATCAGCGAGAGATCCTGCGGCGTCGAGATGATGACGGCGCCCTTCAGCGGCACGTTCTGCGCGAGCGTGAGCTGCGCATCGCCCGTGCCCGGCGGCATGTCGACCACGAGCACGTCGAGCGTGCCCCAGACGACATCGCGCAGCATCTGGGTGATCGCCTCATCACCATCGGCCCGCGCCAGATCATCGCGGTGTCTTCCTCGACCAGGAAGCCGATCGACATGATCGACAGCCCGAAGCGCTCGATCGGGATCATCTTGCGATCGTCGTTGCAGTTCGGGCTTTCGTGAATGCCGGTCAGCCGCGGCACCGACGGGCCATAGATGTCGGCATCCAGCAGCCCGACTTTCAAGCCGAGGTCGCGCAGGCCCAGCGCGAGATTGAGCGCGGTGGTCGATTTGCCGACCCCGCCCTTGCCGGAAGCGACCGCGATGACGGCGCTGACGCCGGGAATCTCCGCCTGCCGCGACATCGGCGAGCCGCCGGGGGGTTGCGGCGGATGCCGGTGCGCCGAGGCGGGCTTGACGCCGCCGCCCGCCGGCGCGGCGGCAGGCCGGCGGTGGCGCGCTGCCCGCCTTGCGCTCGGCGGTGAGCGCGATCATCGCCGTGGTGACGCCGGGAATGGCGCGCACCGCAGCTTCGGCCTGCGCGCGCACGTCTTCCCAGGCGCGCGCCTCATGGGCATCGACATTGATCGAGAAGAAGACCTTGCCGTCATCGGCCGTGATCGCCGACAGCACACCCGCTTCCGTCAAGGCGGTGCCGCGCGGCGACCTCACCTTCGAAAGCGCATTCAGGACCTGTTGCTGCGTGACGCTCAAGACGCATCTCCTATCAGCGGGTTGATTTTACGTCCCTCATGGCAGGATCGCGAACGTCGCGTTCCTTCATGCCGCCGTTGGTGGCAGAAGGCCGTGCTTCGCGCGACTATGCCCGGATGAGGGGTTCTAGCCGCGGGCGCAAAAAAGAGTTTGCAAGCGGAGAGAAACCCCTCACCCGGATCGCATCTTTCGATGCGACATAGCCGAAGCTCCGCTTCGGCGTTCTTAAGAACGGCCGCCAAAGGCGGCCTATGCTCTCCCACAAGGGGAGAGGTGGACCTTCAATGCGGTTACGAGTCAACCTCTCGAGATGCGTCCTATAAAGCGGTCCGCTCACGAGGCTACCTCGTCCCGACGTCGGCGCGGGTCTCCTTGACGGGGCCGATGCGCTCTGTCCTTGGCCGCCTCGTAATTCAGCTCGATCATGACGCCGTTGGGGTCATTGACGAAGATCTGCCAGAGCTCGCCGCCGGGAACCTGGCGCGCATCGAACGGCATGCCCTTGGACGACAGGCGATGCTTCATGCCGTCAAAGCCGCGGCTGACGAAGGCGACATGGTGGACGACGCCGGAATCCGGCTTCTGCGGCTCGTCGGTCTTGGAGATATCGACGATATGCACCACCGCCTTGCCCTCGGAGTACATCCAGGCGCCGGGGAAGGCGAAATTCGGCCGCGGACCCTTTTCCAGGCCCATGATGTTCTGATAGAAATTGACGGTCGCGGCCAGATCCCGGGTCCGGATGTTGAAATGGTCGAGCACGCCTACGCTCATACCCATGCGAATCACTCCCTTTTTTGTGAAGTTCGTTGAGGGGGTATCTTAGCGCATGATCCGGAAAAGTGTGCAGCGGTTTTCCGAAAAGATCATGCGCAAACAAGGGGCCGAAGGCACAAATCCCCTCCCCGTCGCCAAACGAAGCCGTTGCCCTCTCTGCGCAGGGGGTATGTTGTCGCAGGCCAGGCGGACCTTCCGATACCGCCGCCGCCCCGCTCGATCCGGCCCGGCCTCAAGCGTCGGCGAAGCCCCCATAAGGTAGCAGATATGGCCAAAGTCGCATTTCTCGGTCTCGGCGTCATGGGTTTCCCCATGGCAGGACACCTCGTGAAAAAGGGTGGCCATGAGGTCACCGTCTATAACCGCACCGCGGCCAAGTCGAAGCAATGGGCCGAGAAGTTCGGCGGCAAGACCGCGGCGACGCCCAAAGCCGCCGCCGAGGGCCAGGATTTCGTGATGTGCTGCGTCGGCAATGACCATGATTTGCGCGCGGTCACGATCGGCCCCGATGGCGCCTTTGCGGGCATGAAGAAGGGCGCGACCTTTGTCGACCACACCACCGCCTCGGCCGACGTCGCCCGCGAGCTCGATGCAGCCGCCAAGAAGGCCGGCTTCAAATTCGTCGATGCCCCCGTCTCCGGCGGCCAGGCCGGCGCGGAGAACGGCGTGCTGACTGTCATGTGCGGCGGCGACGAGGACGCGTATGCCGGCGCCGAGCCTGATCATCGCAGGCGCCTATGCGCGGATGTGCAAGCGCCTCGGGCCCGCGGGCGCGGCCAGCTCACAAAAATGGTCAACCAGATCTGCATCGCAGGCCTGGTCCAGGGCCTCTCCGAGGGCATCCATTTTGCCAAGAAGTCTGGCCTCAGCGTCCCCGACGTGATCGACACCATCTCCAAGGGCGCGGCGCAATCCTGGCAGATGGAGAACCGCTACAAGACCATGAACGACGGCAAGTTGATTTTGGCTTTGCGGTCGAATGGATGCGCAAGGACCTCTCGATCGCGATCACTGAGTCCCGCCGCAACGGCGCGAGCCTGCCGGTGACCGCGCTGGTCGACCAGTTCTACTCCGAGGTCGAGAAGATCGGCGGCAAGCGCTGGGACACGTCGAGCCTGCTGGCGCGGCTGGATCATGCGGATGTGAAGGGCAAAGGTTAGGTCGCCAAGGCGGCGGATTACGCGGCGCTAGAGCGGGTTGAGATCGAATTGAATCGCAAGGGATTCCCAAAGGGCTCGAAGCGTGATTCATCCTTGTTGCCGGGAGGAGGCCGGCGAGGATGGCGCATGGAGAGGCTCTTCGCATTCGGGTGATCAAGGCTGTGGTTGAGGACGGTCTTTCGCGGAACGAGGCGGCGCGGATTTTCCGGGTGGGGATCGCGAGCGCGATCCGTTGGGTGAGCGCGTTCGAGGAGACGCGCCGCACGGCGCCTTTGCCGACCGGCGGGGACCGGCGTTCTGTGCTGAAGCCGTATCGGGACTGGCTCCTGGGGCTGCGGCGCAAGGAGAACGATCTGACGCTCGACGCGATCGCCGAGCGCCTGCTTGGCACACACGGCGTCGGGGCCGACAAGTCGATGCTGTCGCGCTTCTTCGCCGCCGAGGGGATCAGCTTCAAAAAAACCGTGCGCGCCAGCGAACAAGATCGTCCCGACGTCGCTGAGCGCCGGGAAGCGTGGCGGCGCGCGCAGAAGAGCCTCGACGGCCGGCTGATTTTCCTCGACGAGACTTGGACGACGACGGCGATGACGCGTCGTTACGCCTGGGCCGACGTCGGTGCACGCGCCCTTGGCCATGCGCCGAACCGGCATTGGAAGACGACGACGTTTCTTGCGGGCCTCACCTGCGAGGGGCTAATTGCGCCCTTTGTGCTCGACGGACCAATCAACGCCGAGTGTTTCTTTGCCTATGTCGAGCAGATCCTCCTCCCCGTGCTGCGCGAGGGCGACACAGTGATCCTCGACAACTTGTCGAGCCATAAGAACGAAGAGGCCGCGCGCCTCATCGCCGGCGTCGGGGCGCGCCTCCTGTTTCTTCCGCCCTACAGCCCCGATCTTAATCCGATCGAGATGGCCTTCGCCAAATTCAAAGAACTGCTGCGGCAAGCCCAAGCCAGAACCGTCAACGCTCTCTGGGACCTCATCGGCCGCACCCTGAACCTTTTCACCCCCCAAGAATGCGCCAACTACGTCCGCCATTGCGGATACAATCCGCTTTGATCGCAACTGGCTCTAATCCGCCTTACGGGCTCAGTTGCTCGATCGCTACGCGCCGCTTTGGCCGAATTGCAGACACGACGGCCGACCCAGAATTGTCGAAAAGTGGAAACGGTGACCTGCAGCATTTGCGCGAGATGACGCTTCGCTCAGCCTAAGCTGTCAGCCGCCGTGGGTCGCATAATCGACCGATTGGCACACCCTCGTTGTTGATCTCGATCTGGAAGATTTCGGACAAGCCCGCCGTTCCAGACGACGTCAGTTGGAGTGCACGGCTGCCCGACACACGTTTGAGCCATCCGAGCTCCAATAGACGATCCAGAATCCGGGCTCCGACGAGTCCCTTGAGGTGATAACGACGCTCGCTCCAGTCGAGACAGGGCTGGCAGAAAATCCGCCGGGTCCGCGGCCTCAGATCAGCGCCGAACGCGGAAAGGAAACGGCCGCCCGAAGACGTGACCTCACCGCCTTCATCGGTGAGTGCGATGTGCCCCATGGCCACAAGTGCATCGGTAACAGCGACCCCTACCTGGCCAGCCAGGTGATCGTAGCAACTTCGCGCAAAACGGACTGCATCGTCGTTTGCTGACCGCGGCTGACGGCGGGGTGGCACCTCGATGGCAGCGACGACCTTGATGCTCTCCAGCATTGTCGCGACCAGCGGGGACGCGATCCGATAATAGCTGAAGCGGCGCTTGTGAATGACAGTCAAAAGCCGCGCGGCGACCAGCTTGCTCAGGTGCCCGCTCGCCGTCGAGCGAGAGACATTGGCGCAGTAAGCAAGCTCGGTGGCCGTCAGCGACTGGCCGCCCATAAGGGCGTTAAGCATCGTCGCTCGCGCAGTGTCACCCACGAGAGCGGCCACTTCCACCAGATTTGCTGCCGCGACCATCCCTGACCCTATCGCTGATACCGGAAGCATATCAATCGATGACAGTTCGGCATAGGCCGAACTGTTCGCGCGAGACAATTGCGAACCTCGCGGCAAGTATCCGGAGCCCGGCGCAACAGCCTGAGCAGGGAATATCGTCCTCCGGGAGTTAAACGTCATGCTGATCCACGCCCTTCATTTCGAGCAAGCAAGTATCATTGCTGCCGTGGTTTGCAGCCTCATCGTCGCCGGCCTCCTGAAGGGGACAATCGGGGTCGGCATGCCAGTCGTCGCGCTGCCGCTGCTGTCGTTGTTCATCGACATCAAATCAGCGGCCATGCTGCTGAGCGTGCCTTTGATCTTCAGCAACGTGCCGCAGGCGCTGGAGGGCGGAAAGACTGGACGATGCCTCATGCAATTGATGCCGGTGTTTCTCGGCATGATTCCCGGCCTCTTCCTTGGAGTTCGACTCCTGTTGGCGCTCGATGCGAACGCTGCAAAGATTATCGCAGGCCTGGTGCTTATGGGTGTCGGCGGCGTCACGCTGCTCGCGCCGAAGCTGCAGCTTCAGTCTCGCCTGGTTTTACCAACCGGCATCACATTCGGATTTTTCGGCGGGATTCTGGGAGGCATCGCAGCGATGTCGGGACCGCTTGTTTTCATATTTCTGCTTGCAAAGGGACTGAGCGGAAAGGCGTTCACAAAGGAAGCATCGCTGTATCTCGTCGTTTCCTCGGGCTTGCTGGCAATTCTTCTGACGGCCAGCCGCCAGTTCAATTGGCTTGACGTTTTGGTCTCGACTGCTGCGATGTTGCCAGTCGTGCTCGGCATGTACCTCGGACAACACATGCGCGACAAAATTGCACCTGAGAGGCTGACCCGAAATTAAGCTGAGTGATTTCAGTCATTTGTGATTTAGTCGTGGTTGCGAGCTACGACGGAGGCGCAAATTGGTTTGGACTGAAATCACTCGGGCGAAATATTGTCGAGATGGGCTGAGATATGCAAGCGATACGACAGACGAAGAGTGGGCGATGATAGCTGCCTACATGCCCGACAAGAACCGGCGCGGGCGGCCGCGTGTGACGGAGATGCGGGCATTGGTAAATTCAATTTTTTTCATCGCTCAGAGCGGTTGCCAGTGGCGGTTGCTGCCAAAGGAGTTTCCGCCCTACACGACGGTGCAGCGGTATTTCTACCGGTGGCGCGACGATGGCACTTGGCAGAAGATCAACCACCACCTTGTCATGATGGCGCGCGAGGCCGACGGCCGGGAGGCAAGTCCCAGCGCAGGAGTGATCGACAGCCAGTCGGTTAAAACCACCGAGGCTGGTGGTCCGCGCGGGTTCGATGCCGGCAAGAAGATCAAAGGGCGCAAACGGCACCTTCTTACTGACACCGCCGGGTTTCTGATCGCAGGCATCGTGCATGAAGCCGGCATACAAGACCGCGACGGTGCCCCTGCGCTTCTCCAGTTGATCCGAAATGCGTTCCCCTGGTTACGTCATGTCTTCGCCGACGGTGGCTATGCTGGTCCGAAATTCAAAAAGGCGATTGCCTCAATCGGCCGCTGGACCATCGAGATCGTCAAGCGATCCGATGCCGCCAAAGGCTTCAGATTGTTGCCACGCCGCTGGGTCGTCGAACGAACCATCGCATGGCTCAACCGCAATCGTCGTCTTGCAAAAGACTTCGAGGCAACGATTGCGAGCGCCGAAGCGTGGCTTATGATCGCCAGCGTCAAGTTGCTCTCGCGAAGACTTGCCAGAGTATGATCAGCGCCCTAAAACATTATGAGTCGGACTCTGAGACATTCAAGAAGCTGGTATTGGTCGCGGTCATTGCCGCGGGCGCCGAGTTGCTGCGACATGGTTTCTTCAGTTGACGGGCTTGGTCGTTCCTTCCGAACAAGCCGCGTGGCATTCCGCGTGTTGACGACCGGCGCGTCCTGAATGGCATTTATTGGGACGCGATTACGGTGTGGACTGCACCCCTGGAATGAGGCACGGTAATTCCTGTTGTTCGTGTGATCACTTAATAAAAGATTATCCTGCGGAATCTCGCGCCGGCAGTGGATCGACCCACGGATTGAATGCGGGCGCGTGGGCTTTTTGATAGTCGCTGACATCGCGGGATACGACTGTCAGTCCGTGATGAAGCGCGGTCGCCGCGATGATGAGATCGGGTTGCGAGAAGGTATGTCCGGCCTTGCGGCCTTCCTCGACGAGGAGCTGCCATTTGAACATGACATCCTCGGAAATCGCGAGCACGCGCTGCTCGAACATTGACCGCACCTTGTGCGTCAGCCAATCCTTGAGTTTAGCGCGGCGATTGGCGTCCGTTACGAGTTCGATGCCGAACCTGATTTCGGCGAAGGTCACCGAACTGACATAGAGAAGATCAAGCGGTTGAGCAGCAATGAAGGCGAGGACTTTGCGTTCTGGCTTGGGGCGGCGCAGTTCGGAGAGTATGTTGGTGTCGAGCAGCCAGCCGTTCACAAAGAGACCTCGCGCACAGGCAATTGTGTGCGCCTCGGTTCGAGGTCGACATCGCGATGCGGAGAAGCCTGCATTGCGGCGATCAATACTTCGCCGGTGAGATCGCCCTTGAGGCGGCGGAACTCGTCGGCTGAAATGATGACGACTTCGTCGCGCCCGTGCACGGTTACGTGCTGCGGACCTTCGCTACGAACCCGGCGCACCAATTCGCTGAAGCGGGCTTTTGCATCCTGCAACCGCCAGCGCCCCGACTTCATGAGACGCGTGCGCTTACGGGTCTTCGCCGGCTTTATTTTCGATGATCTTACGATTCTGGTCATGCTGACTAGAATAACATAAATACCAGGCGCATTTCAACAATCATTCGACGCATATTGAGAAGTCCCGTAGCGCTGCCCGAAAAGACAGCACCGACGGGCAAATCACTTCGCCTAATCAGAAACGCGTCAAGGCTCTCCTCGAAAAATATTTAACTTCCGTTTTTCGGAAAAAATATGTTTCTCTCCCGCCATCCCGCCTCCACAAGAGGGGCGTATCGCGATCGTCACGGACGTTGGAAGCGGGATGCGGTGGACGAGAAGATGCTTAAAGCGCTTGCGCGCCGACGAAGGCATCTGCTCGGACGGCCAAGCCGTATGGTCCTGTCCCCCCGACGCTGGGGTCAAGCCTGCGAGGCGATTTTCGCAAGGCGACGGTGGCTAACAAGCCCGGTACACCGGGGAGAGTACGGAGCAGCCGTTAACACCATCGCGCAGGGAATGCCGGCTGTTCCGGCTGAACCTGTGGTGACTGCCGCCTGCTTTCCTTGTTGCAGGCGGGCCATGGGTGCGGCCCGCATCCGGCATTCCCTGCGCCCTTCTTCTTCCGAGGGAAACAAACGATGCGCCACTCGGGCATTTCGTGCCGCGGGAATGCGGAGTCACATCCCCTCCGCTGTCATGCCCGCTTCCCGTCTCCGCCAAGGCTTCGACGAGGCTTGCGGTCTCGGGGCGCGCCGAAGCTTTAGCGGAGGCGGCAAGCGGGGCATCCAGCATTCCAGAGGCGTCTCGGTCGAGCGCAGCCGTCTCTGGAATACTGGATCGCCCGGTCAAGCCGGGGCGATGACACCGAATTTGTTGTTTGACCGTTGGGTAGGATGGGTTGAGCGAAGCGAAACCCATCGATATCCCGGCAACGAAGACGGTTGGTTTCGCTTCGCTCAAACCCACCCTACGGCCTCGGCGCAAGCCGCCGGGCAAAGGTTAATTTAACCTCCCGTTAAGGGAAATTTTTCGTTCTTTAAGGCAGCTCTTAAGGATTTGGGGCCACTAGTGAGATGATGCAAAAGTGCCCGTGCGCCGCGGGCGGGGTTGTGTTGTTTGATGAGTAACGCCGCCGATAAGCCCGAAGTCGTGCAGCTTCCGGCCGATCCGCCGAAAGCCGCGCCTGCGAGCAGCCGGCGCGCCGCCGCGCAGCGGGTCCGCGAGGCGCGCGATCGGTTAACGTCAACAAGCGGAACCCGCCCCGCATTCGACCGGGAGTTGCTTCGGCAATACGCGCAAACCCGGATCTCGGCATCCTATGTCGTGATGCTGCTCGTGGTTGCGACCGGCTTTTTGCTCGGCGTCTGGGTGCAACCGCTCTCGGCCGCGGCCTGGACCTGCGGCGTGCTCTGCATCCACATCGCGATCATGCGCGCCTGCGTCCGCTTCCTCGCCGAGCCGCCCTCGCTCGCCACCACCAGGAAGTGGCGCTCGCGCTTCGTGCTGCTCGACCTGGTCTACGGGCTCGGCTGGATGGCGATCCTGATCCAGCCGGGGCTGGGTGACGTCTCCGACATGCTGATGATGTTTTTGATGCTGCTCGTCGTCGCGGTGTCGAGCATGCTGGCCGCAAACCTGCCGATTGCAGCCCTTGCCGCCACCGTGCCGATCACGGTCGCGATCGCCCTCAATTTCCTCGTCAGCGGCAAATTCGACAATTACGTGCTGGCGGCGTTTGCGATCGCGGCCGAAGGCTATTTCGCCCTGCTCGCCCACCGTCTGCACTCGACCACGCTGGCGACGCTGGAAGCCCGCGCCGAGAAGGACGCGCTGATCGGCGAGCTCGAGCAGGCGAAATCGATCTCGGACGAGGCGCGCCACCGCGCCGAATCCGCCAATGTCGCGAAATCACGCTTCCTCGCTCAGATGAGTCACGAGCTGCGCACGCCGCTGAACGCGATCCTCGGCTTCTCCGAGGTGATGAAGAGCGAGATCTTCGGCGGGCACTCGGTGCCCGTGTACAAGGAATATTCCGCCGACATCCACAATTCCGGCGTCCACCTGCTCAACCTCATCAACGAGATTCTCGATCTGTCGCGGATCGAGGCCGGCCGCTACGAGCTGAACGAGGAAGCGGTCTCGCTGGTCAATGTCGTGGCCGACTGCCACCATCTCCTGAAGCTGCGCGCGTCGACCCGCGGCATTACCATTTACGAAGTGTTCGAACAGGGCATGCCGCGGATCTGGGGCGACGAGCGCGCCACGCGCCAGGTCGTGCTGAACCTGTTGTCCAACTCAATCAAGTTCACCCCGCAAGGCGGCGAGATCTGGCTCAAGGTCGGCTGGACCGCCTCCGGCGGGCAGTATCTCAGCGTGAAGGATACCGGCTCCGGCATTGCCGAAGACGAAATCCCGATCGTGCTGGCTTCCTTCGGCCAGGGCTCCAACTCGATCAAGTCGGCGGAACAGGGCGCGGGCCTGGGCCTGCCGATCGCGAAAAGCCTGATCGACATGCATGGCGGCACCTTCACGCTGAAATCGAAGCTGCGCATCGGCACCGAGGTGATCGTCACTTTCCCGCCGGAGCGTGTGATGTCGGCGCTGGCGCCGGTGACCGAAGAAGCCCCGCCCCTGCAGCCGGAAGCCATGTCCATGCCCGTGACCGACGAGAAGCATCGTGCGCGCAACAAGCCGATCATGAGTGCCGGCACAGGGCTTTGAAAACTCATTTGAAAATCCGGCGCTTGCATCAGCGCCACCCTATCAGTCAAACTTGCGGAATGAGCCAGGAAACGCCGTGCATCGCAGTCTGTATGATCGACCCCAGGACCAGCCTCTGCTTCGGTTGCGGCCGCACGCTTCCCGAGATCGCGCGCTGGCACAAGATGGAGAGCGCCGAGCGGCGCGCGGTGATGGCGCTGTTGCCGGACCGCATGGAGAAGGCCGGGCTGCCGGGCATGGCGAGCGATCAGAAGCGCGACTGACCGACCGCTACGTCTATGCCGGAGGCACGCGATGACGCGCCTCCTGCTGCTGCTGTTCCTGATGGCGGCGACCGCCAGCGCCGTGGTGGCCTATCGCGACCCCGAACAGCTCGCGCGCGCCAGCGACAGCGTCTCGGACTTCCTGCGCAAGCGCGCCTCCACGCCCGCTTCCGCCGTGCATATCCCGCGCGGCCAGGCCGGCGAGTTCGCGATCCATGCGCGGATCAACGGCGTCGCAACGCCCATGGTGATCGATACCGGCGCGACCGCGGTCGTGCTGACCTACGAGACCGCGAAGGCGATTGGCCTGCCGCTGGAGCTGCTCGAATATGACGTCGATGTCGAGACCGCCGGTGGCCATACCAAGGCCGCGCGGCTGACGCTCGATCGGCTCGCCATCGGCAGACTGGTCGAACGCTCGGTGCCGGCGCTGGTGGTGCCGCACGGACAGATGAAGACCAACCTGCTCGGCATGAGCTTCCTCGATCGGCTGGAAAGCTGGGAAGTGCGCGCCGACCAGCTGGTGCTGCGCGGCTTCCCCGAGCCCGTGACCTCACGCAGCGATCGCGGCCGCAGCACGCTCCTCAACTAGCGCGATCGCCTCATGCAGCACGCTCACACCGGCATTCGGCTTGACGCCCTGCTCGGAGAGATGCCGGCGGAACGCGCGTGCGCCCGGCACCGCGTGGAAGGCGCCGACGAAGTGCCGGGAGATCGCGTGCAGCCGCGTGCCGCGCGACAGCTCGCGCTCGATATAGGGCGTCATCGCCTCGAAGGCATCCTTGATCGTCGCATGCGGCGCGGCCTCGCCGAACAGCCGAGGGTCGACATTGAGGAGCCGCCACGGCTCCTGGTAGGCCGCGCGTCCCAGCATCACGCCGTCGACATGCGCGAGATGCGCTTTCGCCTCCTCGAGATCAGCGATGCCGCCATTGATGATGACGGGCACGTGAGGCAGCGCAGCCTTGAGCCGATAGACCCTGTCGTAATCGAGCGGCGGGATGTCGCGGTTTTCCTTCGGCGACAGGCCGTCCAGCCAGGCCTTGCGCGCATGCACGATCAGCACATCGGCGCCCGCGGCGATGACGCCGCGCGACAGGCGATCGAGCGAGACTTCCGGGTCCTGGTCGTCGATGCCGATCCGGCATTTCACCGTGACCGGAATTTTCACCGCGCGCTTCATGGCGTCGACGCTGGCCGCGACCAGCGCCGGCTCCGCCATCAGGCAGGCGCCGAAGCGGCCGTCCTTCACGCGGTCCGAGGGACAGCCGACATTGAGGTTGATCTCGTCATAGCCAAAATCCTCGCCGATCTTCGCCGAGGTCGCGAGATCGGCCGGATCGGAACCGCCGAGCTGCAGCGCGAGCGGATGCTCGCTCGCATCAAAGCCGAGCAGCCGCGCGCGTTCGCCACGAATGATGGCGCCGGTCGTCAGCATCTCCGTGTAAAGCCGCGCCCGCCGCGAGAGCAGACGGTGGAACACCCGGCAATGCCGGTCGGTCCAGTCCATCATGGGTGCGACGGAGAATTTGAATTTGCTGGAATCGCTCATACTTCAGTCTTATCAGCGGCTTATACCGAAACGAGTATCGCCTGATTTCATCTCCTTGCTTGCCTTTTCGCACCATTTTGGTGCTTATTTACGACAGAGTTGTAAATCGAAGGGGCAAGTCGTAGTGGGAACGATTAACGCACGCCGTCGCAAGGACGGCACCATAGCCCATTCCGCCCAGATCCTATTGATGCGCTCCGGGCAGATTGTCCACCGGGAATCCCGCACCTTCAACGACCGCGCCATGGCCAAGGGCTGGATCGAGCGGCGCGAGCGGGAGCTCGACAAGCCCGGCGGTCTGGAGGCCGCCAAGATCGGCAAGGAGACGCTCGGAGACGCGATCGACAAATACGTCGCCACCAGCCGCAAGAAGATCGGCAAGACCAAGGCGCACGTCCTCGAGGCGATCAAGGGCATGGACATCGCCGAGAAGCAATGCCGCATCATCAACAGTGAGATGCTGATCGAACTGGCCGAGGATCTTTTGAAGAGCCGGCAGCCGCAGACGGTCGCCAACTACATGTCGCACCTTCAGGCGGTGTTCGCGGTCGCAAAGCCGGCCTGGGGCATGGAGCTTGATCTTAATGCGATCAAGGGCGCCCACGCGGTCTGCCGCCGGCTTGGGATTACGAGCAAATCTAAGATGCGGGATCGCCGACCGACCCTGGACGAGCTCGACAAGATCCTCACGCGTTTCGGTGTCGTCGAGGCCAGGCGGATCGGAACCGTGCCGATGCAGAAGATCGTCGCCTTCGCCATCTTCTCTACCCGCCGGCAAGAGGAGATCACTCGCATCCTGTGGAGCGACCTTGAACTCGGCCGGGTCTTGGTAAGAGACATGAAGCACCCGGGCGACAAGGTTGGCAACGACACATGGTGCGACCTCGTGCCAGAGGCCGAGAAGGTAATCGCCTCGATGCCGAAGGTGGCGCCGGAGATCTTTCCGGTGACGACCGATGCTGTCTCGGCATCCTTCACGCGCGCCTGCCAGTTTCTGAATATCGAGGACCTTCATTTCCACGACCTTAGGCACGACGGCGTCTCCCGCCTCTTCGAGATGGGCTGGAACATCCCCAAGGTGTCTGCAGTCTCCGGCCACCGCTCATGGCAATCGCTGAAACGCTACACCCACCTCCGGCAGATCGGCGACAAGTACGCGGGCTGGAAGTGGCTCGAGGAGATCACATGAACATCCGGTTCACCTCGGCGAGGTCCTCGATTGAAATGCCGGCCTTGGTGCGGCGGACGTTGGATTGAGCCAGCACGAGCTTGTTGAAGGGAATATCGCGTGAATAGCTTGATCTTCTGAACGGCTTTTGCCATGTCAGTTCTCCGGAACGGCCGGCCGAAAGCCTCTCTCTCGGCCTCCAAACCGTTCACGGAGCGAAGCGCCGCCCTCTTGCTCCAAGAGGGCAGCGCGACGGATAGGCGAAACGCAGAAGCGCCGCAGACACGCGAAATTGGTTTCAGGCGGCGCGATCCAAGAGCTTCTTCGCCTTCGCCTCCATATCCAGGCGGGCATCCTGATGCGGCTTGTCGCGCGCGACGGCGGTGATGCCTGCACGAAATCGAAGATGCTTTCAGGCGACCGTCCTTCCTCCGCCAGCACCGTGTCGATCACCTTGCCTGTCTCGGCCTTCGAGAAGCCGCGGCGGCGCAGAAACTCGGTGCGCTCCTCGTCGCTGCGTGCCACGATCCGCTCGCGGGCGGCCTTGATGCCGTTGACGAAGGGCGTGGCGGAGGAGTTGGCGAAGTTCAGCAGCGCTGGCGCGGCCTCGTGAGCAAAGCGGGAAGCTGCGTATTTGGAATGGCGAATGATGATCTCCTCGAAATCTTCCACGCCCCACAGATTGCGATTTTGGCACACTGCACGAAGATAGAAGCTGGCCATGCCGAGCGTCTTCGCCCCAACTTCCGAGTTCCAGCAATAGAAGCCTCGGAAATAAAGATCGGGCGAGCCGTCCCGGAGACGACCAGCTTCGATCGGGTTCACATGAGAACTCCGTACTGGGGGGCGGCTCGAACTCAAGACGAACGGGACGGCCTGGTTCCGACATGCGCGTCAACTGATTCAGCCTCAGTCGGCCATGCAGCACCAGCCGAGCAGCCTGGCGGCTTGACTCTATGCGAACAAAGCAGGAACATTGGGCCCATGTCCGCAGCGCCCGAAACCTCCGCCTCTGAACCCGTCGACCTGGATGCGGCCGCCGACCATGCCATCACGGCCTGCGGCGGCGATGCGAAAGAGGCGGTGAAGGCGTTGCTGGTCGCCAACGATTTTCTCGAGGCCCAGCTCGACGAACTTCGGTCGTTCTCTGCCGGCTACGCGCGAGGCCGGTTCGATCGATCGCTCAATCGCACGGAGTGATTGCGATGGACATGACCTACTACGTCGCCCTGCCCTTTGTGCTCGCCGACGATGGCGTTGCCGCCGGCGAAGCCGTGGAATGCCCGAGCGCCAACGCGGCCGTCATGCGGGCCGAGGTGCTCTCGCGAAAGCCAGGCTGCACCGGCGCGATCGCGTTCTGCCGGACAGGGGATCCGGCGACCGGAGAATTCAGCGACGCCACGCTGATCCGGAAATTCGGCGACGTGCCGGACGACCTGAGCGCGCTGTGAAGCTGGTCTGGGTCCGCAACGAGGTCACGCGCATGCGTAGGCAGATCCACGCTCAGGAGCGCGAGGTCCGGATGCTGCAGCGGGCGGGCGCCGGGACGGCGTCGGCGGAGCTGCTGCTGTCGCGCATGCGGGCGAAAGTGCACGACCTTTGCGAGCGCGAAACGTTGCGCAAGGGCGGTCCAACCTGACACCCGAGCCCGCGGCTAGGCCATGGTGAGGCGAGCCTTCAGGCGCGGCGTCATCCAGTTCAGAAATGCGCGCTGCTTGATCGGGACAGGCTTGCGCGGCGCATAGACGATATGAACCGGCAGCGGCTCGGCTTCGAACTCCTCCAGCACGATCGCCAGCTTGCCGGCGCGCTTCGCGGCGTCCATCTTGTAGGACATCACCCGCGTCAGACCGGCGCCGTCGATCGCCGCAAGGACCGCGGCTTCGGACGTATTGACGCACAGCCTCGAAGTGATGGGCGCAACCTTCGTTCGGCTTCCGCGCACGAATCTCCACGCCGGAGGCGCCGCATGCTCATCGATGGTGATGCAATGGTGCTTGGATAGATCGTCGAGCTGCTTCGGGCGCCCCTGCTGTTTCAGATAGGAAGGGCTCGCACAAACGACGATGCGGATCGAGCCAATTCGGGTCGCGATCATGCTGCTGTCCGGCAGCGACCCCACTCGGATCGCGATATCGATTTCCTCCTCCGTCATGTTGACCACGCGATCGGTCAACATGAGCCGCAAGGAAATATCCGGGTAGGCTTCGAGAAATTCGACGGCCAGCGGGAGCAGATGCGTGTGTCCGAGGCCCCAAGGCGCGGTCACCGCCATCTCGCCCTTTGGAAGCCGATACTCGCCCGACACCTCACGCTCGGCGTCGTCCACCTGCTCGATGATGCGCTTGCACGCGTCGATGTAGGATCGACCGGCGTCGGTCAACGTCATGCGCCGCGACGTGCGCTGAAACAGTTGAGCCTTCAGTCGCGTTTCGAGCTCGGCGACCTTCCGGCTGACGGTGGCCACCGGCGACTTCAGGCGGCGCGATGCCGCCGATATGCTGCCGGTCTCGGTGACGGCGACGATAACCGACATAGCCTCCAGGCGGTCCATGAATGCCCGTCTTTCCGAACTTTGAGAAGTTCCTTCCCGATCATATGGGCTGCCCAGCCGCGCGGCAACGCGCTAGGCCTCGCGATGCGGCAACCGCCGGCATGTCGGAAGCCGCAGCCATGGGAGGTCCAAAATGGGCACCGTCACGACCAGAGATGGCATCGAGATCTTCTACAAGGACTGGGGGAGCGGGCAACCCATCGTGTTCAGCCATGGATGGCCGCTGTCGGCGGATGATTGGGACGCGCAGCTCCTGTTCTTCCTCGACAAGGGCTATCGCGTGATCGCCCATGACCGTCGGGGCCATGGCCGCTCCTCGCAGACCGGGGATGGACACGACATGGATCATTATGCCGACGATCTCGCAGCGGTGACGTCGCATCTCGATCTCGAGAACGCAATCCACGTCGGCCACTCGACCGGCGGCGGCGAAGTGGTGCACTACCTCGCCCGGCACGGCGAGAGCCGTGTGGCGAAGGCCGCCATCATCAGCGCGGTCCCCCCGTTGATGGTGAAGACTGCAGCGAACCAGCGCGGCCTGCCCAAGGAAACGTTCGACGACTTTCAGGCGCAGCTCGCTTCGAATCGCTCGGAATTCTATCGCGCCGTAGCGGCAGGTCCCTTCTACAACTACAACCGGCCAGGCGCGAAACCTTCCGAAGCGATCATTCAGAACTGGTGGCGACAAGGAATGATGGGCGGCGCCAAGGCGCACTACGACGGCATCGTCGCCTTCTCGCAGACCGACTTCACCGCCGATCTGCAGAAGATCAGCGTGCCCGTGCTGGTGATGCACAGCGAGGATGACCAGATCGTGCCTTATGCCGACGCCGGGCCGTTGTCGGCCAAGCTACTCAAGAACGGCAAACTGAAGACCTACAAGGGCTTTCCCCACGGCATGCCCACCACCGAGGCCGACACCATCAACGCCGACCTTCTGGCCTTCATCGAGAGCTGACGAAGGAGCCCGACCATGCGGACCTTCAGCAATCCACTTCTTTCCCGGCGGGGCTTCTGCCTGTGCTGCGCCGGTGGGGCGGCCGCCGCGGCCGCCGGAGCGTCGCTCACCCCGCGCCAAGCGTTCGCCGAGGCGCGGGGGATCGTCAGCCTGATCAAGGATAGCGCGGCGGCATCGCCCATCGTCACGCATAAGCTGCGCGGCAACGTCAGCGTGCTGGAAGGCTCCGGCGGCACCATCGCGGTACTGACCGGACCAGACGGCAAAGTGCTGATCGACGCCGGCATCGGCGTGTCGCAGACGCAGCTCAGCAAGGCTCTCGCGAACCTCGGCGCAGATCCGATCACTCACCTGATCAACACCCACTGGCACTTCGATCATACTGACGGCAACGCCTGGCTCAACGCGGCGGGAGCGAAGATCATCGCGCAGGAAAATGCGCGCAAATATCTTTCCCAGGTCCAGCGGGTGGAGGACTGGGACTACAATTTCCTCGCCCAGCCGGCGGGTGGCATTCCCAGCGAAGTGTTCGCCGGCGAGCACAGCCTCAAGCTCAACGGATCGACGATCGAACTCAGGCACTACGGTCCGGCACATACCGACAGCGATATCTCGGTGACTTTCGCCGAGGCTAACGTCGTCCACGTGGCCGACACGTTCTGGAACGGCATCTATCCGTTCATCGACTACTCGACCGGCGGCAGCATCGACGGGATGATCGCGGCATCCGACGCCAACCTGGCGGCGACGGCCGAAGACACGATCATCATCGCCGGCCACGGCAAGGCCGTCGGCACCAGAGCCGAGCTCAGGGAATTCCGCGACATGCTCGTCGCCGTCCGCGACAATGTCGCCGCCCTCAAGAAGCAGGGGCGTTCGCGCGAAGAGACAGTCGCGGCCAGGCCTACGAGCGCGTTCGACGCCAAATTCGGCAACTTCGTCATCGACCCCGGCTTCTTCACACGGCTCGTCTACGAAGGGGTCTGACCCCCGCAACAATCAACAGTCATTCGAACCCGGAGAGCGACATGAACGACAGTCATTCGACCGACCCCCGCTTTGCGCCGGATCGCCGGCAATTCACGCTCGGACTGCCGCTATTGGTCGCTGCGGCTGCCGGTCCGCGGACGGCGTTCGCGGCGAACGCCCCGGCCGGCGACAAGCCGCCGATCGTAACTCATCACCGGACCAAAACGATCGACGGCATCAAGATATTCTATCGCGAAGCCGGCCCATCCGGCGCCCCGGTCGTGCTGCTTCTGCACGGCTTCCCGACCTCGTCCCACATGTTCCGGAATCTGATCCCGGAGCTCGCCGACCGCTACCATGTGATCGCTCCCGACTATCCCGGGTACGGACAGAGCGACATGCCCGACCGGGCGCAGTTCGCCTACACCTTCGACCGCTTCGGGGAGCTCGTCGACGGACTGCTCGACCAGCTCGGCGCCAAGCGCTACGCCATGTACGTCATGGACTACGGCGCGCCCGTGGGCTGGCGTCTCGCGCTCAAGCATCCCGACCGCGTCAGTGCGCTCATCGTTCAGAACGGCAACGCCTACGAAGAAGGCCTCAAGGAATTCTGGGATCCGATCAAAGCCTACTGGTCCGACCACTCCGAGGAACACCGCAAGGCGCTCTACGTGCTGGTCAAGCCAGAAACCACCAAGTTCCAGTACACCGACGGGGTGAGCGACATCACCCGCGTCGCTCCGGACAACTGGGTCCACGACCAGGCGCTGCTCGACCGGCCCGGCAACGCCGAGATTCAGATGGACCTCTTCTACGACTACCGCACGAACCTGCCGCTCTATCCGAACATCCAGGCCTACTTCCGGAAACACCAGCCGCCGACGCTGATCGTGTGGGGCAAGAACGACAAGATCTTCCCCGCCGACGGCGCCCACCCCTACAAGCGCGATCTGCCCAAGGTCGAGTTTCACCTCATCGACACCGGCCATTTCGCGCTCGAGGACAAGTCCGACGAGATGGTGCCGCTGATTCGCGATTTCCTCTCCCGCAAGGTCGCGTCGTGAAGCAACGCGCCTCGAGAGCGCGGCTTGTTTGGGCGTCACTCGTCTGCCGTCGCGCTCACAACGCTCGCGCGCGGCGAAGCGGCCGACGACAGCTCTCCGATCTTCGGAGTCAAAATTCCGGCCGGCTATCGAAACTGGGAACTGATCGCACCCTCCCACGAAGCGGGCGGCTTCAACGAGCTACGCGGCATCCTCGGCAATGCCGTCGCGGTGAAGGCCTATCGCGAAGGAACTCTTCCGTTCCCGGATGGAGCGACTCTCGCCAAGCTGGCATGGAAACAGGAACCGTCGACGGAGTTCGATGGGGCCTTCGTGCCCGGTCGTGCCACCACCGTCCAGATCATGGTCAAGGACTCGAAAGAAATACGCGTCGACTGGCGGATGGGGCTTCGGCCGCTTCATCGACGGAAAGGCGGTCGATCGCGCCCAGCATGAGGCATGTTTCGGCTGTCATCAGGCCCACGTGAAGGATCACGATTTTGTCTTCACGCGGTTCGCTCCCTGACGGCGGGACGTGACGCGGGAAACGGAAAATCGCGAACACCAGCCGCCTGCGTGAGGATGCTGCCTGGAGCCTTTAAGCAACACACGGCGCGCTCTGCCGCGGACGACCTGAGCGCGTCGTGAAGTCCGACTACTTTCAGAGCGAATGTTCGAGGAAGAAACGCAGCATTTCCCTTGTCGCGTCGGGCCCTCTCGGATCGGTGTAGGAGCCGGCGGGACTGCCGCCCGACCAGGCGTGGCCGGCACCGTGAACATTCCAATGCTCGGAGATGGCACGTCCGCCCGCATCGGTCAGGTTCGTGCGGGTGTAGGCGTGCCCATGGAGCACTCGTCCGTCGCTCACCGTCGCCTTCAAACCTGCCGCCTTGGCTGACTGCTCGACAATCCGGTCACCGTTGTTCGGATGCACCGTGGTGTCGCGGTCGCCATGGAAAACGATGGTCGGCACTGGCGGCCCGCCATGCGCATGTTTAGACCCGCCTCCCTGCCGCATGGCGACGAACGCGGATGGAAGATCGCTCGCCGCCCCGCAGGCGAGGCCGGAATGGATCCCGACGGCCGCGTACAGATCGGGGTGGGTCGCTGCCATGATGGCAGCGGCCGCCCCGCCCGCCGACAGACCTGCGACGTAGACCCGCTTCGGGTCGATCGGATAGTCCCGCATGACCTGGCGAGTGATGCCTGCGACCAGCGAAGGCTCCCCGCCGTCCCGCTGCTGGTCGCCCGTGCGAAACCAATTCCAGCATTTCGCCTGGTTGGCTCCACTGGGCTGCTCCGGATAGACCACGAAGCAATTTCGCTCTTCCGCGAGGAAATTCATCCGGGTGCCGGCCGCGAAATCGTCCGGCGACTGGGTGCAACCGTGAAGCATGACCACTAGGGGAAGCGCTTTTTCCTGGGAGCGGCTTGGGACGAATAGCTTGTAGTTCCGGCTTCCATCCGCGCTGCGGAAGGTACCTGTGATGAACCTAGTTCCTTCGGGTGCGATATCCGTCGTGGCCGGCGGAGGGCGTGTCATCGGACCACGCAGATTGAGTCCGGGGAAGTCTTTCAAGCCCTCGAACCGAGCGGCGCTTTTGCGTCGCAAGGGAGCCGAAGAAACCCGGGTGGTTCGTCGGTTTTCCTTCTCCTCGACGACGTTGGCCTTCACGTCGATGGTCGGCGGCTCCAAACTCGCGGGCACGGCACGGGCAGTGTTGCCGGACGGTGCTGGGGCGCTCTCGCCGCGGAGCATGCGCTGCAGGAGCGCGGTGGCCTCGACCAGTTGGCCCGCACGCGTGAGGCGCGTGGCCTCGGAAATCATGTTCTGATTCAGCATCGCATCACCTTGTTCTGTCGGAGAGAGCGGCCTTGACCGCGGGAGTGGCGTGGAGGGCCCCGAGCACCGAAACCGAAGCAATGGTGGCGCGGGCCAGTTCGGGCGTGACGTCCTGGGCGATGGTCGCCAGGCCGAGAACGTTGATGTGCAGCATCTCGCCGGCGCGCTGCGCCGCTTCGAGATCCTCGCGGCTGTAGTTCCGCAGCCCCAAGTCCAAACTCTTTCGGTCCGTCGACTGCTTCACGACGTCCGCGTGGCGTTCGAGCTGATTGCGGATGGCCGTCCGGATGAAATCCGTGCGGTTCGAATAGAACCCTTCCTGCACCATCAGATCGACCTGACCGAGGTCGACATAGCCAAGATTGACCGTGATCTTCTCGGTATCGGGGATCCGGGTCGCAGCTCGCGCACATTGTCGGCCATGAAAGCATCCATTTCTACCATCCAGGGGGATGGCGTATGGATGCCAGATGGCTGTTCGAGCGCCCCTTTCAAGGGGTAGCCGAGAAATCGTTTAGTTGGACGCCGGCAGCTCGTCGGCCAGCTTCGTTTCGCGCCGACGTTCAGCCTTGGCGCTGGATGCCGCAGTCGGGCGCCCCGCCGCGGCGGAGACCAATCCGCGGTACGCGCTTTCGTACGCTCTCGCCATTCGGTTCGCGGAGAAGCGTTCCTCGAAGCGGGCGCGTACTTTTCGTCTGTCGAGCAGGCCCAGATCGCGCACGGCCCTGACAGCCTGTTCCTCGTTCTCCACGATGAAGCCCGTCACGCCGTCCTCGACGACCTCGGGCACGGAGCCGGAGTGGTAGGCGATCACTGGCGTCCCACAGGCCATCGCCTCGATCATGACGAGGCCGAAAGGCTCCGGCCAATCGATCGGAAACAGCAGGGCTGCAGCCCCGGCGAGGAACGGCTGCTTCTTCGCCTCGTCCACCTCGCCGACGAGATGGACCGCCCGGCCGTCGATGTGCGGCTCAAGTTGCTTCTTGAAGTAGGCGGTCTCGCCGCGCGGAATCTTGGCGGCGATGCGCAAGGGCATTCCGGCGGCGCGCGCGATGCGGATGGCGTCCTCGGGGCCCTTTTCGGCGGTGAGGCGACCAAGGAACGCCAGATAGGACCCCTGATCGAAAGACGGGCGAAAGTTGTTCGATGGCAGTCCGTGCGGGATCGTGGCGGTCCAATTCGCTTCCGGCAATGGCAGGCGCTGATGGTCCGATATAGACACGAAGCCGGCGCGGGGAAACTGCCGCACCACATCGGAAAGGCCCGGCAGGTCGAGCCGGCCATGCATGGTGGTCACGAAGGGCACGCCTAGCCGACTGAGCAGCGGAAGGGGCAGCCAATCGATGTGCGCGTGAATCACGTCGAAGTCTTTCGCGCGCCTGGCGATCGCCTCCAGCAGCACGGCGCAGGCGGCATTCGGATCGGCGCCTTCCGTCCGAGACGCAGCGCGCGCGGCCACACGGCATGAAGCTCGCCTTTGGTCCGGGAATCGCCGCTCGCGAACAGCGTGACATCGTGGCCGATCTCGACCAACTCATCCACCAGCCACGCCACGACCCGCTCCGTGCCGCCGTAGAGCTTCGGAGGGACGCTTTCGGCCAAGGGAGCAAGTTGAGCGATGCGCATCGACGCCGTCCTCCTAGAACATCGACCGGAAGAACAGCACGATGGCCGCGGAGGCGAGTTCTGAGACGGCCAGCAACGTCCAATCCGGCCTGGCGCTGTCGCCCGCCCCTCGCCTGACGAGCCCCTCCATCAGATGGGCCATGGCCTCACTTCTGACCCGAAGGCGCCTGGGCGTTCGAGTTGTTGGGATTGGGCTTGTTGGCTTCGTGATGGCCGACGACGCAACCGGCCGCTGCGCCGAGCTTGCCGTGTCCCGCCATGTGGCCGGCCGCGCCGCCGACGATGGCGCCCTTGATGCAGCCTTTGGCCTCCGCGCGCGGGGCTGAAGCGATTGCGATCGCGGCCGCGAAGACCGCTGCGAACATCCATTTCATGACTGCTCTCCGATTATTGGAAACCGCTGAGTCAATTCGATCCGGAGGAGGTCGTTCCGGGGTGCTGCGCAGCGACGCGCCGGCCTCCGTCACCAGCGTACGAAGGATGGCCAGCCGCTCGACGAGATCGCGTGCGGTCCGTTCGAACTCGCCCCGCCCCATCTTGGAGAAGTCGTCCCGCCATTGCGAGGCCCAGCGCTGCTCGACTATGTTGCCGAGCACGAGGATGAAATTTGCCTGTACGGGTTCATTCTCGCGCAGCCGGTCGCGCAGCACGGGGACGGCGCCGGCGGCCTCGCCGATGGCGCCAAGGCGAGAATTCTCACTCTCGATCGCTTCGCCGATCTTCTCTTCGATGAAGTCCAGAAGGTCGACGACGAAGGCGGCGAATTCGGTACGTCGGGGTGTCATGACTGGCTCTATTCGGTTTCGATGCGGAGCTTGTAGCCGCCGAAGGTTTCACATGGGTCTCATTCGATGCGGCAACATTTGTTGACGTCACGAAACCTTAGCTTCCCACTCGATCGAAAAAGCGAGCGCTTCAACAGGAAAACGACTGCTCGCGCTTGACTGGAATTCCGTCCTCCGAACCGAATGTCTGCTCGAGACGGCAGCATTCGCAGCGCAGGACGGCCATGACCGGACAGACCAACGATTCCAACCAAGGCACCTTCCTGCAGAAGGAAGAGCACCGTCCGCCCGAGCGCTTCGCTGGCTTACTTCGTCGGAAGATAGCCGGGCTTCTTGTCCTTGCAGGCACCCTGATAATCGTGGCGCCGGCCTTTTCGCAGTCCCTGTCTGAAATCAACGCTCGCGCAGGAACATTCTTTTCTCAAGGAAGCTTCAAGAAGGCCGTAGCGGCGTACACCGATGCGATCGCTTTGAACGGCAACAATGCGGTCCTTTACTACAACCGCGGTCTCGCCAGGTTCAAGCTCCACGATTACGCCAGCGCTTTGGATGATTTCAACAAAGCTGTGTCGATAGACCCCAAAAACGCCGACCTACTCAATGGTCGCGGCGGCGCCTATCTGGTGATGCAAAGGTTTGCCGAGGCTATAATCGAATTCGATCAAGCTCTGTCCATTCAGCCGGACAATCCGGCGTCCAAGGAGAATTGCAAGCGCGCCGAGGATGGTTTCGCGCGTACGATGCTGCGGTTAGATCGACGACCGACAGCCGATACGGTGCGATTGCAGTATCTTTGAGCAATCACCAGGTTTGGGGAGGCTCCGACAATTGGGCGTCGGCCGCCGCCGCAAGGTGCGTCGTTCTCACAGGTTGCAGGTCCCAAGAGCCGGAGATGTAGCGGCTGGCTAGGCCAGTCGTCCCACTGAAGGAGGCCGAACAGGCCCAGGTATATTTCCACTGCTCCAACACGAAGAAGGTTTTCGTCGATAGTCGCGGCGCCGTAGTGGACGATCTCGCTGAGGCGCGGGATCAAGCGACGCGTGTCGTGGAATCCGGCAACTGCGGGCGCAGCCTCGGTGATTGGCGTGACTGGGTTTTGCATGTCGGTGACGACCGGAGCGATGAGCTTTTTGTTGTGCCCTTCACTTTCGTGCTCGGCAAGCCGCACTGACAAGACGGCCCGCCGTGCGTCGAAGTGGGGCCCTCGCTTTGGTCTTGCCGCTGAGAGTTTCGAGCGCGCGGTGCGTATGAACCCGGTAGACCAAAAGCTCGTTAATCTTGAGACGGCTAAGGCATTGGGCCTTATGATCCTTCCGGCACTGCCTACCTGCGCCGACGAGATGATCGAGTAGATCATCTACGTTATCAGAACCCGCCCTGGCTTAGACCGGAGGATAACGTGCTCCGACTCCAAGGGCTCCGGCTCGCTGAAACGGCCGAGCTGACTTCCGTGCCCCTAACGGACGCAAGTGCCAGTCCAAACCGGAAAGTTTCCCCAGCCGAGAGCCAGTCGGCCGTGCTCCGAACATCGAGGCTTTACCGCCACTTGGAGTTTCGCCGGGGAGCACGTCGAAGTCAGCCGGTAGCGGTATTGGCGGCGGATGTTGCGGGAACTCATGCACGTGAGCTTCGTGTCGCTGCCCTAACAAGACACCTCCCCCGAAGTCCAGCTTCTGCGGAGGTAGCCGTGGATTGCGGGGAACGTTGGGAATGAAAAGACCTTTCCACAAACGGGCAAGTTTGTTTCCGAGGAGAACAAAAAGCGACGGCCAATAGCCGGCTCCCGATCGCAGCGAACCGGATCAGTGGCGAAATATGATAAATAGTCCTTTGTTAGCTGGGTCCGTCACGTCGATTTGGCTGGGGCCAGGGGGGAGCGCAGCAGAAACGTCTTCTGTTCGCCGTCGAGGGTTTCGATCGTGTAGCCCAATGAGCTATCAGGCTTTTACAAACGACAGCCTCACCATGATGTACGAGGGTATCCGCGGGGCCCTCGAATCCGACGATCAACTTGTTGGCCTTGGTGAGGAACCGAGGTTTCGTGTTCGTGAGACGCACGAATGGAAGCTGCATGCCGCAGATCTCAAGCCCGAAATGGTGAAGCGCGGCATGACCTTTGACCTCATCGACTGGTCAAAAGGTGAGGCCAAGGCGGCGCTCCCAGCGCATGAGCGCCACGCAGAGAACGGGCGCCGGGCCTGTGGTGGATAAACCGCAGCTGCGATCAAACAGCGCTGACGAGCCCTACGGTCGCTGGCATCGCCCGGCACCACATAGCCCACGGAAATCGGACTCACCAGCGCCCTTCGCAGACTCGGCGAAGGCATTGTCATGGCTCGGGTTGACAAGGTCGTCGAATGAGATCGAAAGACCTCCGTTAGTGGCACGTTTCGCACATGGCAACGATGTCCGACTTAGTCCGGAATGCGCCAAATCGGACGTCCGTCGACAGTTCTGAATTTATAGGTCAACGTCCTAAACTAATACCGCTTCACCGCAGTTCCAAGTGCCACCCACACGCCAGTGGCCACGAGGCCAAGCCCACCGAGCACGAGGAAGGTCGGCGAGAACCCAATCCATTGCGCGATCCAGCCGCCGAGCGCGGGACTGAGCGCGGCGCCGGCGCCCTGCACCGTGATAACCGCACCCTGCGCGAGATTGACCCGGCCGGTCCCATAGAGCGACCGCGCGACCATGCCGGGCACGGCAACGCCCTGGAGCCCGATGCCAATGCCGTCCAGAATCTCGACGGGAACGACGCCCCACCATCCCGTGAAAAAGAAGGCGAGGATCCCGCGCAACGGCAGAATCAGAAACGAGACCAAGAGAATGAGCCAGTAGTTGCGCTTCTCCGCGACGCGCATGCCGACGATCGAGGTGATGACCATGATGCCCTGGGCGATGACGACGATCGTCGCGACGAAGCCGGGGCCGTTGGCATGTCCGCCCGAGGCAGCAGACATGCCGTAGAGCGGGACGATCGCCGCATTGCCGAGGTGGAAGACCGCAAGCGCAAGGCCCAACACCAGAAGCGGCTTGTGCCGCAGCAGCACTGTCAAGCCGCTGGGCTGGCTTTCCGGATCGTCTTCCTTGCTGCCGCGGGCGCGGCGATCGTCGATGGAATCGGACGGAATCATAAGCACGCAGGCGACCGTGATCGCGCCGAACAGCGCCGCGAGCAGAAAGACGGCAAAATAGCCGAACTGCCAGCCGAGCAGGCCCGAGGCTGCCGCTCCGAGCATGTTTCCCGCATGATTGAAGGCCTGGTTGCGGCCATTCTGCCGATTGAACCCCCTTTGTCCGACGATGCCGAGCGTCACACCGGTCACCGCGGGGACGATTGCGGCACCGGCAATCGAGGTTGCGATCTGGGAGGCGGCGACGGCCCAAAAACTTTGCCAAAGCAGAATGATCGAGGATGCGGCAACAACCGCGATGCCGGGCACGATGACCCATGCGCGCTTGTAGCGTGATGCGTCGATGAAGCCCCCGACGGGCGTGGTGATCAGCATGCCCGCGATGTTGCCAATGGCCAACGCCGTCCCGATCATGCCGGCAGCCCAGCCTTTTTCCAGCAGGAACACGCCAACGAAGGGCCCGATGCCGGACTGCATGTCCGCCATGAAGAAGTTCACGGCCAGCAAGGGCCAGAGGCGAGTCCCCTTGTCCTTGGTTTTTTCCCGCCGCTTCCTCACCATGAATTCCGGCCCGGTGCCTCGCCAACATCAACGAACGCAATGTCTATGCAATGTCTATAACGGGCCGCCGTTGGCGGGGTTCATCCCCGGCGCGATCTTGGGCGACCGGCCAAAGCGCATCGCGCAGTGGTGGGGAACCGCGCGCGCGGCAGCGAGTTTGGTTTGAGTTCGGGGGCCAAGCGCGACGACATCGTCTTCGCGCTTTGGCTTCTTGTCGGGGCATGATCTTTTCGGAAAACCGTTTCACACTTTTCCGGATCATGCTCTAGAAATTCAGGAGCACTTCCATGGCGACCCAGATTGTAATGGATCACCGCGGTGACAGCCGCCACGCATTCGATCCACTTGATGCCGAAGCCGTCGCAAAAGCCGAGAAGCGGTTCAAGTATTTGACGGGGGCCGGCTTCATCGCCGCAGAGCGGACCGCGATCGGCGAGTCCCGTCGTGTCCGTGCGTTCGATCCGACGGCCGAGGAGACATTGTTCTTCCCGCGCCTTGTGGGCGGCTGAACCGTCCGGCGGCAAGGCAATGTCCTTGCTCCAGTGTCTGCTCTCAGAGAGGTCGTGCCGTCTTCGCGCGCTCCGCCGGCTGTACCGGTTCTCACGCGACAAGGACAGACCGGAAGCTCGGGGACTGCGGCTTTTGCGTACGTGGTTGTCACCAGAGCAACGGACGCAGTTCGACTCGTTTGGCTATTTCGACGTCACCGGCTCCGCTAGCCACAAAAGATACCGCATCCATTTCGGGATTTCGGCCAACATCCAGGAGCTTGGGGACGACGACAAGCCCAGGACGGGCTGGTGCTTCATTCCAGACGGATATCTCGTGCCGGGGGATGTCATGCTCGCTCAAAAAATAGCTCTCGAAACGAGCGAATGCGATGCGCTTGCTATGGCAAACAAATTTCCGTCGACAATCCCGGCCCTGCGACGCGATACATGTCGGCCGTTATGATCCCGTAGATCAGGACGCAAACGAAAACGTAGCCGCAATGACGTAGCGCTACCGCTCGCCTGGCGCCGCGTCTCGCCGCAAGCGAAGTGGTTGGGCATCAGAAGAAGCCGAAAATGACGCGCCGCGAGCGTCGTGAATTTGCTTGCGGGTTAGGCCGATATCGGCCGCGGTTGGGCTAAGGCGTTCCGGCTGAGAACGCCCAAGCTCCCCGTCTTTTGGCCCGCAACCTCTCCGCGCTCTTGCGCTATCGTATTCGTCAGCGAGGCTGCGGGCGCCTTACGCTTACAACCGTCCGACCTCACCGATCGAGATTTTAGGCTGCTCCTCGCGCGCGCGTTTGATCTGGCGTGGGGACAGTATTATGGACCCGGGCGGGCTTGCGGAAGAGGTCGCGCGGCCGGAGCTTGCAAAATGCTTAGTCGAGATGGCGGAGAGCGGAATGAAGGAAGAGGGAGCGCTAGCGGCGTGCGGCGTCTTGCATCTGGTTGCGCTTACGATGGAAAAGCCGGCAAAATAGAACGGCGATCAGCCGGGGAGCTCTTGCTGCCCCCGCGGCTCGTCTTAAGATAGGCCATTCATTTGGGGGGCACTCACTCTGGCGATGGGGACCGTGAAGTGGCTCAATCCGACCAACGGCTATGGCTTCATCAAGCGGACCGGATGTGTTCGTGCACATCTCGGCTGTTGAACAGCCGGGCTACACGAATTGCTGAGGTGCCCGGGTCAGCTGCGAGCTAGTCATCAAGCGGGATGGAAAGATCGCAGCGGACAATCTTCGCATGGCCTAATTTAGCGACCTGATCGGGCTGCGCTGGCGCTGATTTCCTGAAAAAGCGATGCGGGCGTAACGCCCGCATGGCTTTTGACGGAGACTGCCGACTTGGCATCGGTGGGTTATCTTGCAGAGCAGCGGTTCGTCCCGACAAGGCACTGGCTTATTCCCCTCTAAACGCCTGGCATGCCATAGTAGTCAGTTACCGAACGGCCCACCGCGGGATCTCCCCAATTTCAGCTTCTTTCGTCGCGGTATTTCGGCGCGCGGTTCAACTGACTTTCCGTGACGCCCGTGACGTAGCCGCCAAGGTTGGTGTCGTACTTCAGAGACTGCCACGGCAGAGGATAATAATCGTCGCCGATACCAAGGAAGCCGCCGAAGCTCAACACCGCGTAAGAGACTTTGCCGCTGACTTTATCGATCATCACACGCTGAATGCTGCCGATCTTTTGACGATCGGCACCATAGACCGCTGTGCCCTCAACCTTGTCGCTTTCGATCAAATTTCCCATCTCGCGAGCTTCATCCACGATGACATCCTCCAGCCAACAGACGCAATTCAAGACGCGAGAGGGCTAATCTTACTGCGTCACAAAAGAAGACGCTTGGTCTGTTTGATCTGCCGGGTGCAACAGGGACAGCGTGAGAGCTGCCGGGCGATGGCAACAATCAGTCTTCGCCGCATCGTCGCAATCGAGTTCGGGATGTGACGTTCGGGTCGCAGCGGCGGAGCCTCTGGGTCGGTAACCGTTGGGAACCGCAAGTTTCTTGAACGGCCTGGAGGAACGAGATCCCGAGGGGGGAATTGTCTCCCTCTCGGAGACCAGGAACCCGTAGGCCGCGATGCACAGCGTGGCGTGGTGGTGGAAGCCACGCCAACCTCGCCCTTCGAAATGCCCGAGCCCGACCTCTTGTTTGAGATCCTGATAATCGCGCTCGATGCGCCAGCGCAGCTTGGTTAGATCGACTAGCCTTCCGAAAGTAATCGTTTCCGGCAACGTTGAAAGCCAGTATTTGGTCGGCTCGTTCTCCCCTTCTGGCCATTCGATCAAGAGCCATTCTTCGGGTCGGCTTTCAGTGAGCTGGTAATCTCGATGCGCGACGCAAACACGCGCGCGAGCGAAGCGCGACGATAACCGCTCGGCCGCACCCTCTCGCCACTTGATCGTGCGCCAGGCCCGCTTGGGAAGGCAAAGAGCGAGCTCCTTGACCGAAATCGGTTTATGCTTGTGGTCGCGGCGCAGCCGCTTTGGTGGTCGCCCTTTGCCCGACCATTTTTTCGGCGGCAGCGGCCCAGTAGAGAGAGCTCTGCTGCGAGCGAGATACCAAGGGCCGCGGCCGCTGCCGGCCGTGTTCCTTGCAGCCCACCCCGAGACTCCCAGCGCGACCAGTGCCGCTCGGCGACGCCGTGGTGTTTTCCACTGGCGCCATAGAGCGGCCCGCAGCCGCAACTGACCCAGCGAGTGAGGGCGATCAGCCCCTCGGGCGTTTCGCAGAAGCCGAAATAGCCGCGCCAGCCCCGCATATACGTGGCCAACTCTGCCATTGTCGTCTCGATGCTAACACCCTTGGCCCTTCGCGTGATCTCCCGGATTCGCCGCTTGAACCGCTCCAGAGATTTCGGCGCGATCGTGCGCTTGACGTCCGGACCAGCCGAGAAGCTGAACCCGAGGAGCTTCCGTTCCTGCGGTCGTGCCACCGCACTCTTCGCCTCGTTTACCTTGAGCTTGAGCTTTTGTGTGATGAAGCGCGTGATGCTCTCCACCACCCGTTGACCCGCGCGTTCGCTGCGAACGTAGATGTTACAGTCGTCCGCATAACGAACGAAGCGGTGCCCCCGGTACTCCAGCTCGCGGTCGAGTTCGTCGAGCACGAGGTTACTGAGCAGTGGCGAAAGCGGTCCTCCTTGCGGAGTACCCTCCACGCTTGGGCTGACCAGTCCGTTCTCCATCACCCCGGCATTGAGGAATGCCCGGATGAGCTTCAGCAGCCGCTTGTCCTCGACGCGTTTGGCGATTTGGCCCATCAGTTTGTCATGATTGACTTGATCGAAGAATTTTTCCAGATCGAGATCGATCACCCATCCGTAGCCTTGCGCAATATACTGCTGCGCTTGAGCCACGGCGTGATGCGCCGACCGACGCGGTCGAAACCCATAGCTGTATTGGGAGAATGTCGGGTCCCATCGCCTTTGCAGAACCTGCATCACCGCTTGCTGGATAAAGCGGTCCAGCACGGTTGGGATACCAAGCTTTCGCACCCCTCCGCCTTCCGGCTTTGGGATTTCCACCCGCCTCACCGGTTTCGGTTCGTAGGTCCCGATCAGAAGTTGTTCCCGAATAGCCGGCCAGTGCTCCTTCAGATAGTCGCCGAGTTGATCGACAGTCATCCTATCGACACCCGCGCTACCTTTGTTGCCCTTCACCTGCCGCAATGCTTCCTTCAGGTTTGCTCGCTCACATACCTCCTCCATGATTTGGCTCGTGCTGACTGGGCGTTCGGGTTCATTCACCACCGAAAGCGATTCGATGTCTTCCCGTTCTGCCTTCCGGGCTTCACCCGTCGGCGACGATGAGAAGTCCAGTCTCAACTGGATGTTCAGCCGCTTGTCGCTCTCGAGATTCATGTCCTACTTGCCTCTCCTCTCGTTCGGGCCTTCAGCCACCATTTCCGGCTCAGCCTATCTGTTGACTCCACCTTTCGGCGACGGAGTGCTCACTAGCTTTGCCGACGGCATGACCTAATACGCCCTCTGCTGACTTCTGCCCTGCGTTCAGGATGCCTCACGGCATTCTCAGTCGTCGAGACGACACAGAGCAGATCTCCTGGGGTAAGCTCAGTCGCCTTCCGTGCATCGTCGCCGGGTCTACGCTTCGCATCCTTGATGGATATGGACTTCGCGGTAGGAGGCCCGCTCGTCCGATGCTCACGCCTTGTACCCGGTTCTTGTCCATCGACTCGCACGTTTGCTAAACGCTTCCTTCAGACCTCGCCTTGCGACGATAGCCCTTGCGTTGTCGCTAACCCTTCACCTCCATCAGGTTGGGTAAAGGACTTTCACCTCCAAGCTACTGAGCATGCCCAGCACACCTCCAGCCCGCTGCGCGGGAGAAAGAGCCGAGAGGCCGGTCCGGTTGAGAGGAAGGCGATAGCCGGAGTGGCAAGGTCGACACGATCAACCAGCGTAGTGTTGGCGTGCAACGCATGATCGCGCGCGGATCAGCATCCTCGTGCCAGCCACATCATCGGCCGCACCGATAACGCGATGATAAAAAAATCCTTGACGAAAGCACCAACCAGTTTGCTTGAATGTGCCGTCTATATTGCGGCTCGCAAGAAATTGATTTACGCCATGTCGCTGGACATCGATCGACCGGTTAATCGCGCAGTGGTTGTCGGATGTGCTATTTCTGCCACGCGCAACCATTTGAAATTACACGTGTCGCAAACATTAAAAGTACTCTTGTGCAACACTCATGCCGAAACGCGGAAGTTGTGGAAGCGTTCTGCCGGGTTGCCGCCTCTCGAAGCATACCCGTCGATCAATTCACTAGCCGTCTATTGCTGCACTTCACGCGCCTGCCGAGATGACCACAAGCGGCGCCTGCATTAAATCCTCATAGCGCCCGCTGCTTATCCGGTGCCCAACTTCCCGCGACTTCGTGCCTTGGCGCTTTTCGGCCGCCGGCTACCTCGTCGTGTGGAGGCTCCCGTGATCCCGGCGTCCGAAAACCAGCACAATTCCGGACTCATGCACCGCAACAAATTCGTCCTATTCGCCACCTCGTTGCCGCGGCTGAGCATCGGATGCGCTATCACCGGATTGATCGCGACCGCGGTTTTGAATCACGCCTGGCAGGCCTGCCGACGTTTGGTCGAACGCCGATTCCTGGGTGGCGAAGCCGAGCCAAGCCGTGCAGTATCGGCGCGCGATTGACAGTCATCGCGCGGAGGACCGTCACTGCTGTCAGACCACGAACGCAGGTTCCTGTTGACGCGACGGGTCGGGCATCTTGCCACGGCCGATAGCCGGGCCATTCCGCACGTCGTGCCGGTGTGCTTTACGATTTCGCAAGGCACCCTTTACATCACCATCGACGAGAAGCCGAAGCGCGTGGCTGGACCAGCACTCAAGCGCGTCCGCAACATCGAGCGCAACCCGATGGTCGCTATCGTGGTTGATCGGTACGACGAAGACTGGACCCGGCTTGGCTGGGTGATGTTGCGAGGACGGGCTGAGATCCTGCGCGCTGGGACGGAGCACGATCGCGCGCAGGAGCTACTACGCTCTCGGTACCGCCAGTTGGCGGCGATGCAGATCGCCGAACGGCCCGTCATCGCGGTCCGCCTGGAGCGGGTGACGAGTTGGGGCAACCTGTCCGTGGGCGCGGACGAGGCCGACTATGACGGTCAAGCCTAGAGGCTGTTGCGACCGTAATGGCGGAAGTCCCGGTCGTCGCACCCCGAGATCCTGTAATCCCGCCCGATGCGCGAAGCTCGACAAGCCGTCGCTGCGATGAGGGCCAGCGTTGCGACAAACAACGGTACGTCCGCTCATTTCTCTGATAGAGTTGAGAAGGACATTGGTTCGCGCCCTGATGTGTGCGACCATCACGCGCGGTCGTGTGTGATGGAGCCTGGCCGCAACCGAGGAACACTGAACATGCATGTCGGGCTTACGATGTTTCCGACGGATTACTCGATTCCACCGCACGACCTTGCCGTGGCGGCGGAGGCGCGAGGTTACGAGTCATTGTGGTTGCCGGAGCACAGTCACATTCCCACCAGTCGCAAATCGCCGTGGCCCGGCGGCGCTGAGCTGCCGAAGTACTATTACGATAGCTACGATCCGTTCGTCTCGCTAGCCGCTGCCGCCGCGGTGACGAAAACCATCAAGCTTGCGACGGGAATCTGTCTTGTCGTCGAGCGTGATCCAATCCACACCGCCAAGGAGGTATCGACCGTCGACCAGCTTTCCTCGGGCCGCTTCATTTTCGGCGTTGGGGCGGGTTGGAACGAGGAGGAGATGGCCAATCACGGCACTGCGTTTGCAACCCGCTTCAAGCTGATGCGTGAGCGGATCCAGGCGATGAAGCAAATCTGGACGCAGTCGACGGCGGCATTCGACGGCGAATTCGTCAAGTTCGAACCCATGATGCAATGGCCCAAACCGGTTCAAAAACCTTACCCGCCCATCGTTATTGGGGGCGCATTCCCCCACGCAGCAAGACGGGCGATCGCCTACGGCGACGGCTGGATTCCGATCGGCGGCCGCGTCCTCGATCCGCTCGAGGTGCTGCCGCAATTCCGTCAAATGGCAAAGGACGCTGGCCGCGATCCCGCGTCGCTCTCCTTCGACGTCTTCGGGGCGCCCCGAGACTTAGAGGTGCTAAAACGCTACCGTGACGCCGGCGTTGATCGGGTCGTCCTGATGCTTCCGCCCAAGCCCCGAGACGCGATTTTGCCCATGCTGGATGAAAGCGCGGCCCTCGTGACGGCGCTCTAAAGAGTCTGTGAGTTCATCACCCGACGGAACCAAAGCCCGGACATCATAAGACCGGCCCAGTTGGTCCGTTTGTGTTGCCAATAGCGCCCGAACGCACGGAGCCGCATGGCTCGGCTGTATCGCACATCGGAAAGAAGGGCCCTTTCGCGACCCTGCCATCTATGGATAATCTCGCGGCTAAAGTTCAATCAGTCACGAGGGGGAAACCATGAGCGAAGTCGATGGCGCTACGCTGATCGCGAGGAGCCTCAAACAGCAGGGCATCGATCACCTGTTCGGGGTCGTCGGATTTCCGATCACCGCGATCGCCGCGGCGGCGCAGAAGGAAGGCGTCGCCTATCTCGGGATGCGCAACGAGCAGAGCGCCGCCTACGCGGCAGGGGCCTACGGCTATCTCACCGGCCGCCCCGGCGCCTGCCTCACCGTCACCGGCCCAGGCGTGGTGCACGGTCTCGCGGGTCTCGCCAATGCCCAGCAGAATTGCTGGCCCATGATCCTGATCGGCGGCGCATCGGAGACCTATCGCGGCGGCATGGGCGCATTCCAGGAAGAGCGGCAGGTGCTGATCGCCTCGCCGTTCTGCAAGTTCGCGCACGGCATCGAGAGCGTGCAGCGCATCCCCTATTATGTCGAGATGGCAACCCGGCACGCGATCTATGGTCGGCCCGGCGCCACCTATCTCGACATGCCCGACGATATCATCAGGGGCAAATGCGACCTCGACAAAGTCGTTGAGGTCGAGCGCGCGCCCGAACCGCCGCGCATGGTGGCGCCGACGGAGAACGTCGAGGCGGCGCTGAACCTGCTCGAACGGGCCGAGCGGCCGCTCGTTCTCCTCGGCAAGGGCATGGCGTGGTCGCGCGCCGAGGACGAAGTCCGCGCCTTCATCGAGCGCACGCAACTGCCGTTCGTGCGCTCGCCGATGGGCAAGGGCGTGATGCCGGACGACCATCCGCTGTCGGCCGGGGCTGCGCGCACGCTGGCGCTGCAGCAGGCCGACGTCATCTTCCTGATGGGCGCGCGGCTGAACTGGATCTTTCACTTCGGCCAGGCGCCGCGCTATGCGAAGGACGTCAAGGTCATCCAGCTCGACATCGCGCCCGAGGAGATCGGCCACAACAAGGCGACGGAGGTGGCGCTGGTCGGTGACGGCAAGGCCATCGTCGCGCAGCTCAACAAGGCGCTCGACAACCGCCAGTGGTTCCATGCCAAGGACTCAGCCGTGGCGGCAGGCGATTGCCAAGAAGACGGCCGATAATGCGGCGCAGATCCGGCCGCAGATCGATGACGATCAGGCGCCGGCCGGCTACTACCGCGCGTTGCGCGACGTCGCCGCCTGGATGCCGCGGGACGCGATCCTGAGCGCCGAGGGCGCCGGCACCATGGATATCGGCCTCACGCAATTGCCGAGCTTCAACGCCCGTTCCTGCCTCAACGCCGGCACCTACGGCACGATGGGGGTCGGCCTCGGCCAGGCCATCGCCGCCTGCGTGGCGCATCCCGACCGGCCGGTCATCCACCTCTCGGGCGACTCGGCGATCGGCTTTTCCGGCATGGAGATGGAGACGCTGGTCCGCTACAATCTCCCGGCCAAGATCGTCGTCCTGAACAATGGCGGCATCGGCCCCGGCATGCCGCAGATCCCGGAAAACCCGATGTTCAACCTGAAGCCCAACGCGCTGATCTGGGGCGCGCGCTATGACCGGGTGATGGAGGCTTTCGGCGGCAAGGGCTTCCTGGTCGAGGACCCGAAGGACCTGCGCGGTGCCCTCGACGAGGCGATGAACTTCCGCGGTCCCGCCCTGGTCAATGTCGTGATCTCGCAGGGCTCCGCCCGCAAGGCGCAGGAGTTCACCTGGCATAGCTGATCGAGTGACACATCAAAGGGCCGCGCCATTCCCGGCGCGGCTCCTTATTGGGAGGGTCGCCATGCAGGAACAGGTAGCGCAGCCAGAGATCGCGACCGGGATCCAGCCGGCGCTCAAGGGGATCAAGGTGCTCGACCTCACCCAGTTCGAGGCGGGACCGTCCTGCACCGAGGCGCTGGCCTGGTTTGGGGCTGACGTCGTCAAGGTGGAGGAGCCCCATCGCGGCGAGCCGGGGCGCTGGGGATTGAGCGATCGCCCCGACGCCGATTCTACCTATTTCATCTACTACAACCTCAACAAGCGCAGCGTGACCTGCAATCTCAAGAGCGACGGGGGCAAGGCGCTGCTGAGGCGGATGATCGGCAAGGCCGATGTCCTGATCGAGAACATGGCGCCGGGCACCTTCGCACGCCTGGGCTTCGACTATCCGCGGCTGAGCGCGCTCAATCCGCGATTGATCTTCGCCCAGGTCAAGGGCTTCGCGCCGGAGAGCGAGCACGCGAACTATCTGGCCTTCGACATGATCGCCCAGGCGATGGGCGGCACAATGGGGGTGAACGGCTATCCCGACGAGCCGCCGGTCCGGCCGGGCCCGACCATCGGCGATACCGGCACCGGCATGCTTTGCGCCATGGGCATCCTCGCCGCGCTCTACCAGCGCATGACGACCGGCCGCGGCCAGCACATCCAGATCGCCATGCGCGACGCGATGCTGAACTATTGCCGCACGCCGATGAGCCGCCAGGCCGCCCGCGAGGACCAGCTGCCGCGTGGCGGCAACACGGTGTTCGGGACCGCGCCGGGCGGCCTCTACAAATGCTCGCCGGGGGGGCTCGACGACTGGTGCTACATCTTTGCCTCGCGGGGCAACGAGGAGCATTGGCGCCGCCTGGTGAAGGCGATCGGCCGCGAGGACCTGCTCAACGATCCGCGTATGGTCGACGGCGCCACCCGCGCCCAGAACCGGGAGGCCGTGGATGCGGCCATCACTGAATGGACGTCGAAGCGCACCAAGCATGAGGTAACCCGGATCATCGCCGGCGCCGGTGTTCCCTGCGGCGCCGTCCTCACCACGCTCGAGCTGTTGCACGACCCGGATCTGCATAAGCGCGGGATGATGCAGACGATCGAGCATCCGGTGCGCGGGCCGGTCATCGTGGCGGGTTGGCCGCTGCGGATGTCGGACAGCAAGGTCCCGCTGAAATGCGCCCCGATTCTCGGCGCGGATTGCGAGGCGATCTATGGCGAGTGGCTCGGCTGCTCCCCCGACGAGGTCAGGGACATGCGGCAAGGCAAGGTGATCTGAGGACCGCGATCCTGGC
>CAVUCB010000013.1:0-10375 GCA_963739755.1 uncultured Alphaproteobacteria bacterium | reverse complement strand
TCTTCCCCGTCGCGACTGTGCCCGCTGCGCGGCACGCCGGCGGACGGGATCGTGACAATGATTGGGAAGGCGCGGCCCGCCATGTCGATGCCTCGGTCGCTGCGCGTGGGCCGTTGCCCGGAAAGAAAAACGGCGAGCCCAACATCGCTCGGGCGGTGGACCTGATGACCCAATGGTTCAAAGACAACGAACCGCCGTCGCCTGCGCCAGAAAGCATTTATCGGTGGCTTAGACAAAATCCTCACCCGGCATGGTGGTCGTGACCGAACTAGTTGCGCCACGTTCGGTCACATTCCGTCAATAGCTTTTCGCACGCTTTCGCATCAGCCTCTACAGATCGCAATGACAGCGACATGGAGGTACTAGATGCGCAAAGCCCCCGTCGAGCAGCCCTATTACGCTCGGTGTCTTCTCCCAACTCGCGCGGTCGCTACCAGATATGGCGTTCATTTGCGCTCGATCTCGCGCTGGGTGGCTCGCGGGATAATTCCCCCGCCCGATGAAGTCATCAACGCTCGACGTTATTGGCTGCTCGAAACTCTGGAGAAGGCCGACCGTCGCCGGACCATTGAGGCCGCAGCCCGCGGTTCGACAGTCACCGCCTCCGCAGCATCCTGACAAAGCAAAACGATCGAGAACCGCGCGGCGGCGGCGACAGTAAGACTTCTAAAATTAGAAAAAGGAGGCGGCGGCCGGGAGGAAGGTTTCGTCACAAACGCCCGGCCGCCGATTTTATCAATCCCGAGCTCTCGCAAAGCAGCAGGAAGATCATGCCCGATATCGCCCCGCCATCAACAAGTGTCAAGCACGCCGATGGGTTGAGCTGTGTCAACCCATCGATCAGCCAAAAAATCCGCAAGGGTCAGAAGGCCATGGCGCGCAAGCGCCGCGGCTGGGCCGACTGGATCGCCATTGGGGAAGCACTACACGTTGGGCGCGGGGAAGTGATGCGCGATGCTTGCACTAATCAACCAGCAGGTCGGCGATACGAAAAAGCGATGGCTGAGTGGCTCGTCGCGAACGGCTTTAAAGAGATCGATAAGGGTGTTCGCTCCCGTCTTTTGGAATGCCTTCAACATCGCGCTGAAATAGACCAATGGCTTTCACGCCTTACGGACAGTGAGCGGTTTCGCTTCAACCATCCGAATATTGTGCTGAAGAGATGGAAGGGCTCGACCATCGTTCCCGATCCGAACGTTGCGCCGAAGCCGTCGCCCTACGCCCTGCTCAAAGACGCACACGCCCAGCTCATCGAAGAGCACCATCGCCTTCAGAAAAAGATCGAAACCGCTGACGGTGACCTGTGGAAACCCACGGACACGGCTGCGGATATTGCCGACGTGATGGTTGCTACGCTGTCGCCCGCCAAGGCAGAACGCACTGCAAGGGAAATCCTCAAGAGGGTCAAGGAACGAAGGCCCTCGCGGAGAGAGGCCATGCAGGATGACGACCGCCCGAAGCCGCCCGACTTGCAAGAGTGGATCGAGAAATATGGCGCCTACTGGAAAATCCCTTGGCACGAGTGGGACGCCGCCAATGCAAAGTATCAGCACGACCGCCGTGCCTATCTCGGCGGCCCACTCAGTGAGGCAGATCGAAAAGCAATCAAACGCCGCATACGGCGACGATGAAAGCGCGGCCGGGCGCTTTCTTAAAACCCGGCCAAAACAGATGAACAGAGAAAGGAAACTATAATGATAAACTTACCAACGATCGACACAAGCGAACGCCTAATCCACGGCTCCCTGCTGAAATGCGTCGACGGCAGATGGAGCACGCAAGACACCCCCGATATGACAGGCCGCCAGCTGCTGGCGTTGACGACTGCCAAGGCGATCCAGCGCTGGCAGCTCAAGGACCCGGTCGAGACGGTTGTCGATGCCGGCACAGGGCTGCCGGATATCGAAGAGCTCAACGCCAAGATCCCGCGGGCCGAATGGGAGCCTGGGCTCGACGGGCTGCCGCGCCCGCCGTGGCAGTTGCAGTATGTCGTCTATCTGCTCGATCCCGTCCGACGCATCGATCTTCACCTTCGCCAATTGGACAGTTGGCGCGAGCATCGCCTGGGAGCGTTTGGTCGATCGCGTTGTCTTGGATGCGGGCGCTCAAGGAAGCTGATCTGTTTCCCGCTGGTGCTGCTCGACTCCAAGTCCATGAAAACCAAAATGGGCGTCGTGAAGCAGCGCCCGGAATTTACGATCATTGATTGGAGTGACTTGAGCGGCGGGCCGGCCATCGCGCAACAGCAGCAGCGCGCGATCGAAGCCAAGCCGGCGACGGCCAAGCCCGCGCCCGTCGGCAAGCCGGTCAAGGCGCCGCCGACGACCGAAACGCCCGACGACGAAATTCCGTTCTGATGTCGAGGCTGCGCCATGCTCGAGCCGGACCGCGACCAGTTGGAAATCTTTGTCGACGCGCTGTTCCGGCACGCCGGTGACACAGGCTTCGTCGCGGTCCGCAGTTTCTACGAAGGCGCGGACAAACCCTTCCGATTGAGTACCGCAAACCTTTCGGGAGGGTTGCGATTTCTCATCGACGTAGCCGAGGACGACGCCAGGCGGGCGGCGCAAAACCCGAAGCCTGTGGTCTTCTGTCCGCCGCTCGCGGTCTTCGGCAATAAGGATCACGCACGCGAGCAGGACCTACTCGAAGGCCTGGCGCTCAGCGTCGAATGCGACCAGCATCCCGGCGAGGCGCGCACAACCCTCGAACACCTGCTCGGCCCAGCAACCGTTGTGGTCGAGAGCGGCGGCACCTGGGTCAACGGCGGCAATACGCCGGAAAACAAGCTGCACCTGCATTGGCGGCTGCGCCCGACCGGCCACCGGCAAAGCGCTCGCCGCGCTCAAGCAGGCCCGCGATCTCGCGACCAGGCTCGCCGGGGGCGATCCATCCAACAAGCCGGTCTGTCACCCCATTCGCTGGCCGGGCTCCTGGCATAGGAAGGCCGAGCCGCGGCTGTGTGAGATCGCGCAGGTTAACGCCGACGTCGAGATCGAGCTCGAGGTCGCGCTGGCGAGATTAGAGGCGGCGTCACCACCGGAGCCGGAAGCGAAATCCAATAGCACGGACTACTCCGGCGACAGCAGCGACTGGTACATGCTGGTCAACGGCATCATCACCGGGGCGAGCTATCATGCGCCGCTGGTTGCGCTGGCGGCGCGTGCTGGTCGGCAGCGGGATGCACGACGGGACGACGGTCAAGCTGTTGCGCGCGATCATGTCGGCCTCGACGGCACCGCACGATGCGGTGCGCTGGCAGGCGCGATTTGACGCCATCCCACGCATCGTCAAGCTCGGCGCGCGAGAAATATCAACAAGACGATGCGCCGCCGATCGGCCCGTTGCCCTTCATCGACATGCAGCCGTGGGACAGCACCCCCGCTCCCCCGCGGCCGTGGGCGGTGACTGACCGCATCCCGATAAACCAGCCGACGTTGTTCAGTGGCGAAGGCGCCGCCGGCAAGACACTTGTCGAGCTGCAACTCTGTGTCGCGCACGTCATCGGCCGGGATTGGCTCGGCGGTTTGCCGGAACCCGGCCCGGCGATCTATTACGGCGCCGAGGACGACAGCGATGAACTGCACCGCCGGCTGACCTCCATCGCCGAGCACTATGGCGTCAAGTTCAGCGACCTGATCGCGGGGGGCTTGCACCTGTTGTCCTTCGCCGGCGCCGACGCGGTGCTGGCCATACCGGACCGGCAAGGCAAGGTGCAGCCGACGCCACTATTCGAGCGGCTGCTTGAAGCGGCCGCCGACATCAGGCCCAAGCATATTGGCATCGACGCGACCGCAGACACTTTTGCCGGCAACGAGATCGACCGCTCGCAAGTGCGCCAGTTCGTCGGCCTGATGCGAAAGCTGGCGATTGCCGCCAACGGCTCGGTGGTGCTGCTGGCGCACCCCAGCCTCACCGGGATCAGCAGCGGCACCGGCCTGAGCGGCTCGACCGCCTGGCACAACTCGGTACGCGCGCGCATGCTGCTCAAGTCCCCGTCGAGGGACAGCAACGACGATCAGTCCGCCAGCGACCTGCGTGAGCTGTCATTTCTGAAGAACAATTACGGCCCGCTCGCCGAGAGCATCGTCCTACGCTTCCGCAACGGCCTGTTTCTGCCGGAGGCTGGCCAGTCCACGCTCGAAAAGCTCGCACGCGACCAGAAGGTCGACGAGACCTTCCTCGACGTTCTCGGCAAGCTGATCAAGCAGAACCGGCCGACCAACCCGTCGGCCCACGCGTCGAACTATGGGCCGAAAGTCATCGCCGGCCATCCCGACGGCAAGGCCTATACGCAGCGCGATTATCGGGCCGCGCTCGAGCGGCTGCTGGCGGCCAACCGCGTCCATATCGCCAGCTTCGGGCCGCCCTCGAAAACGGTCAGGCACCTGGCGCTCGGACCGGCCGGATCGGAGGGGGTGTGATGGGCCTTCCCGGTTACCTTCCTGGTTGCTTCCGGGTTCTTCCCGGTTGGGGTGTTCGGTGTTCCCGGTCCTATAGGGAGGGAGGACAGCGAACCTCCCTCCCTATAGGCCCGGCGACCGCGGCCAAACCAGGAAGAGCGAAGCGCCGCGCACACAGCAGCCGGCCGACCATCGGGAGGAGCGGATGACCCGCGCGAATTCGAGGACAACACCTGACACCGCGCCGGCGGGAAGCCGGTAACGACCACGCGAGCACAACATGGGCAAGCGTTCCAGTTTCGAGCGGATCCCGCGGGACTTCTACCCGACGCCGTACGCCGCGGTGCCACCGCTGATTCCACACCTGCGCGGGGTGCGCTCGTTCGCCGAGCCGTGCTGCGGTGACGGCGCGCTGGTGCGCCATCTTGGAATCCTTCGAGCTGCGCTGCACTTATGCGGGCGACATTCGGAACGGTCAGGATGCGCTTGAACTCCACTATTACGGCGCGGCCGATGCGATCATCACGAACCCGCCTTACACCCGCGACCCGATGCACAGGCTGATCGAGCATTTCCAACCCATTGCCCCAACCTGGCTGTTAATCGACTACGACTGGTCGGCGACCAAGCAGGCGGCCGAGTACATGACCCACTGCTCGGACATCGTGATACTCCCCCGCTTAAAATGGTTCGAGGGCTCGAAGAACAGCGGCAGGACAATCACGCCTGGTACAGATTTGATTCAAGGCATAGCGGCGGCCCTGTCCTTCACAACAACCGCGGCTATGGCGAGGTTATTTCTTCACGGCGCACCAAGGTCTGCGAGCAATGCCACAAGACTTACGAGCCGCAGCGAATTAGTTCGCGGTTCTGCTCGGGAACGTGCAGGCAGCACGCCCATCGCATGAGGCTGCTTAACGTTACGCTTAGCGTTACACACGTGCCGACATCCAATAAGCCGACTGAACCATCGGATTCCTCGGAAGTGTTCCGATACGTCCGACACGCTGACGTCCCGAAGTTCACGGCGCAGGGCTGGGAGCTGTTGCCTGCACTCGATGGCACACACCACGGTGAGTACTCGGCGCTGATGCGCCGGCGGGTTGAGCAGCATTGAAACCGCGCCCGGCCGGCTGCCGGGCAATGCCTCGCATCGGGCGAGGTCGGACATTGAGGAGAGACCGATGGGTATGGATATCAGCGGCAGGAACCCGACCGGCGAACGCGGTCAATATTTTCGCAACAATGCTTGGTGGTGGCATCCCCTGGCGGACTATTGCATCACGGTCGCGCCGGATATCTGCGCGGCATGCAGGTACTGGCACAGCAACGACGGCGATGGTCTCGACGCTACGGAGGCGTTCGCCTTAGCGGAAGCTTTGCAAAAGGAGATCGATGCCGGAAGGACGGAAACCTGCGCGCGGCGATCTGCATCCGAGCAGGAGCTGATGCCCAATGAGCCTTGCGACATCTGCGCCGGAACCGGAGTGCGAACGCCCGGCCCGCATTGCGGCGCGGGTGATCCGAAAGAAGGCGGCATCAAGTGCAACAAGTGCCAAGGGGCCGGCTACGTCCCCGCGTGGGCAAGCCATTATCCGTTGTCGACCGAGAACGTCGGCGCCTTCATCGCTTTCTTGCGCGAAAGCGGCGGCTTCTCAATCTGGTGAAGCTTGAAATCAAGGCGAAACCCGTGACCGAAGTAGAATGACGAAATAGGAGTTTCTGGCGAGCCACAGGTGCCGCAAGGGTTATCGCACGCAGTTTTACCTGATGGAGGAGCGGCGCCAGCAGAACCGTCCGCTGAAGCTCGTGAAGGTTTGCCATCTGCGGTCCGGCCGCTTCATGTTACAATTGGCACGCTTACCGTTGCGAGAACGTTACATAATGAACACTCCGCGCCCGAGATCCACGAACCGGTCGCGTCTTCGGATTTCAGTCCGAAACGCAGCGCGACAACTTCATGATTGGTCGCGCGCGGTTCTGCGATGGGCCGAACCGTGAGATGCCGCGCTGTACGGCTGTCAATCGCTGGGCGAGCCCTGCGGGCAGCCAGGATGCGCGGTCAGGTCGACCTGCTTCAGGCACGGTGGCACGGCTGCGGCGAAACGGGCGCGGCTGGCGGCCGCACACCTTTCCGGAGACTTGGACCGCATCCAGCGCGCCGAGATGCGATCAGAGCGCAACCGGCTGCGCGCTCTCTGGCGCCGCGATCCGCGCGAGCCTGGCAGGACGATCATGCTGGTCGCCAGCGACGAGGCGACCTGCCGAGCATGGGCAGCGCGGCAAGGCTTCCAGCTCGATATCCTCGATCGCGACCTCCCGGCGGTCTCTGATGCATGCCGGTGGATTTGGGCGCGGCGCGGTTTGATCGGTGACGACGACCTCACCGCCAAGCTTACGCGACTGCGCAACCGGATCACGGAGGCAAGCCGTGCATTCGATCATTCGGGATGACCATGGCCGGCTCGTTCCGGTGGTGCGGCCGAAGCTCTGGCAGGCGCGCTACAGTCAGACGCAGCCGTGAAAGGACTGACAGCATCATGCGCTCAAGGAAACAGCGGAAGGCGAGGTCGGCGACGACGCAGTGGGTGGAAGATGCTGGATCGTCGAGGCATTTGCGAACTGGAGGCGACCGGCATCCCGTGGTCGGCGGTCGAACGCTGGCTCGACGCGCTGGACCCGCGCGAGGCCTTTGTGGCGCGGATGGTCGTGAAGCAGGTCTTGCAGACGCTGGCGGACGATAAGGCGCGACCGGCGGAACGGTTCGAGGCCAGGCGGGAGCTGTACAGGCGGCTGATCGCCGCCGGCATTGTAGATTAAGGACCGAGCGGCCGAGTCCGGTCAGTACATCGCCAGACGCTGTTCCAAAAACCCCTGCATTCACAGCTCGAAAACGCTCGCGATATCAAGCCCTGCTCGGTCCGCTTTTTGCTGTTCCTAAATCAGACGTTTATGGTACACGGTCGTGAAGGAGAACGATCACCATGAACGCGAAGCGAATTAAGCGGGTTGCCCTTTACGTCCGTGTCTCGACGGACCATCAGAGCGTCAAGAACCAGGAGATCGAATTGCAGGCCGTGGCGGAGCGTCACGGCTGGCAGGTCGTCAACGTCTACAGGGATCAGGGCATCAGCGGCGCCAAGGGACGCGACAAGCGGCCGGGCCTCGACAAGCTGTTGCAGGCCGTCGCCCGCAAAGAGTTCGATCTGGTCGCGGCCTGGAGCGTCGATCGGTTGGGCCGATCGCTGATCGACCTGGTCGGCATCTTGCAGGAATTCCACGCCAAGCGCGTCGATTTGTATCTGCATCAGCAGGGGATCGACACGACCACGCCGTCCGGCAAAGCGATGTTTCAAATGATGGGCGTGTTTGCCGAGTTTGAACGCTCGATGATCCGGGAACGTGTCATGGCTAGGCCTGGCGCGGGCAAAGGCCGAGGGAACGCGACTTGGCCGACCGGCAACCGTCGCGGATGACGCAGCCAAGGTCCAAACGCTCCGAGCCGCCCGCGCCGCAGGCAAGAGCATCCGGACCATTGCACGCGAGCAGGGAGTGGGCATCGGGACGGTTTCGCGCCTTACGGGATAGAACGCAGGTCTTGCCGAGAAAACAATTCGACTATCTCAGCCGTATATCGCGGCACTCGAGCGCGCCAACCCGCCCCCTGGCGCCCCCGATCGAACTAGCGCCAGCGGACGCAACCCTCCCTGGCAAAATTTTTGCGTTTCGAACCCAACGAAAACGCAACGATCAACAAAGTAGTGCGTGAGTTTGCCGAGGCTCTCGTGCAGCGACGTTAGATCTGGAGCGTCCCGCCGCTACGAAGGTCGGAGGCTTCCTTCGGCGGTGCAATGGAGCTTTCAGGAGGCGCGGCGGCTAGGTTTCTGTTCCAGAGCCTTGCAGATAGCCCTTCAGTTTCGGATTTGGCATGATGATCGATGCGACAAAAGCGATGGCGCACATGAAGGTCACATACCAGTAGAAATTGGATTCGGCTCCGCTATCCTTGAACAATAGCGCCACATATTCGGCGGAGCCGCCGAAGATCGCGTTGGCGATCGCATAGGCAAGGCCGACGCTCATCGCCCGTACTTCGGGCGGAAACATTTCCGCTTTCACCAGTCCGCTGATTGACGTGTAAAATGACACGATGGCGAGCGCCAGGACGATCAAACCATACGCCGCGAAGGGGCTCTTGACGTCGGCGAGAGCGTACATGAGGGGCACCGTGAAAACGGTTGCCAGTCCGCCGAACAGCAGCATCGATGTCTTGCGGCCGAAGCGATCTGAAAACGCGCCGAACGGCGGCTGCATGACCATGTAGGTGCACAGTACCGCGGTCATCACCACATTGGCGGTTCGATCGTTCATATGCGCGGTGTTGATCAAATATTTCTGCATGTAGGTGGTGAATGTGTAGAAGATCAGCGAGCCGCCGGCGGTAAAGCCGAGAACGATCAGGAAAGCCCGGGTATGATGTTTGAAGATTTCGCGCAACGAGCCGGCTTCCTTGCGCGAACGGGTTTCGGCCGAAGAAGTCTCGGTGAGCGTCGTGCGCAGAAACAGCGCGACCACCGCGAAGATAGCTCCGATAAAGAACGGGATACGCCATCCCCAAGCTCTCAGTTCGGCGTCGGACAGCATCAGCTGAACAATGAGGACCACCAGTGAGGCGAGCAACTGGCCGCCGATCAACGTGACATATTGAAACGAAGCGTAAAAACCGCGCTTGCCCGGCAGCGCCACTTCGCTCATGTAGGTCGCGCTGGTGCCGTACTCGCCGCCGACCGAAAGCCCCTGCACCATGCGTGCGAGCAGCAGCAACACAGGTGCCGCCGTTCCGATGGTCTCATAGGTCGGCAGTACGGCGATGGCGAGCGACCCCGCGCACATCATCAGCACCGAGATCATCATCGAGTTCTTTCGGCCATATTTGTCGGCGACGAAGCCGAAAACATAGCCGCCGACCGGCCGCATCAGAAAGCCGATCGCGAACACCGCCGCAGTCTGCAAAAGTTGCGTGGTTTGATTGCCTTTGGGAAAGAACGCCGGCGCAAAATAGAGCGCCGTGAAGGCGTAGGCATAGAAATCGAACCACTCGACGAGATTGCCGGACGAGCTCGCGAAGATAGCCCAAATTCGGCGGCGGCGATCCGCGCGATCATACAGCGTCGCTGCGCCGAGGGTCATCGTCTCGCTGGTCATCGGTATGCCTCCCCGATTATTTCTTGTTATTTGGACCGGTAACCGAGAACGAATAGCCGGCAACGGTTTGGGCCCTCGGCAGCTTCGGCTTCAGCGTTCGATCTCTCGCCGGTTTCGCCTCCGGTTGAAACAGCCCATGGCAATCGAGGTCGGCCACGAGAGTTATTGACAGGTTATACGATCCGTCGTCACTTTGAAGCTTATAAGCAGCGACCGCATTGTTGCAGTGCGATGGACGCCTCAATGAATAGCCCGTTCAATCTCCGCCGACGATCAGAGGTGAAGCAAGAAGTCCCTCCATGAGCAGGGCCGTTTGAAGGGACATGGTAGCAGTTTTTAGGTACGTGGGTTGGTCGAGTGCATGATTGAGCATCCTGACCGCTACTTGCCAATGACTTTGCCCACGCTTCTCTTCCGGTAGCGTGCCAAAGTATGCGGCTGCATCCCCGACCGTTTCAATAACCTGGCCGCTCTTGAGAGTGAGCGGAAACGCAAGCGGCGAGACGATGGTCAATCCTGACAACAAAATTTCCTTCATCGGGACACTACGTCCGGGTAGGCAAGGAGTTCCGAAGAAAGCGGCGCGGAGGGTGTACTCGAGGTGCCGCGTGACGATTAGGCTAGTCACGGGTTGTAACTGTCGGCGCCCGAGGGAGGAAAAAATTCATCAAAAAGCATGCTTGGTTTAGTGAGGTCATAGCGCGTAGAGCGGCTGATCTGTCACACACGGAGGCAACCTCATTAACATTTTTAGAAAATCGGGGTCA
>CAVUCB010000012.1:0-43988 GCA_963739755.1 uncultured Alphaproteobacteria bacterium | reverse complement strand
ATTGATATCAGTACAGACCCTAGTCAGGGAGGTTTGACATGAGTGCAATCATCAAGTCGGAAATGATCTCTCGCCGAAAGGCCCTTTCACTGATGGCGGCTGCGTTCGGCCTCGCGGCGGCTCCTACGGTATTGACAGTATCCGATGCTGAGGCTCAGACCGCTGCGGCTCCGACCGCTGTGGCTCCGACCGCTGGCGTGGAGCGGCGTCAGGAGCGGCGCGCAGCACGGCACGAGCGGCGTCAGGAGCGGCGCATGGCGCGCACAGAGCGGCGTCAGGAGCGGCGCACAGGTACAGGAACGACAACCGGTGCAGCTCCAACTTCCGGCACAGGTACCGGGAAGTGACTTGCTGGTCGCGGATTGATTGAGCCACCAAATTCAAGCCTTCAAGTGCGCCGAGATAAGGGATCCGATGTCGCCAGTGGCACATCGGGTCATTTCGCTGCGCTGCAGAACTTGGTCGCAATGGGGGCATAGCGGACTTGAGTAGGACGTGCCGCTTCCCCAAGCCGAGTTGGATTTCATTTCGTTTGTTGCGTAGGAGGTGCGCATGCCAAGCACCAGCTTGACGCAGGGGGTCGTGCCCTATGGAGCGGATCAAACCGTCTACTTCGTAATCGATCGCTTCGGCAAGTTTAGCAGTGTTCACTGCGAAACCGAAGTCGAACGGACCGATCGCGAAGCGGTCATCACCGATCTAATGTCTGGGCAATTCAACGACCCATCCGCGTTGTAGCCTTCAACACGCTTGAGCATTGGTCGGAGGATGTCTCGAACGATATCGCGTTGGAAATCCAAACTCGCTGCGACATCGAATGCGTCGCGGTACCCGAGCATATAAATGACTTCGTTGCCCGCTTCACCGGTCCGACCCGGCAGTTGGCCTTGGGCTGGTTTGATTGATGCAGTATCCGCCCGGCGCGGATGTCGCAGGACTGCGACATCGAATTATCCGAGAGACATCGCGGATCGCGAACGCGCTGTGGACCGGCTGCAAATTCGTGGACCTTCGTTAAAGGGGCACCGAAGCATCGCGAAGTCGTCGCCCGATGGCCGCAGCACGCCGTGGGTAGCCCATGCGACGAGCTTGATGGCGGCGTCAGACAAAGGGTAACTACGCCCGCCTCTCTGCCCCCTGCCCAGTTTCGCTTCATCGGCCACTCCCGCTGAGGGGAAGACGCTGTTGCTGCTGATCACAATGGAGAGTAGTGATCAAGGTTGGGATAGGCGGAAAAATCGTCCGCGCCAAGATTCACGATTCTCATTCTGGCTCACAGGTACGTTTGAGATCAGCGCCGAACAAATCGAAGATGACGGCAACCCGCCGGATCACTCCGACGAGGATGATTTTTTAGACCGGCACGCTCGTCTGAGCCTTGAGCCCGTCATGCGACAGTGACGGGGACAGCTGACAATATGACCATGATCGACCAGCTGACTGCGCAGGATCGGATCGAACTGCTAGCACGCGCGCAGGACGCGTGGGATCGCGCGCCGCATGACACAATGAAAGCGGTCTTCGAATGGCGTGGGAAAAACTACGTCGTCTCGCACTCATCAGTTCAGCTGCGCATTCACACTGAGGAAGGCATCAAGGTCTACTGAGTAGAATCCCGCCGCCTCGGAAAGTTTTTGAGGTCCGGCGTGGAACCCTCGCTATTTCAGTTCTACTGTAACGCCGCTGTATTAATCTCGACCTTCGCCTCTGGATGACGGAACTTAACGACTTTGCCTTTCCTGGTGGCCTCGTCATAGGTTCGCGCTTTTTCGAGGGGGCGCTCGTCTTGCCAAATGACGTATTCTTCACACCGTTCTGGAGGCGTTTCACCAGGCGAGGCCTGTAGTCTTTCTGCGTGTCCGAACATTCAATGCTCCATTGCGTTTTCAAGATTTTTCGATCGGCAGGAACGCCATGCCAGTTAATGTCGACAAGAACGCTTCGTTCCGTGCTGTGTGGAACATAGTGAGCCACGCTGGTGCGATTAATGCTGATGGGGCGACCGCGCTCTCCAAGACAGTCGAACAACCAGCGGGGCTCGCACGCTATCGAACCTAGAATGTCGCCACGCCTGTGAACCGCACGGTGGCGGACGCGACCAGCAACAAGTTGGTCTGGTTGGCACCCGTGGGCAGACGTTGCGCTGATGCGCTGGCATATCCGTTCTCCCCCAAGCGCAGACGTGGTCAGACCGCCCCTGCGTCCCGAAAAGTGCCAACATATTTATGGGCCGGCCGCACTGTCAAGACGGACTTCCGAGAGCGACGAACGTGAGAGCTGCATCAATGTATCAGGCCTCTGCAGTGGAGCATTGAGCTCCGGGCCAACATGGGTATGCGCCGACAGCGATAGTCGAACTGGCACGCTTAGTTTTGAAGGCAAAAAAGATCACTCAGTGCTCGAATCCGCGAACTGCTCGACCGCGGTTATGGGAGGTCTCGACAAGCCATGGAGATCACTGCGCCCGCGGGTGATCCGCTTCAGTAGCTGTTTGAGGAATTAGATGCGCTGTCAAGGAAGACCGATCGTTATAAGCAATACCGAAACGTCCCGCATGAGGCTAACTTCAGGCCGCAAACCCGCGCCCGTGATCATCATTTTGCGGGGATGCGAAAGAAGCACTCCGCCAGGGGGAAAAAGTGATAAATGGTCAATCGCGATTGACAGAATTGAGTGGTCCAATTGCGCCAGAAATCGGGATTTGAACGCCATCGCTTGTCTCGATTAGCCTCGCGTCGCAACATCTTTGCAAGGTCAACCCTAGCCGAACGATCAATGCGCCACCCTTCGGGGGCGGGGATCCGAGATCAATTTCGAGCGGCTCTTCTAGCCCATTACCGGAGCATGCTGATTGCGGAGCATTTGGGGCCCGACAATCGAACCTTACCCCCAGTGAGAGCTTGTCGGGGACCGAGCGGTGAGGTTAGCGGATCGCAATCTCGCGCCGGCTTCGTGCTATGTGTCCATCGCGCCATCGAGAGTAGGAGACGACCGAATGTTTATCGCCATGAACCGTTTCCGCGTAGCCAAGGGGTCCGAAGCAGCTTTCGAGCAGGTCTGGATGTCGCGCGCGACGTAAAGTCCATCATTCTGATCACGTACGTTGTGGAGAAGGGAAAACCTCTCGCATCTCCGGCGGCGTAGCCTCTCGGGACTGCGGCGCTGTGGGCGCGGTGCTGATCGTTTGTTCAGCGCGGTGATTGCTGCACCCGCGAGTGCCGAACACGCACCCCGTCCAACTTTCCGAGGCCTTTGCCATGGCAGGCGGCGCCTCGGTCCGCAAGCGTATGTCTCGATTGGGTCAAACTGCGACATTCCTGCTCAAATGGACCATGTCCGCATTGACCCCCAATATCGGAAGTGGGTCGGGCTGGGAGGCGTTTAGGGTCCGCTCCGAGTGATCGATCAAAGCGCGCGCGAGCACGACGCTAGAGGCGTGCCTTTCGCGAAATTCGCCTGCTACTTGCTTGCCTGGCGCGAGACTACTCGTTTTCCATCCGACGAGATTTGACGTTTTTCTCGTCGGTTTTCTGTTTCCGCGTTGTTGGCGTTTCCGATGAGTATTCGCTGTCCAACGGGCTCGGCTGGTGACCTGTAACTGCATCGATCATTGACTTGGCCTGCGAATTTGGGTCCAAAACGGGATGTGGGTGGATCATACTCATTGACCGGCCTCCGTCTTCAACGCCTCCCAAGCCGCATCCTAGCTGACTAGCTCCGGTTTAGATACCGGGGGGCTGCTCTCGGTGCGGCCCTTGAGAGCCGGGTCCGATCCTAGGGGACGCGGTTCAAGCCGGTTTGAAGGCGGCCGCGTTCTCAAAAGCAGGCCTTGCGTCAGGAGAGCTATAAATGACCGCCTTTTACATCGGCCAACACGAGATCGACGACGATGCGGCTTTCGCCGACTACCTCAAGCAGACAATGCCATTTATCGAAAAACACGGCGGACGTTATCTCACCAAAGCCGGTACACATGAAATGCTCGAAGGCCAACGACCGAGCCGCGTCGTCGTTGTCGAATTTCCGAGCAAGCAGGCGATCAAGGATTGGTACAACGATCCCGGCTACCGGCCCCTTGTCGCCAAACGGCATGCGGCGGCGCGCAGCATCATGATCGCGGTGGAGGGCCAGTGAAGCTCTACGTCCGCTTCGGGTCCAGCCTGTGTGAAAACGTGCGCGAGCAGAGAATGCGCAGAATTGTTTTCTCCCTTTTCCTCTTTCGACTGCGGCTGCCAGTGCTGTTCTTTTTCCTATTCAACGTAATCGAGACAAACTTTCTACGCGCAAGTTCGACGTTGGAGTTTTCACACAGGCTGGGAACGGCCCTCACGTCCCCGAATTCAAACTTCCGCTCTACCCCAAAAAGCGGATCTAAGTCGGACATCGCTGGTGGTCCGGTTCGTGCCATGAAGAAACTCATGCACCGCAGCAAATTGCAAGCTATTCGACAACCTCGTTGGCGCGCGCAAGTAGTGTTGGCGGTACGGTAAGACCAAGCGCCTTTGCGGTCTTGAGGTTAATCACAAGCTCGTAATTAGTTGATGCTTGCACCGGGAGATCAGCGTCCGCTGATGCGTTAGCTACCCCAACGGGGAAAGCCTCTGGGTGTCGTAATGCCGTTCTGCAAGCCGTTGTCGTGGCTCGTCGTCATAGCGAGCAGGATTGTATATTTGTGCATTATCCCTGGTTCCGACTTGATCTGTCGCATCCGTGCGTCAGGTTGCTCCACTCGTTACTGACGCGGGAGGACAGCGATGAGCTTTGTTCTGTTGGTCGGATTCCTGAGCTTAAGTGCCTGTGCCGTTTTTGTGACCCTGAGATTTCGGAGCCTGAACCGAAAAACTCCTGGTTTCCCACCGATCTAGTCAGCGGTGGCTCACGATTGTTGTCTCTTATTTGTTTCTTGGTGTTGCAGTTTTGACTCGGGCGTGGGGCCAACGACTCGGGTATCGTCGTCGTCGGAAATGGGCCGCTTATGCAGCGAGGCAGCGCGATGCTCTATTTATTCCTAGCCCCTTGGGTTATATTTACCCTCTGCTTGGCATCTCCGCTGCCGGAAGTGTTCTGGCCTCCCCGCAACAAGTCATCTCCAAAAGCCTTTGAACCGATCCGGTGAAAGCTCATTTACCCCAGATGTTTCGGATCCGCTTGTCAGCGACCGCTGTGTAGACGACCGTGTTTGCTATCGAGCGATGGCCCATGAAGGCCTGCAGCGTTCTTGTGTCGACCCCACGGGCCGCCAGGGCGTAGCCGGCAACATGTCGCAACATGTGAGCGTGGATCGGGAATGGCATCTCAGCGGCAACGCCAAGCCGTTCAATCAGCTTCTGGGCACCGTCGACGGATAGGGGCGCCTTCCGCTCCGATAAGAACACGAAGTCTGCATGAGGGTGTTCACGCCGCAGTGCCCGCAACAGCCTCAGCTCGTCACCCTGCAAGCCGTGGATGCCGGGCGTGCCGTTCTTGGCGCGGCGGATATGGACGGTCGCGGTATCGAGATCAATCTGCTGCCAGCGAAGGTCGACAAGCTCGCTGACCCGCAATGCATGCCGGAACGCCATCAGGATCAGCAACCGGTCGCGGACCGGGTTGCGGCTGTCACCGGCGGTCGCCACCAGCGTGTCGATCTCAGCTTCAGTCAGATATTCGCGCTGTCGATAATCGGTGTTCTTGGCGCGACCGCCGCGAACTGTCGGCTTTTCAAACTTCTGAGGGCCGTAACTGGACCACGCCGCGAGAATTGGGCTTACTGCCAGCATCAACTTCGGGCTATGCAGGTTCGGCAAGATTTCAACGCCGCGGGGCAACGGAAATGGAGCCCTGCGCAGGTTGCGCGCACCCTTGAGGGCCCTGAGGGAGAACCTAAGGTGTGATCGCTGCGCGACCCCGCCGGTTGATGCGGTGCGGCGGGGCCGCGGGGCCCGAGGGAAGCTTTGGGGGCGCACCGAGGGCCCGAATTATAGTCCGGCGAAACAGCAACGTTTCCAAATGAAACCGCCGCTAACCCGGTCACATGTCCGCGAGACCTCCCCAAATCTGGAGAGATGCCATTCTCAATTCGTCGATCGGGGGCCTCGCGCGCGTATTGGTCCCGAAACGTGGCGAGCTATTCCGTCCAACTATGCCATAAGCTACAGTCTGACGTGAAACACTGCACCTTGGTTCTCTGCCCATTTCTGGCCGTCGTGCGCTCCGCCATGCGGCTGGCTCCGGCGATCAGGCCGGCCCGGAATCCAGCCGGAATCCGCGCCCGCCAATCGCCGCGCCGCGAAGACGGCCGACATTAAATCGGGCGCTTGAGAACCGCCTCTACCAAAGCCGCCGTGGAAACCACCACCAAAGCCGCCACCCATGCCGCCGTGCATGCCCCCACCGAAGCCACCGCCACCACCGCGCGCCGACACAACGTCGGGTGCAAGCATTCCAAGCGCCGCAGTCGCCAACAACGCGATCGTGACTTTACGGAACATGACTAACCCCTCGTCAAGAAGATGGCGCCTAGCCTGGATTTCCACGGAGGCAATTCGCCTAACATGTGCGTCGCTAAGGGATAAGCGGAACTCGCGAATTCTGGCCGCGCCATTAGGCCAATTGGTGCGCTGATAAGGGCTCATCGCAGTGCTACTTCGCCAACAAGAACGCGGAAATCCCGCGAAACGTGAAGACATGAGGCCAAGTAACGCCGCGCAGGAATGCTATCAGCGCACCATTTAGCATAACGCTGCACGGCGAAAAGGCCCCACAAAATATGGAGTCGAACAGGCGTCAAGTTAGGCGAATTCGGTTCCGTGGAAATCCAGGCTAGGGAAGTGTAGGCCGCCTGGCGCCGCCACATAAGTAAGAATAGGAAGCGTGACGGAATTTCAGTGCCACTCGTTCCCAACGAAATCGCTGCAACCAAGCCGGCTGACGCCGGCACCCCTTCAAAAACAATTTCCCGGTCAAGGGTCGATTGCGCAGCAATCGTTGGTAGCCCCGGCCGACAGTTGAAGACGCGGTTCCCGACCGCCATGCGTCTGAGCAAAGAGATGCGAGCCTATGCCCTCGCGGCTGGATTCAAGCCGAGAAGATCCAGCGCATGTTCGAGCAATTTAGGGATTTCAATATCTCTCAGCGCACATATTCGACAGACTGGCCGGAAGTTTGGTTCGCGTGGAGCGACAGGGAGGCTGATATCGTAAACGAGCGGTACAACAGAGAGCGCCGCCGGGCCTATTTCGAACGAAGAGCACAGTGAGAGGTGGCAGTATGATAAGACGATCGAGATTTAACGGCCCGGGAAGTATTCGCGAGGATTCTCATGGCCAAAAGCACATGGTACGTCTCATTTGAACTTCCATCAGGAACGCGACCGTACACAAGGGTGACCGAAACATTCCTGAACGAGACAGAAGCCAGGAAATTCGCGAGAGCGAAGTTGGCCGAAACCCCAAATGTCAGCGCGGGGACGATCAATCCTCATAGGCCTAAACGCACGATCGCCTCATCGCAGATGCTCGAATGGCTCGAAGAGCCGGACGATTTGGCTTGAACCTGAATCCCGCCCTGGACCTTCAGGACGCCGCCGAGGGTGTTATGATCGCGCTTCGAATCGATCACCTCTCGGAGGGAACCATGGGACACCCCACTCTCTCGTTTGAAGAGGTTCGCCAGCGCAACGAAGAAATCGTCGCCTATGCGAACCAGCACCCTGAAGTCACGCGCACCGCGCTTGGGGTGAAGTACGGCCTGAGCAGGGAAACCATCCGCCTTATCCTTGAACGGGATCAACGGCGGACCGAGCGAAACCTGCGCATGGCAGCAAAGGCCCAACATTTGGGATTGAGGGGTCACTAACTGGCTCGCCAGGACCGGCATCACAGACGATCCGGGCTGGCGGGTACTGTCCTTCGATGTGTCCTAATTTCGATTTTCGACGTATACTGGCGTCATGCCTCATTTGGACACTTGCCGTGATATCTTGCGCCGGTTGATAGCCAAGGGGGATATAAACGGCATCTCCTTGGCCGAAAGGGCGATCAACGAATACTGGGACACCACCCTCGCCTCAGCTAGCTAGAAGAGCGGCCTGCAACTCCTCCAACAAAACGTTCTGGGCTCAGCGCTGAGCGGTGCTAGCCTGGATATCTCAGCCAAATAGGCGCATCGGGACGCCGAATCAGCGAAAGTAGTTGTGCAGCAACATCTTTCGAGCAATTTGAGGAGCGCCCCGATGCGGACAGAGTGTAGCGCGGATTTGTTTGGATTTGCAGCTGTTGAAGGACGCGAAGTTGTGGGCGAATTCGACGGTGGGGCGATCACCTCGGATGCTGGAGCGCTGCTTCTCGGGGCGGCAGATCGTGCGATCAAGCTGACGGAGCGGTTTGCCGCGTGCTTCCACGACACACGCCGCCAACATCTGATCGAACATGAGGTCGTAACCTTGCTGACGCAGCGGGTGTTCGGGATCGCGCTTGGCTATGAGGACCTCAATGACCACGACGAGTTGCGCCACGACCCGATGATGGCGGTGCTGGCGGGCAAGCTGGAAGCCAGACGCGAGGACTGCGCGCCGGTTGCCGGCAAGTCGACACTGAACCGGCTGGAACTGAGCCGGTTGCAGCCGACGCGCTATCATAGGATCAGTCACAATCCGATTGCCATCAAGCGGCTCCTGGTCGAGCTGTTCGTGGACGCGCATGAGCGCCCTCCGCAACAGATCATCCTCGATCTCGATGCGACTGACGATCCGGTGCACGGGGAGCAGGAGGGCCGCTTCTTCCACGGCTATTACGACTGCTACTGCTACCTGCCGCTCTACGTGTTCTGCGGACGCCACCTGTTCGCGGCCAAGCTGCGGCCGGCGAGCATCGACGCGGCGGCGGGAGCGGCGCAGGAGGTGGCGCGTATCGTCGCGCAGATTCGCCGCCGCTGGCCGCACGTGCGCATTCTCGTTCGCGCCGACAGCGGGTTTGCGCGGGAGGAACTGATGGCTTGGTGCGAAGCGAGCGGCGTGGACTTCTTGTTGGGCTTGCAGAAGAACGACCGCCTGATTGCCGAGATCGCAAGCGAGATCGTCCAGGCCGAGGCGAAGAGCCGGCGGACCGGCAAGCCGGCGCGGTACTTCAAGGACTTCCGGTGGACGACGCGCCGCAGTTGGAGCCGCGAGCGCCGCGTCGTCGGCAAGGCCGAGTTCACCGAGGACGAAGCCAACCCGCGCTTCGTCGTGACCTCACTCAAGCGAGCCGAATGCAAGCCCAAATATCTTTACGAAAAACTCTACTGCGCTCGCGGCGATATGGAGAACCGGATCAAGGAGTGCCAGCTCGATCTTTATGCCGATCGCACCTCGACCGCCACGATGCGCGCCAACCAGCTGCGTCTGTGGTTGGCATCGTTCGCCTACGTCCTGCTCTGCGCCGTGCGCCGGATCGGACTGCATCACACGCCGTTTGCCAACGCGAGCTGCGGCACCATCCGTCTCAAGCTGCTCAAAATCGGCGCGCTCGTGCGCGTCAGCGTCCGCCGCATCAAGATTGCGATGGCATCAGCTGTCCGGCGGCAGAGGTCTGGGGCTGCGCGGCCGTCCGTCTCGCCGCCGCCAGCGCTCGCGGCTCGCCCGCCTGACACGCGCCGCCGCAGCGCGGTACAACAATCGCGGCATTATCCCAGGCCCACCTGAGACCAATCCTGTGCGCCTCGTCAGCCCAGATGTGCTGCTGCATCACCCGGACGCTAAAAGCCGCACTCTCACGAATAGGACGGGCTAGAAAGAGCGGCCTGCGACTCCTCCAACAAGATGTTCTGGCTCAGCGCGACGCGGTGCTAGGAGATCGGCGCAACTTTGCCGATGCCGTGAACGCCTATATCGAAAAGAAGCTAGCGACAGAATAAGGCCGCCTCAATAGGCTTCATCATTTCTTTGTCACTGGCGCCGCACACCGCCCAAGCCCAAGCCCGCCATGGTCACGAACATGTCCTGAAGCCGTTCGGCGATCTTGGGATCGAATGTGAACCAGCTCTGCATCAGCGCTTCCGGAGAAACCTTTTCGATGTTGGCCATCAGCTGCTTCTGCAGCTTGTCCATCACCGCCGCCTGCATCGGCTGCACATCCGGAAGTCCGATGAACTGCCGGGCCTCGAGGGGCGTGAAATCTATTTCAACGTTTACTTTCATGACCGCTCCTGACTGCAATTTTGACGGCTTGTCACAGTATCGCCGGCGACGATCCCCCGCTACATGCCTTGGTGACATTCTTGCGGAAACGGAAGCCCAAGCGCTTCTCAGAGAGGCAGAAGAGATCGAGAAAGGTGGTACCAGACCCTATCCATGGTCTTAGTCCGGGACTAGGGTGTCGCGCTCAAGCGCGCGGCGCACCGGACCAGCGTTTCAGAAAAGCTCGTAGAAGGCTCGCCCGGTAAACTGAGCAGTCGGATTGGTACTAGCCGCTTGCGCATCAATCGCGATCTTGAAGATCGAGCCGACGTGCTTTTCGGCAAAATCGTCTTCGACGGCGGTCAGCAGATCATCATCCTGGTACAAGGCGTTCTGTTTCCTTTTGTCCAGATCGCTATTGCGGATCGCCACAAACACACGGCCCTCTTCGCTTTCGTTGAACTCCTTGGTGAGGGCGGCGATATCGAGTGTGTCAAAGTTGGGACGACCCTCCGGGAACCTTCGAACCATGAGGGCACCAAGCAGCAGTGAGGCCACGGCGGCTTGCTTGCGAATATGGGCCGACGCCTTCTTAGGGAGTGGCCCTTCAACCTCCCAGCTTTTGAGCAGCGCCTTGCCGATCTCTTCAAGGCCGAGCACAGCCAGCGCGAATGCGCTGGCATAGCGATGATGATCCATCAATAGCTCTGCATCCTTGAAGAGGCGGCTTGCGTTGCCAAGGATCAGATTAAGTTGCTTCTCGTGTTGCATGGTGCCCGGGTTTAGCCGATTCGCTGCCCCCTCAGTCATGTGGCGGCAACGACAACGGCCGCGCCGAAAAAATGGTTGGCCTCAGACCCAACATTTGCCATTGGCATTGTTGATTTGTTTCTTAGGGGTACGGGAGGGGGACTATGAATGACGGTCGTGTTGAGCATGCTGTACGCGAAGGGCGTTCCTTGCGACGCCAGCTAACAAGGCAGGCCATCATAGGCCAAGCGGTCATGGTGTTGGTATTGGGGGCGCTTGCCTACTTCGATGTTAATCTGAAGTGGATCGTGGTAGCGGGATTCTTCCTTAGCGTTGGCACTCTCATCGGCGTGATCGAAGAAGTAGCGGGCCGGTTGGAGGCAGGACGCGCCTTCTTGGAGCAGATAACCGTTGATATCGAAGAACAGGTTGCTCGCGATTGGAGGCGGTAGGAGCGCGGCGAGCTAACGCCCTCGCTCGCGCGACACGGCCGCCGACGTGGTCGCGCCTCGCCGTTGGCACGAGCCAACACCGGGCCCTGAAACCGCAGCAGCAACCCCCGCCTCGCCATGCAGCGGGCCAGGGCCCTCGAGCGCGACGGAAAATCGCGGCCAACCCAAGGCCGGCAAACCAGGCCAGCACATCAAGGCCAACCCCAGTTAGATCGGCCAACTAAAAGACGACGTGGCTTCGCCTTTTATGGCCCTCGACCATCCCCCGGACTCCAACGTGACGCAGAACGGGATGGTGATCAAATCCGTCACCGTGACGAATATCGAATGAACCATTTCACCGCTTTCCAGTTTTTACTTTCCCATGGTCATCGAGAAAGAAAGACTAGAGCAGAAGCTCGCCAGGTACCGCGAGTTGGCGCGCGAGTACCCGGATGGGGAAATCGCTTTAGTGATTCGAGACTTCATCGAGGAGCTGGAACGGGTAATCCGCTCGCTGGAAAGTGAGGCGCCGCGCCGCTCTTCAAGGTCGTCGACTAGGGCCCGCCGTGCCGGCTACTCGCGACACATACACTACACATCTGGCGTGTTAGTTGCGTCGGATCTGGAAAAGCCCGCTTGGAGCCTCTGATGCCCGATGATCTCGATCTGCTGAAAAAGGCGCGCGAGGCCTTGAGGAGGGAACGCCGCAACAGGGCTGCAGCCATCGCGAGCGCGAGCGGCTCGATCGGTGACGCTGCGCTGGATACCTTGATCAAGGTGCAGGAAGCGCTTGAGGTGATTGACCTCGCGATCGAGGATCTGCGATACGAAGAGGAGGACATGGACGAAGAAGACGAATGAAAGGACCCGCCGTTGCCAGCGGGCCGCGGCATTAGCAACGAGCGCAGAGAGCGCCGGCGAGCATATTGCGCCGAGCTACCCTGTAGAGGAAGGCCGATCACGAGAGGACTGACGGCCAACCTGGTGTATCACTGGTTCACGACTCGGTTTATGCTTCCGCGTGTGTCTGGGGCAGTTGAAGCAATCCGAGAGATCACCTGGCTGATCTTCAAATGGGTCCTGATCGCCTGCGGCGGCCTTATTGGGCTTGCCGTTGCGGTCTGGATTGGTGTTCTCGCATATGGTTGGTACACCCACGACCGGCACGTCCAAAACGTCGCCCTCATCATCTCGACGGACCGCAAGGATTGCGCCGACGACAAGTGGCCGATCCACATGATCATTGGGAATGCGTCCGGCCGAACAATTGAGAAGGTCACGTTCACCTTCGTAGCCCGATACCCAGACAGAAGCACCGACCTCGCGGGCTTTCACTCCTATGGCGACGACCACATCATTCCGCCGAATGCGGGTTGGGGCGCGTGCTGGCCCCTACCGGCATTGTCCGAGAAGGTTGATGATCCTCGCAAGCTCGAGTGGAGCATCGGATCGAAGTCCATCACCTTCAGATAGTCGGCATTTGGCACCGGCTTGATCAGAACTTTTGGGGGCTTGCTTGTCTGACAGTTGGTACTACGCCGATTACAAAGGGCAAATTGGACCGATGACCTTTGAAGAATTGAAAGAGGCGCTGCCACGTTTGCCTGAGCCCGAAAACGTGCTCGTTTGGCGTGCCGGCTTCACAGATTGGTTGAAGGCTGGGGAAGTACCCGAATTTAGTTCGCTGACGTCGAGACCCCCACCATTGCCGACGGACCGGATGCCTACTTGGCGGGTGAAGTGGTGGTGGTACCCAATCCCTTTCATATCGATTGCTATCGGCAGTCAGGTGGGGCGAAAAGTAATGATTTGGAATTTTGCGCAGCGGCGAAGGGCAAGAGAACAAAAGAAAACGGCGCGGGCTAATGCATCCTGACCGGACAACGCAACAGGGTCACTCGCGCTGGCGCTACCAGCGCCAGCAGCAGCGCCAGGGAACCGGCCTCCCCCATTCCGTTAAAATTTGAAGATTAATCGCCTCGCACTTTACCGGGGAATTGAAAGTTCCCGATTCACGCAAGCTTAGATTTTGAGCCGTAAGAGTACGCAGGCCAAGGGCATTCGGCGAAACTCCAGCGGAGGCGAAATTGAAGAATTACATTTGGAAGTTCCTTTCTGACGAGTCCGGCGCGACTGCGATCGAATACGGCCTGATCGCGGCCGGCATCGCGCTCGCCATCATTGCGGTCGTGAACGGGTTGGGCACGCAACTGAACACCCAGTTCTCGTCGATTTCCACCTCGATCAAGTAATAGACGGGACGCGCGCCTTCTCAGGGCATGCGTTGCGCTCCGACGACAGGCGGTCAAACAGTGCAAAAGGGACCCGCGCGGGAAATCTTTTCGGCGCCGGGGATACGCGATGCCCGTACGCCCGCCGCCATGGATCATTGCACGCTGACGATCGAGCGCAGCACGCCCTAACGCCGAGGGCGAGCAAAGCGAACCCGCCGCAGCAAAATCCGGACCATTTCCGAAAATGCGAAAATGGGCGGTCCCGGTGGCGGCGGGATCGGGCGCGCCGAAAAAATCGGGGCGGGGGCGTGGGTGTGTGGGGGGTCAGTGGTGGCGCGCTGACCTTGATTTTGCTTGCGTTATTCTGTGCATAAATGACGTGCAAAAGTGGAGACGGAAAATGGCACTTCTGGGTTATGGACGGGTATCGACGGACGGCCAATCCCTGACGGCGCAGGTCGCCGAGCTAAAGGCGGCCGGCTGCACTGAGATCTTCCAGGAAAAGGTGAGCGGGGCGAAGACCGACCGCAAGCAGCTGGCGCGCCTGATCGGCCGCCTGGACAAGGGCGACGTCCTGGCGGTGACCAGGCTCGATAGGCTGGCACGGTCGACCCGCGATCTTCTGAACGTGCTCGGCGCTGTCGCCGACAAGGGCGCCGGATTCAAATCACTGCGCGACAGCTGGGCCGACACCACCACGCCGCACGGCAGGCTGATGCTGACGGTGCTGGGCGGCCTGGCCGAGTTTCAGCGGGAATTGATCCGCAGCCGCACCAGCGAGGGGCGTGAGCGCGCCAAGGCGAAGGGCGTGGTGATGGGCCGCAAGCCAAAGCTGACGCACCACCAGCGCCAGGAAGCCATCGCACGGCGCGAAGCCGGTGAGGCCCTGGTCGACATCGGCCGCAGCTACAACGTCAGCCATTCCACGATCTCGCGGCTGGCCTGATCGGTCCAACGTCATCGGTCCGATTGTTGTGTCAGACGTAGTAGGTCGCGATAATGTGCAGCGTCCAAAGCAGCGCAGCGGCAACGGCTAGATAGCAACCGACCAAAGCAATTTCGTTCAAAGCAGTAAGCTCGTTCTTGCGCATGGTGTTGATATGCGCCTGCGGCGAGCTGGTTCAAGACAGTGTCCCTGTCGCGCATGATCGAGGCGTAAGCCGTGCAGTTCGCTAGAACAGGCGTGTCGCCGGACGGCACGCGAGCTCCCAGTGGGAGTTGTTTCCGGCGACTTCGTACCACCAGTTGATTTCGGTGTGACCAGTCACCCGATCGATCGAGCCTTCGATGGTGAACTGCGCTCCCTTCACACCAAAGGCGACCGGCGTCTGTCGACCGCTAAAGCTGACGAGGGTGGCACTGACACCCGAGACCGGCATGACGTAGTCCGAGAACGTGACCGTGCGATCAGCGAAATTGACGATGATGCCCAAGTTGCTGATCGGTTCGGGCTTGAACTCTGCAGCCACCGCAACCATGAGCTTGCTGGTGCCGTTGCAGGACAGTGTGATCGTATTCTGCTGTTGAGCTCGCACCGGCGCCAATGTCAGGGCCGCCAACAGCAGTGCGCAAGCTGGCCTTATGGCCTTCGCCCCAGATGATTGCATCACGATTCGACCCTCCCGCCGGATTCTATGTGGCGGGTGCCAGCCCGCTTTACGGATAACCGCTGACATTACTGCGGCGGCTTATTTGGTTTCAGGAACACGCACGCCGCCGAATTGATCGGTCTGCTTCGCCTTGGGGACCGGAATCCAATCGTCTCTCAGACCGACTTGGGCGTCGGTCAGCTCTTTGCGGCAGCTAGTCAGAGGGCCGAGGCCTTGCTGGCTGATCTCGGTCTTGCACAGAAGGATCTCGCCGGTCCAATTGTTCAACCGAAATACAGAAGCAAGATTGCTGTCCCCGCGATGCTGAAGCGGTTGGCAAGTGCGATACCAGCCGCGATCAGAACACCGGCGACGACAATAGCTACAGCAATCAAGCGCATGCCACGTACCCCCCCATCGGAAGCTGCACAATGCCGCGTTATTGGCCCTCGGGAAAGGTATTGCGCGTTACGATGCCACGATCTGGCGGGCGGTGCTGGCGGCTGCATAGGCCTGACCATCCGGCATGCCGGAATTACCGTCACCCCACTGTCAAGCGCGTGTGCTTCAGTCGAAAACGGCTGGTCCCGCGCCCCTAACGCTGCCAGCCGACTAGCCCTGCCGCGCCCCCCGCCCGGTTGGGCTTTTTCGTTAGCTACGTGGTTTGGCTGCCGGGGCGGAGGGACTGCGGACAGTGCCGCCCCGACCACAAGTCATATGGTTTCACACGCACTGTGAATCATAGATAAAGGAAGCCGGGGGAGCGACCCCCGGCTCCTCGGCCTAACAACGGGCAGACTACTCGACCGCACATTTGGGGAGCGACCCCGTGCATCAAGGATCGTCCAAGCCCTAGGGTTAGACCTCAATCAAATAATACCATCGCTCAGCAGCTTGTCATTCAGCATCCCGGGCCGGACAGGCAATGAATTGATATCGAGGAACCCAAGCAGAGTTCCAATTCTCGATCGTTGCACCGCACACAGCGCATTCAAAGCTGCTGATCTCACGCGACTCAGCCATGTGCTCGCTGCGATCATAGACCGCGCCGCACTTACAGGCTCGATGATAGGTTTCGGACATCCCCCGATCTGCGCTTCGGATCTCTGGTTTTCCAGTGAGGAAGCCTGCCGCAATCCCGTGGAGCCAAAATATTGATCCGGGGCTCCGATCTGTTCGATCGAGGAATAGAACCGCGTTGACTATTGTCCCAGCCCTTCATCGCTCTACCGACCGGTCGCGCAGGCGAAGTTCGGCGATAATGGCGTCGTTTTGGCGATCGTTCCGACCATGTTATGTAGGTTCAACAGTTGCATCATTAAGTCGGGACTTGGCCGAATAATGCTCTTAGACGACGATAGCGCGAATTGATTGCCGGTCAGGGCTTCGCAAGCAGTATCGAAACCATCCTGTGGCAGGGACATGCCACCAGAACGACATTCTCCCTCCGTCCTTATGTGCATCGTCTCAGTGTTGACGACGATGTCATGTGGGGAAAGTTCCTCACCGCGATGATGGATCGCCGCCTGGCGAGCTTCGGTGAGAAAACCAATTACTTTACGATTGGGCGTTACGGCCCCAGTCTGAATTTGCGGCAGTTCACACTGAAAACTCTGCATCCAGAGTTGGTTCATGGTTATTTGTGTCAATGCGGCGCGGAATTGTCCTCTCTTCGTGGGATAGACCTGCCAGTCCCCACCACGGATCGCCGCCTGATAGTGCAGTGGATCGTCGAAGGCGAGGACTCTACTCCAAGGCACTTTTCCAATCTCCACTAGCCTGGATTTCCACGGAGGCAGATTCGCCTAACATGTGCGTCGCTAAGGGATTCACGAGACTTGCGAATTCTGGCCGCGCCATCAGGCCAATTGGTGCGCTGATAAGGGCTCATCGCAGTGCTACTTCGCCAACAAGAACGCGGAAATCCCGCGAAACGTGAAGACATGAGGCCAAGTAACGCCGCGCAGGAATGCTATCAGCGCACCATTTAGCATAACGCTGCACGGCGAAAAGGCCCCACAAAATATGGAGTTGAACAGGCGTCAAGTTAGGCGAATTCGGTTCCGTGGAAATCCAGGCTAGCCTGGATTTCCACGGAGGCAGATTCGCCTAACATCGCTAAGGGATTCACGAGACTCGCGAATTCTGGCCGCGCCATTAGGCCAATTGGTGCGCTGATCAACGAGGCGATTGCGTTCCGCTGGAAGGACTATCGCGTCAGACCCATGCGCTCCAGAAGGCCCGATGACGTGAGTGCGCCGCCTGCTCGATGACCCAGGTCGATGCCGTACCAAACTCGGCTTGATGAAAAAACCGCGGATGCCCTGCTTCACGTTAGCCGAACAGGAGGATCGAATTCCAGTCCATCCTCTTATACAGTTCGTTGCATGTCGTGACGCCCAGGTTCGGCAGCACGAGAAGCAGTACGCATAAAACGGAGATCGCCGACGCCTCGATGTGGTGAAACTTGTCCGTCGCCCATAGCAGGATCGTTAGCGCCATGATGGCGGACGCCCTCTTCTCTTCGATGGACATCGGGCCAAGTTCGGCAAGGCGCGTCGCGATATAATCCCTGCCTCCCGGCAGTTCCGAAAACTCGAACTTGAAGAGTCTGGTCGTGAGAAGATAAAGCGCGATGGAATAGACGATTACCTATGCGGCGACGGTGACTGTGCCACTCCCAAACGATGACGTCGTCAGGCCGGTCATCGAGGCCTACTACGGCGGCGCCTATCAGCCCGACACGACGCTGAACGTCGTCAAGATGTTCGCCGGTACGGGCGCTCACTTCTCGCCCGTGATAGATGTGGTCAACGCGATCTTTGGCCCTGACGGCATCAACCCAAAGCACCGGCAGACGTGCATGATGCGCGTCGCCAAGGCTCTTAATGCACCCTACGAATGGCAGATCCACTCGGCGATCGGCCGCAACGTAGGGCTGAGCGACGACGAAATCGCCGCGTTCGCCTCGGATGGGCCGGTCACCGGTGTCGATCGACTTTGCGGCCGTCGTGGGGCGTCCTGATTCGGTGCTCGGCGAAAAAGCGCATGCCTTCGTCGTCGGAAGCGTCGGTTCGGACCTAGGTCAAATCCGCGAATACTGCGCGACCCAACTCTCCGACTACAAGATCCCGGACTCCTTCACGGTTCTTGAAGGTGATGATCTTCCCCGGAACGCTTCGGGCAAGGTGCTGAAGTCCGTGTTGCGGGAACGACTTCTCGCGGAAGCAGAGAAAATAAACGCCTGAAGGCGCGATCAACGATCGAAAAGGAAGCTCGAAACAATGCAATTGGACAAGCAGGACTGGCGCCATCTGGCCACGCGGCTCGAAATTCGGAGCGATGCGTTCATCGATGGAAAATACGCGAAGGCCGTCTCGGGTGAAACGTTCGAATGCCGAAGTCCGGTTGACGGTCGTGTCCTGACCGCGGTCGCATCTTGCGACAACAAGGATGTGGATCTGGCCGTTGCCGCAGCGCGGCGTGCTTTCGATGGCGGTGCTTGGCGAAACATGGCGCCCAAGGACAGGAAGAGGGTTCTGTTCAAGCTCGCGGATCTGCTCGTCGATAACAGCGAAGAGCTCGCGCTTCTCGAAACGCTGGACATGGGCAAGCCCATCCGCTTTTCCGCCGCCGTGGACATCCGGACGGCGGCGAATTCCATAAGGTGGGCCGGCGAGGCGATCGACAAACTCTATGGCGAAATCGCTCCGACAGGGCCCGACGTGCTTGCGACGGTCAGTTGGGAGCCGATCGGGGTCGCGGGTGTCGTCGTTCCCTGGAATTTTCCGTTGATCATGGCGGCGTGGAAAGTCGGGCCGGCGTGCATGCCACCGCGCCAGCGCAACAAGAACTGGCGGGACATCGACCCAAACAGCACAAGCGGTAGCCCCGCGCCGATACCGAAAATCAGCATTGTCAAAGCTACGGCGCCGAGGTCTCTCCCCTGAGCCGCAAGAAGAGACGCTGCGCCGAGGGTGGGTCGCGTGATTCCGTCCTATTGGGGTGATCCGCCGGGCGCCAAGGAGAGTCTGGTCGGCGGTTACTGGCGGTCGGGCGACATCGGCTGGGTGGACGAGGATGGCTCGGCATCTTGATGGGAGTAACTTCAGTCATTGCTTGCCCCGTTCGCGTCAAGCCGATCCAGAAAGGAGCCGATCAGCCGGGCAATCTCGGGAGTCCAGCGGCGGATTTCCTTCAACCCAACGTGGTCACGTTCGCTGGTGACGGCGCCGCTGCGGATCATCAGCCATAATGCCAGGTTGCCGGAATTGCCGACGGTTGAACTGGTGTATTCGCAGGGGCGACGCACGAACTCCCGAGTCGTTGGAGAACTCGCGACCTATCTCGCCGACAGTTTAGCGAACTGCATTTCATTTCCGGCCAATGGCGCGGCTTGAAAGCAGCGTTGCGTTGCAACTCACACTCGCAGAAACGTTCTTCGCCTATATCACAAACCAGACAACGTTGCCGACCTTAACGCGCCAGGCGACGCCATTGCCGTCGTGCGCAAACGGATGGATACCCCGACGCCGTCCACGGTTTCCGTGCGGCGTCGGGGTTATCTTGCGCCGGCGATGCAGGAGGCGATCCATGACGCGCTGAACCGGGAGATCCGCCGATAGACCGCGATGCACCTGGCGGGTGATCTCGTCGGCCAAGACCTCACCATCCCCGCGCATTCTGCCGCATCCGCTCAAACTTCCGAAGCTGGTTATCAGACAGTTCTGGCACGAGCGTTTCGATGCAGAGCCAGCACTGACCGACAGCAAGGTGTCCATCGCGTGCAATCCCTTCTGCTTGGTCTACCCAAGCCGACGATCTCAGCAGTAAACGGTACGGCGGCCGGTCTCGGCGCCGACACCGCACTTGCGTACAGCTCGGCTGTACCGTTGCGCCCCTTCGCCGAAATAATGCCGAGCTCGGCCATGTGCCGAAAACTTCAGATCAGAAACCCGTGTCACCGCTCGATCGTGCCACGGATATCCAGGCTCCATTCCTTGCGCATTTCGGCACATTCGACCGGTTGATTTCCGCTGCGGATATCGAGGCGCTCGAGGCCGAACTCAAGCGCGCGTCGAGGCTATACGAACTTTTCACCTACAACGGAGCGCCTCACGCCTTCGATGAAGACTTTCGTCCGGCGGCATATCGCCCTGTCGCGTCGAAACTCGCCTGGGAGCGCACGATGACGTTCCTGGACTGGCACCTGAAGAGCATACCCGCACGATAAAGTTATTCGTCAAACAGAAAAGAAAAGGAGGACGCTGATGAACAAGATGACAACGACAATCCCCGCCGACCAGGGCGCGAACATGAAAAATACGGATACGACCGAATGGTCGAAGTTCATGACCGATGACGAGTACTATCCGTTCCTGGTCAAGAAGAATATCCGCCCGGCGATCTGGCGCTGGCGCGACCTCAAGCCGAGGCTCGACGACGTCGCGCAAGATCCTCTCCGCCGCGCGGACCGGCGGTTCATCGCCTTGGTCAATTCGGATACCGGGGAGGCGGGTGGTGTGCTGCCGTCCATATTCCTCGGCATCCAGATCATCAATCCGGGCGAGCACATCGTGCCGCACCGGCACAATTCCTACGCGCTGTATCACATCATTCAGGGCAGCGGTTACTCGATCGTGGGTGATCATAAGTTTGAATGGTCGCGTGGTGATACGTTCGCTTGCTCGCCTTGGGCCTCGCACGAGCACATAAACACCGGCACTGAGCCTGCGGTTCAGTACGTCATTCAGGACATGCCGGCTCGCGCCATGGATCGCAATCTGATCTGGGAAGAACCGGTTGGCCATATGTTCCACATGGTCGAAGGCAATCTTCCGCACTCGGACTGATTTGATTCCTGCCGCGCCTCCGACTTCGCCGCGGCGGGTCGGAGGCGGTGAGCCGCATGAGAGAAGAGCGTTTGATGACGAAGAGCTACGTGATCGACCCGCCGACTCCGCCGACGGTCGCGGTTGCAGGCGAACCCGGGAGGTTTCCTGTCCGCCGTATCTTCTGCGTCGGCCGCAACTACGCCGCGCACGCTCGCGAGATGGGCAAGGATCCGGATCGCGAGCTGCTGTTCTTCTTTACAAAGCCGGCGGATGCTGTCGTCGATAGCGGGGCGACCTTGCCTTACCCTCTGGAGACCAGTGACTTTCACTACGAAATCGAGATTGTCGTGGCGAATCGTACGGCACTCGTCATCGACCGAAATTTGACATCGCGGCAAGAACGTAAACCGCAAATGCGGGAACCGAGAATAAGGTTCGAATGACATGGAACCGCATCCATCGCGCGCGCACTTGGGTCCATTCGCGCGGTGGATTCTGAATAGACCAGGACGCAATTTGATGATTAATGCGGACACATGTGGGTACGCCAATTATAATTACGAGCGCATAGCAGGCGGCACCCGCTGCGGCGAGTTGTCCAGAAATGGAATGGACACCATAGATCACAGCAAGGGCTACACCTCCTGCAAGAGCACCGACAACCACGATCGGCATGTAGGGATCAAAAGTGTTATTAGTGTGCTGATGGAATTCGATATAAGCAGAAGCCGAAAGCCGGGACATCGCGCGTCCTAACCCTACCCAGTTGACGATCAGTCCGCCGGTAGCGAGCGCAGCGAACGAGAGAACGATCAGTACAAATGACTTTTCCATAGTTCAGTTGCCTCCATTTTCATTGGAGAGCGCCGTCGCCAGATCGACTTTCTCCAGTTCGAAGGAAAGCCCTGCCTCGCACAGCGCGATATGGGCCGAGTTATCGCGCCGGCCAAAGCGACGCCGAAGATGCGACGTCCAGGCAACGCGATCAGAAAGCCGGCCGGCGACAGCGAGCTATGCTGGCAATCCGATGTTGGGGATTTGCTCGGGCAAATAACAGCCAGCGCGAACGTCCTTCTGCAGAGTCCTGAAATCGGTGCCGGACTTGAAGATCTCATAGACGCGCGCCGGATCAAAAAACACGCCGATCGGATTTTCGGCAAATGCTCGGGACCGCATGTACTCGGTCGAAAGTTTCCAGTCGGAAAAATTGTCGCTTTGCAGCTCGACGTAGTTGCCCTCGGGGTCCTCATAATAAATTGAAATCGTCAAGCCGTGATCGACACAGAATGCCGGTTCGACGTTCGCCTTGCGCAAACGATCGTACGACGACATCAGATCGGAAAAGCTCCCGTATTCGAACGCACAATGGTGCATCCCGTTGTGACGAATTTTTTCGGGGTCGTCTGCAAGACCGGGCATGGCCAGGAATGCGATCCGATGGTTTGCCCCATCATTTGACGTCCAGGCGGCCACTTCGTTTCGGAATTGCACCTGCGTACCGAGAACAAGACCATACCATTCGATCATCTCGTCGAGGCGGCTGGTTTTCATCGTCACGTGGTGGAGCGAGGGTTTAATGCTGGTCGTGGAAGTTGTCGTCATGGGCTCTCCTTTTCGCCGCGATGGCCTTGGGTTGTCCGCGAAGCCAGGCCACTGTGCGGGTAATTCTCCGATGGCAAATCTTGTTCCGGCCCGGCGAAAGAGCGCGAGCACGCCGGTGCCGGACGTTGCTTTGGAACCCGGCGCGGTTGTCAGGCGCTCAGCAAATAAGCCTGGAAAGGCTCTTCGACCGGCGGCTTCGTGACGCTGGCGGTATAGTTTGTGATGGTGGATGCCGCCACGACCGCGATGACCTCCAAGGCGTGCTCCTTGCGGAAACCGGCGGCCACGAATGCATCGACGTCATGATCGTCAACGCGTCCACGCTTCTCGATCAAGGTTCTCGCGAATGTCGATAGCGCGGCGGACGTGGCGTCCTTCGGAACGCGGCGTTCGCGAATGGCCTGAACGTCTGCCTGGTCAAGGCCCTCCTTGAGCGCCAGACCCGTGTGGAAAGCGACCGCCCAGGAGCTACCGTTTGTCACCGCGTTGGTGAGAAGAAGTGTCTGGATCTGCGCCTCGGTAAAGCTGCCGCCATGCACCTTGCCGAACAGCGCGACCAGGCTGTCGATGAGCACGGGAGACGTCGCCATGGTGGCGGCAACGTTCGGGATCATGCCGAACGCGCCCTGCAGGGCTTGCAGTGCAGACCTGGATTTCGCGGGCGCCGTATCAATCGTAAGAACAGGAAAGCTTTGCATTTTGTTTCTCCTATGGGTTTTGGCGCGATGGGTGCGCGGTTCGATCGTCTGGAATCGCTACCGGCCGGTGAGCTCGAAGACCGGAAACGGTCGTTCCGCCTATGCCTATTTAGGGGTGGATGCTTTGGCGAATTTGCCAAATCCCCCTCGTTTTCCGCCAAGTACAACTCATGGCGCGGCCTCGGAAACGTCGATGCCGAGGCGCCCGGCGACGCGCCGGGCGGTCGCTTGGCGTTGCGCGGTGATGCCGGCTACCGATTGCCGCGCTTGTGCAAGGATCGCGGCAGGTGCCGTTTCCGGGGTGCCGCTGTCGAAGGGCGGTTCCGGCGCGTACACCATGTAAAGCTGGATGGTTCGAGCGGCGTCATCACCGCGCAACTCGGCGGCAAGCCGCAAGGCGCCGTCGATGCCGGCTGTGACGCCGGCGGCGAAAACCCAGTTGCCGTCCACGACCACCCGCTCGTTGACGGGGATCGCACCGAAGTACGGCAGCAGGTGAAACGACGCCCAATGCGTCGTCGCCCGCCTTCCCTTGAGCAGCCCCGCCGCGCCACAGAGCAGCGCGCCAGTACATACCGAGAAAACGCTGCGCGCGCCGGCCGCCTGCTGCCTGATCCAGGTCAGCACTTCAGCGTCCTCCATCAGGGCCTCCTGGCCGAATCCGCCGGGCACATGAAGCACATCGAGTTGTGGCGCGTCCGCGAGCACCGCATCGGGCGTCAGCCGCAACCCCTTGAGGTCGCGTAAGGGCCCGGCGGTCTTGCCGTAGAGGCGGTAGGTTGAGTTCGGAATGCGCGACAGCACTTCGAAGGGGCCTGTCAGGTCGATCTGGTCGAGGCCCTCAAACAGCAGGGAGCCGATTTGCAAATGGGTGTCATGCGGGATCATGGAGCACTCCTTTCGAGTTGGGATGGACAAGCCCAGCCTAGGCGAGTAGCCTCTGGCGGAAATGCCAAAGCCCCCTCGTTTCCAGCCAAATCCTGTTCGAGGCAATTCGGCTCGCATCGTCGAAGTGTTGGCCTATCCGTCGGTGCAGTTGCTCGATGTCACGGGGCCGCTTCAGGTGTTCGTCTGCGCCAACGATCACGTCGCGCAAGCCGGAGGAATGCCGCCTTACGTCCTGCGCGTGGTGGCGAAAGGCGGACAGGGCGTGACGACTTCGGCCGGACTTGGGATCGCAACCAGCCCGCTCCCACGCGCCAGAACGCCTCTGGACACGCTGATGGTTCCCGGTGGTCCGGGCGTCGACGCGGCTGCCGCCGACCCGGTGCTGGTTGATTGGGTGCGTCAGCGTAGGAAAAAGGCGCGTCGTGTCGCTTCGGTCTGCACCGGAGCGTTCCTGCTGGGTGCCTCGGGCGCGCTCGATGGACGGCGGGCGGTCACCCATTGGTCGTACTGCGCCGAGCTTGCCCGGCGTTTCCCCGCGGTGCGGGTCGAGTCAGATCCGATCTTCGTGCGCGATGGTTCGGTCTGGACTTCGGCGGGTGTGACGTCCGGCATCGATCTCGCGCTGGCGTTGGTAGAAGAGGATTTGGGTCGTACCGTGGCCCTGGCGGTTGCGCGTTATCTCGTTGTCTTCCTCAAGCGTCCGGGCGGGCAGGCGCAATTCAGCGAGGCTCTGTCCATGCAATCGGCCGAGGACGAATTCGGTGCGCTACACGAATGGATCAACAAGCATATTTCCGACGATCTTTCGCTCGCGATATTGGCCGATCAGGCCGGCATGAGTGAACGCAGTTTCAGCCGGCACTATGCCGAGGCTACTGGAGTAACTCCAGCGCGCGCCATCGAGCGCCTGAGGGTGGAGGCGGCGCGGCGGCTGTTGTCGGAGTCACGCCTGCCGGTGAAGCGCATCTCGCAGCGTTGCGGCTTCGGTTCGGAAGAAACCATGCGGCGCAGCTTCCTGCGCGTGCTTTCGGCAACACCGAACGATTACCGCGCCCGGTTCAGCTCTTAAATATCTTTTGTCACTTTTCGGGCGGCGAATGGCCGCTTTGCGCCAGAAGCCGCCGGTCGCGAATGCCCTCTCGAACGGGCCAGAAAAGCCACTCCGCTATAACGTTACACGCTCGCCATAGAGCGACGCGGAGGGCGGGACGGCGGAGGACGCCCTATGCCTGTACGCCCTGTCCGCCGATGCCAACGGCCTTGGAACAAGGGATTGCTCATCGGCCAGAAGAAACCTCTTGAGCCGAAGCACGTCTGGTCCATTCGCGTTCGTTTGGAACTCTCACAAGCAAAGCGGGACCTTACAATCTTGGCAATTGATAGCAAACTGCGCGCCTAACGACTTGGTTAAATTGCGATCAGACGACGTTTGCTCAGGAGCGAATGTGCGACGCCGAGCAACAATTGTACAAAAGAAGACAGGACGACCAGTCCAGTTTGAGATCACGGAGCAGTCCAGGAGTTCAATTGATGCCTGGCTACCAAACGCTTCGAGCGACCGGTTCGCGTTATCTCTTTCCAAGCCGCCTTCATAACAGCCCTCACATATCAATCCGCCAGTATGCACGGCTGGTGCATCGCTGGGAGAGCACCGTCCGATATCTCGGGATTGAGGTCGATGATGCGTTGAATATCGCCGAGCAGATCGAGCTTTGATCATCGACCATCAGCATCAGGCCGATGGTCCTTTACGCGCCAAAAGCTGTCTTTGGTCGAGCGGATGTTGTGGACACCCGCTGCAGTGAGCCGCATTAACGGCTCATGGAGTCATTGCCAATGTCGGCCCAAAACCAAGAACTCACGTTGTCGCGCTCGACCATAACGGCCTCCCGCTGTTGAGTGGCGACAAAACACTTCGTCCCAAAGCACCGATAATGCGACCGGTTAGAGCCTTCGGGACACTACGTCATCGTTTCTTCCGGCTTATAGATTTACGCAGGACTCCGAGAGTGCGCTTCGGCTTGATCGATGTATCGCGCGCGATTTGGCCGCCAAATCGCTCTCGGTTGAAAGGTACGGCGCCGGTGCCGGGAACAATCTCGATGTCCTCGAGCTGCAATGGCTTGCCTCGCGCTGACAGGGGAGGCGGAATCTCGATTTGCTGACCGCTGCTACGGTCCCTGAAAACCACCTGCGGCCCTGCCGACTCTGCCAGCCAGTCGTCGCCCCATTTCTTGAGGGCAAGATAAGTCGGGAAAAAATCGCGGCCCTTTTTGGTCAATACATATTCGTGACGGCCGCCATGCTCTGGCAACGGCACGCGCGTCATCATGCCGAGATCGACGAACTTTTTCAGCCGCGCGCTGAGAATGTTCGGCGCCACACCGAGATAGTATTGAAACTCGTCGAACCGCTTGGTGCCGTAATAGGCTTCCCGCAGCAGCAGGATCGACCAGCGATCGCCGACCACCTCCACGGCGCGGGCGATCGAGCATTCCTTATTGGTCAAACGGGAACGCTTCACGGTAGGTCTCGCAGTCTTTTTACCCGGTGATTCCCGATCACTTATAGCAGAAGAGGCGTGCTATCCGCCGGTCCCGTTTTTGATCGTCCGCGCCTCGGATCGAGCCGCCGTCAGGCCGCCTGGCCCGCAGGCACCGGTGGCTTGACCGCGGCCTCCGGCTCAAGCGCGCGACGATGCGTCACGAGCACACCCGTCTCGGAAAGCCTTTGCAGTTCCGCTTCGCTCACCCCCAGTTCGCGGAACACCTCTTTGTTATGTTCGCCCTGGAAAGCCGGCGTGCCGATCGGCGTCAGTTCATCGCCGGAGAAATGCCAGGGGCGGCCCGGCAATCGGTATTCGCCGCCGCTGCGATCCGGAACGAGCTGCACCGCGCCCCAATAATCGCTCCACTCCGACTTCGTCAGTTCCTTGATCGAGCGGATTTCGCCCATCGCGATCTTGGCTTCGTCGAACTGCGCGTCGAGCGTCGCCATATCCGGGAATGTCAGCATCCAAGACTGGATGATCTGGTGCAAGGCGCCGAAATTCAGCCGCCGGGCCGCTGCGCTCGCAAACCGCGGGTCTTCCATCAAATCGACCCGCCGCATCGCGCGAAGCCAGGACGGAAAGGTCCGGCTGCCGATGATGCTGGTCGCGACGGTAAAATGCTCGCCCTGCGGACCCGTGAAGAACGAGCAATCGGTGGCGCCGAGCACGGCCGGCTCGGCGCCGATGTCGTCATCCGACAGATCGACATGCGCGCGTTCGTTGACCGCGATCAGGGTCGCCGCCATCGCGACGTCGATATACTGGCCCTGCCCGGTCGTCTTGCGACTGTGCAGCGCGGCGAGGATGGCGATCACCGCCTGCAATCCGGCGTAAACGTCGGCATGCGAGAGAGAGTCGGTGCGCGGCTCCGTCAAGGCCTCGCCATAGTGTCGAACGCTGTTCTCGGTAAAACCAGCTTCGGCCTGCACCGTCGGAGCATAGGCCATCCGGCTCCGCCAGGGTCCGCTCTGCCCGTAGCCCGTGATCGACGCATAGATCAGACGCGGATTGCGCTTGGAGAGCGTTTGGTAGTCGAGGCCGAAAAACCCGAGCGTGCCGGCGCGAAAATTCTCCACCACAATATCGGCGGTGTCGCACAGTTTTAGCGCCAGCTCATAAGCGCCGGGAATGTTCAGATTGATGCTGACGTTGCGTTTTCCCGCATTCTGCTGCGCATAATAGCCCGACATGCCGTCGGTGGACGGAAAGGCAAAACGCGACACGTCCGGGCTTGGCGGCTCGACCTTGATGACCTCGGCGCCGAGGTCCTGCAAGGTCCGCGCGCAGAGGGGACCGGCGAGCACGCGGGAAAAATCGACGACGCGAATTCCGCTGAGAGGACCCGACATGATCAACGCCCCACGAATTTGGCGAGACCAGGCCCGTTCTTGCGGAACGAGGCAAGGCCGGCTTTCAGGTCCTCCGAGGCCCAGATCGGCGCCTGCACCCTCGCCATCGCCTCGTCGGCGGCGGACACGCCCTCGTTGACGGCGATGTGGGCGAGCTCCTTTGTGGCTGCGTGGGCAAGTGTCGGGCCTTGCGCAAATTCTTCCGCGATCGCCATGGTCGCCTTCTCCAGCGACTCCTCCGGAACCGTGAGATTGATCAGACCCCATTTTTCCAGCGTCGGCGCATCATAGCGCCGCGCCAGCATCGACATCTCCTTGGCGCGCAACGCGCCGATACGCTGCACCTGACGCTGGATACCGCCCAGCAGCGGGTGCAGCCCAAGCGTTGCCTCCACCGACCCGATCTTTGCCGACGACGCCGCGATGATGTAGTCGCAGCACAGCGCCAACTCGAGGCCGCCACCGAGGCAGACGCCGTGGATGCTCGCGATCAGCGGGATCGGCAGCAATTCCATGAAGTGGAGGAACTCGACGCCGTTCAAGCGACGGTTTTCACTGCTGGAATCGCCGCTACCCTGCTCCACGCGTTTGTCGAAGATATCGAGATCAGCGCCGGCCGAAAAATGCCGAAGGCCGCTGCGCAGGACGATGGCGCGGCTACCAACGTCCCGCGCCTGCTCGATCTGTTCGACGATGGCATTGATGAGTTTTGGCCCTAGTAGGTTGTAGGGCCGATAGATCATGGTCAAAACGGAAATATTGCCGCGTTGCTCGCGCGTAAGCAGTGCATCCTCGGACACCACGCACCTCCATCGTTGGACGCACGATGCGCCCGGATTATTCATTGCGGTGAGCTTACAACTTGACTTGCATTTTGCAAGTCAGTATCAACTAATTATATGATCGCCGTCATTTCACATGGCAGGGCCGCTCAGAATGCGGGGCAAAGGGTCAGGTTCGTGGCCCTATTTTCGGAAATGGGTCAGGCGCCAGCGCACCAGTTCATCGGCGCCTGGGCCTGCCTGCGGCTGCACGTCCTGGGGCCGGACGCGTTGCCCGGTCTCGTTGTCGACCCTTGCGAGCTTCACCGCGCGTCCGGTCTTGCGATCGATGAATTTGAGCGGCGGCCCGGCATCGCCGGAAACTGCCCACTTGTCTCCCACCTGCAACAGCGCCTGCAGCACCAGGATGGTGTCCCGGCCCTTCGCGGTCAGAACATATTCATATCGCTCGGGATTGGTCTGGTATTGGCGCCGCTCGACCAATTCATGGTCCTCCAGATGTTTTAGCCGGTCGGACAAGGTCGCGTTGGTCACACCCGTCGACCGGCGCAAATCCTCGTATCGGCTCAAGCCGAGCGACAGGTCGCGCAGGATCAAGACCGCCCAACGGTCGCCGATCGCCTCCAGGACGCCGGCGATCGAACAAGCCATTCCCTCAAAGCTCTTTGACTTCATAAAACACTTGCCTCCTCGTCACTCTTATCATTAGAGTTACTCCCTGTCGACGGCTATTCTTCACTTCCACAGGCCGGCCCCGGGATCGCGGGGCCACCAATTTGGATGGAATGGGACCACGAACATGAGTGAGCTTCGCGACCTCGTCATCGATGCCCACGGCGGCATCGCACGCTGGAATAAAGTGAAAACCATCGAGGGTGACATGTCCATCACCGGCGGGCTGTGGGCCCGGAAGGGATGGCCGATGGCACTGAAGAACGTCCACGTCACGGCTGCGGCCGAGAAACAGTGGATCAGCTACCAGCCGTTCATCGGCGAAGGCATGCGCAGCTCATGCACTCCCGACCGCACGGCAATCGAAACGTTCGACGGAAAGATCGTCAAGGATCGCAAAAATCCGCGCGCGGCCTTTGACGGCCATACCGTCGAAACCCCGTGGGACGATTTGCATCTCGCCTATTTCAGCGGATATGCAATGTGGAATTACCTCAATACGCCCTTCATCTTCGCGCTGCCCGGATTTCGCATCGACGAAATTGAACCCTGGCAAGAGAACAGTGAAAAACGTCGGCGGCTCAAGGTCACGTTTCCGGAATACATCGCAACGCACTGTCCCGAGCAAATTTTCCACGTCAATGGTGAAGGCTTGATTCGCCGTGTGGATTACAGCGCTCCTATCGCCGGCGGCGCGCCAACGGCGCATTATCTCGATGACCACCGGGAATTCTCTGGAATCAAGGTGGCCACCAGGCGGCGGGCGCTTCGCCGGAACGCCGACGGCACCGCGCTTCCCGATCCGGTGCTTGTGGCGATCGATATCGCCGACGTCAGCTTCTTGTGATTGGTCTTCACCCGCCGGAGTATCAAATGATTGATACCGATCAAAAGCAACATGTCGTAACCGTCGACGTAAATGGCGTACGCCGGACCGCTTCGGTTGAAGCGCGCAAGCTTCTGGTTCACTTGCTCCGCGACGATCTCGGCCTCACGGGGACCCACGTCGGTTGTGACACGTCGCAATGCGGCGCATGCACCGTCGATATCGACGGACAGGCCGTCAAATCCTGCACGGTTCTCGCCGTGATGGCCGACGGATCGGGTCACGACGATCGAAGGTCTCGCGCCCGGCGTCACGTTGCATCCGGTCCAGGCGGCCTTCCATGAGCACCACGCCCTGCAGTGCGGCTTCTGCACGCCAGGGATGATCATGGCCGTCCGCCAGTTGCTCAGGCAGAACCAAAATCCGACTGAGAGCGAAATCCGCCACCACCTCGCCGGCAACATCTGCCGCTGTACCGGCTACACCAACATCGTGCGCGCAGTGCAATCCCTTGCCTCGGAGGCGCCTCACCATGACTGAAGCAACCACGACCAGATATGTCGGCCAACCGTTGCGAAGGCGTGAAGACTTCAAGTTCGTCACGGGAAAAGGACGCTATACTGACGACCTGAAAGCGCCGGGGATGCTGCACATGGCGGTGCTGCGATCGCCCCATGCGCATGCCACCGTCAGACACGTCGATCTCTCTGCCGCAAGAGCGGCAGCCAGGCGTACGTCTGGCTTTGTCGGGCGCCGACCTCGCCGGCAAAATCGGCTCGATCGTTCCGAACTGGATCATACCGGGCACCAAGGTGCCGGACCGGCCGGTCGTCGCCATCGACCGCGTTCGCTTCGTCGGCGAATGCGTAGCCCTGGTGGTCGCAGAAACCCAGGCCATGGCCCACGATGCGGTCGGGTTGATCGATGTCGACTACGAAACGCTTCCCTCCGTCATCGATGAGGAAACCGCGATCCGCGACGGCGCCCCGCAACTGCACGACAACGTGCCGAATAACATCACCACGGTCTACAAGATCGGCGGCGGCGACTATGGCAAGGCTGCGCGAGAGGCCGACCAGGTCATCACGCTTCGTGTCGCCAACAATCGCCTGATCCCGACCTGCATGGAAACGCGCTCGATTCTGGCGGAGCCTGACGTCAACGGCACCCTCACGCTCTATTTGCAGAGCCAGGTACCCCACATGCACCGCCGCTGGATCGCTGACACGGTCGGCATCTCAGAACATCAGCTCAGGATCGTCGCGCCGGATATCGGCGGCGGCTTCGGCGCAAAAATGCATCTCTATCCGGAGGAGTTGCTTTGCCCATATCTAGCGCGGCTCCTCGGCGTGCCCGTCAAATGGTGGGAATCGCGCTCCGAAAGCCATCAATCCACCAACCATGGCCGGGCGCATACCGAGACGCTGGAGATCGCCTTCCGCAACGACGGCAAGATCCTCGGTCTGAAGGTCGAGACGCTGGGTAATGTCGGCGCCTATCTGTCGAACATGGCATCAGGCGGCCCCACCGTGAACACGATCAATTTCGGGACCGGCGCCTACAAGATCGAGCACTACGCGGCGCGCTCCCGGGTGGTCGTGACAAACACCGTACCGGTTGATGCCTATCGCGGATATGGCCGGCCCGAGGGGGCCTACATCGCCGAACGCGCGATCGATGCGGTCGCGCGCCACCTCAATCTCGATCAGGTGGAGGTGCGCCGGATTAATTTCATTCAGCCCGCCGATTTTCCGTATCGGCCCTATAACGGACCCGCCACGATTTACGACAGCGGCAATTATCAAGGCTGCCTCGTCAAGGCGATGGAAGCCTTCAACTACGAGGCCCGCAGCAGCGAGCGCGATCAACTGCGCGCCAAGGGCCGCTATCGCGGCATTGGCGTTGCGGCCTATACCCACATGTGCGGCATGGCGCCGTCACGCCGGCTCTCGCTGATGGGCTTCAACCGTGGCGGCTGGGAAAGCGCCCGGGTCAGCGTGGATTCAAGCGGCCGGGTGACGATCTTCTCGGGATCCATGAGTTAGGGCCACGGCCATGTCACGTCACTGGCGCAGATTGCCGCCGACGTCCTGCAGGTTCCGATCGAAGACATCGACGTCGTGCAGGGCGACACGCGGCAGGTCCAGGCCGGTCACGGCACTTTCAATTCCCGCTCTATGGCGGTCGGCGGATCCAGCGTTCATGTCTCGTCCACACGTGTCGTCGCCAAGGCGAAGAAGATCGCCGCGGCTATGCTCGAAGTGGACGAAGCCGATGTCTCCTATCAGGCCGGTAAGTTCAGTGTCCCCGGCACCGACATCGCGTCTTTGAAGTTCGGCACAGTGGCGCGCATGGCGTATGTCGGCCACAAGCTTCCGGACGGAATGGAGCCGGGCCTCGACGAGACGGTGTTTTACGATCCGAAGGGCATGGGCGCGCCTTCGGGAATCCACATGGCCTATGTCGATGTCGATCCGGAGACCGGGATCGTGGAGATCCTCGATTACGTTGCCGTGGACGACGCCGGCACGATCATCAATCCCCTGCTTGCCGCCGGGCAAATTCACGGCGGCGTCGTGCAAGGCATCGCACAGGCGCTCTATGAGGAAGTCAGCTACGATCCCGATACCGGGCAATTGATGACGGGATCGCTGCTCGACTATACGGTGCCGCGCGCCGAACATGTTCCCACCATCCGGTCACTGTTCCAGGAGACGCCCTCCCCCACCAACCCGATCGGCGTCAAGGGCATCGGCGAAAGCGGATCGATCGCGGCGCCGCCGTGCATGGTTCACGCCGTGCTCGATGCGCTTGCACCGTTCGGAATCAAGCATCTCGACATGCCGATGACGCCACCGCGGGTCTGGTCCGCGATCCAGAACGCCCGCGCCGGAGCAGTCCAATGATCCCGGCGCCATTCGACTATGTTCGCGCAAGCTCGCTCGGAGAGGCCATAGGCCTGCTGCAAAAGGATCCCGACGGCAGCAAGCTCGTGGCCGGCGGTCATACGCTGATCCCGACGTTGAAATTGCGGCTGGCATCGCCGGCGCTGCTGATCGATATCCGAGGGATCGATGAGTTAAAGGGAATCGAAATCGCCGACCGCATCAGGATCGGCGCCCTGACAACGCATGCCGAACTGCTGGCGTCAAAACCTCTGCGAAAGCTGCTGCCGATCTTCCATCAAGCCGCCGACATGATCGCCGACCCGCAAGTGCGCAATCGCGGCACCATTGGCGGTTCACTGGCAAATGCCGACCCTGCGGCGGACTGGCCGGCGGTCGTCGTGGCGTTGAGAGCGGAACTGGAACTTGCCGGTCCGGAAGGCCGCAGGCGCGTTGCTGCAAAAGACTTCTTCGTCGACATCATGACCACCGCGCTTGTGGCCGACGAGGTGCTGGTGGCGATCCATATTGCGCAGCCTGGACCGGGTGCGCAGTTCCGGTATCGCAAGATCCGTCATCCGGCGAGCGGCTATGCCGTGGTCGGGGTCGCGGTCGCCCTGCGTCTGCAAGACGATATTGTTGCGGACGCCACCATCGGCATCACCGGCGCGACCGGCCGGGCCTTCGCGGCGGATAGCGCAAGCGCGCGCCTGATCGGCAAATCGCTATCAAGCGAAAACATCGCACAAGCCGCGCTGCTTGCCAGCGAACAGGCCGAGTGCCTGTCGGACCATTACGCGTCGGCCGATTACCGCAAGCACCTCGTCAAGACCGAGGTTGCGAGGGCGTTGGTGTCGCTGAATGCCGCCTGACCCAATTCGTTGGAGCCCAAACGACTGGAGCAAGCCATGCGGTACAGAATTTTTGGCCGGCACACTGGTCTGCGGGTGTCGGAACTTGTCCTGGGCACCGGCATGTTCGGGACAAAATGGGGTCACGGTGCCGACCGTGACGAGTCGCGTCGTGTGTTCGACGGCTATGTCGAAGCCGGCGGCAACTTCCTCGACACGTCGGACAGTTATCAGTTTGGGGAATCGAAGTCCCTGCTCGGCGAGTTCATCAGGACAACCCGCGACGATCTCGTGGTCGCCACGAAGTACACCCAGAGCGCCGACCCCAAAGGCGGCCTTTCGGTCACCGGCAACAGCCGCAAGGCGATGGTGCGCTCGCTGGAACAGAGCCTCATTCGACTCGGCACCGATCGCATCGACCTCTATTGGGTTCACATGCCGGACGGCATGACGCCGATCGAGGAGATCGTCCGCGGTCTCGACGATCTCGTACGCTCCGGCAAGGTTCTCTATGTCGGGCTGTCGAACTTTCCGGCCTGGCGCATCTCGGCCGCCGCAATGCTTGCAGAGCTGCGCGGCTGGGTGCCGATATCGGCACTTCAGATCGAGTACAGCCTCGTGCAACGCACGCCGGAGCGGGAATTGGTGCCGATGGCCACCGCCTTTGGTCTCGCGACCGTCGCCTGGTCGCCGCTCGGCGGCGGCGTCCTCACTGGCAAGTACCGCAAAGGCGAGACCGGTCGCCAGACCGGAATGGGTGGCCGACTGTTTCACGCGGAGGACACGCCACAGAAGACCGCGATCGTCGACATGCTGGAGGCCATCGCAGAAGAAACGGGTTCGAACGCGGGCCGCATCGCTATCGCCTGGGTCAGGGCCAAAGGGGCGATTCCAATTATCGGACCTCGCACCCGCGCTCAGCTCGATGACAATCTCGCCGCCGCTGAAGCTTCGCTGACAGCCGACCATATCCGGCGGCTGGATGATGTTAGCGCTATTTCGCTGGGTTTCCCTCACGATCTGTTGGCGGCTCCGGCAATTCAGGACCGCATCGCCGGCGGGAAGCGCGCGCTTCTCCACCTGCCGACCTATACGGTGCGTTGACGCGGAGCAGGCGTTTGAAGAGCCAATGCCTGCTATCGGCACCTGGCTGATACTGGCTTTGACGAACGACCACTTTGCGCCAGAAGCGGCCTTTCCATAATCGTTCATTCCGCGTATTGAGTTCCTCGGCAACTGACCAGTACAAATTCGCAGCTTGCCGAACGGATGGTCGGCATGTCGGCACCTCCGCCTGGCAAGAACAAACTTCGACAAGCGACACAATGAAAGCGGCGGGCCGCAGACGCCAGTTATTTACCGCTGTCGCCGCCAGGAAGGCAGCAGTAGGATAATGAGCGGCGCGCGAAATGGCCTGCGACACTTGTCGGAAGCGACGATCCAAGGGATCAGTATTTGCACGCCATTGTGACCGATTGCGCGATCGGGTTGATCGCGCCCTTTCCTATAGATGTGAACGCTGCGTTGAATGGGGCGACAATCGTTCAAACCCAGCGCCACATGCGACATCGCTATCGAGCACCTCATAGTAGCAAGCTCCGCATCGAGGTGAATGTTGAGGTTTTGGAAAAGCACCTGGACAGGCTCGCGCTCGCGATCGACCGCGCCGGCAAACGCGGGGCCATGTACCTGCCGATATATGAACGCATTGAGGCTAAACTCGAAGAACTCAGGGCCAAGGAAGCGCGAATGGAGCGCGCTCGCCAACGCCTCAAATGATTGCTGGATCGAACGGAAAGACGATCTTCATCATCTCTTCCTGATAGAGCTTCAGCGAACCGCCCGACCCGTATTTGGGTCTGTCGACGGTGTGACCCATCAGGATGCTGCGAAGCTCTTCGTCAATCCTGGCCTCCTTCATGCGATCCTCAAAGGTATGGCGGAGCGAATAGATGACGTGCTTCTTCGTCGGGAAAAGTTTGTTCTCACGGAAATACTTTCCGGCCGCACTCGAAAAATTATTCTCGTTCTCCTTGTAGCTCGGGAATCCATTTGGGAATTTCTTCATGACTTCGAGCGCAACGCCGACGAGCGGTATGCGCCTGATCGACGACACGGTCTTGATCTCGCGCGGATCTTCGGGGTCAAGCCTCGGTTCGACAAGGATGTGCGGAACTGCGTCGCCGAGCTTGATGACGTCCTTATGCAGATTGCAAATCTCCCCGCCCCGCGCACCGGTCTCGCTGAGCACCAACACGATGCCGCGCGCTTCAGCGTTCATGCCGGCGAGTGTGCCCGGTTTGAATATCTTGTCACGCACCCACTCGATGGGGAAAGGCGGCCGCGATCGCTTGAATTTTTCACTAAAGGTAAGGCCATCGAATGGATTTTGCCTGTCGATGTCTCCGAGGTGCTTGAAGTATTCCTCGTAGAGAATCCTCATGTCACCCATACGGCGTTTACCCAAGGAGGCGGATCGCTTTTTACTGCCGTCTGTTGGGGCGAGGCGTTTGACCCAGTGCTGATAGAATTGCCTGGCGTGGTCTCGCGTGATGTCGATCATCGCCAGATCGCCAACGACCGCGATGAACGATGTCACCGCGAGCTTCTTGACCTTCTTCCATTGCTCCCTTTGCTTCTCGCTCTTGCCGGCAAGCTCGGCCGCCCTGATCTCGTCGCAGAAGATGTCGAATGCGTGAGACACTTTGACTTTCGGCTGCTCAACGCCGCCCAGTATCGCGGTCTCAACCGCGATCGGCGTCCGGACGTCGCTGATGATGTCATTCTTCGGAGTATGTCGTCGAACGGAAGGTTCGCGACTTCACTGGCGGCCTTGTATGTGAAGCCCAGGGCCTCGGCGCGGGCTCTCGCCACCTGATAGGCGGCAAGCGCCTTCGCGTCGTCGCCATCGGTGAAGCAGTGCTCCCCAAAACGCGCGGTCCGCTTGTTCAAGCAGATCGCGCTTCGCGCGAGCCTCAGCGAGATCGTCAGTTTTGAGCGAGTGGCGGATAAACGGCGCACGGTCGTCCAGGTGCTCGACCGACCTCGGAACACGCCGCCAGTAGTAATAGAGCCCGTCGCGCAGGAGCAAAAAGCGGTCCTGCTTCCGTTGCCGTACCACCGTCTCTTCTCCGCGCGTATCACAAAATGTATCCCCATTTGTATCACAAATTCAGTCGAAATCAAGCGCGATGGAAAGCCGGAATTTCGGCTTCCAGTTATATTTCAGACAGTTATGGATGAGATTTGAAGTGAGGTTTTTGGTGCGCTCGGAGGGACTCGAACCCCCACGATTTTACTCACTGCCACCTCAAGGCAGCGCGTCTACCAATTCCGCCACGAGCGCGAAGGGTATCAGCCGGCCGGACGGATTCGGGCCGGATCAACGGCGCCGATGTAACAAATCGACCTTGGGGGGACAAGACCTGCGCGTGCGACGAAATCCCGGGTTTTACGTCGGCTTTTTCGCTTGCTAGAGCATAATCCGGAAAAGTGTGAAGCGGTTTTCCGAAAAGATCGCCCAAACAAGAAGCTAAAGCGCGATGACGACATCGCGCTTTAGCGGCTTGCCCGGCGATTTCGGCAGCATCTGCTTGACTTCGACCGCGATGCGGTTGCGATCGACCAGCACCACCCCGCTCGCAATCGGCAGGTTATTGGCCAGCACCTTGACCTCGTCGGCTTCGGTGGCGTCCAATTCGATGATGGCGCCGCGGGACAGCCGCATCACCTGGTGGATGGGCATCGTGGTGGTCCCGAGGACCACCATGAGATCGACGGTGACTTTATCGAGGGTGGGCACTTGCTGACCGCCGAACTGGACTAAAAATCTGGCTTAGAGATCACCACGTTATGGTTATCCAATGGTTAATGCCCGGCAAAACCTCGATTCTGACCGCCTTCGCCGCACAGGCTGGCGGCGGCGTGGAGTGGCGGATTTCCGATTCGCCGGTGGACTATCTGGAGGCCGTCGCCGCCATGGAGGCGCGCGCCGCCGCGATCGCCTCAGCCGAGGCATCGCGAGCTGGTCTGGCTTCTGGAACACCCCCCGCTCTACACCTCCGGCACCTCGGGCAAGGCAGGCGACCTGCTCGACCCCCGCTTTCCCCTGTTTGCGACCGGGCGCGGCGGCCAGATCACCTATCACGGCCCCGGCCAGCGGGTGGCCTATGTGATGCTCGACCTGAAACGGCGGCGGCCCGATGTCCGCGCCTATGTCGCAGCGCTCGAGGAATGGATCATCCGGACGCTTATGGCCTTCAATGTGCGCGGCGAGCGGCGCGAGGACCGCGTCGGTGTCTGGGTCAGGCGGCCCGACAAGGGCGCCGGCTTCGAGGACAAGATCGCCGCAATCGGCGTCCGGCTGAAGCGCTGGGTGTCGTTCCACGGCATCGCCATCAATGTCGAGCCGGACCTCACCCACTTCTCGGCGATCGTGCCCTGCGGCGTGGCCGATCCCCGCTATGGCGTCACCTCGCTGGTCGACCTCGGCCATCCCGTCAGCCTGGCGGACGTCGATATCGCGCTCAAACAGGCGTTTGGGGAGGTTTTCGGCCCGGTCGAGGCTCGCCTGCCGGAAACGACGGCTTGACCGTCCCCCTGCCCGAAAAGTCGCCGGAATATTGGAACCAAGCCCGTCGGCGCGCGTTTTGGGCAGTCAAGGCGGGGTCTATATGATCGTGGCATACCGAAGCAGCAAAGGGACCTGTTCGAGAGCGAACGCAGCTTCCGGCTTCTCGTCGAGGGGGTCGCCGACTACGCGCTCTACATGCTCGATCCCTCCGGCATCGTGACCAGCTGGAACATCGGCGGCCAGCGCATCAAGGGCTACTCGCCCGAAGAAATCCTCGGCCAGCATTTCTCCCGCTTCTACACCGAGACCGACCGCGCCAACGGCAAGCCCGCACGCGCACTGCGGATTGCCAGCGAACAGGGCCGCTACGAGGAAGAAGGCTGGCGCGTCCGCAAGGACGGCACCTTCTTCTGGGCCAGCGTCGTCATCGACCCGATCCATGAGGACGGCTCGCTCGTCGGCTTCGCCAAGATCACCCGCGACATCACCGAGCGCCGCGACGCCCAGCTCAAGCTCGAAGAGATGCAGAAGCATCTGGCGGAATCGCAGAAGCTCGACGCGCTCGGCCAGTTGACCGGCGGCGTCGCGCACGACTTCAACAATATCCTGATGATCATCTCCGGCAGCCTGCACTTCCTGAAGAAGAACGCCGGCAATGACCCAAAATGCAGCGCGCGATCTCGGCGATCGAGACCGCGACCAAGCGCGGCGCAGCACTGACCAGCCAGTTGCTGACCTTCGCGCGGCGGCAGAGCGTCAATCCGCAGGCCGATCGATCGTCGCCGAACCGGATCGAAGCGATCCGCGAAGTGCTCGATACCGGCGTCGGCAGCTCGGTCAAGCTCGCCTTCGATCTCGGCCACGAGCTCTGGCCGGTTACCGTCGACATCTCCGAGCTCGAAACCGCCGCTGGTCAATCTCGTGATCAATGCGCGCGATGCCATGCCCGCGGGCGGCACGATCACCGTCGCCGCCCGCAACGCTCGCCGCCGATGAGCCAGGATGAGCGCGATTTCGTCGCGATCAGCGTCGAAGACACCGGCCAGGGCATCGCGCCCGACGTGCTGGACAAGATCTTCGATCCCTTCTTCACGACCAAGCCGGTCGGCAAGGGCACCGGCCTTGGGCTTTCGCAGGTCCATGGCTTCGCGCATCAGGCCGGCGGCACGGTGAGAGTGGAAAGCGAGCTCGGCAGGGGCACCAAAGTCACGATCCTGCTGCCGCGCGACGAGACGATCCGGCCGCCGCCGACAAGGCCAGTCTCGCCGAGATCGGCGGCAGCGGCACCGTGCTGCTGGTCGAAGACAATCCCGACGTCGCCTCGGTCAGCGCCAGCCTGCTGGAGCAGCTCGGCTACACCGTCCGCCGCGTGCCGGATGCCGAGCGGCGCTGCGCGAAATCGAGCTCGACGGTATCGATCTCGTGTTTTCCGATATCGTGATGCCCGGCAACATCGACGGTCTCACCCTGGCGCGCCGCCTGCGGGAAATGCGGCCGGAACTGCCGATCCTGCTCGCGACCGGCTACAGCGATGCCGCCGCCGGCGTGCGCGGCGATTTCCCGATCCTGCGCAAGCCCTACGAGATCCACCAGCTCAGCCAGGCGATCGCCAAACTGCCGCGGTAGCTTCGCGCTGCCTGGCTTCACAAGATCGCCTCGAACGCGCTGCGCAGCGTCTCGTGGCGGAACACAAAGCCGTTGCTCAGCGCCTTGTTCGGCAGCACGCGCTGGCCGCCGAACAGGAGCTCGTTGGCAAAATCGCCGCCGATCCGGCGCAGCAGCGCGTCCGGGAATGCGAAACATCGCCGGCCGGTGCAGCCGCCGCGCCAGCTCTTCGGTGAACTTGTTGTTGGTGACGGGGATCGGCGCGGTCGCGTTGATCGGGCCAGCGATCTCGTGCTTCGCGATCACATGGGCGATCAGGCGGATGAGATCGTCGCGCTCGATCCAGGACATCCATTGCCGGCCCGAGCCAAGGGGACCGCCGAGGCCGAACTCGAACGGCGTCAGCATCCGCGTGATGAAGCCGCCTTCGGTGCCGAGCACGAGGCCGATGCGCAAGACAGACCACCCGCACCCCATGCGCCTCGGCTTCGCGCGCCGCCTGCTCCCAGGCCTCGCAGAGCTCATGGCTGAAGCAGGCGTGCGACTTGGCCGAACTCCGTCAGCGGCTGGTCCTGCCACAGGCCGTACCAGCCGATCGCGGAGCCGCTGACCAGCACGGCAGGCTTGCGCTCCAGCCGCGCGATCAGGTTCACGACCTCGCCGGTCATGTCGACGCGGGAACTCGACGATCTTGCGGCGCTTGGCCTCGGTCCACAGGCCGTTGCCGATCGGCTCGCCGGCGAGATTGACGATCGCATCGATCTGGCGTGTCCGCCGGCAGCTGATCGAGGCTGGTGATCAGCGTGATCGGCGGCGCCAGCATCTCGGCCTTGGCCGGATTGCGCACCAGCGCGATCACCTGATGGCCGGCGGCCGACGAGGCTGGCGACCAGACGGCTGCCGATGAAGCCGGTCGCGCCGGTGACGAGCACGGTCTTGCGCTCGCCGGAGCCTTCTCGACGAGCCCTTTCGCCGGCGCGCTGCTGCATGCGCGCCAGGCGCCGCGACGCCGCGAAATCGCGCAGCGCCGAACACCGCTACGCCGACCGCGGCGACCGCAGCAGCGATGCCGAGCCAGCCGTGATCGACCAGCTTGATCACCGGCCGGCCGCATGGCCCAGCCGATCAGGACCGGCAGCAGCAGCACCAGGATGGCGCCGTAATTGAGCGCGAGCAGCGTGTGATTGATGCGCTCGCTGGCCGGCAGCTTGCGGCTCAGATCCTCCTCGACGAAATCCATCAGCGTGATGACGATCTCCGCGACCAGCACCGCGATGACCACCATCGCGAGAACGCCGTGCACCTCGAGCCAGCCGAGCAGCGAGGAACAGCAGCGCATAGAGCAAATTGCGGATGCCGTGCAGCTGCAATTCGTGGCGCTGCGAGGGGCGCCAGGCGAGCCGCTCCGTCAGCTCGTGATGATAGAGCGTGTCGAACGCGCCCATCGCGATCTGGATGGCGATCAGGGTCCACAGCAGCGGCGTCATGACGCGGCCTCCCGGAAGACGGCGGACTGGCGGATCAGCGGGCCGAGGCGCGGATGGATGACTTCGAGCGTGAAGCGGAACGTGCCGCCGCCGAGATCGGCATGGGTGACCGTCAGCGCGCCCGGCGTGAGCCATTCGCGGCAGCGGCAGCGCGAAGCGCGCCCGATGCCGAGAAATAGCCGGCGCTGCGGAAGAACAGCGCCTCGTGTTCGACCGACAGGCGCAGCGCCATGCTGATGCCGAAGCCGACATATTCCTCCAGCCCGGTCGGGCCGGCGAAGCGCTTGGCGGAATGGATGACCTGCGGAAAGCCGCTGCTGCGCGCGCAGATGCGGGTCCAGACCTGCCCGCCGCTCGCGGCGTCCTCGGTCACGGTGACGATGATCGGCACGCCGGTCTCGCGTGCCGGTCGGCAGCGGTCCGCCGATCAGGCGCGCGAGCTTGCGCCAGCCACCAGCCGGCGCGGCTATGGAACGGACTCGTCGACCTCGCCGACATAGACCGACGGTCTTGCCGCCGGCGAGGCGCTTGGAGAAGCGCCGCCACACCGCGAGCGGCAGCCGGCCCCATTCCTCGTCCGGCAGCAGCGCGCGAAAGCGCTGATCGTCGAGCAATATTTCGGAGGAGCGTCTGCGATCTCGGATAATCTTGCTGACGCCATCGCACACTCCCTCGAATTTCCGCTATTTGGACTTTCCCAGCGGGCAAGAGGCTGACGATCTTCTCGCCGAGCCTGATCAGCGCGACCAGCCGCGGCCGCGGCACGTTCAGCATCTGCGTGTACCAGCGCTCGACGAGCTCGGTGAACGCCAGCATCTCCTTCAGCCGCTTGCTCGCGACCGCGCTGATGGTCGGATCATCGGTCGGCATCGGCGACGCAGGCGCGCAGCGCCGCGATCGCGGGATCGATCTCGCGCTCCTTGCGGCCGGCGGCGATCCGCGCCGCCACTTCCCAGATGTCGGTCTCGGCCTCGAAATGATCGCGGCGGTCGCCCAGGATCGGCACGCGCCGGATCAGGTTCCAGGCCAGCAGCTCCTTGATCGAATTGGAGACGTTGGAGCGCGCCATGCCGAGCGTCTCGGCGATGTCCTCCGCCGTCATCGGCGCCTCGGCGAGATAAAGCAGCCCATGGATCTGGCTGACCGAGCGGTTGACGCCCCACTCGATCGCCCATGTCGCCCCAATGCAGGATGAAGCGCTCGACCGCGGCGGGCAGTTTCTTCTTGTCCGGTTATTTCTGTCATGACAGAAATTTCGGACAGAACGGAGCCAATGTCAAGGGGCCGCCAAAATGCTCCGCCGGCCGTCCGCCGGGTTTTGGCGCGAACTCCCCTATTGCGGCTGCAAGATCACGCAGTCCGCCGCGGCGCCGCCGTCGCAGGTCGAGGCACATGCGGTGACCAGCGAGGCGATGGTCCGCTCCAGCGCCTGAAGCTCGCCAAGCTTCTTGCGCAGATCGCCGAGATGGCCTTCCGCGAGCTTGCGCGCCTCACCGCAAGGCGTGCCGTTCTGCATCAGGGACAACAGCGAGCGGATCTCGGGAATCGAGAAATCGAAGTCGCGGCAGCGCCGTATGAAGGCGAGACGATGCGCATCCTCGTGGTCATAGATGCGCTGGCCGCCGCGCCGCGCCACCTGACGAAGCAGGCCGATCTCCTCGTAATAGCGAATGGTCGGCACCGACGTTCCGGTCCGTTCCGCCAAAACTCCAATCCGCATCGCGCCCTCAATTTTTTTCCGCTTGAACCTCAAGTGGCTTGAGGGGGTATCCGATCGCGTGATCGCGCAACACGCATGAGAGGATCACATGAGCGTTATCGGACCATCCTGCCGCCTGCCCTCCGACGGCTCACCCGGCTGTGGCTGCGCCCCGCCAAAAAAGGCGCACCAAGGCTGCGGCAACCGCATCGGTCACCGCGCTGGCAGCCGTCGCCTGCGCGGCCTGCTGCGTGCTGCCATTCACGCTGCCCGCCGCCCTGCTCGCGCTGGCCGGCGGATCGATCGCCGTGCTCGATCACGCCCATCTCTGGGTGACACGGCTTGCCATTGCCGCCGTGATTACCGCATGGCTATGGATCATCTGGCAGCGGCAGGAACGCCGGGCGGCCGATCGCCCGCGCGACGATGGCGCTGATGATCGCCGCGAGTCTCTTGACCGCTATCGCGGCCTCCTGGCCATGGATAGAGCCCACGGTTTTCAAGACGCTGGAAATCGTCAAGAAGAAGGCCGCCTCGCAAAGCG
>CAVUCB010000011.1:0-119918 GCA_963739755.1 uncultured Alphaproteobacteria bacterium | reverse complement strand
GCGGCGAGCCTGCCATGAAGCCGGACCTCGCTTTTGCTGACCCGCGCGACGCCGCGCTCGGCTGGCGCATCCTTGCCCCGCAAGACCTGGCGCAGAAGGTCGCCGACCTCGTCGGGGCCGAGCTGGTCGACAGTGCCGCCTATGAGGCCCACCGCATCGCGAACGGCGTGCCGCGCGGCGGACTCGACTTCATGTATGGCGACGCCTTTCCGCATGAGACCAATATGGACCGCCTGCACGGCGTCGACTTCGACAAGGGCTGCTATGTCGGGCAGGAGGTCGTGTCCCGGATGCAGCATCGCGGCACCGCGCGCACCCGCACCGTGCGCGTGACGCTTGACGGGGCGCCACCCGAAGCCGGCAGTCCGGTCCTTGCCGGCGACAAGCCGGTCGGCACCATGGGCTCGACCTCTGGCCAGAACGGGCTGGCGCTGATCCGGACCGATCGCGTGACCGATGCGCTCGACGCCGGCCTTGCGCTCACCGCCGGCGGGCTTGGCATCCGCCTCGCCGACCCCGACGCGATCCGCGGCCGGCCAAGCAGACGCGTCGCATGAGCCGATCCGCGCGGCTGCATCCCGACGGCAAGATGCGCTGCCCGTGGCCGGGAGAGGACCCGTTTTACGTCGCCTATCACGACACCGAATGGGGCGTACCGGAATATGACGACCGCGCGCTCTATGAGAAGCTCATCCTCGACGGCTTCCAGGCCGGGCTCTCCTGGATCACCATCCTGCGCAAGCGTGACAATTTCCGCCGCGCCTTCGACGACTTCCAGCCGGAGAAGATCGCGCGCTACAACGCGAAGAAGGTCCACGCGCTGATGAACGATGTCGGCATCGTCCGCAACCGCGCCAAGATCGAGGGCACCATCGCGAGCGCGAAGTCGTACCTCAAGATCATGGAAGAAGGCCCTGGCTTCTCGAAGCTTCTCTGGGACTTCGTCGACGGCCAGCCGAAGGTGAACCAGTTCAAGACCACGGCCAGCGTGCCGGCCTCGACGCCGCTCTCGATCAAGATCTCGAAGGATCTTGCAGGGCGCGGCTTCAAGTTCGTCGGCCCGACCATCGTCTACGCCTTCATGCAGGCGACCGGCATGGTCAACGACCATCTCGTCACCTGCTTCTGCCATGGAAGCTGCGGCGCCAAGCCCCGGGCGCCGCGCCTCAAAGCCAAATGACGGCCACCAAACGCGCCGCCGCCGACACCCGCGTCTGGCAGCGGATGCTGTCGGGACGGCGGCTCGATCTGATCGACCCCTCGCCGCTCGACATCGAGATCGCCGATATCGCCCATGGGCTGGCGCGAGTCGCGCGCTGGAACGGCCAGACCAGCGGCGCGCATATCTTCTCGGTCGCCCAGCATACGCTGCTGGTCGAAGCCGTGATGCGCGCGCAGAGCCGCGCGTCGACGAAAAACTCCGGCTTGCCGCGCTGCTGCATGACGCGCCGGAATATGTCATCGGCGACATGATCTCGCCGTTCAAGGCGGTGCTGGGCGGCGATTACAAAGTGGTTGAAAAGCGCCTGCTCTCGGCGATCCATATCCGCTTCGGATTACCGCCGGAATTGAGCGCCAACATCACCCAGCAGATCAAGAGCGCCGACCGCGGCGCGGCCTATCTGGAGGCCACCATGCTGGCCGGCTTTTCGGAAAGCGAGGCCAGGCGCCTGTTCGGCCGCGATCCCGGCCTGCCCGAGAGCGTGCGCGAGGACTATCTGACCCCCTGGAGCGCGGCCAAGGCCGAGAAGCGCTTCCTGGCCAGATTCAACTCGTTGCTTGAACGCAGGCCTTGAACGCAAGCCTCGAACCTGCTTTCACCGCTCGGCCACAGGCCTATATTCGCCGGAAAAGGACCGCCATGATTCACGTCTGCTCGCTCGCCGCCTTGCCCGAAATCGTCAAAATGACCGGCGCCAGCCATGTGCTGACGGTCATGGGCAATGTCGATCAGGTGCAGCGGCCGGCATCCGTGCTTGCCGCCAACCATCTCAAGGTCTCGATGGACGACATCACCGAACCGATGGAAGGCTACGCGCCGCCATCGGAGGCGCATGTCGAGCAGGTTCTCGAACTTCGTGCGCGGCTGGGACCGCAATGCGCCGATCGTGATCCATTGCTATGCCGGCGTCAGCCGCTCCACCGCGAGCGCCTTTGCCGCGGCCTGCATGCTCAATCCGCATCGCGACGAGATGGAGATCGCGCGGAAAATCCGCACCGCTTCCCCGATCGCCTCGCCGAACCGGCTGATCGTCAGCCTCGCCGACAAGGCGCTCGGCCGCGACGGGCGCATGATCCGGGCGCTCGAGAGCATCGGGCCGGCGACCATGATGGTCGAGGGCAAGCCGTTCCTCGTCGAGCTCGAATGATCTCCATGGCATCGGCAGCCAGATGAGCGACAAGCTTCTGACGCCGATCGAAATCGGCCTGACCGCGGCGATCGTCGCGATCGAGGGCAATGAGCCGCTGATCCTCACCGCCTCCGGCAGCGACGGCGACAAGCTCACCGGCCTGCCCTTCGGTCCGTTCGACGCAGTCTCGCACCGCACCTTCGAGATCGGCCTGCGCGCCTGGGTCGAGGAGCAGACGGGCTTGCGGCTTGGCTATGTCGAGCAGCTCTACACCTTCGGCGATCGCGGCCGGCATACCATGCCCGGCGACACCGACGTCCATGTCGCCTCCATCGGCTATCTCGCGCTGACCCGCGCGATCGGCACGCAGCGCGCGCGCACCGGGCGCGAGTTTCGAGCCGTGGTACCGCTTCTTTCCCTGGGAAGACTGGCGCCAGGACCCGCCCGAGATCATCGCGCACGACATCCTGCCTGAGCTGACCAAATGGGCCGCGCAAGGCGAAGCGCCGGAGACGGCGCGCGCGCTGCCGCGCAAGGACCGGGTGCGGCTCTATTTCGGCACCGAGGGCGCGCATTGGGACGAGGAGCGCGTGCTCGACCGATACGAGCTGCTCTATGAAGCGGGGCTGGTCGAGGAAGCGCGGCGCGACGGGCGGCCTGCAGCCCTGCAGCGCAAGACGCTGCCTCGCCTTGGCAGCGCCATGCGCTTCGACCACCGTCGGATCCTGGCCACCGGATAGCGCGGCTGCGCGCAAAATTGAAATACCGCCCGGTGGTGTTTGAACTTTTGCCGCCCGAATTCACACTCACGGAATTGCAGCGGACCGTGGAAGCGATCTCGGGAAGGCATCTGCACAAGCAGAACTTCCGCAGGCTCGTGGAGACGGGCGCGCTGGTCGAACCGACCGGCGTGATGTCGACACAAACCGGCGGCCGCCCGGCCGCGCTGTTCCGCTTCCGCCGCGAGGTGCTGCAGGAGCGGCCCGCGCCGGGCCTGCGCGTGAGCGGGCGGCGCTGATCGAATTGGTGAGCCCAAACCTTCGGGCTTGAGGCCTGGAGATTTGATGTTCGACTTGCCTTTCGAATTCCTGACGCTGGCGATTGCAATCATTGCCCTGGTCGTGGCGCGCAAGGCCTTCACCCGGGCCGACGAAATGCGCGAGCGGCTGAGTGCACTTGAGGCGCGCGCTTCAAGTGTTGCCGCAGCACCAGTGCCGCCGCCTATTCCGCCGCTTGCGGAGACCGAACAAGCCCCGCCGCTGGTCGCCGAACAATGGGTGCCCGCGAGCCAAGAGCAGGGCGCGGAAGTGGCTGCGTTTGATCCCGACGCCGCCCTAAAGGAAGCCGCCCCGCCACTACCACCCCTGCCTCCGCCGCCAACAGCCGATCCCGGTTTCGAGGAGCAGCTCGGGACCCAATGGGTGGTCTGGATCGGCGGGCTGGCGCTTGCGCTCGGCGGCTTCTTCCTCGTGCGCTATTCGATCGAGGCAGGGCTGATTGGTCCGCGCGTACGCATCATGCTCGGCGGTATCTTCGCCCTCGCTTTGCTCGCGGCCGGCGAATGGACGCGGCGCAAGGAAAGCATTTCCGACATCGTCGCGCTGCCGATCGCCAACATTCCGGCGATCCTGACCGCAGCCGGCACCGCGGTCGCGTTCGCCACCGTCTATGCCGCCTACGCGCTCTACGGCTTCCTCGCACCCGCCGGCGCCTTCATCCTGCTCGGCCTCGTGGCGCTCGGCACGCTCGCCGCCGCGCTGCTGCACGGGCCCGCACTCGCCGGCCTCGGCGTCATCGGCGGCTTTGTCACGCCGATGCTGGTCTCCTCCGAGCAGCCGGATTACTGGGCGCTCTATATCTATCTCGCCATCGTCACCGCGGCGGCTTTGGGGCTGGCGCGGATCCGGCTATGGCGCTGGCTTGCGGTCACGACGCTCGCCTTCGCGCTGTTCTGGACGCTGCCCTGCCTCGACTGCGGTCCTCCGATGGTCGGCCCGCATGTCTTCCACATCATCGTGGGCTTCATCCTCGCGGCGTTGCTGGTCGTGTGCGGCTTCCTGTTCGGACCCGAAATCGAAGACGGCCAAATCGAACCGGTCTCGTCGGGATCGCTGGCCGCCTATCTCTTCGCTGCCTTGGCGATCGTGCTGGCGAGCTTCCATGCCGACATGGCCGTGATCGCCTTCGCGGTCCTGGTCGCAGCGACGCTGGCGATCGCCTGGCGCGCGCCATCGGCAACGGGTGCCATCGGCGCCGCCGCGTTCTTCGTCTTCATCGTGTTCGCGGAATGGGCGGTGCGCGGCAATCCGGACATGCTGGTGCTGCCCGGCGGAGCGCTGCCCGGCATCGGACCGAACGCGACCGATCAATCCGTGACGCTGCATCTGGTCGCGGCCGCGCTGTTCGCTGGCGGATTCGGCCTTGCCGGATTCTTCGCGCAGGGCCGCTTCTCCAGTGCGATCATTCCGGTGGTGTGGTCGGCGGCGGCGACCTTCGTCCCGCTCGCGCTGCTGGTGGCGCTCTATGCCCGCATCGCCCATCTCGACCGTTCGATACCCTTTGCTATCCTAGCCGTCGTCCTGGCCGCAGCCTTTGCCGGCGCGACCGAAATCCTCGCCCGCCGCGAGGGCCGGCCGGGGCTGATGATCTCGACCGCATTGTTCGCCACCGGCACGCTCGGCGCGCTGGCGCTGGCTTTGACCTTTGCGCTTGAAAAGGGCTGGCTGACGATCGCGCTGGCGCTGATGTCGATGGGGACCGCCTGGATTTCGCTGCAGCGGCCGGTGGCGTTCCTGCGCTGGCTGGCGGCGATCCTCGCCGGCATCGTGGTGTTCAGGGTCGGCTACGAGCCGCGCATCGCGGGAGATGCCGTCGGCACGACGCCGATCTTCAATTGGCTGCTCTGGGGCTACGGCATTCCCGCCGCCTCGTTCTGGAACGGCAGCATCTTCCTGCGCCGCCGCGCGGATGATGCGCCGCTGCGCACGGTTGAGGCCGCCGCCATCCTGTTCACGGTGCTGCTGGTGTTCATGGAAATCCGCCACGCAGTCTATGGCGGCGATGTCTACCACGCGATCCCATCGCTCTCCGAATTCGCGCTCGAACTCTGTGCCGGGCTTGCCATGGCAATCGGGCTCGAGCGGCTGCGGCTACGCACCAACAGCATGGTGCACGACGTCGGCGCGGTGATGCTGACAGCGGGGGCCGGAGCTCGTCGGCGTGTTCGGCGTGCTGCTCCTGGAAAATCCCCTCCTGAGCAGCGTCGAGCTCACCGGCAGCTTTCTCAACCTGCTGCTCCTCGCCTACGCGCTGCCGGCAGTGCTGATGCTGCTATTGTCCTATGCGGCCGTGGGTCGGCGCGGCGCGATTTACGCCAACACCATCGCGGCCGGCGCGCTGATCTTCGCACTGACCTATCTGACGCTGGAAATCCGCCGCCTCTATCGCGGCCCGTACCTGAACGTCATCGGCATCAGCGGCGCCGAGCAATACACCTATTCGATCGCCTGGCTCGCCTTCGGCGTCGTGCTGCTCGGCATCGGCATTCTCGTCAACTCGCAGCGCGCGCGGCTGGCATCGGCGGCCATCATCGCGCTGACGATCGCCAAGGCTTTCCTGATCGACATGTCGACGCTCGCGGGCATCTACCGTGCGCTGTCATTCATCTGCCTTGGCCTGGTGCTGGTCGCGATCGGCTGGCTGTACCAGCGCGTCCTGTTCCGCCGGCGGCCAGCGTCGCCGCCGGCCGTATCATCGGAATAGAGCATGATCCGGAAAAGTGTATCGCGGTTTTCCCTCGCGACAAACGCGAAGCGTTTGCGCGGAGATCATGCGCAATCAAAAAGCTAAAGCGCGATGACGATTTAACCTAATCTCATCGCGCTTTAGTCAGGCCGCGCGGACCGAGTTGAGGAACTTCGATACCTCCGACTTGAGCCGGCCGGAGTCGGCGGACAACGTCTGCGCGGCCGAGAGCACCTGCGAGGAGGCAGATCCCGTTTCGTTGGCGCCGCGCTGCACGTCGGTGATGTTCGACGAGACCTGCTGGGTGCCTTGGGCCGCCTGCTGCACGTTGCGGGAGATTTCCAGCGTCGCCGCGCCCTGCTCTTCGACCGCGGCCGCAATGGTCGAGGAGATTTCCGACAGCTTTTCGATGGTGCCCGAGATTTCCTTGATCGCGCTCACCGATTCCTGGGTTGCTGCCTGGATGCCCGAAATCTGCTGGCCGATCTCGCCGGTCGCCTTCGCGGTCTGCTCGGCGAGCGCCTTCACCTCTGAAGCGACCACCGCAAAGCCGCGGCCGGCCTCACCCGCACGCGCCGCTTCAATGGTCGCGTTCAGCGCAAGCAGGTTGGTCTGGCCGGCGATGGTGTTGATGAGTTCGACCACATCTCCGATCCGGCTCGCCGCCTTCGACAGCTCGCTGACGCGCTCGGTCGTGCCGCGGGCCTGCCCGACGGCGTCGCTCGCCATCCGCGCCGATTCCTGCACCCGCCGGCCGATCTCGTTGACCGAGGATGACAGCTGTTCCGTCGCTGAAGCTACCGATTGCACATTGGCAGTGGCTTCTTCGGAGGCCGCAGCAACCGTCATCGACAGTTCCTGCGAGCGTGCCGCGGTCGACGTCAGGGTGCCGGCAGAAGCCTCGAGCTCGCGCGACGCCGACGACACGGTTTCGACGATGCGGCCAACCGCACCTTCGAAATCGTCGGCCATCCTGGCCATCTCGGCCTTGCGCTGGCGGGCCAGGATCTCGTCCTGCTTGATCTTGGCCTCGGCTTCGTCGAGCGCCTTTTCCTCGGCCTTGATCTTGAAGGCCTCGACCGCCTGCGCCATGTCGCCGACTTCGTCCTTGCGATCGAGTCCCGGCAGGATCACGCCGAAATTGCCGCCGGCGAGTTCCTTCATCCCGGCCGTAAGGCCGGAGAGCGGCCGGATGATCCCGCGCGCGATCACGAAGGCGATGACAAGGCCGAGCAGCACGGCAAGGCCCGCGACTATTTCCTGGGCGGTGATGGTGGTGGAGATGCGGTCGTCGGTATCCGCTGCCGTCTTCTTGAAGGCTTCGTTGATCGTGTCCTTTGCCTTGTCCATCTTCTCGATGGCGCCTGCGATCACCGGCGTGATGCTCTTGTAATAGAGCTCGTCGCCGCGGATGAGGCTGGGTCCGGTCTTGTCAAACGCCTCGGCATATTTGGCGACGCCGGCCTTGACCTTCGCCAGCAGCTCCTCGATCTCAGGGAGAAGGTCCATCTTCTCGAGATGCGCGATTTCTTCCTGCGCCTTCGCGACACTGGCCTTGAAGACGTCGATACGCTTGGCGTCGCGCGTAGCAAGCGTCCGCCAACTCGCTTCGCGAACCAGCAACACCCGGGTCTCCAGCACGTTGGCGTCGTGTTCGAACGGCGTGCGCCGCGTGCCGTCGACGAGTTTCTGGACGTCGGCCGTCACATTGTCGCCTTCGGTGAAAAGCATGGCGCGGCCTGCCACCATCTGCCTGACAGCCTCGGCGAGCTCGGCACGCCTCCTCTTCAGCTCCGCAACGTCCCTGGCGGCTTCGCGGTAATCGGCCTTGCGCTCTTCGCTGTTGGAGGTGTTGACGGCCTGATCGAGCAGGTCCGCGATCCCGGACAGGCGCTTGTCGGATTCCGCGAAGGAGGCTTCATCCTGGTCGAAGGCGTAGCGCAGGATGCCGCGGCGGATCGCCTGCAATTCGGTCGTGATCTCGCCGACGCGAATAGTGTTCCTCGACTGCAGGCTCAGCATCTCGACCCGCTCGTGAATGGCCGTGAGCTGCGATACGGCGAAGGCGGCAAGACCTGCGCAAAACACCAGAAGGATGGCGAACCCGCCATAAAGCCGGCCGCGAATCCGAAAATTCAGAAATGACATGGGGGCAGTCCTCGCCAATTGCTACGGGCTGGAGGCCGCCGAAAGGAAGCCGGTCATCGTCGGCGGGCTCTGATTCGAAGAGGCGACTGGTGCGCCTATACCCCCAGCAATAGACTCAAGTTCCCAAGCAAAGTTAAATGCCCGGTCCGTAAAATTACGGGCAGCAAAAATAATTTTCCGAATTCACTCGCGCGAATGGATTTCATGCAGACCGCGGCGTGTCCTGGTTGCAGACGGCCGCTCCGACCCGAGGCGGGCCGAAGCGATGGCGGGCGACGAGGCGTCAGGCCGCGCGGACCGAGTTGAGGAACTTCGATACCTCCGACTTGAGCCGGCCGGAGTCGGCGGACAAGGTCTGCGCGGCCGAGAGCACCTGCGAGGAGGCAGATCCCGTATCGCTGGCGCCGCGCTGCACGTCGGTGATGTTCGACGAAACCTGCTGGGTGCCTTGGGCCGCCTGCTGCACGTTGCGGGAGATTTCCTGGGTGGCCGCGCCCTGCTCTTCGACCGCGGCCGCAATGGTCGAGGAGATTTCCGACAGCTTTTCGATGGTGCCCGAGATTTCCTTGATCGCGCTTACCGATTCCTGGGTCGCTGCCTGGATGCCCGAAATCTGCTGACCGATCTCGCCGGTCGCCTTCGCGGTCTGCTCGGCGAGCGCCTTCACCTCTGAAGCGACCACCGCAAAGCCGCGGCCAGCTTCGCCCGCACGCGCCGCCTCGATGGTCGCGTTGAGCGCAAGCAGGTTGGTCTGGCCTGCGATGGTATTGATGAGTTCGACCACGTCGCCGATCCGGCTCGCAGCCTTCGACAGTTCGCTGACGCGCTCGGTCGTGCCGCGTGCCTGCCCGACGGCATCGCTTGCCATCCGCGCCGATTCCTGCACCTGGCGGCTGATCTCATTGACCGAGGACGTCAACTCCTCGGTCGCCGACGCAACCGATTGCACGTTGGTAGAGGCCTCTTCGGAGGCTGCGGCAACCGTCGTCGACAGCTCCTGCGAACGCGCCGCGGTCGAAGTCAGGGTACGTGCAGAAACCTCTAGTTCTCTCGAGGCCGACGACACGGTCTCGACAATATGGCCGACCGCGCCTTCGAAATCATCGGCCATCCTGGCCATCTCGGCCTTGCGCTGGCGCGCCAGCACCTCGTCCTGCTTGATCTTGGCCTCGGCTTCGTCGCGCGCCTTTTCCTCGGCCTTGACCTTGAAGCCCTCGACCGCCTGCGCCATGTCGCCGACCTCGTCCTTGCGGTCGAGCCCCGGCAGGATCACGCCGAAATTGCCGCCGGCGAGCTCCTTCATGCCGGCGGTGAGACCGGACAGCGGACGGATGATACCACGTGCGATCACGAAGGCGATGGCAAGGCCGAGCAGCACGGCCAGGCTTGCGACCATTTCCTGCGCCGTGATGGTGGAGTCGATCCGGCCCCCCGTCTCGGCCGTCGTCTTCTTGAAGGCCTCGTTGATGGCCTCCTTCACCTTGTCCATCTTCTCGATGGCGTTCACGATCACCGGCGTGATGCTGTGGTAATAGAGATCGTCGCCCTTCACGAGATTAGGGCCGGTCTTGTCGAACGCTTCGGCATATTTGGCAATGCCGGACTTGACCACTGCCAGCTGTTTGGCGAGTTCTGGCGGCAAGTCCAGCTTCTCCAGCGACGCGACCTGCTCCTGCGCCTTGCCGACATTGGTCTTGAAGGTGGCGAAGCCCTTGGCGTCGCGAGTCGCCAGCATGCGCCAGTTCGCCACGCGGACCAGCAAGACCTTCGACTCCAGCACATTGGCGTTATGCGCGAACGGTGTACCCGTGGCGGCATCGACGAATTTCTGCACGTCGGCGGCCATCTGGTCGCCTTCGGTGTAGAGCAGCGCCCGGCCCGCCAGCATCTGCTTGACCGCGTCGCCCAGCTCGGCGCGCTTTGTCTTCAACTCGGCAACATGCTTGGCGGTTTCGAGATAATTGGCCTTCCGTTCCTCGCTCTTCGTGGTGCGGACCGCCTCGTCGAGCAGCTCCGCGACCTTTGCCAGACGCTTGTCGGCTTCGGTGAAGGAAGCTTCATCCTGGTCGAAGGTGTAGCGCAGGATGCCGCGGCGGATCGCCTGCAGCTCCGTCATGATTTCACCGACGCGGATCGTGTTCTTGGATTGCACGCTCAGCAGGTCGACCTGGTCGCGAATGGCGGTGAGCTGCAACACGCCGAAGCCGGCAAGGCCTGCGCAAAACACCAGAAGGATGCCGAAGCCGCCATAGAGGCGGCCGCGAATCCGGAGGTTCAGTAACGACATGGGGGGCAATCCTTGCAATGGTTGCAGACGGAACGAACCGACGAGAGACCGCCGGAGAGACAGGCTGACGCGGCGACGCATTGTCGCGCCTATGCTTAAGCAATAGGCTCAAGCTCCAAAGCAAATCTGAATTTCGGAGCACGTAGGATTACGGTGGATTGAGCGGAAGCTTTTGAATTCGTACGCACAATAGATTGCATACAAGCGCCGGCATCCCTCGGGTGCGAGCCAGGCACAAAAGGAGCTACGGCCCCTCAAAAGGGGCCGTAGCGATTTGCACTTCTGTTCGGCGAGATAGGGCGTCAGGCCGCGCGTACGGTGTTGACGAACTTGCCGACCTCGAGCTTGAGGCGGTTGCTATCGCTCGACAGCAATTGGGCGGAAGAAAGCACCTGCGAGGACGCCGATCCCGTTTCGGTCGCGCCGCGCTGGACATCGGTGATGTTGGAGGACACCTGCTGGGTGCCCTGCGAGGCCTGCTGCACGTTGCGGGAGATTTCCTGCGTCGCCGCGCCCTGCTCTTCGACCGCAGCCGCGATGGCCGAGGAGATCTCTGACAGTTTCTCGATCGTGCCCGAGATGTCCTTGATCGCGCCGACCGACTCCTGGGTCGCTGACTGGATGCCGGAGATCTGCTGGCCGATCTCGCCGGTTGCCTTCGCGGTCTGTTCGGCAAGCGCCTTCACTTCTGAAGCGACCACCGCGAAGCCGCGGCCGGCTTCGCCCGCGCGCGCCGCCTCGATCGTGGCGTTGAGCGCGAGCAGATTGGTCTGGCCGGCGATGGTGTTGATCAATTCGACCACGTCGCCGATGCGGGTTGCCGCCTTCGACAGCTCGCTGACGCGATCGGTGGTGGAGCGGGCCTGGCCGACGGCATCGCCCGCCATGCGCGCCGATTCCTGCACCTGGCGGCTGATCTCGGTGATCGAGGACGACAGTTCTTCGGTGGCGGAAGCGACCGACTGCACGTTGGTCGAGGCCTCCTCGGAGGCGGCCGCGACCGCGGTGGCGACTTCCTGCCCGCGCTCGGCGGTCGAGGTCAATGTCTTCGCGGAAGCTTCAAGCTCGGTGGAAGCCGACGACACCGTCTCGACGATCTCGCCGACGGCGGCTTCGAACTGGTCGGCCAGCCGGTTCATGTCGGCGTTGCGCTGCTCGGCCACGATCTTGTCCTGCCTCGTCTTGGCCTCGGCTTCGTCGCGCGCCTTCTCCTCGGCCTTGACCTTGAATTCCTCGACGGCGCCGGCGATGTCGCCGATCTCGTCCTTGCGTCCAAGGCCGGGCAGCACCACCGAGAAGTTTCCGTTGGCGAGTTCGCGCATCGCCCGCGTCAGCGCCTGCATCGGCCTGGCAATGGTGAAGACGGAGAACACGCAGGTCGCAATCAGAACCAGCGCCACCGCAGCCCCGATCGCCAGCGAGTTGTGCTCGGCGGACGACATTTCCTGGACCGCAACAGCCCGGTCCTCTTCCGCCCTGCCCTTTGCAAAATCAACGACCTTGCTAGCCAGATCTTCCAGCTCTTTGGCGATCGGAAGCCCGATCTCACGCGCAAGACGAGCTTCCTCGCCGTGAAGCTTGGCAAGGCGAACCTCGAGGTCAGCAGCGAGTTCGCCGTTTTCGCTGCGCTTGCCCTCGATCTCGACTGCTTCCTTCTGAACGGTGATGATCTCCTTGGCCGCGCGGCTCATGTAGTCATCTATCAAGCTCTTCATCTTCTCGATTCGCGCACGGTTTTCCGGCGATTTGGAAAGCTTGAGAGTTTCCCCGACGTTGTTTTGCGCGGCCTTTTGGCGGTTATCGAGATATTCCTGCGCCGCCTGCAATTCCGCCGAAACCCTGGCGAGACGGATATCGCGGACTCCGATCATCATGCCACGCACGGAGGCTTTTGCTTCGATCGCATACCGGGCAAGCAGCTGCTGACCGTTCGCGGCATCATCGGCATTGCGGACCAACGCGTTGCCATTCATCAGGACGAAGATAAGCCCGCCGACGAGCAGAATGCTGAGCATTGACGTGATCGCGAGCTTGGTCCCGATCCGCAGGTTCTGAATGATCTGCATCATGATTTCGTGTCCCCAAAAACTAAAATGTGCATGCGTTCCGCATGGTCGATCCGGCGCAAATAAAGGCGCGGCGGCTGCGGATCATGGAACGGCCGGTTCCCTTCCCTTATCGTTAACCAAGGCCCCGTAGGATTACTGAAGGGTTATCGGGAATCGGCAAAGCTGCGCCCGCGGCCGGTACGATGGAACTCTTGAGACCTGTTCTGCGTCGCTGCGCCGCAGCCACCTACTCCAGCGTCTCGCCCAACAGACGGATGCGAAAGACGGGCTTCTTGGCCTCGTCCAGCAGCTCCATGCGCCATTCGGCGTCGAGCTTCAGGCTGCGCGAAATACCGCCGAGCAGGTTGGCGCAGACCGCCTTCATCTCGATCCAGGCCGCCTCGCGGTCCTCGAGTTCGAAAGGCTGATCGGAGGCGCCGGCATAGCGGCCCTGGCTGATGCGAAAGAAGTAAAGCGGCATTCCTTAAATCCATGGGTCCGAGGACCCACCCCTCGCCGGCAAAACTGGATCGGAGAACGCTACCAAGGCATGAAAGTATGCCCCCGTATGACTACGGCGAGGCGACAGCGCAGGCGCCGCCTGCGGCTTTTTTGGGATCTTCGGCGGGAGATTGCGGCTAGCGAACCGCTGCGGTCACTCGGTCGAGCGGCGCAGTTCCGGCGTGCTTTCGGATTTCGCCGGTTCCGGCTTCACCGGTTCGAGCTTGGCGCTGTCGACCTGCGGCGTCTCCACGCGGGCGCTCACCTCGGTCCGCGTATCGATCGATCCGGTCGGCTCGGCACGATGCAGCGAGCGCGGACGCGCCACCGCGCGCGCCATCAGCATCTGCGTGCCGCCCTGGTTGCGGAAATCGCAATAGGCGAAGCCCATGCCGGAAACCGAGCCGCGGAAGCTGACTTCGGAAGTCTTGTCGAGGTTGAAGCAGGGCTCGAACGGCAGGCCGCGCAGCGACGCGCATACCGACTGGCCACGGATCTGCAGCGTGTTGCCGGGCAGGCGGACGTGCCGGATCGGACCTGCGCCCGAGAACTGCACCGCGCCGGCGGCGCCCATGTCGTCGAGGATGCGGCCTGCGCCGCGGGTGCCATCGGCGCAGGTGAAAGCGAACACCTTGCCGGCGACGAATTTACGCGCCTCCTCGGCAGTCATCATCCCGGCCAGTGCCGGCATGATCATGGCTCCGGCGGCGACGGTCCCCAACACAAAACGCGCAAGCATTTCAAAAACTCCAACTTGACCCAAGCCGCGGGCGACGCTGGTCCCCTTTACCCGCCACTTACCATACTAACCGTGGCAACATTGGAGCAGCTTGGTTGGTAAAGTCTGAACATCGTTAGACAATTTTTACCACGATTCGACCGCGGACCTGGCCCGCGAGAATTTTCGGACCCCAGTCGATAACCTGACCCATCCCGATTTCATGAGTTATTTCAGATAGTTTTGACTGATCCAGGTCGCGGGCGAGCCGCTCCCAGGCGGCTTTTCGCGGCTCCAGCGGGCACATCACGGAATCGATACCGAGAAGGCACACCCCCCGCAAAATGAAAGGTGCAACCGATGCTGGCAGATCCATGCCGGCTGCAAGTCCGCAGGCCGCGACCGCGCCGCCATACTTCGTCATCGACAACAGATTGGCGAGCGTGGTCGAGCCGACGCTGTCGACGCCGCCGGCCCAGCGCTCTTTCGCGAGCGGCTTGCCGGGCGCGGACAATTCGTTGCGGTCGATCACCTCGGCAGCGCCAAGGCTCTTGAGATACGGCGCTTCGGATTGGCGCCCGGTCGAGGCGATGACGTGATAGCCGAGTTTGGCGAGCACGGCGATCGCAACCGAGCCGACGCCGCCGGCTGCACCGGTCACAACGATCGGGCCGCTCTTTGGCGAAAGGCCCTGCTTCTCCAGCGCGAGCACCGCGAGCATCGCCGTGAAGCCGGCGGTGCCGATCGCCATCGCGTCGCGCGCCGACAGGCCGTCCGGCAGGCGCACCAGCCAGTCGCCCTTCACCCTCGCCTTCTCGGCGTAGGCGCCGAGATGCGTTTCGCCCAGGCCCCAGCCGGTGCAGACCACCTTGTCGCCGGCCTTCCACTGGGGATGCGAGGATTGTTCGACGGTGCCGGCGAAATCGATGCCGGCGATCATCGGGAAGCGCCGCACCACCGGCGCCTTGCCGGTGACGGCCAGGCCATCCTTGTAGTTCAGTGTCGACCATTCGACGGCAACGGTGACGTCGCCCTCCATCAATTCGGCTTCGTCGAATTGCGTGAGCGCGGCGGTGGTGCCCTTCTCCGCCTTGTCGATCCTGATCGCCTTGAACGTTCCCAAGGTAAACTCCCCTGAACTTCTGTTTCAGGGGATGTTTAGCGGATCAAGCGGGTTGCGCAACGGCCCTTTCAACGGGCTTCTCCACGATCGGCAGATTGATCAGCGCCGACAGCACGCCGAACAGCACCGAGAGCCACCAGATCGGCGTGTAGGAACCGAATTTCTCGAACACGATGCCGCCGAGCCAGACGCCTAGGAAGCCGCCGACCTGATGGCTGACAAAGGCAAAGCCATAGAGGGTTGCAAACCAGCGCGTGCCGAACATCAGCGACACCAGCGCGGAAGTCGGCGGCACCGTCGACAGCCATAGCAGGCCGGAGACCGCGCCGAACGCGATCGCAGAGAACGGCGTGATCGGGAACGAGATGAAGGCGACGGTTGCGAGCGCGCGGGAAAAATAGATCACCGACAGGATGTAGCGCTTGGGCATGCCGGTTCTGCAGCCAGCCGACGCTGAGCGAGCCGATCATGTTGAACAGGCCGATCGAGGCCATCACCCAGCCGCCGATATGGGCGGAGATGCCGCGATCGACCAGGAATGCGGGCAGATGCACGGTCACGAAGGCAAGCTGGAAGCCGCAGGTGAAGAAGCCGAGCACCAGCAGCACATAAGAGCGATGGCCGAACGCTTCGGCGAGCGCGGTCTTGAACGATTGCTGCTGCGCTGCCGGCACATTTGCCGCGGTCGCAGGCGGCGTGGACAGCGCCAGCGACAGCGGCACGATCAGCAGCATCAGCGTCGCGAACACGGTGAGTGCCGTCTGCCAGCCGAAATTATCAATCAGGGCCACACCGAAAGGCGCGAACGCGAATTGGCCGAACGATCCGGCCGCGGTGCCCGCTCCGAGCGCGATGCCGCGCCGCTCCGGCGGCAACAGCTTCGCGAATGCCGACAGCACGAGATTGAACGAACAGCCGGACAGTCCGAAGCCGACCAGCACACCCGCGCCGAGATCCAGCGACAAGGGCGTCGCGGCGTAGCGCATCATCAAAAGACCGCCCGCATAAAGCAGCGCGCCGACGAACATCACGCGGAAAATGCCGAAGCGGTCGGCGATGGCGCCCGCGATCGGCTGGCCTAGTCCCCACAGCAGGTTCTGCACGGCGAGCGCGAGGCCGAATACGTCGCGGCCCCAGGAAAATTCGTGGCCCATCGGCTGGATGAAAAAGCCCATCGCCGATCGCGGGCCGAAGCCCAGCATCGCGATCGCACAGCCACAAACGATGATGACGGCCGGCGTGCGCCAGCTTGTGAGCGTCGAAGCCGGCCGGAGATCGCCTGCGGTTGTCGACATGAAGTGCCCCTTCTTGGTCGCGGCTCGGAATTGGCCGCGTTGATTACGGGGAGTTAATGCATCTGCATGGAAATCCAAGGACCGGGGTGGAAAAATTTTCACGCAGCGCAGCGATGCAAATCCCCGGGGTCAGACACGACGACTTGATGGCTCTGACATCTAGCGGGGGAGAAGAAGTCGTGTTAAATTTCATCTGCTCTGATTGAGTATAATATGCTTGGTGCAGAGGAGCCGGCCCCGACAGGCCGGATTTCTAACAACGCAAATATGCTCATATTGAGCATATTATTCGATGGAGGCACACCATGCCAATCGCCGCCATCTACGGTCCGGACGATTTCGAGAAGTCTGCGTCCCGCTCTCCCATGCCTGTCCCGGCCCAGGCCGGCTCCGGTGCGCGCGCGGCCTCCCTGCCCACGCCATCGCTGGAATGGACGCCCGAGGTAGAGCGCGTCACCGCGCCTCTCTATGAGCGCGTGAAAAGCGTCATCACGCCGCTCGAATGGCCGCTGATGGCGCCGACCATCAAGGCGATCAATGAGCTCAAGGTCGAGCGCGATGCGGTGATCCTCGCGCACAACTACCAGACGCCGGAAATCTTCCATTGCGTCGCCGATATCAACGGCGACTCGCTGCAGCTCGCCGTCGAGGCCACCAAGGTGAAGGCCTCCACCATCATCCAGTGCGGCGTGCACTTCATGGCGGAGACTTCGAAGATCCTCAATCCGGACAAGCGTGTGCTGATCCCGGATTCGCGCGCCGGCTGCTCGCTCGCCTCCAGCATTATCGGCGCCGATGTGCGGCTCCTGCGCGAACGTTTCCCCGGCGTGCCCGTCGTCGCCTATGTCAACACCTCGGCCGATGTGAAGGCGGAAGTCGACATCTGCTGCACCTCCTCGAATGCGGTCGCGGTGGTCGAGAGCCTGAATGCGCCGGAAGTGATCTTCCTGCCGGACCAGTATCTCGCGAAATACGTCGCGTCGCAGACCTACGTGAAGATCATCGCCTGGAAGGGCGCCTGCGAGGTGCATGAGCGCTTTACCGGCGACGAGCTCCGCGCCTATCGCGAAGCCGACCCATCGCGTGCAGATCATCGCGCATCCGGAATGCCCGCCCGACGTGCTGGCCGAAGCCGACTTCACCGGCTCGACCGCGCACATGATCAACTGGGTGCGCAACAACCGGAGCAAACGCGTGGTGATGATCACCGAATGCTCGATGGCCGACAATGTGAAGGCCGAGCTTCCCGATGTCGAGATGGTGCGGCCCTGCAATCTCTGCCCGCATATGAAGCGGATCACGCTGGCCAAGATTTTGGACAGCCTGCTTTCGCTTGGCGAGGAAGTCACGATCGATCCTGTGATCGCCGAGAAAGCGCGCCGCTCGGTCGAGCGAATGATCAATTTGAAGAACTAGCCCTTCGTCCCGGACAAGCGAGCGAATGCGAGCGCGATCCGGGACCCATAACCACCGGCCGCTGCAATTGCACGAATGACCAACAGCTTCGCAAGACAACGACCGCCTGTGGTTGATGGTGTGGACGGCCCCCTACGGCATCAGTGTGCCAGAATGAGGTTGTTGCAAATCTCAGACAAGGGAGCCGTCCGTGAGAGAGATTATCCGCATTGGAATGGATACGTCGAAGCTTATTTTTCAGCTGCATGGGGTTGATGCGGCCGAACAGCCGGTGTTGCGCAAGAAACTTTCGCGCAAGCAGGTGCTGGAGTTCTTTGCCAAGTTGCCCGCGACGGTGATCGGGATGGAGGCTTGCGGAGCTTCGCAATATTGGGCGCGGGAGCTTTGCAAGCTTGGCCATGAGGTGAAGTTGATGGCGCCGCAATTGGTGAAGCCCTACGTGGCGCGGAACAAGAACGACGGGCGCGATGCGGAAGGGCTGTGTGAGGCTATGAGCCGGCCGACCATGCGGTTTGTACCGGTCAAGACGGCTGAGCAGCAGGCCGCCTTGATGCTGACAGGCATCCGAGACGGATTGATCGCGCGGCGCACCCAACTGAGCAATACAATCCGCGGCTATGCGGCGGAGTTTGGCCTGATCGCGCCCAAGGGTCTCGACAAGCTCGAGGCGCTGTTGGCCAAGATTGCGCAGGACGAGGCTCTTCCTGCCTTGGCGCGCGATCTGGTTACGGTGCTGAGCCGCGAATATGTCAGGCTCCAGGGCGAGCTGAAGGAGATCGAGGCCAAGCTGATGGCCTGGCACCCGGCCGATGCCGTGGGCCGGCGACTGGCGCAGATCCCCTCCGTCGGTCCGATCATTGCGACGACGCTGGTGATGAAGACGCCCGATCCGCGCGCTTTCCGCTCCGGCCGGCATTTTGCCGCCTGGCTCGGGCTCACCCCAAAGGACCATTCCACCGCCGGCAAGACCAGGCTCGGCAAGATCACGCGGGCCGGTGACGAGGACCTGCGCCGCCTGCTGGTGATCGGGGCGACGTCAGTGATCCAGCAGGCCCGCAACGGCCGCGGCCAGCACTCGCGCTGGCTCCTCGCCCTGATCAAGCGCAAGCCGCCAAAGCTCGCCGCCGTGGCGCTCGCCAACAAGGTGGCCCGCATCGCCTGGAAGCTGATGGCGACGGGCGAAAGTTACGACGCTGCGCGGATGGATGCTGAAGGGGCACTCGCCGCCTAACACAGATTGGCCGGACGGGGGCTCGCTCACCATCCGACCCGGAGCTGCAGGAGCAGATGGAGCAATCGGTCGATCAACGATACGAGACAGTCCGTGGGACCCATTGGCCGCCAGCAGGTCGCCAGGTTGTTTGGAACTCGTGTCGCGCAAACCATCTTGGCCAGCGATTACAAACCATCGCATCAACAGGCCGGACATATGGATGCAAGCGATCCGATCCCGCTCAAAAAGCTCTTGTGCCACGGGAGCCGTCCACATATGGGTCCCCGCCTTCGCGGGGACGACAAAAAATGGAGAGAATGATGTCAAACAACATCTACGACCTCACCCGCAAGACCGACGATGTCGTGATCGTCGGCGGCGGACTTGCCGGATTGTTCTGCGCCCTGAAACTGGCGCCGCGTCCGGTCACGCTGATTTCTGCCGCGCCGCTCGGCGAAGGCGCTTCCAGCGCCTGGGCGCAGGGCGGCATCGCCGCTGCTGTCGCTGAGGGCGACAGCGCCGAAGCGCATGCGGCTGACACGATCGCGGTCGGCGGCGGCATTGTCGATGAAGAGATTGCGCTAGGACTCGCGCGCGAGGCCGGCGCGCGTATCGACGACCTCCTGCGTTACGGCGTCGCCGTTCGACCGCGACCTCGAGGGCAAGCTCGCGGTCGGCCGCGAAGCCGCGCATTCGGCACGCCGCATCGTGCATGTGCGCGGCGACATGGCCGGCAAGGCGATCATCGCGGCACTCACCGAGACCGTGCGCAGCACGCCCTCGATCCGCGTGATCGAGGGCTTTGTCGCCGAGGCGCTGTTGACCGAAGACGGCGCGGTCACGGGATTGCAGCTGCGCAATGCCAAGGATGCGACGGCGCGGCCCGTGATCATCGCCTCGCGCGCGGTGGTGTTCGCGACCGGCGGCATTGGCCATCTCTATGCGGTCACGACCAACCCGCAGGAGGCGAGCGGCCTCGGGCTCGCGATCGCCGCCCGCGCCGGCGCCGTGATTGCCGACCCCGAATTCGTGCAATTCCACCCGACCGCGATCATGGTCGGCCGCGATCCGGCGCCGCTCGCGACCGAAGCGCTGCGCGGCGAAGGCGCAACACTGATCAACAATTTTGGCGAACGCTTCATGCAGAAAGCCCATCCGCTGGCCGAGCTTGCACCGCGCGACATCGTGGCCCGCGGCGTGTTCGCGGAAATCGCCGCCGGCCGCGGCGCATTCCTCGACGCCCGCGAGGCGCTCGGTGCGCGCTTTGCGGAAAAATTTCCGACCGTCTATGCGAGCAGCCTTGCGGCCGGCCTCGATCCGGCAACACAGCCGATCCCGGTCGCGCCTGCCGCGCATTATCACATGGGCGGCATCGCCGTGGATGCGCGCGGCCGCAGCTCGCTCAAGGGGCTTTGGGCCGGCGGCGAGGTTTCGTCGACCGGAGCGCATGGCGCCAACCGCCTCGCCTCGAACTCGCTGCTGGAAGCCGTGGTGTTCGCCGCGCGCATTGCGGAAGATATCGCGGGCCAGCAAATCGAGGCTCCCGCAAGCCTGCCGCCGATGCTGGTGGTCCCGCGCAACGGCCTCCCTCCCCGCTCGCCGAGAAAAAACTGCGCGCGATGATGAGCTCGCATGTCGGCGTCATCCGCGACGGCGACAGGCTCGCGGAAGCGGTGCGGAATTTCGCGGCGATCGAGCACGATGCCGGCAGTGTCGCGCTGCGCAACATGGCAACGACGGCGCTGCTGGTCGCGGCCTCCGCCTGGAGCCGTCGCGAAAGCCGCGGCGCGCATTATCGCTCCGACTATCCGGCGGAAAAGCCGTTGCTCACCCATCGCACCATGACGACGCTCGCCGCAGCGCAGGAGATCGCGGAGACGCTTGAAATCCGTGAACCGCGCAACGCGCAACCCATGATCGCCTAGAGGTTTGTAATGACCACCCCCAACTCCCTGCTCAACCCGGAGGCCTTCCTGTCGCCGCTGGCGATCGACGAGGCTGTCACCCGCGCGCTCGACGAAGACCTCGGTCGCGCCGGCGATGTCACTTCGATGGCGACCATTCCCGAGACGACACCGGCCCGGGCGATCATGGTCGCGCGGCAGGCCGGCGTGATATCAGGCCTGCCGCTCGCCGTCGCGACGTTCCGGAAACTCTCGCCTGACATCAGGATCGACGCACATGTCCGCGATGGCGCGGCGGTCGAGAAAGGCAAGCATGTGCTGACCATCTCCGGTGCCGCCCGCGCCGTTCTGACGGGCGAACGCACCGCGCTGAATTTCGTCGGGCCGCCTTTCCGGCATCGCGACACTGACGGCCGACTACGTGCGGCAGACCACCGGCACGAAATTGCGCATCTGCTGCACGCGCAAGACCACCCCGGGCCTGCGTGCGCTGGAGAAATATGCGGTGCGTTGTGGCGGCGGTTTCAATCATCGCTTCGGGCTCGATGATGCGATCCTGATCAAGGACAACCACATCGCGGTTGCCGGCGGCGTCAAGGCCGTGCTGGAACGCGCACGCGCGCACACGGGCCACCTCGTCAAGGTCGAGATCGAGGTCGACACGCTCGATCAGCTGCGCGAGGTGCTCGATACGGGGCTGGCCGACGTGGTGCTGCTCGACAACATGGATATTCCGACGCTGAAAGAGGCGGTGAAGCTGTCGCAAGGCCGTGTGGTGCTGGAGGCTTCCGGCGGCGTCACGCTGGATTCGATTGCAAAGATAGCCGCGACCGGCGTCGACTATGTCTCTTCCGGCGCGCTGACGCATTCGGCGCCGAATTTCGACGTGGCGCTGGATATCGAGGCTTGAGCCGCAGCCGCACGGTGTTTCCCTTCTCCGGCGTGCCGCATCGACCCGCATGCGGGGAGTAGGTCGAACAGGGGTGCTAACGTCGCACCGAATTCGGATACATCTCGGCTTCGCTCTTGGCTTCCGCGGCGAGCTGTTCCGACAGCGCTGCGGTCTGCGCCGGTGTGCCCCAGCTCGGCGCATCGCTGCCGTCGCCCCACTTCTTTGGCCGGTAGAAGGTGTGCACGCCGAACTTGTACAGCTTGGTCATCTCGCTGACCCAGGATGGGTGCACATAATAAGCGTGGTAGTGGGTCGACTTGCCGACTTCCGGCAGCCAGATCTGGCCGTCGAGCATCGCCTTGGCGATCTTCCTGGCGCGTTCCCACATGTCGGGCTCGCGGATCACGTCGGCATAATTGTCGCAGGCGAAGGTGAACTGGCAGGCCATGTGGCGGTGCTTGTTCTGATAGACCACGCCGCACACATCGTTCGGATATTTGCCGGAGAAGGCGCGGTTCATCACCACCTGCGCGACCGCGATCTGGCCGCGCACGGCCTCGCCGCGGGCCTCGAAATAGACGACTTCCGCGAGGCACTTCTCGGCCTTGGCGCGTGACTTCTCGTCGGTGAGGCCGAGCCGCTCGGCCGGCGTTTTCGAGAGCTGACTATCGGCATTGACCTCGCCCTTCGGCGCGACGCTTTCGCCGCTTTCGATCTCCTTCGCCAGCTCCGGGCCGGATGGCAGCGACGCCATCACCTTCATGTCGGGATCGGGCGCGACGATGGTAGGTTCCTCGCCGGGCTGCCAGCGCTCCATGCTCTCGATCGAACCGCCGAGTGAAGCGTTGCCGAAGAACAGGCTTGAGGTCTTGACGTTGAACGGCTCGCGCGAGGGAGCCGGCTCGATCTGGATCGCGCCGCGGGAATTCCTCAGATCGTCCAGCGGCTGCGCTTCCAGCGACAGCGAGATATCGTATTTCGGCAGCTGCGGTGGCGTATTGTATTGCGGCAGCGGCGGCGCATTCATCGCGGCCTGCAATTCGGGATCGAGCGGAGCCTGCTTTGGACAGGGGCGCGGCCGCGGTCTTTGCGCCCATCACGGAAGCATTGGAGGTCGAGGGATCCTCGAGGGCCCGCTGCGGATCGTCGGGACGCCCGGTCTCGGGCTCGATGGCGAGCGGCGACGCGACGACAAGACGATCGCCCTTCAGCGTGCGGTTCACTTTTGGAAAGTCGGAGGCCTGATAGCGTGGCGGAGGCTGCAGCACCGAATTGCGCGGCAGCGAACCCGTGATGTCAGCGGCCGCGCCGTCGAGGCTTGCGAGCCGATAGCTCGGGCTCTCCGGCGCCGACGTGCCGAGCGGTCGGCCAAAACTGTAGGTCGCGAGCTGGATGGTGGCGGCTGCACCTGTGACGCGCTTCTGCCAGCGCTCGCCGACGCCGGGCTGGCGCGCGAGCAGCGAGGCGATGTCCTGATAGCCGATCTCGTTCGGCATCAGGACGAAGATGGCCAGCGCAAAACCGAAGGACGCGAAACGCACGCCCCTCGGCTTCTTACGCTCGACTGGTATCAACGCACTCACGCGACGCCACACACTCAGTGAGTTCGAACGCAGTACATCCGTGCAATTCGATCTATTCCGGTAATATCCAGTTTAGGTTGCCGGGGCGTTAATCCGCGTGGCGCGTGCGACACAGGCAAGCGATCCCAGCGCTTTGCGCGATGGGCTTCGGAAGCGTTGGTAAATGGCGATTGGAGAGAAGTGGTAAATATCCGGTCAACAAAAATGCTGAAGAAATTTTACCGGGTTTCCGTACCACTATGGGACAGCGGACGCTCATGCGACTAATCCACTCGTCATTCGCGGGCTCGCGCTTCGCGCGCCCCGGAATGACGAAGAGTTGGAACTTACGCCTGGCTCGCGACCGCCTTGCCGATCGCGGCTTGGGCCGCGGCGAGACGGGCGATCGGCACGCGATAGGGCGAGCACGAGACGTAGTTGAGGCCGACCTCGTGGCAGAACGCCACCGAAGCGGGATCGCCGCCATGCTCGCCGCAGATGCCAACCTTGAGATCCGGCCGCGTCTTGCGGCCGCGCGCCACGCCGATCTTCACGAGCTCGCCGACGCCTTCCTGGTCGAGCGCGATGAAGGGATCGATCTCCAGGATGCCCTTGCTGACATAGGCGCTGAGGAAGCTCGCGGCATCGTCGCGGCTGATGCCGTAAGTGGTCTGCGTCAGATCGTTGGTGCCGAAGGAGAAGAACTCGGCGCTCTTCGCCACTTCGCCTGCCAGCAAACAGGCGCGCGGCAGCTCGATCATGGTGCCGACCTGATAGGCGAGCTTGGTGCCGGTCTCCTTCATCACGGCCTGCGCGGTGGCATCGATCCGCGCCTTGACCAGATCGAGCTCGGCCTTGGTCGCGATCAGCGGCACCATCACCTCAAGTCCGACCGCCGTGCCGGTGCGCTTTTGCGCCTCGACCGCGGCCTCGAAGATCGCGCGCGCCTGCATCTCGGCGATCTCCGGATAGGCGATCGCGATACGGCAGCCGCGGAAGCCGAGCATCGGGTTGAACTCGGCGAGGTCGCGGGCACGGTCGGCAAGGCGCCGCGGATCGGTGTTCATCGCGCGGGCGACTTCCTCGATCTCGGCATGGGTGTGCGGCAGGAATTCATGGAGCGGTGGATCCAAGAGCCGGATCGTGACCGGCAGGCCCTTCATGATCTCGAACAGCTCGACGAAGTCCGCGCGCTGCATCGGCAACAGCTTCGACAGGGCGGCACGGCGAGCCTGCTCGTCTTCGGCCAGAATCATCTCGCGCACGGTGCGGATTTGGGTTTCCTCGAAGAACATGTGCTCGGTGCGGCAGAGGCCGATGCCTTCGGCGCCGAACTTGATCGCGGTGCGGGCATCGTCGGGCGTATCGGCGTTGACGCGGACGCCGATCTTGCGGACCTTGTCAGCCCAGCCCATCAGCGTGCCGAACTCGCCCGACATGGCCGGCTCGATCATCGGCATGCGCCCCGCCAGCACCTGGCCGAGCGAGCCATCGATGGTGATGACATCACCGGTCTTGAAGGTGCGCGAGCCGATGCTCATGGTGCCGCGGCCATAGTCGACACGGATGGTGCCGCAGCCGGAGACGCAGGGCTTGCCCATGCCGCGCGCGACCACGGCGGCGTGCGAGGTCATGCCGCCGCGCGTGGTCAAAATGCCTTCGGCGGCGTGCATGCCGTGGATGTCTTCCGGCGAGGTCTCGATGCGCACCAGAATGACCTTGCGTCCATCGGCCTGCAGCTTGGCGGCTTCATCGGAGGAGAACACGATTTCGCCGGAGGCCGCACCGGGCGAAGCCGGCAGGCCCGTCGCGATCACATCGCGCTTGGCGTTGGGATCGATGGTCGGGTGCAGCAGCTGGTCGAGCGACGCGGGATCGATGCGTGACACCGCTTCCTTCTGCGAGATCAGGCCCTCATTGGCGAGCTCGACCGCGATCTTCAGCGCCGCCTTGGCGGTACGCTTGCCGCCGCGGGTCTGCAGCATCCACAATTTGCCGCGCTCGACGGTGAACTCCATGTCCTGCATGTCGCGGTAATGCTTTTCCAGCATGGTGTAGATCCGCGTCAGCTCCTTGAACGCCTCGGGCATCGCGGTTTCCATCGAGGCCTTGTCGGAGCCCGACTCCTGCCGCGCATCATCGGTGATATCCTGCGGCGTCCGGATGCCGGCAACGACGTCCTCGCCCTGCGCATTGATCAGGAACTCGCCATAGAGCTTGCTTTCGCCGGTCGAGGGATTACGGGTGAAGGCGACGCCGGTCGCCGACGTGTCGCCCATGTTGCCGAACACCATGGCCTGTACATTGACCGCGGTGCCCCACGACTTAGGGATATCGTGCAGCTTGCGATAGGTCACTGCGCGCGCATTCATCCAGGATGAAAACACCGCGCCGATCGCGCCCCAGAGCTGGTCGTGCGGGTCCTGCGGAAACTCCTTGCTGGTTTCGTGCGCGACGGCTTCCTTGTACTTGCCGACCAGTTCGACCCAGTCCTCGGCAGTGAGATCGGTGTCCAGCGAATAGCCCTGGCTGTCCTTGAAGGTGTCGAGGATGTCCTCGAAATGATGATGCTCGAAGCCGAGCACGACATCGGAATACATGGTGATGAAGCGGCGATAGCTGTCATAGGCGAAGCGGCGGTCGCCGGACATTTCCGCCAGCGCTTCCACCGTCTCATCGTTGAGGCCAAGATTGAGCACGGTGTCCATCATGCCGGGCATCGAGGCGCGCCCGCCGGAGCGAACGGAGACCAGCAGCGGATTCCTGGGATCGCCGAACATTTTTCCGGTGAGCTTGCCGACATGGTCGAGCGCCTTCTCGACCTGCGCCTTCAATTCCTTCGGGTAGGTTTTGTCGTGGGCGTAGAAATAGGTGCAGACCGAAGTCGGGATGGTGAAGCCGGGCGGGACCGGCAGGCCGAGATTGGCCATTTCGGCGAGATTGGCGCCCTTGCCGCCGAGAAGATCGCGCAAGCCGGCCTTACCTTCGGCCTTGCCGTCGCCGAAGGTATAGACCCACTTGCCGGCCTTCACCGGCTCCGCCGCGGCCGGCTTTGGCGCCTGCTTGGCGACCGGCTTTGCGGCCGGCTTGGCCGGGCTTTTCGTCAGCGCCTTGCGAGCCGACACGACGGGGGCAGCTTTCGCCCGGCCTGCCGCGGATGGCTTTGATTTCGCTGAGATTTTCTTCGACTTCGCTACGGCTTTGGCCATGGCTTTTCTGAACATCCAGTGAGAGGAAGAATTCGCGCGCTTACACCACTTTGAGCGGTTCCGCGCAAGCCGCGAAACCGCTCTTCCTGCGCTACATATGGAGCCAGCGGAGCAGGCCGAGACCGACCAGCCCGATGACGATGAGATAGATGGCTACGATGAAGTTGAGCAGGCGCGGCATGATCAAGATCAAAATGCCGGCGATCAAGGCCACGATGGCAGGAATGTGCGCAGTGGTGATGGTCATCGATACTCCTGTGATGCGGGATCGTTGGTGATGTGGGGATCGTTCGGGGGCCGGCAGTGTAGCTTTGCCGGTTCCGGAATAGGAGACGCGTACGGCGTCTTTGGGTTCCCCTCATCACAAAAATTGCCTGAAAATGCCGCCGATGAGACCGGTTGTTCCCAGGAACGATGCGACGCGCGACGCATTGGGCTGCGGTGCGAGACGCAAGGCCTGATCGTGCCTGCGTCATGGAAAGAGGAGCAACCAATGCAGCACAGAATATTTGCCATCGCAGCGGTCGCAGCCGCACTCGGCGCGCCGGCAGCGGGCTTGGCGCAGAGCGATGTCACGGTCGGCGTGGTTCCCGGCGGCCCCGGCGTTGCCGTTACCGAGTCCGAAGGCATCGCAGTGGCGCAGCGACCGGCCTTTCGTCAATATGTGATCCGCGAACGCGTGCCGACCTATACCGTTCCCGATCGCGTCGTCATCGGCACCGTCCTGCCAGAAGCGGGCGTGACCTATTATGACGTGCCGCAGACCTTCGGCGCGACGCCCTATCGCTACACCGTGGTGAACGGCGAGACCGTGCTGGTCGAGCCGCGCACGCGCCGCATCGTCCAGATCGTCGAGTAGCGCGGCAAAGGTTAGCTCAAGAGTTAGCTGCTGAAGCTGAGTGTCCGGCACGCCGCAGCGGCAACCGGGCATCCCGAGCCCCGCCTGGTCTTCCCCCACCAGGCGGGGCTTCTTATCTGGTTTTGTTTTATTTCTTGGCGATCAGCCGGTAAATCTTTTTACCCGAGGAAGCGCTGACCACTTCTTCGTCGAGCCACAAGGTGGATTTCGTCAACTCGGCTCGCACCAGGCCCGCATCGAAGGCGGCATAGAGGCGGCCATGGGTATCTCGCAGATCGGCGCCTTCGGTGACGCGCCAGCTCAGATAAAAAATACCATCGGGCTTCATGATGTCGAACATCCGCGCCACCGACGGCGCGATCAGGTCGTGCTCCAGGTGCATGATCACGGTCTCACACAGCACGTTGTCGAAGCTGCCGGGAGCAATGCCCTTGAGGTCAGGCAATTCGGCATGGGTGAATTTGAGCCCGGGATAGCGGCGCCGTGCTTCGGCGAGCAGCCCGTCGGACGCGTCAAATCCTTCGGCCGGAAATCCGTTCGCGTTCAGCCAGGCCACCTCGCGCCCACTGCCGCAGCCGATATCGCAGCTCGTGCCGCCCCTGATGAAGAAGTTCGTCACCACGTCATGCAGGTCGGTCGGGGCCGGCTGGTCGTGCCAGTCCTTCGCAAACGCCGCCGCGTCCTTGTCGTAAGCGGCGAGCGTGGTGCGATCCATGAAATCAGCCCTCGATCCTGGAGAAGTCCGCGACCGCGCGCGTGGCGCTGCGGATTTCATTCAAGAGCTTTAGTCGGTTTTCCCGGACCTTTGGTTCATCGTCATTGACCTTGACCTTGTCGAAGAAGGCATCCACCGCGGGGCGGAGTGTTGCCATGAAGCTCATGGCACTGGCGAAGTCCTCGTTCATCACGGCGACGGCGGCCTCCACCCTCGCCAGGTCGATCGCGTCGGCTAGCGCCTTCTCTTCCGGAAGGCTGTAGAGTGCTGGACTTGGTGCGCCGTCAAAAGTCCGTTTGTCCCGCTTCTCTTCGATGGCAAGGATGTTGCTCGCACGCTTGGTGCCGGCCAGCAGGTTCTTGCCGTCGTCGGTGTCGAGGAATTTGCCGAGCGCCTCGACACGGCGGACCACCATCAAGAGATCGTCCTGGTCGCCGAGCGAGAACACGGCGTCGACGAGGTCGTGACGCGCACCCTGATCGCGAAGCTGGACCTTCAGCCGGTCGGCGAAGAAGGAGAGGAGGTCCGTGACTACAGGAACCTCGTCTTGTTGAGCTGGTGCGCCGAACCGAAGTCTATTCCCAATTTCGGTGGCATGATGAGCGAGCGCCATAAACTTCGGAGCAAGTTGCGGGTTTTCTTCAGCGCGTTGCTGCTTCAGACGCCGCTGTTCTGCAAGGTTAGTATGGATTAGCGCAAATCTGAGAGGATGCACAAAAATCTGCCGAAGATGGAGCTCAAGGTTGTTATCAAGCAACAAGCGGATCACGCCGAGCGCTGCTCGCCTCAGCGCATATGGGTCCTTGCTGCCCGTCGGCTTCTCATCGATCGCCCAAAAGCCAACCAGCGTGTCGATCTTGTCGGCTAGCGCAACCACAACCGACACTGGATCGGTCGGCACGCGATCGGCAGGCCCTTGCGGCTTGTAGTGCTCCTCGCTCGCGGCGGCGACCGACGCGTCCTCGCCCTGCGCCAGCGCATAGTATTTGCCCATCAGGCCTTGCAGTTCCGGAAATTCTCCGACGACCTCGGTAAGCAGGTCGGCCTTGGCGAGATGCGCGGCACGATGCACCGCGCGGACGTAGTCCTGTTCGTTGGCGAACTCCTTGTCATTCAGGAATTTGCCCTTGAAGAACGTCTCACGCTGCTTCCACAGGATAGGGGCGATCTCACCTGCCAGCCGCTCGATGCGCTTGATGCGCTCGGCCTGCGTGCCCAGCTTCTCGTGAAACACGATCTGCTCGAATTTCGGCAGCCGGTCCTCGAGCTTCGTCCTCAGGTCGCTCTCGTAGAAGAACTTCGCGTCGCTCAATCGCGAGCGGATCACGCGCTCGTTGCCGCCGACGATGGTCTTGCCGCCGTCGCTCGCCTCGATGTTCGCGGTCAGGACGAATTTATTGACGAGCTTGCCGGTTTTGGGATCGTTGACGACAAAGCACTTCTGGTTGTTGCGGATGGTGGCACGGACCACCTCGCCCGGGATCGACAGGAACTCCGTCTCGAACGACCCCATCAGCACGACCGGCCATTCGACGAGCCCTGCGACCTCGTCGAGCAGCGCCTGGTCCTCGACCAGCTCGAAGCCCTGCGCGAAGGCAAGCTGCTTGGCGTCGGTGAGGATGGTGTCCTTGCGTCGTTCCGGATCGAGCACGACTTTCGCCTGCAGCAGCTTTTCTTCGTAATCCTCGAAGCGGCGCACGCTGATAGCAGCAGGCGCCATGAAGCGATGGCCGTAGGTGGTCTGGCCGGTCTCGATGCCGTCGATGGCAAACTTCACCACGTCCGGCTCTTCGGTCTCGAGCCCGAAAGTTGCAGTGATTGCATGCAGCGGCCGCACCCAGTTGAGTGACCCCGCCTTGGCCGAGCGCGCACCCCAGCGCATCGATTTCGGCCAGGGGAAAGTGCGCACGATCACTGGCAGCATTTCGGCCAGCACCTCGATGGTGGCGCGGCCTTTTTTCTCGATCAGCGCGATATAGAAATCGCCCTTCTTGTCCGGCTGGATTTTTGCCTCGCTGATTGAGGAAAGGCCGGTGGCTTTCAAAAAGCCCTGGATCGCCGCATCCGGCCCGCCGACGCGCGGGCCGCGACGCTCTTCCTTCAGCTCGGACTGCCGCGCCGGGATTCCGTGCACGGTCAGCGCCAGCCGACGCGGCGTCGCGAAGGCCTTGGCGCCTTCATAGACCAGCCCTTCGGCGACGAGCTTGTCGGTGACCATGCGGCGCAGGTCGTCCGCCGCCTTCGCCTGCATGCGCGCGGGGATTTCCTCGGAAAACAGTTCGAGCAGAAGATCAGGCATTAAACCGGAAGCTCTTTATGCGAGCCGTCGCACAGCGGCGCGTTCTTGGTGCGCTTGCAGGTGCAGAAAAACACGCGTTTGGTTTCCGGCGCGACGTATTGCACCGGAGAGAATTCAGTGTCCTCGTGGGTGCCGTCGCAGAACGGCTGGCTGGAAGACATGCCGCAGGCGCACCACCAGAGCTCCTCGCCGGCTGTTACCTCGACGGCATGCGGCGCCCTGCCGCCAATGGCCGGTTCGCTCATGTTGCCCTCCCTGCTTCGGTGTGGACCCAGGCCTCGCCGCAGGCTTTTGCGAGCTCGCGTACGCGCAGGATATAGCTCTGCCGCTCCGTCACCGAGATCACGCCGCGCGCATCGAGCAGGTTGAAGACGTGGCTCGCCTTGATGCATTGGTCATAGGCCGGCAGCGCCATCAGATGTTCTTTCTGGTTGCCGCCCAGCCTTAAGTTTTCTTGCCAGCCCGCCGCGAGATATTTCTTGCACGCATCCTCGGCCATCCGAAATTGCTCGAACAGCATCGCGGTGTCGGCGTATTCGAAATTGTGGCGCGAATATTCCTGCTCGGCCTGCAGGAACACGTCGCCATAGGTAACGCGCTCGGCGCCGTCGCGGCCGTTGAAGTTGAGATCGTAAACGCGGTCGACGCCCTGCACATACATCGCAAGGCGCTCGAGCCCGTAGGTCAGCTCGCCGGCGACCGGCGCGCACTCGACACCGGCGACCTGCTGGAAATAGGTGAACTGGCTGACTTCCATGCCGTCGCACCAGCATTCCCAGCCCAGGCCCCAGGCGCCGAGCGTCGGGCTTTCCCAGTCGTCCTCGACAAAGCGGATGTCGTGGAGGCTGGAATTGATGCCGATCGCGGCGAGCGACTTCAGATAAAGTTCCTGAAGGTTCGGCGGCGACGGCTTCATGATCACCTGGAACTGGTAGTAGTGCTGCAGCCGGTTGGGATTTTCGCCGTAGCGGCCATCCTTCGGCCGTCGCGAGGGCTGCACATAGGCCGCGTTCCACGGTTTTGGCCCGAGCGCCCGCAGCGTGGTCGCGGGATGGAAGGTGCCCGCCCCCATTTCCATGTCGTAGGGCTGCAGGATCAAGCAGCCCTGCTCCGCCCAGAACCGCTGGAGCGCCAAGATGAAGCCCTGGAACGAACGTTCCGGACGCATATGGGAAGGCAGCGTATCCATCGTCGCCAGCTGGGTCTCGCGAAGGGGGGAGCAAAGTGCGCGGGACGGTATCGACGGCGGAGATGGGAATCAAGGCAATGGCGGCGTCAAACGCCGCCGAAGCAAGCCAAATCTGCTGGATTTCAGCCCGGCCGATAGGCGCCGTCGACGGGGTCTCGGCGCAGCGTCTTGATTTCGCTCGATCTCGCGGCCTCTGCCACGCGGGCGAGCCGCATTTCCTCAAGCTCCTGGTTGATCCTCTGCGCCGTCTTGTAGGCCCAGCGAACCACCGCGAGCCCGCCCAAGACGCCCGCAAAAGCGATGAATGGCGGCATCGGTCGATCCTTTACTGGTCGCGCCCCCGATTCATATTCTCGCCCAAGCCGGCCGCCGCTGCAATCGGCGTTTTGGGGCAAAATGGCGCGCTCACATCCCTGTTAGAAGCCGTAACGCGCCCAAATCGCTCTCGTTTCGAGGGCCGAAATCAACTCATCCGGCAGGCCGGAAAACCCGTCCAGGGCCGCCAGCGCGCCTGCTCCGGGGGAGCGGCGTCCGAACAGGCCGGCCAGCATGCCGCTGGCGGGCGCGATCACGGGGGTGAGCACCTTTTCCCCAAAGCGGGCGCGCAGGGTCGAGCGCAGGTCGCCGATGGCATCCGCGAGCCCAAGTGACACGGAGCTCTCGCCCGCCCAATATTCGCCGGTGAACAGCGCGTCGTCGGCGCCCTTCAGCCGCGCGCCGCGGCTCTGTTTCACCAGCGCGATGAAGATGGCGTGGATTTCGCGCTGGATCGCCTTCAGCCGCTCGACGTCATCGGGGTTTTCCGGGAGGAACGGATCGAGCATCGCCTTGTGCGAGCCGGCGGTATAGAGCCGCCGCTCGACGCCGATCTTCCTGATCAGCTCCGTCATGCCGAACGAGCCGCCGACTACGCCGATTGATCCGAGAATGGACGAGGGATCGCAAAAGATTTCATCGCCGGCGCAGGCGATCATGTAGCCGCCGGACGCCGCGACGTCCTCGACGAACACCAGCACCGGCAGTTTCTTTTCCGCGGCGAGTTGGCGGATGCGCAGGTAGATCTGGCGCGACTGCACCGGCGAGCCGCCGGGCGAGTTGATCAACAGCGCCACCGCCTTGGCATTCCTGGTGGAGAAGGCGCGCTCCAGCATCTTGGCCACCCCCGCGAGCGTCATGCCCTGCCGTAGCGGCGTCACCGCACCGATCACACCCGATAGCCGGACCACGGGAACCACGGCCGCGCCGCGCCGAAAGCGCGCCGGAAGCAACGCCATGCAGCGGTCGACCAGGCCCGGCCACCCGTCACGAATCACGACGCGATCACTAAATTGTTCCGACATCCCGTTACCTCGAATTAACCATTTTTTATCACGCCACTGTCATTGCTTCGACTGGAACGCGCTTTGCATTGGGGTCGTTGCTGACTGCAACGGTGCAGCGGAGACTGACATGAAAATCTATCTGCTGATGATGCTGATCGGTACCCTTCTGACGGCGGTTCACTTCACTTCGGTGCCGGAACAGCGGTCCAAATCGCTGCAGCAGTAGACGACCCTCCCCGCGTTCAGGGGTTCGCCAGTGGCAGGACCCCGCCCCCAGCTAACATTTTCGCGACCTGTTTATTAGGCAGACCTGACTCATCTTTGAGCAGCAGGCTCGCCAGCACTCGCGTCGGCGCCTTGCCGCCTTTGATCGCGCAAACCAGCACGCGAATCGCGGGCTTCCCTGCGTCCCCATGTACCGGCAGGATCGAGAGACTCCCGAAGCCGCGCCCGAGCGCCGCCAGCACCTCCGACAATCCATCGGCACGCCAGATCAGCGTGAGCGCGCCGCCGGATTTGAGCAGCCTGCGGCCGGAGTGGATCCATCGCTCCAGCGCCTCGGCATCGGCGATATGTGCGGAAGCGCGCGCCTGGTCCGGCGAGGCGCGATGCCGCGTGGCATCGTTGAACGGCGGATTCATCAGCACGATATCGGCGCTGTCGGGCGCCAGTCCAAGCGCTGCGAAAACATCCGCGGCCGAGGTCACGTCGAGCACAACGACATCGGCCTCGATATTATTGGCGGCGGCATTGTCGCGCGCGAGTGAGGCGAGCTGCGGATCGATTTCGACCAGCGTCAATGCGATGCCGCCGACGCGTTTCGCCAACGCCAATCCCGCGGCACCAACGCCGGCGCCGAATTCCACGACGCGATCGTCTGGACGCGCCGCAGTCGCAGCTGCAAGCAGCATGGCATCATGGCCGGAGCGATGACCGGATTTGGGTTGACGCAGGCGCAATTGCCCGCCGAGAAAGGCGTCCTCGGTGGTGTCGGCGAGAGCCTCACTCATCGGGCCGCAATTCATGCGACAGCCCGGCATCCGCGAGGACTTGCCGAGCCGCCTGCACGTCGTCGTCATGGACCAGGATCCGCCGCGGCAGGATGCCGAGCGAGCCTTCGATGATGCTCATGTTCTGGTCCGCGACCAGATGATCGATATTGGCGCCGTCGAGCAGCGCGCCGATCGCCGACACCAGCACGATATCGTTGGTTCGAACCAATTCCCGCAACTTGCCGCACTCCTCAAGGCGATCCGGTGAAAATCAATGGCAACGCTGCCCTTGCCGCATCGCATCGCAGTTTCTATTGTTAGGTGCAGGATAGCAAATGTGGAGACCGGCGTGGCGGTTATTGTACCTTTCGAGAACCCCCAGGACGCCTCGATCGAAGCGCTGGTCGGCCTCGTTGCCGCTGATATGGAGCGGGTCAACGCCACAATCCTGTCCCGGACCGGCTCGGAAGTGACCATGATCCCCGAGGTCGCCAACCACCTGATTTCCTCGGGCGGAAAGCGGTTGCGCCCGATGCTGACGCTCGCGATGGCCGGTCTCTCCGGCTATGCCGGCGACGGCCATATCAAGCTCGCGGCCGCGGTCGAGTTCATGCACACCGCGACGCTACTGCATGACGACGTGGTCGACGAGAGCGAGCTCCGCCGCGGCAAATTGTCCGCGCGGATGCTGTGGGGCAATGAGGCTAGCGTGCTGGTCGGCGACTTCCTGCTCGGCCAAGCATTCCGGATGATGGTCGAGGTCGGCTCGCTGCGCGCGCTCGACATTCTCTCGGCGGCAGCCGCCACCATCGCCGAAGGCGAAGTGATGCAGCTTGCGGCAGCGAAGAACACCGCAACCACCGAGGACGAATATCTCGCCGTGATCCGCGGCAAGACCGCGGAATTGTTCGCAGCCGCTTGCGAGGTCGGTCCCGCGATCGCCAACCGCCCGAAGCCGGAGCAGACCGCCTGCCGTTCGGTCGGCATGAATCTCGGCATCGCCTTCCAGCTCGTCGACGACGTGCTCGACTATGGCGGCAAGTCCGCAAAGCTCGGCAAGAATGTCGGCGACGACTTCCGCGAGGGCAAGATCACGCTGCCGGTGGTGCTGGCGTTCCGCCGCGGCAATGACAGCGAACGCGCATTCTGGGTCCGCGCGCTGGAGCGGGGCGAGATCAAGGACAGTGATCTCGACCACGCCATCGGGCTGATGACCAAGCATCGCGCGCTCGAGGATACGCTGAGCCGTGCCCAGCATTACGGCGCGATGGCGGTCGATGCGCTGGCGCTTTTCCCGGCCTCGCCGATGAAGTCGGCGCTGGAGCAGGTAGTGGCGTTCTGCCTGGCGCGGTCGCATTAGTGCCACAACCTTCGGCCGACTTCTTGCTGTTCCTCCTCGCCGCGCTGATTGTCGCCGCCGTCCCCGGTCCCGGCATTTTCTACGTCGCGGCGCGGACGCTGTCGGAAGGCAGGCGAGCTGGCATTGCGTCGACGTTCGGCACGGCACTCGGTGGTCTCGTACACGTGATCGCAGGCGGCCTCGGCATCTCGGCGCTGATCCTTGCGAGCGCGCAGGCTTTTTCGGTGCTGAAATTTGCCGGCGCGCTTTATCTGATCTGGCTTGGCATCCGGGCTTTTCGCGCGGCGGGCGATCTGCCGGTAGAGACAACGAAGCCGGCCGGAAGCGCGCGGGCGTTCCGCGAGGGCATCGTAGTCGAGGCGACCAATCCCAAGACCGCGGCGTTCTTCCTCGCCTTCATCCCGCAATTCCTGGATACGACGATGGCGCATCCGGCGCTGCAATTCGTAGTGCTCGGCCTGATCTCGGTCACGCTGAATACGCTCGCCGACCTCGTGGTGGTCGCGGCCGCCTCCGCGACGCGCAAGAATTTCGTGAAAAGGCCTCGCCTGTTGCGGCGGATGAGGCAGGGCTCGGGACTATTCATGATGGGGCTCGGCGTCTCGCTGGTGCTGGCGCGAAGGCCGGCGAACTAGCTCAGCACGCCGGCATGCACCCACCAATCGGGGCGATCGTGCCGGATCTGTTCGGATGCGGCGTGCGCCTTGGCGCCATCGGCAAAGATCGCAAAGCAGGTCGCGCCGGATCCGGACATCCGCGACAGCAGCATGCCGTCGGCCGCACCGAGCGCAGACAGCACGTTGGAGATCGCTGGCTGCACGCGGATGGCAGGCGCTTCCAAGTCATTGCTGACGATGCTGAGCGCGTCGACCCAATCCGAAATCGACGCGCCCTTCTCCGGCCAGGCCGGCGACTCGATCACGTCGGCGGCGCCGACCAGCAGTTCGCCATTGCGCAGGCCCAGTGCGGCAAAGACGTCCTTGGTCGCAACGGGAACGCAGGGGTTGACCAGCACGCTCGGCAGTTTCGGCAGGTTCAACGGCAGCAGCTGCTCGCCGACGCCGGTCATGTCGCAGGCATAGGAGCCCAGACACACCGGAACATCGGCGCCGGTTTGAAGCGCGACGTCCAGCACGCGCTCATCATCGAGCGCAAGGCCGTTGAGCTTCGCGAGCAGCCGCAACGCCGCGGCGGCATCGGCCGAGCCGCCGCCAATGCCGGCGGCAACCGGCAGGACCTTCTCGAGGGTGAAGGCGCCAAATTTCAAGCCCGGCACCTGCCCGGCCAACAGCCTCCCCGCCTTCAGCACCAGATTGTCAGCGGTTTCGCCGCAGGCCTGCGCCAGCGGCCCCGTGGTCGTGAGCGACAATTCGGCGCCGGGATCAAGCGTCAGCCTGTCGGCGCAATCGGCGAACGCCACCACGCTTTCGAGATCGTGATAGCCGTCGACGCGGCGCCCGATCACCCGCAGGGTCAGGTTGACCTTGGCACGCCCCTCATCACTCAGCATCGGCGCGAAGCTCCCCAGCCCCAGCTCGAAAGGCTTTAGCCGCCCTTGCCGTCCTCTTTGCCGTCTTCCTTCTTCTTGTCTGCGGAAGCCGCCGACGACGAGGGATCATCCGCCAGCCCGTTCTCGATCTTGCCCAGGATTTTTGGCAGATCATCCGGCTCCGGCTTGAGGTCGCGGGCATGCGCCCACTGGAATTTCGCTTCCAGCGTGCGGCCAACGCGCCAATATGCATCGCCGAGATGGTCGTTGATGGTCGGATCCTCGGCCCTGAGCTCGACCGCGCGCTCGAGGTTCTTCACCGCTTCCTCGTAATTGCCGATGCGGAAGTAAGCCCAACCAAGAGAATCGACGATATAGCCGTCGTCGGGACGCTGCTCGACGGCGCGCTTGATCAGCTTCATGCCCTCGTCGAGATTGACGCCCTGGTCGATCCAGGAATAGCCGAGATAGTTCATCACATGCGGCTGATCGGGCAGCAGCTCCAGCGCCTTGCGCATGTCTGCTTCGGCCTTCGGCCACTGCTTGGAACGCTCCTCGCAGATGCCGCGGTAGTAGTAATAGACGCTGTTGGCCTTGTCGTTGCCTTCCGGCAGCACTCCGATGCCCTTCGAATAGGTGTCGGCGCAGTCGGCAAACCTCTTGCGGCCGCGCTCGATATTGCCGAGCGCCATGATCGCTTCGAGGTCCTTCGGATCGCCTGCGACCACCTCCTTCAGAATCTTGATCGCGTCGTCGCTGCGGTCGGCGGAATTGAGATCGGTCGCGAGCTGGATCTGGGCGTTGCGCTTGAGCGGCGAAGACGCCGGCACGCGCTCATAGATCTTGATCGCCATCTGCGGCCGCTTCACGGACTCATAGAGGTCCGCGAGCGACAGCAGCGCCAGCGGATGATTGGGCTGCAGATAGAGCGCGAGTTGCAGGTAGACCAGAGCCAGGTCCTCGCCGCCGCGCCGCGTCAGCGTCGCGCCGATGCCGTAGAGCGCTTCGGCCGCACCCGCCTGCGCCGAGTTGGCCAGCGGCGGCAGCTTCTTGCCGGCCTTGGTCTCGCGCATGCCTTCCACCACCAGCGGGTGGCGCGCGAGCTTCTTGTCGAAGGCCTCATAGACGGTGGTCGCCTTGTCCTCGTCCTTGTTGCGCGTCAACCAGTGCGCATAGGCCTCGGTGATGCGGAGCATCGAATCGTCGAGCTTGTAGGCGCGCTCGAAGCGCTGGCCGGCTTCCTTCTCCTTGCCCGAGAGCTCCAGGATCATGCCGGCATGCAGGTCCTTGAAGAGCGGATACCATTCGGGGCCGGTCAGCTTGTCGATGCCGGCGATCGCCGTCTTGGTGTCGCCGCCGCCGTAGGCCGCCCAGGCCGACAGCAGCGTTGCGACGAGATCGGTGATGGGGCCGCGGACCGACTGGTTGATGTTGAGCTGGGCCGCGGCGTATTTCTTCTGCTTCAAGGCCTGCACGCCGACCACGAGCCGCGCGACGCGGTTCGACTTATCGGTCGTCAGGATGCGCTCGGCGAGCTTGACCGCCTCGTCGACATCGCCATCGGCGACCGACGAGATGAAAGCGCGGTCCAGGAGTTCGTTGTTCTTTGGATCGGAGCGCAAGGCCGAGCGATAGAACTCGGCCGCGGAAGCCGCATCGCGTTCGACGCTGGCGTGGCGGGCCGCGAGATAGCTGCCGGACGTCGTCAGCGACTTCAGGTCGTTGCGCGTCGGAAATTGCGCGGTCGTGGAGTCCGGATGATCGGGCGTCTGCGCCGAAATGGTGCCAGGCACGACCATCGCGGTTAGCGCGAGGGCGGCAACAGTCCAGCGATTGCAACGAATGGAAAACATCACGGTTCGCTCTAGCTTTTGAGGAATTTTTGGATCGTCTCGAATGCCCGCCCAAATGGCCGCATCGGGAAACGCCGTTGGTGCCGGACAATGCCGCTTTTGCCGCCTAACCGCAAGGATAGCGGCGACTTTTCATTCCAAGGACTCATAGCCGCCAGCCACACCTCAGAACCGCTGCAGTGTGGCGTTATCGTGGCCGGCCGGCCGTGGTCCGTGAGCCTCGTCACGCAATCGTGCGTCACATCGCCTCGTAATTGGGCCCGCCGCCACCCTCCGGCGGAACCCAGGTAATGTTGCCGTTCGGGTCCTTCACGTCGCAGGTTTTGCAATGGACGCAGTTCTGGGCGTTGATCTGGAAGCGCGGACCTGAGGCCTCCTCCACCCACTCATAGACGCCGGCCGGGCAATAGCGGTTGGAGGGCCCCGCGAACACGTCGTGTTCCGAGGTCTTCTGCAGGTTCATGTCGGCGACCTTCAGATGAACCGGCTGGTCCTCTTCGTGATTGGTGTTGGACATGAACACCGAGGACAGCTTGTCGAAGGAAATCTTGCCGTCCGGCTTGGGATAGGCGATCGGCGCGTGCGTTTTCGCGGGATCGAGCGTCTTCCGATCGGGCTTGGCATGCGACTGGGTGCCGAACAGCGAGAAGCCGAGCGTGTTGCACCACATGTCGAAGCCGCCGAGGGCAACGCCGAGCATGGTGCCGAACTTCGACCACAGCGGCTTGACGTTGCGAATGAGATAAAGGTCCTTGCCGACGGCGGAAGAGCGCCAGGCATTTTCATAGTCGACGACTTCGTCATTGGCGCGGCCGGCGCCGAGCGCTGCGGCAACATGTTCGGCCGCCAGCATGCCGCTGCCGATCGCGTTGTGCACGCCCTTGAGGCGCGGCACGTTGACGAATCCTGCCGCGCAGCCGATCAGCGCGCCGCCGGCAAAGGTCAGGCGCGGCACCGATTGGTAGCCGCCTTCAGTAATCGCACGCGCGCCATAGGCGAGCCGCTTGCTGCCTTCGAACACGCTGCGAACGGAAGCATGATTCTTGAAGCGCTGGAACTCGTCAAACGGCGAAAGATAGGGGTCGTCGTAGTTGAGATGCACGACGAAGCCGACCGCGACCAGGTTCTCATCGTAGTGGTAGAGGAACGAGCCGCCGCCGGTCTTGTTGTTCAGCGGCCAGCCCATGGAATGCTGGATCAGTCCCTTCTTGTGCTTGGACGGATCGATCTGCCAGACTTCTTTGAGGCCGATGCCGAATTTTGGTGGCTCGCTGTTGGCGTCCAGCGAATATCTGGCGATGAGCTGTTTTGTGAGGCTGCCGCGGGCGCCTTCGGCGAACAGCGTGTATTTGCCGAGGAGCTCCATGCCGCGGGTGAACGAATCCTTGTGCGTGCCGTCCTTGGCAATGCCCATGTCGCCGGTGGCAATGCCGCGCACGCCACCCTTGTCGTCGTAAAGCACTTCGGCGGCGGCAAAGCCCGGATAGATCTCCACCCCCAGCGCCTCGGCCTTTCGCGCAAGCCAGCGGCAGACCTGGCCGAGCGAACCGATGTAGCAATGATGATTATTCATCAGAGGCGGCATCATGAAATTCGGCAGCCGGATCGCGCCCGACCCGGTCATCCAGTAGAAGTGATCGTCCTTGACCTGCGTCTTCAGCGGGCAGTCGGAATCCTTGCGCCAGTCCGGAATGATCTTGTCGAGCGCAACGGGGTCCATCACCATGCCGGACAGGATATGCGCACCGACCTCGGAGCCCTTCTCCACCACGACGATGTTGAGGTCACTGTTGAGCTGCTTCAGCTTGATCGCGGCAGACAGGCCGGACGGGCCGGCGCCGACGATCACGACGTCGAATTCCATGGATTCGCGCGGGGGTAATTCTTCGCTGCTCATGATCTCTTCCCGGCCCGGTTGGAACGTTTCCAGTTTTAGCGCATGACCCGCCAAAGTGTGAGCGGTTTGGCGATAAGGCCATGCGCCACTTGATAATTGGAGCGCGACCCGGACGCAAAACCGGTGTCCACTTTTGCTGGTCGCGCTCTGTTGTTTCCGATTTTTGCCATCAGGACAACCTTCGAAATGCGTTTCATCATGGCGCAATGCGGCGTAAATTGACGCGATGTCGATGCCTGTGCCCGATCCCGCCCCCACTGTCGCGCAATTGCTCGCCTTCTATATGGAGGCCGGCGTCGATTGCGCATTGGGCGACGAGCCGGTCAACCGCCTCGCCGACCCTGATCTCGCCCCTGCCCCGCCGCCCCGCGAGGCGCCGGCGCAGTTGGTCGCAAGGCCGGTGCCGGCCGCGCCCGTGCTCAGCGGGCTCGCCGAGCCGCCACCGGCGCCGGACGCGGCGATCGCCTCCGCACGTGAGCTTGCGCGCACCGCGCCGACGCTGGAAGTGCTGCGCGAACTCCTGGAAAAATTCGACGGCTGCGCGCTGAAATCGACCGCCTCCAGGCTCGTGTTCGCCGATGGCAATCCGAAGGCGCGCGTCATGTTCGTCGGCGAAGCGCCCGGCCGCGATGAGGACATCGAAGGCCTGCCCTTTGTCGGCCGTTCCGGAAAACTGCTCGACCGCATGATTGCGGCGATCGGGCTCGACCGCAGCAAGGCCTATATCGCCAACGTCATCCCATGGCGCCCGCCCGGCAACCGCACGCCGACGCCGCAGGAGACGCAAATTTGCCTGCCCTTCATCCAGCGCCAGATCGAGCTGGTCGATCCCGACGTGCTGGTGACGCTCGGCAATCCCTCGACCCAGACCCTGCTCGGCACGCGCGAGGGCATCATGCGCACCCGCGGCAAATGGTTCGACTACGACACCGGCACGCGCACCATCCGCGCACTGCCGACGTTCCATCCCGCGTATCTGTTGCGCTCGCCGTCCTACAAGCGGATGTCGTGGCAGGATCTGCGCGCGATTTCGAAGGTGCTGGCCAAATGATGCTGCGCCGATCAGGGGCCGACCTCGGCTGATTTCACGCCATTCAGCATTTGCGGCAAGGAATAGCGCCGCGCCAGCAGGCGGGCCAACCATTCGCGCTCGACTTCGCTCGCCGTCGGCCCGATTTCGATCCGCTCAGAGCCGATGTCAAAAGTTAATCGATTTCCGGTGTCGGTTTCACGCAAGCGCAGCGATTGCAGCTGGCTGCGATCGAGTTCGAGACGAATCCGCTCGGGAAACATGGATTTCCAGATCTCCCTTGTGCTCTTGCGCGACGTATTGAAGGGTGGCGGCGCGAGGCCGGAATCATAGGCGAAGCTGGTGCGCCTGAGCTCAAGCGTTTCCGGCACCGAGGGACGGAATGTCCGAAAGGCCATGTAAGCCGCAAAGATTCCTCCTAGGGTCCAGCCAAACAGCCAAACGACCAAAAAGAACTGGAAATTCCCGGACCACAATTGGGTAATGGCCGACTTGAATCCGAAGGCCCATCCGACCAGCCAGCACAGTAGGAACAGGCCCGAGGGATAACGCATGACGCCGCTGGTCGGCGGAATCACAACGGTTGGTTCGCCCCGATCGCTTGCGATCCGGATATTCGATCCCTCAGGCGGACTTTCCATTCACTGCCCCTTCGGCCGCACGATGGCCCAGCCGATCCGCAGCAGCGGTTGCCTTCCGTTCACCAGCCATTCGAAGGCGCGTGGCACTTCCGGTGTAAGGCCGGGAAAGCGCTGTGCTATTTCAGGAGGCGGCGCGCCTGAGGTGTCGGAGGCACGCCAGACCACGACGCCGCCGGTCTCGTTGAATTTCGCCGGCGTTAGCCAGGGCGTGCGCCCGGGCGTCGCGTCGAGGAACAGATGGGGGCGGCCGCGATCGAGCGAGACCAGGGTCGCAAGTTGTGCATCGCCCGCGACCGCCCGCAGCCGCTGATTGGTGCGCCGCTGAAAGCTGTCGCCAAAGAATTGCGCGATCGCGCGTGCGGGCAGCGAGGTGGCGACCTCGTTGCTGCCGGTCCAGGGCAGGAACAGCGTGGCGGCGACCGCCGCCAGCGCGGGCGCAACGATCGCGGCGGCCCAGACGGTGCGCAACAGACGCTGGCGGCGCAGATGCACGAGATCGCCAGTCGCAAGGATCGCGGCGAGCCCCGACATCAGAAGAGCGACGCCCGCCCCGCCCACGACGCGATCGAGGTTGAACACGCCGGAGATCAGGCTGCCGGCGAGGGCCGGCGCGATGGCGAAGAAATAGACGAAGTCGCGCGCGAGCGGATCGACCGGCGGCCGATAGATGATCGGCGCTTCCTCCGGCGTGCGGCTGAACAGCCGCGTGTTGAGCACGATCAGGATCACGATGCCGAGCATGGCGAGGACCAGACCGCCGAGCAGCCAGGCCCAATGCATCACCCGCGCGCTGAGTTCGGCGATCGCCGGCAAGTGCGGCACCGACAGTGTATCGGCGCGGAGCAGCCAGATGAGATAAGGCAGCACCAGCACCACGATCACCAGCAGCGCAAACAGCGGATCGAAGGAGGTCAGCGTCCGCCGTCCGCGCACGGTTGCGACCGCAAAGCCCGCGACCAGCAGCAACAGGCCGATCGCGGCTGACGTCGTCAGCAGCAGCAGGCCCGCTTCGATCGACCAGGCGAACCAGACATTGCGCCGGTTCTGGCCGATCAGCTGCCAGGAATGGAACAAGAGCAGGGCCCAGAGCGGCCGCGCCAGCACCAGCGGCCCGAATTCGAGGCTCGTCGAAGCGAAGGCGGTGACCGTCATGGTCAGGAGCACGGCGAGAACCGCCTGCTGGCCACCGACAATGGAGCGGCCCAGGAGATACAGGAACCAGAAAGTCACGATCGAGCAGAGCTGCGCCAGCACATAGACGCCGAACAGGTGGTTGCCCGCCAGGCGATAGGCGATGTCGGCGAGCCAGAATGCCAGCGGCGGCCCGAGATCGGTGCCGACCTGGTATTCCCGGCCGAAGGCGAGCATGGTCGCAACATTGCCGGGAGGGCTGGCATAGAACAGGAGCGCCACGAGCAGCCACAGCGCCGCCTGGAACAGCACCACGATCCAGACCACCAGCCTCGGCCGGGCCCGGATCAGTTCGATAACAAGCGAAGTGAAACGCATGAAACGCCCGGTAGCCCGAGCCGGCGCGGGGAGCCGGCCCCATCGATCCCCGCTGTTTGATAAAGCGCGGAAGCCGTCGAAGCAACTAGACTTGGTTGGCGACGGAAATTTCGGTCTCGATGGAGGTGTCGACCGTAAAAAGGTCCGCTTCGCGCCTGATCGTCCACGGCTGGTGCTTTTCGCGCGCCGCGATGACGGGCGCAAAGAAGCTGCGGTGATGCGCCGACGGACCCAACCGGTCCAGCGCCTCGAGATGCTCGGGCACGGCGTATCCTTTGTGCTGCTCGAAGCCGTAACCCGGGCAATCCTGCGCCAGCGCGCGCATCAGGCGGTCGCGCGTCACTTTTGCGATGATGGAAGCGGCCGCGATCGACACCACCATGCCGTCGCCGCCAATGACCGCATCGCAGTCGCAAGGCAGCGCGAGGCGGTCGCGGCCGTCGACAAAGACATGTTTGGGCATTTCCGGCAGCGCTTGCACCGCGCGTGCCAGCGCCCACAGCGAAGCGCGCAATATATTGTCGCGGTCGATCCGCGCGGGCGAAGCAACGGCGACCGCAAAGGCCGAGGTGGCGCAGATCTTTTCGAACAGCTCTTCGCGCTTTTCCGGGGTCAGGCGCTTGGAATTGTCGATGCCCTTCGGGATGCGGTCGGGATCGAGCACGACGGCTGCTGCAACGACCGGACCCGCGAGCGGGCCGCGGCCGGCTTCGTCGCAGCCCGCGATCGGCCAGATGCCGCGCTTGAGCAGCGCGCGCTCGCGCCGAAAGCTCGGCGGCGCCACCGCAATCACGCCTTTCGGCAGCTTGGCTTGCTGCTTGGCTTGCTTCTTGGACTTGTCCCGAATCATGCCGGGATCGTGCGCAAGCGTTTCGCACGGCGCAACCTGGAACTTCAGCGCGCCGGGCGGCTTTCACCGCTCTCAACAGCGGCCGATCACGTCGCATTCACTTCAATCCGGCAGATGCACGCGCCGGTCGTCGCCAACTTCGATATTCGGCGCGACCACGACCTCCCAGGGATGGCCGTCGGGATCGGCGAAATATCCGGAGTAGCCGCCATAATTGGTCTTGTGCGCCGGCTTCAACAGTTCCGCGCCCTTCGAGATGGCGAAATCAAGCACCGCATCGACTTCTTCGGTCGAATTGCAGTTCCAGGCCAGTGTCACGCCGCGAAACGCCTGCGGCCGCGGATTTTCCGGCAGCCTCACGTCCTGCGCCAGCTGATCCCACGGAAACAGCCCGATCACGGTGGCGCCGGTATCGAAGAAGGCGACGGCCTCGCCGGTCGCGCGAAATTTTCGCGCAAAGCCCAGCGCCTCATAGAAGGCGATGCTCTTGCGCATGTCGCCGACGCCAAGCGTGACGACGGTAAATCGTGGAACCGGTGGCGGTGGAATCTTACTCATATCTCTCTCCCCGTCATTGCGGGGAGCGAAGCGACGAAGCAATCCACACTTTTTGCGCGGATGAATGGATTGCTTCGCTTCGCTCGCAATGACGATCACAATGTTGGATTGGTTAGAACAGACTGAGCTGTTGCCCGCCGCCCTTCGGCTTGACGAAATGATCGGTGGTCAATTTCGAACGGCGCTTGTTCAGCCCGAGCTTCTCGCAGGCGATCTCGAAGCGCCGGCCGATCATCCAGGCCATCGGCCCCGTACCCTTCATCCGCGTGCCCCATTGCGAGTTGTAGTCGCGTCCGCCGCGCATGTCACGGATCAGTGTGAAGACGTGGCGATAGCGGTCGGGATAGTTCGCCATCAGCCATTCGCGAAAGAGGTCGCGCACTTCCAGCGGCAGCCGCAGCAGCACGTAGCTCGCCTCCTTGACGCCGGCATGCGCGGCCGCATCGAGGATGCGCTCGATCTCGCTGTCGTTCAGCGCCGGGATCACCGGGGCCACCATGACGGTGGTCGGAATGCCCGCCTCCGACAACAATCTCAGCGCCTCCAGCCGCTTCGGCGGCGTCGGCGCGCGCGGCTCCATGGTGCGCGCGAGTTTCGGATCGAGCGTCGTCACTGAAATTGCGACCTTGGCGAGATTGCGCTTGGCCATCCGCGAGAGAATGTCGATGTCGCGCGCCACCAGCGCCGATTTGGTGACGATGCCGACGGGATGGCCGGCGCGCTCCAGTACCTCCAGAATGCCGCGCATGATTTTGCGCTCGCGCTCGATCGGCTGGTAGGGATCGGTATTGGTGCCGATCGCGATCATGCGCGGCTCGTAACCCGTGGCCGCCAGTTCCTTGGCCAGCATCGCCGGCGCGTCGGGCTTGGCATAGAGACGGGATTCGAAATCCAGCCCCGGCGACAGGCCGAGATAGGCGTGCGTCGGCCGCGCGAAGCAATAGACGCAGCCATGCTCGCAGCCGCGATAGGGGTTGATCGAGCGGTCGAAACCAATGTCAGGGGAATTGTTGCGCGTGATCACTTTTCGTGCGGTGTCGATCTCGACATTGGTCTTGAACGCCGGCAGGTCGTCCAAGGTCTGCCAGCCATCGTCAAAGGCAACCCGTGCCTCGGCCTCGTAGCGGCCGCTGGCATTGGACTGCGCGCCACGCCCGCGCCGCCGCTCCCGGTCGATCGCGACCGCAAGCTCAGGAATGGGCGAAGCCGCACCCGCCGGTTCGGAGGGCGCCGTGACCGGCGGGTGCCTGAGGGCATGAGAGGATGCTCGAACTCATGGCTTCTAGATAGCACGCCATGAGAACAAATCAAGAACAATCGACCCTGGTCGCGCGCGCCGTCTCGCGTTGTCGTAAATGCGGCTTGCATGAAAAAGCTGCAAGTGAAGGGCTGTCTTGAGTGTGACAAGCTGATAACAGTGCACCGTTTTCTTTTGCGTGAGCCAACGAAGCCTTATCCATGCTGAGCGTGATCATCCCCACCGAAGGCGCCGAACAACCCGCTGTTGCAACGCTTGCGGCGCTGGTGCCGGGCGCTGCGGCCGGAGTCATCCGCGAGGTGTTGCTGGTCGATCGTTCCGGAAATGGCGTGATGGAGCGCGTCGCCGACGTCGCCGGCTGCCGCTTCCTTCCATTTGAGGGCACCCGCGCCGCGGCGATGGCGGCCGGCGCCAAGCAGGCGCGCTCGCCATGGCTGATGTTCCTGCGCCCGGGCGCCGTGCTCGACACCGGCTGGATCGAGGAGACAACCCAGTTCATCCAGGGCGTGGCGGCAAGCGGCCGGCCGCGCGCCGGCGTGTTCCGCTACGCCCGTTCGCCCTATGCCGATACCGGCCTGCGCGACCGCTTCAAGTTCATTGCGCGCACCATCGCCGGGCCGCTCTCCGACCAGGGCCTCCTGATCGCGCGCGACCATTACGACCGGCTCGGCGGCTACGCACCCGACGCCCGCCGCTCGGAAGCGAGGCTTTTGCGGCAGCTCGGCCGCTCCTCCCGTACGCTCTTGCGCAGCCGGATCGTGATGTTGTGAGCCACACAAGATACTTGCCAAAGTCAAATAATTATTTGACATTGGCAAGTATCGAGGTGTGCCATGTCTCTCATCGATTCCGACGGCCAGATCGCGGCGGTCCGTGCCTTCAACCGCTTCTATACCCGCAGGCTCGGCGTGCTCGATCAGCATCTGGGAAAGAGCCCGTTCTCGCTCAGCGAGGCGCGGGTGCTCTACGAGCTTGCCCATCGCGACGACCTTGCGGCGAAAGACATCGGCATCGAACTCGGCCTCGATCCCGGCTATCTCAGCCGCATCGTCCAGAATTTCGACGAGAAGGGGCTGATCACCCGAAAGCCGCTTGCCTCTGACCGTCGGCAAGTTCGCCTCAGCCTCACAGCCAAGGGGCGCCAGGTCTTCGCCAAGCTGAACCTGAGCTCGCAGAACGAGGTCGCCGCGATGCTGGCGGTGCTGTCGCTCGGCGATGCAAGGCGGCTGACGCAAGCGATGGCGACCATCGAGGAGTTGCTGGAGTTCGCGACCGGGCGAGCGCGCGCCGTTCCTGCTGCGCAGCCACCGCGTCGGCGACATGGGCTGGGTGATCTCGCGACAAGCCGCCGCCTATGCCGAGGAATATGGCTGGGACATCAGCTACGAGGCGCTGGTCGCCGAGATCTGCGCGCAGTTCATCAAGAACTATGACCCCTCGCGCGAACATTGCTGGATCGCGGAAGCGGGCGGCGAGCCGGTCGGCTCGATCTTCCTGGTCAAGGGCACGGACGAGATAGCCAAGCTGCGCCTGTTGCTGGTGGAGAAAAAGGCCCGTGGGCTCGGCGTCGGCCGCGCGCTGGTCGAGCAATGCATCCGCTCCGCCCGCGAGAAGGGCTACAGCAAGATGACGCTGTGGACCCAAAGCATTTTGGTCGCCGCGCGCGGCATCTATCAAAGCGCCGGCTTCCGCTGTGTGGCGAAAGAGAAGCACCACGGTTTTGGCGTCGATCTCGTCGGCGAGACCTGGGAGCTGGATTTGTAGGCGCGTGGCGACGATTTCGTTGCCGCAGGCGCCAGAGTTTTCGGATTCGAATTTCAAACAACCCCACCCGTCATTGCGAGCCAACGGGTCCGCGCGAAGCGCGGCCCGATGACAGGCTCCGCGAAGCAATCCAGACTGTTTCCGCGGAGAGAGTTTGGATTGCTTCGTCGCTTACGCTCCTCGCAATGACGTGCGTCAGCATTCCCGCGGCGCATTTCGCCCGAGTCGTGCCTCAAGCTTCCCCTCTCACACAGAGGGCGCAGGGAAGACCGGGTGCCGGCTGCACCCGCAGCCTCGTGTGCAAGTGTAGAAAGCACACGAGTGTAGTCACCACAGGTTCAACCGGAGCGACCCGGCCTTCCCTGCGCAATGGCTTACGGCTTATGACGCGCTCTCCCCGGAGACCGGCTTTGTTGCCTCCGTCGTCCTCGCGAAACGTCTCGCAGGACTTGATCCCAGCGTCGGGAGATCAGGACCACACGCCTTTGCCGTCCGCATTGGCCGCGTTCGTCAACTGCGCCAAGGCGTCCATCGCATCCCGCACCCAACGTTCGTGACGATCGCGAAACGCCCCTCTTGATCGGGCGGGGATGGGCGAACCATACATGAATTGTTTATTCCGAAAAACAGAAATATTTTAAATCGGAGGACTGGACACGTCGGGCAAATCAGATGTAACGGCGCCGGCCGCTGGCGCGGCGAGCCAGATCTCTCCTTCGTCAATCCGGGATGGTGCGTAAGCACCAGACCCGGAATGACGAGCGGAGTTCGGAATAACGAGCTACGCCGACGCGCCCTGCGCCTTCGGCCGGCGCAGATGCTCATCGAGCCGCGGCATGATCTCGACGAAATTGCAGGGCCGCGTGCGGTAATCAAGCTGGGCGGCGAGGATACCGTCCCAGCCGTCGCGGCAGGCGCCGGGCGAACCTGGCAGGCAGAAGATGAAGGTTGCACCGGCTACTCCCGCGGTGGCGCGGCTCTGCACCGTCGAGGCGCCGATCTTGGCGTGGCTCAGCATGTGGAAGGCGATGGAAAAACCATCCATCCGCTTTTCGAACAAGGGCTCGACCGCCTCCGGCGTCACGTCGCGGCCGGTAAAGCCGGTGCCGCCCGTGGTGATGATGACGTCGATGCCCTCGTCGGCGATCCATTTCCGGATCACGGCGCGGATCGCCTCGATATCGTCGGTGACGATCTCGCGTGCGGCGAGCTTGTGGCCCGCCGCGGTGAGCCGGTCCGCCAGCGTCGTGCCGGATTTGTCATCGGCGAGCGAGCGCGTGTCCGAAATCGTCAGCACCGCGATGTTGAGCGGGATAAACGCCTTGGCTGCATCGGTCGACGACATCTTGCGCTATCGCACCGCGCCCGGAGCGAAGGTATTGCAGGCTGCTATCGTGCCCCCCTGATAGCCCCTCATGAACCACTCCTTGCGCTGCGCGGCCGAGCCGTGGGTGAAGGAATCAGGAACCACGCGGCCCGTCGCCTGACGCTGCAGCGTGTCGTCGCCAATCGCGGACGCCGTCGTCAGTGCGGCGTCGATGTCGCCGGCTTCGAGGAAGTTCGGCCGCTTCTTCTGCTCGAGGTTGGTCCACATGCCGGAAAGGCAATCGGCCTGCAACTCGACCTTCACCTGCAGCGCGTTGGCTTCCGCCTTGCTGCCGGCCGCCTGCTGCAACTGGTTCACCTTGGGGATGACGCCGAGCAGGTTTTGCACGTGATGGCCGGCCTCATGCGCAATGATATAGGCGGCCGTGTATTTGCACGCGTTGCCGGAGCAGCCGCGGAAACGGTTCTCGATCTCGCGGAAGAAGCCGGTATCGAGATAGATCTTCTGGTCCGGCGGACAATAGAACGGCCCCATCGCCGACTGGGCCATGCCGCAGCGCCCGCCATTGGTGGCGTTGCGGAACAGCACGACCTTCGGACCCGTATAGGACTTTCCGCTGGCCGCGAACTGTTCGCTCCAGCGGTCGTCGATCTCGCCCAGGATTCCGGCAATCATGCTGCCCATTTCGTCCGATGGCGCGCCGGTCTTGCGCTGGCCGGAGGGCCGATCGGTCTGATAGGTCGAGCTCTGGTTGCCGCCGGTGAGGATTTCCGCACCGCCGATCAGGATGCGCGGATCGATGCCGAAGGCGTAGGAGACCAGGCCGAGCACGATGAGGGTGCCGATGCCGAGCCCGCCGCCGCCGATCGGCAAACCGATGCCGCCGCCACCGCCGCCCATCCCGCCGCTGTCGTCACGACGGTCTTCGATGTCGTCGCTGCGGCGGAAATCATCATAACGCATGGCGATCTTCCTCCATTATACGCGCTTTCGCGGCTCTTTTTCGCGCATCTTGTCTGTGCTTTCGCGCGTCCACCGCACCAGAACTAAAATTTGCATTCCATTAATCAATAACCCGCCCGGCAAAAATTGCCTAGCAGGCAAAAAGTAACCAAGGGCGCTCTCGATAACCCGCTGTTTACCCAAGCGCGTCAATGTAGCGCCAGTCGGTTTGTTGGTCCCGCGTCGCCGACAGCGTCGCCTGAGTCAGAGTAATTGAGTCATGGTTGAGTCGCGTCGCGGGGCGTCTGCAAGGGCGCCCCGCACAAATTTTGAGTCCCTCGAAGATCACCGGATTATTGTCGGCGATTGCGTCGCCGAGATGTCGAAGCTTCCCGCCGCTTCCGTCGACCTCGTGTTCGCCGATCCGCCCTACAATCTGCAGCTCAAGGGCGAGCTCAAGCGCCCCGACGAATCCCATGTCGACGCCGTCAATGACGACTGGGACAAGTTCTCTTCCTTCGCCGCCTATGACGATTTCACCCGCGCCTGGCTGCTCGCCTGCCGCCGCGTCATGAAACCTCAAGCGACGTTGTGGGTGATCGGCTCCTACCACAATATTTTTCGCGTCGGCGCTGTGATGCAGGACCTCGGCTTCTGGGTGCTGAACGACATCGTCTGGCGCAAATCCAATCCGATGCCGAATTTCCGCGGCCGCCGCTTCACCAATGCGCACGAAACCATGATCTGGGCCGCGCGCGACGAGAAGGCCAAGGGCTATACCTTCAACTATGAAGCGCTGAAGGCCGCCAACGAAGACGTGCAGGCGCGCTCCGACTGGCTGATCCCGCTCTGCACCGGCGAGGAACGGCTGAAGGGCAAGGACGGCAAGAAGGTGCATCCGACGCAGAAGCCGGAAGGCTTGCTGGCACGCGTGCTGCTGTCGTCGTCAAAGCCCGGCGATCTCGTGATCGATCCCTTCAACGGCACCGGTACCACGGGGGCTGTGGCAAAGCGTCTCGGCCGCCGCTACATCGGCTTCGAGCGCGATGCGGAATATGCCAAGGCGGCAAAAGAGCGCATCGCCGCGATCGAGCCGCTTCCGGAGGCTACGCTTGCGCCGTTCATGACCGCGCGCGACGCGCCTCGCGTGGCTTTCTCCGAGCTGATCGAGCGCGGCATGATCATGCCGGGTACGAAGCTGGTCGACGCCAAGAAGCGCCACGGCGCGCTGGTGCGGGCCGACGGCGCCATCATGCTCGGCGACAAGGTCGGCTCGATCCACCGCATCGGCGCGGTGGCGCAGGGCTCCGAAGCCTGCAACGGCTGGACCTTCTGGCATATCGAGACCAAGGGCGGCCTGAGGCTGATCGACGAGCTGCGCGCCGAAATCCGCTCCGCCATGGCGGCGGGTTAAGCTGCTTTTTTCACTCTATCCTTTGTCATTCCGGGATGGTCCGAAGGACCAGACCCGGAATCTCGCAGAATTCCGGGTTCGATGCTTCGCATCGCCCCGGAATGACCGGTTCACAAACTCGTCGCTTGCGCTCGGCCCCCGAATTTGTACATGAAAAGCTCCCACCCAGCGGCAGTCCCCGCCGCGTCCCGAATTCTCGGCAACAAAGAAAAGGGAGATCTTCGATGCTCAAATTCTACTTCAACGGTGCGCCGAACCCGAACAAGGTCGCGCTGTTCCTGGAAGAGACCGGGCTACCTTGCGAGCTCGTGCCCGTCGACACCCGCAAGGGCGACCAGTTCAAGCCGGAATTCCTCAAAGTGAATCCGAACGGCAAGGTGCCGGCGATCGACGATGACGGCGTGTTCGTGTTCGATAGCAACGCGATCCTGCTCTATCTCGGCGAAAAGACCGGCAAGTTCATGCCGCCGAACAACCCGCAGAGCCGCGCGGCCATGCTGTCGTGGCTGATGTTCATCGCAACCGGCCTTGGCCCCTATTCCGGACAGGCCGTGCACTTCAAGACCGCCGCGCCGAAAGACCTCGAATACGCGCTCAACCGCTATCTCTATGAGGCGCATCGCCACTACAAGATCCTCGACGACCACCTCGCCAGCAGCAAATACATGGTCGGCGACACCTACACCATCGTCGACATGGCGTTCTGGGGCTGGGCGCGGCTCGGGTCCTTCGTGCTCGGCGAAGAGGGAGCCGGCAAATACAAGAACGTGAAGCGGCTGGTGGACGAGGTTTCGGCGCGACCCGCTGCGGCCCGCGCCGTCACGCTGAAGGACAAGTTCGCCTTCAAGGCCGAGATGGACGACGAGGCGCGCAACTTCATGTTCGGCCACCTCAAGACCAAGGCGGCCTGATCTCGCTCGCAACAGCAAAACGGCGCCCTTCGCGGGCGCCGTTTTCGTTTTCACCCGCCGATCGCCGCGACCGCCTCGATCTCGATCAGCCAGCCCGGCCGCGCCAGCCGGGTCACGACGACCAGCGTGGAGGCCGGCGGCTTCTCGACATTGACATAGCGGTCGCGAACGCCGCGGAATTTCGGCACCTCATCCGCGCCCACCTCGGCGACGAGATAGACGTTCATCTTGATGATATCGGACATGCTGCCGCCGGCCGCTTCCACGCCGGCCTTCAGGTTCTTGAACACCTGCTCGGCCTGCGCCTCCAGGTTGCCCTCGCCGACCAATTGGCCGGACACATCGGCCGAGACCTGGCCGGCGAGATAGACCAGCGTGCCGCCGGTGACCTTGGCGACATGCGAATAGCCGGCCGGCTTCATCAGGGTTGGCGGATTGAAGATTTCCTTGGCCATGGTTTCCTCCCGTTTCGCTGCGTGACGCTCGATCGCGTCACGGCTTACTCCACCGCCTGCTTCCTGTCCTCCGGGAACGGCCCGAGCACCTGTTCACACAGCGCGGAATCGCAATATTCCGTTATCTCGACGATCGTGCCCTCCCTCAACCGGTAGATCAGACAATATTCGTTGTTGTAGAGGACGCCAGCCTTGGTGCGCATGTCGCCGACCAATTCGACGACGACGTGATCGCCGTCCGCGATGAAGCAGTGCGCGACTGTCCGCCTGTTGCTATCAGCCAGCAATGAGGCAAGGTGACCATAGAAATCGCGAAACAGCGCCTCCCTGCCCCTGATGGTCTGCGACCAGGAGTAGCGTCCGGTCACGCGCATGACGACATCGTCGGCGATGTGGTCGAGGAACGGCTTGCGGTCGCCGGCCGCCACACTGGCGAAAAGCCGTTCCATCAGTTTCTTGTTGTCGGCGGCATTCACGGCAGCCTCTCCATTCCTGATCGGTCGGGGCGATCCTGCTGCGCCGCGCGGCATTCTTCCAATCGATAGATTGGATGATATATATTCGTCTGATGAATTTGAATTCGCTTGACCTCAATCTCCTGGTCGCGCTCGACGCGCTGCTGCGCGAGGCCAATGTCAGCCGCGCGGCGATGCGGATCGGCCTGTCGCAGCCGGCGGCAAGCCATGCGCTGCAGCGCCTGCGCGAGCTGGTCGGCGACCCGCTGCTGGTGCGCAACGGCGCGCGCATGGAGCTGACGCCGCGCGCGCTCGGCTTGCGCGCGCCGCTGGCGCAGGCGCTCGACCAGGTGCGCGGCCTGTTCCTTCCCGATGCGTTCGATGCGGCGAGCAGCGACCGTCAGTTCCGCCTGATGATGCCGGATCTTGCGGTCGAGCTTCTGATGCCGGCCCTGATGGAAAAGATCATGCCGGTCGCGCCAAACCTGCGGATCGAGGTGACGCCGTGGCGAGGGCCTGCGGACTTTCAGGCGGAATTCGCCCGCACCATCGATCTCGTGATCGCGATCGGCGATGCTTTCAAGGGCTTTCACCGCCAGCTTCTCTACACGGATTCGGATGCGCTGGCGGTGCGGCGCGGCCATCCCCTCGGCAGAAAGCTGAGCAGGCGCGAGACATTCCTCAAAGCGCGCCACGTTGCCGTCATCAAGGGCGGCGCCAGCGAAGACCTGATCGACATGTGGCTACGGCCAAGGGGCATCGAGCGCAACATCGCCCTCGTCGTCCCCGGCTATATCGAGGCGCTGCATGTCGCCGCACGCACCGACCTCGTCGCCTTCGTGCCGCGACGCTTGATATCGGCGCTGTCGAAGCAGCTCTCGCTCACGACCATCACGCCGCCGCTCGATCCCGGCATCGACGAGCTCTACATGTTCTATCCGACCAGGGCGCAGATGGACCCGGGCTCGATCTGGCTGCGGCGATTGATGCTGGAGACAGGACGGGAGTTGGAAAAAGCGAAGAAATCGTAGAGTGGGCAAAGGCGCGCAAGCGCCGTGCCCACCATCTCATTATCGGTGCCAGAGTTGGTGGGCACGCTTCGCTTTGCCCACCCTATAGATTGGACCAACTCAAGCCGCCTTGGCCTGCTGCTCGCCCATCACCTTCTGCACCGCAGGCCGCTCCGCCATCCGCTTCATGTGATCGGAGACCCGCGGCAGCGTCTTGAGGTCGACGCCGTCGCCCTCGAGCCAGAGCGCGATGGTGTAGAGATAGGGATCACAGACCGTGTATTGCTCGCCCATCACCCAGGGGCCCTTCAGCATCCCCTTCTCGATCAGCTCGAAGCAGCCCGCCATGCTCTTCGACACCGTACGCTTCATGTCGGCGAAGGAGGATTTTTCCGTAGCCCAGCGATAACCGCGGCCCTTGTGCGCATGCGCGACGTGCACGGTGGCGCAGAGGTAATTATTGAAGGACTGCACCTGTGCGAAGGCGAACGGATCGTCAGTTGGCGCCAGCTTCGCTTTCGGAAAAGTCTGCGCGATGTAGGCCAGGATCGCGGGCGTCTCGGTGATGACGCCCTTGTCCGTCACCAGTGACGGCACCCGTCCCTTGACGTTGATCTTGAGATAGTCGGGGCTCTGCTGCTGGTTGGTCTTGAAGTCGAGCCGCTCGGTCTTGTAGTCGGCGCCGGCCTCTTCCAGCGCAATGTGGGAGGCGAGTGCGCAAGTGCCGGTCACGTAATAGAGCTTGTACATTGTCGTTTCCTCTCGAAGAAGGCCGGAGGTTAACGGCACGGCCTGCCGCCGTCCAGCCACCGCGCGGCCGGGCTTTTCGCGGTTGCCCACGGCCGCGCTCCCGTGTCATCACAAAAGGGAGTAACAGGGGCGTGTCATGACGGTATTGATCGCAGGGGGCGGAATTGGCGGGCTGACGCTGGCGCTCAGCCTGCACCAGATCGGCGTTCCCGTTCGCGTGTTCGAGAGCGTGCCGCAACTCAAACCCCTCGGCGTCGGCATCAATGTGCTACCGCATGCCGTGCGCGAACTGATCGAGCTTGGCCTGCTCGACCAGCTCTCTGCCGCGGGCGTGCGTACCAAGGAGCTCGCCTATTTCTCCAAGCATGGCCAGCCGATCTGGAGCGAGCCGCGCGGGCTGGAGGCCGGCTACAAATGGCCGCAGTTCTCGATCCACCGCGGCGCGCTGCAGCAGATCCTGCTCGACGCCGCCACGATGCGTCTCGGCAGCGACGAACATCCGAACCAGCCATCATCTCTCGGGGTGGACCGAAACGGACAGTGGCGTTCGTGCCGAGTTCATCGACAGAGCGACCGGCAGCGTGGTCGGCAGCTACGAGGGTGCGATCCTGATCGCCTGCGACGGCATTCATTCCGCCGTGCGCGAAAAACTCTATCCGCAGGAAGGGCCGCCGATCTGGAACGGCCGCATCCTCTGGCGCGGCATCACCGCGAGCGACGCCTTCCTCTCCGGCCGCACCATGATCATGGCCGGCCACGAAGTGCTGAAATTCGTCTGCTATCCGATTTCAAAAGAACCCGACGCCTCAGGCAAATACCAGATCAACTGGATCGCCGAGCGCCACATGCCGCCGACCTACCAATGGCGGCGCGAGGACTATAACCGCACCGCGAAACTCGAAGAGTTTCTGCCGTGGTTCGAGAACTGGAAATTCGACTGGCTCGACGTGCCCGGTTTGATCCGCAACTGCGCGCACGCCTATGAATATCCGCTGGTCGACCGCGACCCGCTGCCGCGCTGGACTTTTGGCAAGGTGACGCTGCTCGGCGACGCCGCGCATCCGATGTATCCGGTCGGCTCCAACGGCGCCTCGCAGGCGATCCTCGATGCCCGCGTGCTCACGCGCGAGATTCTCGCGCAGGGAACGACCAACGCCGCGCTCACCGCCTACGAGGCCGAACGCCGCCCGGCCACCAGCGATCTCGTGATGCTCAACCGCCGCAACGGCCCCGAGCAGGTGATGCAGCTGGTCGAGGAGCGCGCCCCTGATGGCTATAAGGTCGTCACCGAGGTGCTGTCACAGCAGGAGCTGGAAGACATCGCCGCCAATTACAAGCGCGTCGCGGGTTTTCAGGTCGAGGCGCTCAACGCCAAGCCGTCGATCGTGCAGATTCGGCAGGCCCGCGCGAGCTGACTAACGTCCGACGAAGCTGAAAGCCGCTTGCTTGATGACGCTGGTGTAGCGGCCGTCGTTCAGCTCAACGTCCACCGTCCAGAGAATCGCTGCTGCAATCAATCCGGCCATGAGTGCTCTCATGGAGGAAAAATTGCCGGATCGAAAAACAGTTCCCGGTTCCCGGTAGGTATAATCGGCGGGCACAGCAACCATGTTCGTTCAGCGGATCGCCTTGGCTGCATCCAGCAGCCGCTCGACGGCCGTGGCCGTCGCGAGCAGCGTGCCGTCCCCGGCCGTCAGTTTTCCCTCGACAAAGGCAACCGTCTTGCCGAGTTGCGTGACCTTCGCCTCCGCAATGATCGGCCCGGGCTTTGCGGGGCTGAGGAAATTCACGGTCAGGCTGATGGTTGTCGTGTAGCTCTTGCCTTCAGTCATCACCAGCACCGCCGGGCCCATGGTGTCGTCGAGCATCGCCGACAGGATACCGCCCTGGACGAAACCGGCCGGGTTCAGGAACTCGGGCTTGCCGTCGAAGCCGAGCTTGATCCAGCCCTCGGCCGGCCGCGCATCGAGCAAGCGCCAGCCCAGCAATTTAGCGACCGGCGGCGGGGTGATCTGGTCGAGCGCGGTCTTGATCATGGGAACCTCCGTTTCGGTCAATTCGTCCTAACGCAGGCGTGCTGACAGCTTGCTGTCAGCAGCTATTCACCTAGCCCATGTGCGACGACTTTACGCATGACATTCGGCAGCGCTTCGGCGGCGAGCGTTGCGACCGGTACCCAGCGCATCCGCTCGGGCGCGCGCGTGCGGGCCGGCACTTGCGCCGTGTAGACCACAAGCTCGAGCGGGAAATGTGTGAAGACATGGGTGACGACACCTGCCTTGCGATGCCAGCATGTGACGCCTTTCAGCTCAGGCGCCTGTTTCAGCGCGGCCTTGTCGTCCTGTTCGGCGCGCCACTCCGAGCCCGGCACTTCGGTCATGCCGCCGAGCAGGCCTTTTTCCGGCCGGGTGCGGACCAGGAGCTCGCCGCCGCGCGTCACCACAAAGGCCGCGCCGCGGCGCAGCTCGCCTGATTTCTTCGGCGCCTTGCGCGGAAACGTCTCCTGCGTGCCCTGCGCGCGTGCCGCGCAATCCTCGTTCAGCGGGCACAGCGCACAGGCCGGCTTTTTCGGCGTGCAGATGGAAGCGCCGAGGTCCATCAGCGCCTGCGCGCTATCGCCGGCGCGAGACTTCTCGTCGCCGGCGCGAGGGGGCCGAGCAGGGTCGCGGCGAGTTGCTGGATCACTGGCTTTGCCTGCGGCAGCGCCTCTTCCACCGCGAACAGCCGCGACACCACGCGCTCGATATTGCCGTCGACCGGCATGGTGCGGCGGTCGAATGCGATCGCGGCGATCGCGGCTGCCGTGTAGGGCCCGATCCCCGGCAGCGCGCGCAGCCCCTCTTCGGTGTCCGGAAACGCGCCGCCATGGTCGCGCGCAACCGCGACCGCGCAGGCGTACAGATTGCGCGCGCGTGAATAATAGCCAAGCCCGGCCCACATGCGCAGGACATCGTCGAGCGAAGCGCCCGCCATCGCGGCGACGTCGGGCCAGCGCGCGACGAACTTCTCGAAATAGGGCCCGACGGTTTTGACGCCGGTCTGCTGCAGCATGATCTCCGAAAGCCACACCCGGTAGGGATCGGCGCGCTCACCCGCCGGCGGCCGCCATGGCAGCTTCCGCCGATGCCGATCGTACCAGGCGAGCAGCAGCCCGGGGCGATCCGTCGACGTTGCAGCGCCATCGGCAGCGGAGGTTTTCTTTCGGGGCCACGGTCTGCATAAGACTTCACGCCTGCGTCATTCGGTCATCGTAGGCACGTCATACTTCCAAGGTCGCTAGATGCGACTCGAAGCCTGCGGTGACAGGCGAATCTGCACCAGGAACAGCTCGATTGGTGATATAGGCCCCCATGTCCAAGCCCGGTCGGGTCAGCGCAAAACCTCTCTCCCTCCTGCTCAGCGACGTCTTCTCCGACGCCTATGCCAAGCAGGGTTTTGCCGCGCGCGAGCTGGTCACCCGGTGGGCCGAGATCGCCGGCCCCGAGATCGCTGCCCATTCGGAGCCGCTGAAGATGCAATGGCCGCGGCCGGTCGAAGGCCAGCCGCAGGAGCCGGCTACCCTGGTGCTGCGGGTGGAGGGCCCGATGGCGCTGGAGATCCAGCACTCCTCCGACGTGATCCTGCAACGGGTCAACCGCTTCTTCGGCTGGAGCGCGGTGGGCAGGCTGGCGCTGCGCCAGGCGCCGCTGTCGCGGCGCGAGCGTCGCGCGCCGCCCCGTTCCCCGGACCCGAAGCAGGTGGCCGAAATCGCTGAAACCCTGTCCTCGGTCGAGGACGAGGAATTGCGCGCCGCGCTGGCGCGATTGGGCGCCGCAATCAAGGGAAATTGACGCCCCGGTACGGACGCTATCGGGACCGCCCATTGCCACCTTGGCCGTTTCAAGCTAGCGAACAGGCCTCTTTCAAGACGCGCCATTTTCGGGAGTCGACCTTGATCATCACGCGACGCGCCTTCACCGCCGCCCTGTCCCTGACCGGCCTTGCCGCGCTGGCCGGGCTCTCGCCGCTGCGGCTGATCTCTGAGGCCATGGCGCAAAGCGCGGCCGATGTCGCCAAGCCCGTATCCCTGCCCGACATGGCGCTGGGACCGGCCAATGCCACCGTGACCATCACCGAATACGCCTCGATGACCTGCCCGCATTGCGCGGCGTTCAATGCCGAGGTGTTCCCGAAGATCAGGTCGGAATACATCGACACCGGCAAGATCCGTTACATCTTCCGCGAGTTCCCGCTCGACATCAAAGCCGCCGCCGGCTCGATGCTGTCGCGCTGCATTGCCAAGGACGATGCGGCGAAATATTTCGCGGTCACCGACCTCCTGTTCCGCTCCCAGAACGACTGGGTGGTGAAGAACACCACGGAGACGCTGACCCGGATCGGCAAGCAGGCCGGTCTCAGCCAGCCGGAAGTCGAGGCCTGCCTGAAGGACCAGAAGCTGCTCGACAAGATCGCGGCCGACCAGAAATACGCCAGCGACGTGCTGAAGGTGGACTCGACGCCGACCTTTTTCATCAACGGCGAGAAGATCAAGGGCGAAACCACGATCGAGGAGTTCGAGAAGAGGATCAATCCGCTCCTGAAGAGCTGATCCTTCATCTCGAAGCTGAAGTTCCCTTCGAGGAATTTCAACAAGTAGATCAAGCCGCTGTTCAACAGCTGATTCTCGAGAGCATGATCCGGCAAAGTGGAACGCCGGTTTTCCCTCGCGACAAACGTGGAGCGTTTGCGCGGAGATCATGCTCAATCAAGAATCTTGAGCGCGATAGCGCTCAAGGTCGCGGTCAAGATTTAATTTCGCGGATAACCCCAACAAAAGCCTTGGGAAAACAGGCTTTCGCCGGTTGCCCTCCGGTCATGGCAAAGCCATTGTCCCGGGCCATCAGAGGCGCCGAAAGCGACTCGCCCCCACACCGACATTGCCTTCTATGGTATTGTCCCGGCAGGGAGATTCGCGCCCTGCCAACAGACATGGTTGTTTCATGAAGCTGACGCGTCTGCGCCTCCACGGTTTCAAGTCGTTCGTTGAACCCACTGATTTCGTGATCGAACCCGGCCTCACCGGGGTCGTCGGTCCGAACGGTTGCGGCAAGTCGAACCTGGTCGAGGCGCTGCGCTGGGCGATGGGCGAGACCTCGCACAAATCGCTGCGCGCCGCCGACATGGACGCGGTGATCTTCGCCGGTTCCGGCAACCGCCCGGCGCGCAACCACGCCGAAGTGATGATGACGATCGACAATGCCGATCGCACCGCGCCGGCCGCCGTCAACGACAGCCAGCTCCTGGAAATCTCCCGCCGCATCGAGCGCGAGGCCGGCTCGGTCTATCGCATCAACGGCCGCGACGTGCGCGCCCGCGACGTGCAGATCCTGTTCGCCGACGCCGCGACCGGCGCGCGTTCGCCGGCCCTCGTCCACCAGGGCAAGATCGGCGAGATCATCCAGGCCAAGCCCGAACAGCGCCGCCGCGTGCTGGAAGACGCGGCCGGCGTCGCCGGCCTGCATGCCCGCCGCCATGAGGCGGAGCTGCGGCTGAAGGCGGCCGAGACCAACCTCACCCGCGTCGAGGACGTGATCGGCCAGCTCGCCGGCCAGGTGGAAGGGTTGAAGAAGCAGGCGCGCCAGGCGATCCGCTACCGCGAGGTCGCGGCCAAGGTGCGCAAGGCGGAAGCCATGCTGTACCATCTGCGCTGGCTCGAAGCCAATGCCGATGTCGGCGAGTCCGCCCATACCCACGACCTCGCCGTGCGCGAGATGGCCGAGCGCACCCGCGAACAGGCCGAAGCCGCCCGCATCCAGGCGGTCCGCGCCGCCGAGCTGCCGGCGCTGCGCGAGGCGGAAGCCCGCGCCGCCGCCGGCCTGCAGCGTCTGACCAATGCGCGCGACCTGCTCGACCGCGAGGAGGAGCGCGCCAAGGAGCGCGTCGCCGAGCTCGATCGCCGGCTCACGCAATTTGCCGCCGACATCGCCCGCGAGCAGCAGCAGGCGACCGACGCCGATGTTGCGCTGGAGCGGCTCGACACCGAAGACGCGGAGTTAAAGGAAGAGATCAAGTCGCGCGTCGAAAAGCGCTCCGGCGTTGATGAACGTGTCGCCGCCGCCGAGGCGACGCTGGCCGACACCGAGCGGCTGTTCGCCGAGCTCACTACCACGCTCGCCGACCTCACCGCCAAGCGCAATCAGTTCGAGGCCAATGTCCGCAGCCACCGCGACCGGTTGGCGCGGCTCGACCAGGACATCGCCAATGTCCAGGCCGACGAGCAGAAGCTGGCGGAGGAGACCGGCCGGCTTGGCGACCTGTCGGCGCTGGCCGCCGCCCTGGAGACCGCGCAGCAGAACCGTAGCCAGGCCGAGATCACGGTACAGGAGAGCGAGGCCGCGCAGGTGACCGCCCGCGCGAAACTCGAAGCCTCCCGCGCGCCGCTGGCGGAAGCCGACAAGCGCGTGCAGCGGCTCGAAACCGAAGCGCGCACCATTGCGAAACTCGTCACCGGCGCGACCAAGAACCTCTGGCCGCCGATCATCGACGGCGTCACCGTCACCAAGGGTTTTGAGAAGGCGCTGGGCGCGGCGCTCGGCGACGATCTCGACGCGCCCGTCGATCCCTCCGCGCCGATGCGCTGGACGGTGGCCAGCGATGGCACCGACGACCCGTCCTTGCCCGCGGGCGTCGAGCCGCTGGCGGCCCATGTGCAGGCGCCGCCGGAACTGGCGCGGCGGTTGAAGCAGATCGGCGTAGTATCGAAGGAACGCGGCGCGGAACTGGTGTCGCAGCTCAAGACCGGGCAGCGGCTGGTCTCTCCCGAGGGCGACGTCTGGCGCTGGGACGGCTTTGTCGCCGCAGCCCACGCTCCGACCGGGGCGGCGCGCCGCCTCGCCGAACGCGCGCGGCTGGTCGACATCGAGAACGAGGTCGAGCAGGCCCGCCAGGATGCGACCGCCAAGCGCCAGGCGCTGGAGACGGCCGATGCCGAGGTAAAGGCCGCCGCCCAGGCTGAAACTGCCGCGCGCGAATCCTCGCGCGCCGCCCAGCGTGAGGCCGATGCCGCGCGCGAGCGCCATACCGCGACCGAGCGCGAGATCAACCGCCACGCCGCGCGCAAGTCGGCGCTGTTCGAGGCCTATAGCCGCCTTTCCATCGACCGCACCGAGGTCGAGGGCGCGCATCAGGCCGCCTTCGACGCGCTTGCCGAGCTACCGCCGAGCCTCGAGACCGAAGAGAAGCTCGCCGCCGTGCGCAGCGATATCGAGGGCCATCGCCGCATGGCCGCCCAGGTGCGCGCGGAAGCGCAGGCACTCGCCCGCGAAGCCGAGCTCGCCGACCGCCGCGTGCAGGCGATCCTCGCCGAGCGCAACGAATGGACCAACCGCAAGGCCAGTGCCGCCTCGCAGATCGCGACCATCGAGTTGCGCATCACCGAGGTCACCGCCGAACGCACCGAGCTCGAGAATGCACCGGCGGTGTTCGCCGAGAAGCGCAGCGCGCTGATCTCCGAGATCGAGCACGCCGAGCACGACCGCCGCGTCGCCGCCGACGCGCTCGCCGCCGCCGAGACCGCGATGGCCGAGACCGACCGCTCCGCCAAGGCTTCGCTCGAAGCCTTGTCGAGCTCGCGTGAAGCCACCGCCCGCGCCGAAGAGCGCATGGAAGGCGCCAGGCGCCGCCTTGCCGATGTCGAGCGCGAAATCCACGACATGCTCGAGGTCGAGCCGCAGGCGGTCGCGGGCCTTGCCGAGATCGAGCCGGGAGCGGAGCTGCCGCCGCTTCCCGAGATCGAGGAAAATCTCGATAAGCTGCGTCGCGACCGCGAGCGACTCGGCGCGGTGAACCTGCGCGCCGAAGAAGAGCTGCGCGAGGTCGAGGCCCAGCACACCACGCTCACCACCGAGCGCGACGATCTGGTCGAGGCCATCAAGCGGCTGCGCCAGGGCATCCAGAGCCTCAACCGCGAGGCGCGCGAACGCCTGCTCACCTCGTTCGAAGTGGTCAACAGCCATTTCAAGCGGCTGTTCACCGAGCTGTTCGGCGGCGGCGAGGCAGCACTTCACCTGATCGAGAGCGACGACCCGCTGGAAGCCGGCCTCGAAATCATCGCAAAGCCGCCCGGCAAGAAGCCGCAGACGCTGTCGCTGCTGTCGGGCGGCGAGCAGGCGCTGACCGCGCTGGCGCTGATCTTCGCGGTGTTCCTGACCAACCCCTCGCCGATCTGCGTGCTGGACGAGGTCGATGCGCCGCTCGACGACCACAACGTCGAACGCTTCTGCAACCTCCTGCACGAGATGACGGGATCGACGGACACGCGCTTTATTATCATCACCCACAATCCGATCACCATGGCGCGGATGAACCGGCTGTTCGGCGTCACCATGGCCGAGCGCGGCGTGTCGCAGCTGGTCTCGGTCGCGCTCGATGAGGCGGTGAAAATCCTCGACCAGCACGTGGCGTGATCGGCCCCGATCTCCCCGCCGAACTCAGGGCCGCGCTGGAGGCGAAACTCGAGGGCCTGTCACGCAACGACGTGGCGGCCCGCGCGGCAATTATCTCGAAGACCTATCGCGACGGCGGCGGCTCCGGCACGATCAAATCTGCAATCGACGCGCTCGCCTATGCGCTGGCGCGGATGCCCGCGACCTACGCCGCGGTCGCCGCGTGCCTGAATGCGCTGATCGAAGCATGGCCCGATTTCGCGCCGCAATCCCTGCTTGATGTCGGAGCCGGACCCGGCACCGCAAGCTGGGCGGCTCGCGAAGCCTTGCCATCGCTGACCGCTTTCACGCTGCTTGACGTCAATTCAGCGCTGCGGGCGCTGGCACTCGATCTCTCGCGCGACAGTACGCGCCTTGGCGATTTGCGTTATGAGCCCGGCCAAGCCAGCACCGCGCTCGCCAAAGCCGAGACGGCCGATCTCGTCATCGCGAGCTACCTGATCGGCGAACTCGGCGAGGCCGAGCGAAAATCGCTCGCGCAGGCGATGTGGGCCAAAACCCGCGACATGCTTCTCCTCGTCGAACCCGGCACGCCCGCGGGCTATGCGCGCGTCCTCGCCGCTCGCGGCCAACTCATCGCCGCCGGCGCGACGGTCGCGGCGCCCTGCCCGCACGATACAAAATGCCCGCTTTCGCCGCCCGACTGGTGCCACTTCTCGCAGCGGCTGCCCGCTCGCGCGCCCACAAGCAGGTCAAGGGTGCCGATGTGCCGTTCGAGGACGAGCGGTTTTCCTATGTCGTGCTGACGCGAAAACCAGTCGAACAGCGCGGATCCCGCGTGCTGGCGCAACCCGCGGTCGGCAAGGCCGAAATTTCAGCCAGGCTCTGCACGCCCGATGGCCTCGCCATCGCCAAAGTCCCGCGTCGCGACAAAGCGGCCTATGGACGCGCCCGGCACTGGCGCTGGGGCGATGCGGTTAGCGAAAAAAGTTAACGCTTTCCACGGCTTGGCGGTTGAACTTCGCACCGCTTGCGTGAGACTAAGGAGATGCCCACCTCGTGGCGGCTGATGCACGCGCGCCCTTTCATCTAGATTATCCGCCTTCTTTCCCCTCCAGGAGTTTCTCCATGTCCGGCTGGATCGTTCTCGGCATCATCGTCCTCCTCGTCTTCCTCGCCTTCGGTGCCTACAACCGGCTGGTCGCGCTCGGCCAGCGCGTCGGCCAGGCCTTTGCCGATATCGACGTGCAGCTCAAGCAGCGCCACGATCTGATCCCGAACCTGGTCGAGACCGTGAAGGGCTACGCGGCGCATGAGCGCGGCACGCTCGACGAGGTCATCAGGGCACGCAACTCGGCGATGTCGGCGCAGGGCCCGGCGCAGGTGTCGGCGGCGGAGGGCCAGCTCTCCGGCGCGCTCGGCCGGTTGATTGCGCTGTCGGAGGCCTATCCGGACCTCAAGGCCAACGCCAACTTCCAGCAGCTCGCGAGCGAACTGTCCGATCTCGAAAACAAGATCGCGGCGAGCCGGCGCTTCTACAACAACGCGGTCCAGGAATACAACACCGGCATCCAGCAGATGCCGGCCGCCCTGTTCGCCGGCATGTTCGGCTTCACCAAAAAGGATTTCTTCGATCTCGGCGCCAGCCGCACCGAGGTCGAAGCCGCGCCCAGCGTGAAGTTCTAGGCGCGCGGACAAAGCCGCCGCCATGGCCGCCTACGGTCTCTACACCCATATCGCCGCGAACAAGACCCGCTCGATGGTCCTGCTCGCGGGCCTGTTCCTGCTGGTCTATGTCATCGTCTATGCCGGCGCGCTGATCATCGAGGTCCTCAACAACGGCGATGGCACCGTCAATTATTACCTGACGGCGGCGCTCACCGATGTGATCCGCACCCTGCCCTGGTCCACGGGAGCGGCGCTCCTCTGGATCGTGATCGCCTACTTCTTTCATCAAAAGATGATCGATGCCGTCACCGGCGGCGAGAGCGTGACGCGCAAGGAGCAGCCCCGGCTCTATAATCTGCTCGAAAACCTCTGCATCTCGCGCGGCATCCCGATGCCGAAGCTGAAGATCATGGAGAGCGACGCGCTGAACGCCTTCGCAACCGGGTTGAACCAGCGGCAATATTCTGTCACCGTCACCACCGGCCTCCTGAACAATCTCAACGACCAGGAAATCGAGGCCGTGCTCGGCCACGAGCTCACCCATATCCGCAACGGCGACGTGCAGATGATGGTGATCGCGGTCATCATCGCCGGCGTGGTCGGCTTTTTCGCCGAGCTGCTGTTCCGCGGCTTTTCCAATTTCGGCTATTACGGCGGCGGCTGGGGTGGCGGCGGATCGTCCTGGTCGTCGTCTTCATCCTCATCATCTAATAGCGGCGGAAGCAGCGACAGCGGCGACAAGAAGGGCGGCGGCGGGGCCGCGATCCTGATCGTCGTCGTCGCGATCGTCCTGATCATCCTGGCCTGGGCGCTGTCACAGTTCGTCAAGCTCGCACTGTCGCGCTCGCGCGAACTCCTGGCGGATGCCGGCTCGGTGGAGCTGACCAAGAATCCGGATGCGATGATCTCGGCGCTGCGCAAGATCGAGGGCCGCGGCGAATTGCCGGGCGCAACCTCCGCGGTGATGGAGCTCTGCGTCGACAACCCGCGCGAGGGCTTTGCCGACCTGTTTGCGACCCATCCTTCCGTAAAATCCCGGGTGCAGGCGCTGGTGAAATATGCCGGCGGCCATTATGAGGGGCCGCTGGCGCTGCCGATGCAGCCGTCCGAGCAGCAAGCGGAGATCACGACATCGGGCGCGACGCCGCCGTCCCTGCCGCAGGGCCCATGGAGCGACGGTCCCCCTGAAGGTGTCCCGAGCGCTGACCCACCGCCCTTGCCCGATGCTCGTCCTGATGCTCGTCCTGGGCCCTGGGGCGATCCCACCGGTCCGTGGGGACGGCATTAGCACCTCAAATGCGAAGAACCGCTTCGCGCCGCTCACAAAATCCGTGCGAAGGGTACGAACAGACGGTGCAATGAATTGAATTCTCCCTTGTTTCTGCCATGTTCGCGCCCAAACAAGGTTGGGAACAGCCGGCCGCAATGGTCGGGGGCGTTGAAGGGATCGATATGGCGAAGCCGGCGGTAATTGTTGTGGGCGCGGACAAGGGCGGGGTCGGCAAGACCACGGTGTCGCGCACCTTGCTTGACTATTTCAACGCCAACAGCGTGGCGACCCGGGCCTTCGATACTGAATCCCCGCGCGGCACCTTGAAGCGCTTCCATCCGGACATCACCGAGATCGTCGACATGACGACGACGTCCGACCAGATGAAGATCTTCGATACGCTGAACACGGCGTCGCCCTCCGTCACCGTGATCGACGTCCGCGCCGGCCTGCTGTCGCCCGCGCTGGCCTCGCTCCGTGACATCGGCTTCCTCGATGCCGCCAAGAGCGGCCAGATCACCTTTGCCGTCTTCCATATACTGGGACCCTCGATTGCCTCGCTGGACGAGATCGCCGAGACCGCGAATTTCATGTCCGGGGCGAAGTACTTCCTGGTCAAGAACTTCATCAACGACACCCAGTTCTTCCAGTGGGACCAGGCGACCTACAACTCCTATTTTCACCGCATCAAGGATGCCACCGACCTGGTCATCCCGAAGCTCAACGAGATGGCCTATGAGCAGGTCGAGGTCGCCTCCGTCCCGTTCCTGAAATTCGTCGCCAACAAGGGCCCTCGCGACGAGGCCGCGAACTATTCCTTCGTGCTGCGCGGCTATGTCCGGCACTGGCTCGCCAATGTCTGGAGCGAGTTCGATCGCATCAAGCTGACCGATATCGTAGGCTCCGGCAAAGCCGTCCCGCGCAGCAGCGAAAAATAATCGCCGCCTGCCGCGCAATTCGGCTGGATTAGCGCAAAAAAATCTCCTGATATAGACGGAATGCCCGCCACCCCCGTCTACATCGTTGGCTCGCCCCGCCCGCAGGTCGGCAAGACGCTGGTCGCGCGGCTCTTGAGCGAATTCCTGCTGTTGAAGAACGGCCGGGTGACGTCGTTTGACATCAATCTGAAAGAGCCGTCGCTGCTCGACTATCTCCCTGACGTCACCGAGACGGCCGACGTCATCGACACCTACGGCAAGATGCAGCTGATGGACCGCATCATCGTCGACGACGGGCTCTCCAAGGTGATCGACCTCGGCTACCATGCCTTCGACGAGTTCTTCAAGATGTCGGATCAGATCGGCTTCCTGAAGGAAGCGGCGCGGCGCAACGTGGCGCCGATCATCCTGTTCGTGGCCGACATCGACCGCACCTCGGCGCGCGCCCACGAGATGCTGAAACTGCAGATCCCGCCGTCCAACCTGATCGTGATCGACAACGAATATGTGGTGCGCGGCGAATTGCCGGACGCGATGTCGCACGGCCGCGTGCTGCGCATCACCGCGCTGCCGACCTTTCTGAAGACCTATATCGACCGGCTGAGCTTCTCCTTCACCGGCTATTTGCGCCAGGAGAAGGACTCTTCGACCGAGCTGCACCAATGGATCCGCCGCAACTATTTCATGTTCCGCGAGCTGGAGCTGAATTTGATCCTGCAGAAGTCTTGAGGGTCGTCCCGGCCCGGGGCCATGGTCTTGCACTCAAGTTCGCCGACTGCGCTGCACCGGATTTCAGTTCCTTCTTGGGAACAGACGCAGACGCAGATGCAGGTGCACGATTGCAAAAAACAGTGCACGGCGGTCTCGCCACGTTGAGACAGAAGAAATCCAGACTACCATCATGCATCGATTCCAAGGTGGAGAACCGCCTGGATGGCGACCGCAACGTCGGTCAATCTCGAGGGGACGATGCGAACCAATCTGCTTTACGTTCGAGGACTGCTGCTTGCCGCTGGTGTCGCGGCTTGCTGGGCTTTGTGGCCTTCCGCCAGCCGGGCCTTCACGCCGGAAGATCAGCGGCGGCTTTGCACGCCTGACGTCCTGCGGCTCTGTTCCGCGGAAATCCCCGACGTCGAGCGAATTACCGCCTGCATGCGCAGGCAGCGGGCCAACTTAAGCGAAGGATGCCGCAGCGTTTTCGGCAAGCCCGCGCAGTCGGCATCGGCGGTGAAATAGGGAGCGGTTCCGGCGCATCCCTTTCTGGTTCGACTGTCAAACGGCACGCCGCCATTGCGCCGCCCCCGGGATCGGCGTCAGGGAAGCATCGCGTGCCGTCTCAATGCGAGATCTCTGACGGCGTCCGGCGAAGCAGCGTCGATCTCGCCGCGATCGATACCGATGTCCCTCAGCTGCCGCTCGTCGAGATGGCGCAGGACGGTCAGGGTTGCCTGATGTGCGCGCTGGGCGATGATGGCCGCGACCCATCCATTGACCAGCTTGAGAAATCCTCTGCCAATGGAGCGGATCGCCGCCCAAATGTATGATGGATTGGAATAACTGGAATTCGTATTCAATAAAGTCATCGTCTCGCCTTCTCTGATGCCGTTCTAAAAGCTGCCCTCCCGTCTCCAACATGCACCTTGCCGACGGCAAAGACCTTCAGAGAGCCCTGATTTCCTGTCCAGAAACGGTTGAGATTATGCGAGCGGATCAACCGAGCAGGAGCGGCACGCGGAAGCGCGCCTGTCTCGTCACAAGACGGCATCTTTCGGGACTGTTTCGAGGATTTCCTATCGAAGCCCGGCGCGCCGAAACGCCTCCAGATAGTGCGCCCGTTCGGCATCGCTTTTGAACGGCATCTCGCTGGCGAGCCAGGCGAGCGAAAGGTTCGGCTGAACGCGGAGCAGCGCCTCGAGCGCCCTCGCCGCCAACGCGGGCTGGTCGGACATGGCGGCCGCTGCGGTCAGCACGCGGTGCGCGCCGACGAAGTCCGGACGCAGGCGCATGCTCTCGCGCGCGAGACCGATCGCCTCGTCATAGTTGCCGCCAACGAACTGGCTGTAGGAGGCAACTCCATAATAGATGGCGGCGAAGGGATCGTGCGGGCTCAGGCGCAGCGCATGCCGCGCCTCGCGATCGCCTTCTTCCCAGCGGCCGCAATAGGCCAGCGACACGCCATAATAGCCGCGCGCGGGCGAGAAGCTGGGATTGAGCTGCAACGCGAGTTCCAACTCCGACAGGCAATCGTCGAAGGAGCGCGTGAACAGATAGACGCATCCGAGCGCGTAATGCGCCCAGGCATCCTCGCTGTCGGCACGAATGGCGGCGAGCGCGGCGCGCTCGGCGATCAGAACCGCCTTTGCCATCCCCTCCCATCCCATGTGGGCGCCGAACATGTGGCTGGTGGCAAGCAAGCCGAGCGCCAGTCCATAGTGCGGATCGATCTTGATGGCCTTCTCAAGCAGCGCCTGAGCGACCACGTTGTCCTGCCGCGTCACGCGCCAGTAATGCGACAGCGCGCGCATCACGAGATCCCATGCGTCCATGCTGTCCGGCGCCTTGCGCTGGGCGCGGAAGTTTTCCGCGGCGTAAAGCTTCGGCTCGATCGCGGCAACGATGGCCTGCGTGATCTCGTCCTGGACGGCAAAGACGTCGGCCAGATCGCGGTCGTATCGCTCCGCCCAGATATGTCTGCCGGTTGCGACGTCGTTCAGCTGTGCGGTGATGCGCACGCGATCGCCGTCCTTGCGAACGCTGCCCTCAACCACATAGGCGACGCCGAGTTCCTCGCCGATCTGCTTCAAGTGAACGGACTTGCCCTTGTACATGAAAGAGGAGTTCCGCGCGATCACATAGAACCAGCGCAGCTTCGACAGCGCCGTGATGACGTCCTCGCTGATGCCGTCGGAAAAATACTCCTGCTCGGCTTCGTTGCTCATATTGGTGAAGGGCAGCACGGCGATGGCGGTGCGGTCGAGAACCGGCAGCGCCAGCCGCGGCGGTTCGCCGCCGTCAATGGAAGGCGAGAGAGGCGGCGACGGCGCCTCGTCCAGTTGCTTCGCCTGGACGTCGCCGACGAAGCGAAAACCCTTGCGCATGACCGTGCGCAGGAGGCGCTGGTCCTTGCCGGTATCCTTGATGGCCTTGCGCACCGCATTGATGCGGCTGGTCAGCGTCGATTCCGAAACGATGCGGCCATCCCACACCTGGTCGAACAGTTCGTCCTTTCCGACGACCCGGTCGCGCTTCTCCAGCAGGTACAACAACAGGTCAAAGACCTGCGGCTCAAGCGGCACGCCTTTGCCGGCGCAGCTCAGTTCCCGCCGCTCGACATCAAGCATTTGATTTTCAAAGAGAAACTTCACTTTTCAAACCCGGTCGCCAGCCACCTCAGGAAAAAATAACCACGTCTGAAGGCAAGGCTGCGCTCATCCCCCATACTCGGTGAATCCATGGAGCGTGAGCCCGGTTCATCGCGGCATGGCCGCGTTGCAACCAGCACAGGGAGGAGTGTGGCGACCATCACACTGCCGCGCGCGACAAACCGCCACACCCAATCCCGCAGCACTCAGAGAAAGTGGCCTTCTGGCACTTTCGCGTATGCGGGCTTCGGCCTGGCCTTGATGAAATCGAGGCGATCGTTACCGAAGAACATTTCATCATTGACGAAGAAGGTCGGCACGCCGAATACGCCGCGCGCCACCGCGCGCTCGCCATTGGCGGCAAGCCTCTTCTCCACCTCGGCAGACTCCGCCATCTCCCACAATTCATCCGGGAGACCGCGGCTTGCGGCGAATTGCGACCGTCCCTCTGCACTCGCCAGATCATCCGAGCCGGCCCAAATCGCCCTGAACAGGGCGTCGCTTGTCTGCTCGAAAATGCCGAGTTTCTGGCCGGCAATTCCGGCGCGTGAGAACAGGTCATTCTTGCAGCGTCCATCCCGCAACGCTTCGAGCAACGCCCAGTTGGGAGCAAAGGGGACGCCGTAGAGTTTCGCCCAGCGGCTCGCGTCGAGCGCCGCGTATTTCGCCTTTGGCGGACACATCGGCGAAGGCTGATTGTTGACCTTCTTCATGACCCAAAGGATGTCGACGGGTTCATGGGCGATTTGCGCGCCCAGCGCCGAGAGCTGCGTGTTTGCCAGGTAGGCATAGGGGCTGCGATAGTCGAGAACGAACTGAATCATCATCTCACCGTCCGATGTTGGACGGGCGACCCTGGCCAAGTGATTTTGCGGGAATATTTCGGGACTGATGATTTAGGTTACGGATGCAATGCGCAGGCCGTATTCCGCCGCGTCAGCGTACCGTGATAGCCGGAAGGCGCCGCATCCGGCAGCCACACGGGCAGAATTCCCTGGACCGGGCGTTCCGGGGATGGACGCCTTTAAAGTCGGCCACGAGACGCATCCCCGGCGCGCTGGTGTCTCTACCGCCGAAAGTCAGCTCGCGCGTGATTGAGCTTTCTCCGCACGGTGCGGCAGCGTCCAGTTCGGCCGAATGAAATGGCAGGTGTAACCATCAGGATATTTCTCCAGATAATCCTGATGCTCGGGCTCGGCCTCCCAGAACGGCCCGGCGGCTGTCACCTCGGTGACAACCTTGCCCGGCCAAAGACCGGACGCGTCGACATCGGCAATGGTGTCTATCGCGACTCGCTTCTGCTCGTCGCTGGTATAGAAAATGGCCGACCGGTAGCTCGCTCCCCGGTCGTTGCCCTGACGGTTCAATGTCGAGGGGTCGTGTATCTGGAAAAAGAATTCCAGCAGCTTTCGATAGCTGATGATCTTCGGATCGAAGATGATCTCGATGGCTTCCGCGTGATTTCCGTGGTTGCGATAGGTCGCGTTCGGCACCTCGCCGCCGGTGTAGCCGACTCTGGTTGAAATCACGCCCGGATAGCGGCGCAGCAGGTCCTGTACGCCCCAGAAGCAGCCGCCGGCAAGGACCGCGCGTTCCGTCGAAACTGTCATGTCAGTCCTCCTGGGTTCACGATGCCAAAGCAAATATAGGCGAATGCAGGCTCTGCGCCAGATCCGGACATGCCCTTGCAGGCCACATGGCCTGATCTAATGTCCTTCGAACGCCATCAGCGTGCGCACCGGCACGTCCATCGCGCGCAGCTTGGCGGCGCCGCCGAGGTCCGGCAGATCGATGATGAAGCAGGCCGCGACCACATTGGCGCCGATCTGGCGCAGCAGTTTCACGGCGCCTTCCGCGGTGCCGCCGGTGGCGATGAGGTCGTCGACCAGGATCACGCGCTCGCCGGGATGCACGGCGTCGGCATGCATCTCCATCTCGTCGATGCCGTATTCCAGCGAGTAGGCGATCCGCACCGTGGTGTGCGGCAGCTTGCCCTTCTTGCGGATCGGCACGAAGCCGGCGGAGACCTGATGCGCGACCGCGCCGCCGAGGATGAAGCCGCGCGCCTCGATGCCCGCGACCTTGTCGATCTTGGAGCCGGCCCAGGGATGCACCAGCTCGTCGACCGCGCGGCGGAAGGCGCGCGCATCGCCGAGCAGCGTGGTGATGTCGCGAAACAGGATGCCCTTCTTCGGATAATCCGGGATGGTGCGGACGGTGGCCTTCAGATCGTGATCAAAAGTCATCGGTTCTCTTTCTATTTTCGTCATTGCGAGCCGCGATAGCGACGAGCAATCCATTCTCCCGTGCGGCCATGGATTGCTTCGCTTCGCTCCTCGCAATGACGAGTCCTCTCAATTGACCGCCGCCGAGCCGGAACGCGTTCTCGACGATCCGCAAACCCACTTCGCCGCCGAGCGACATCAGCGATTCCGGGTGAAACTGCACGCCGCCGACCGGCAAGCGTCTTGTGCTCGATCGCCATGGCGACGCCGTCCTCGGTGCTCGCGGTGACGTCGAGCACGTCGGGCATGCTGTCGCGCTCGACATAGAGCGAATGATAGCGGCCGATCACGATCTCGTTCGGCAGGTTCTGCATCAGCCGCCCGCCCCGCACCTGCACCCGCGAGGGCCGGCCATGCGCGGGATGGCCGAGCTGGCCGAGCTTGCCGCCGAAATATTCGCCGATCGCCTGCACGCCGAGGCAGACGCCGAAGATCGGCAGCTTCTTGTCGAGCGCCGTGTCGATGGTCTTGGAAATCCCGAAATCCTCCGGCCGGCCCGGACCCGGCGACAGCACCAGGAGATCCCAGTTCCTCTGCTTCAGCATGTCCTGCGCGTGCACATAGCGCACCACGGTGACGCTGGCGCCGACCTGGCGGAAATAATCCGCCAGCATATGCACAAAGCTGTCGTCGTGGTCGATCAGCAGCACCTTCTTGCCCGAGCCGGTGGCATCGGGCGCGAAGGCCGACAGCGGCTTTGGCGGATCGCCGCGCAACGCCTGGAACAGCGCGGCGGCCTTGACCTGGCATTCGCGGTCTTCGGCGGCGGGATCGGAGTCGAACAGACAGGTGGCGCCGACCCGCACCTCGGCGAGGCCATCCTTCATGCGGATGGTGCGGATGGTGAGCCCGGTATTGATGCTGCCGTCGAAATTCACGCAGCCGATCGCGCCGGCATACCAGCGCCGCGGCGAACGCTCATGGTCCTCGACGAACTGCATCGCCCACAGTTTCGGCGCGCCGGTCACCGTCACGGCCCAGGCATGGGTGAGGAACGCGTCGAGCGCGTCGAAGCCCGGCCGCAGCATGCCCTCGACATGGTCGACGGTGTGGAACAGCTTTGAGTAGGTCTCGATCTGCCGCCGCGCCAGCACCTTGATGGTGCCGGGCACGCAGACGCGCGCCTTGTCGTTGCGGTCGACGTCGGTGCACATGTTGAGTTCGAACTCGTCCTTCTCCGAGTTCAGGAGCTGGCGGATCTGCTCGGCATCGCCGATCGCATCGACGACCGCGCGCGATCGTGCCCGAGATCGGACAGGTCTCGACCCGGCGCCCGTCGGAGCGCACGAACATTTCCGGCGACGCCGAGACCAGAAATTCGCCGTCGCCGAGATTCATCAGCGCGCCATAGGGCGACGGGTTGATGCGGCACAGCCGCTGGAACACTTCGGCCGGCGAGCGCTCGCAGGGCTCGGCGAACAGCTGCCCCGGCACCGCCTCGAACAGATCGCCGCGGGCGAACGCCGCGCGCGCGGTCTCGACCGTGGCCTGATATTCGCCGGGCGCGTGATCGGCAAAACCCTGCCGCGGCGTCTTGGCGTAGACGCTCTCCGCGGTCTCGCGCGGCAGGCCCGCCGTCGATTTGCCCTTCCAGGCAAAATCGTAGCTCAGCACCACGCCGCGCGCCGGTGGCGCGGTCATAGGCGAGCAGGCGATCCGGCACGTACAGCACGATGTCGCGCTGGTCTTTTTCGCGCGCGCGCTTCTGCACGAGGTCCTCGATCTGGAACACGAGGTCGTAGGCGAAGGCGCCGAACAGGCCGAGCAGCGGGTCGTCATTGGCGCCGAGAGCGCCGCGATGATATCGCGCACCAGCGACATCACGCTGGCGCGGCGGGTGCGCTGGTCTTCCTCGACCGGTGCCGCGCCGCGCATGATATGGCCGGCGAGCCGCGTCGCGCTCTTCTCGGTGATGACGACGCAGGGCTCGCGCAGGGCGTCGCCGAGGAAGGCGATCAGCACCTCGCCGCGCGGGTTCAGCGCCGTGAGCGAGAAGTCGACGCCGGAGGTTTCCAGCACCAGCGGCGGATCGGAGAAGCCGAGGTCGAAACTCTCGTAGCGGCCGGGCACCGTGGTGCCCGAGGACAGCACCACGCCGCGGCGGCGGTCGAGCAGGTCGATCAGATCGTCGAGCCGGTTGGCGCCGCCGGTAAATTGCTCCACCGACGCGCGTGCACCGCGAGGCCGCCGCGGGTGCGGTATTCGCTCTGCGCGGGAAGCGAGAAGACTGTCCTGTTCATGTGATCCTCTTACGAAACTTGCCGAGGGAACGCCACACAGGACAAACGACAAGGCCGTCGCACTGCGATGGCGGCCTTTGACGATTGAAGAAAATGAAATCGCACCGGCCACCTTTTAGAAGGTGGGCCACCAAAGACGGAATGGGCGGACGACGGTGCTCATGGGCCAGGTAAACACCATGGCGGCGCGGACGTCAAGGGAGCCGTGCAGGCCGTGGCAGCTGGCGCGGTATCCGGCTGCATCTTTTGGTGTTTGAAGCGCCCAAAATACGCCGTAGCTATTGCCCGCAAGCCGCACGGAGTCAGACGCCGGGACATCGAACAGCGGAGGCGCGCGACGCATGCGATGGCATTGCAGGCTCTGGGATATGCCGGGTTCGGATCGGCCGAGCTCGACGACTGGCGGCAGTTCGGCACCGGGCTGGTCGGGTTGCAGGCGGTCGAGCGCGGCAACTCGCTGCTCGCCTTCCGGATGGACGACCGCAAGCAGCGCATCGTGATCGACCGCGCGATGGGCGACGGCGCGCGCTTCTTCGGCTGGGAAGTCGCGGATGCGCGCGGCGCTCGATGCGCTCGCCGCCCGGCTGGAAAGCGCCGGCGTCGCCGTCACCGCCGAGCCGCAGACGCTCGCCGATGCGCGGCGCGTCCGCGGCCTGATCTCGTTTCACGATCCGGCCGGCAACCGGCTCGAGGCCTTTCACGGCGCCGAGATCGACGAGACGCCGTTCTCGCCCGGGCCGCTCGATCTCGGGCTTTCGCACCGGCCCGCTCGGCCTCGGCCATGTCGTGCTGACGGTCGAGAATATCGAGCCGATGATGGCGTTCTATATCGACGTGCTCGGCTTCGGCCTGTCCGACTACATCGAAAAGCCGTTCCGCGCCTATTTCTTCCACGTCAATCCGCGCCATCACAGCCTCGCGCTGATCGAGACCGGCAAGAACGGCATGCATCATCTGATGGTGGAATTGTTTTCGCTCGACGATGTCGGCCAGTCCTATGACGTCGCGCTGGCCAGCAGGACCGCGTCAACGTCACGCTCGGCCGCCACACCAACGACCTCATGACCTCGTTCTACGCCAAGACGCCGTCGTCGTTCATGGTCGAATGCGGCTGGGGCGGCCGCGAGATCGATCCCGCGACCTGGCAGCCGGTCGAGATGCATCACGGCCCGAGCCTGTGGGGCCATGAGCGCGTCTGGCTCCCGCCGAAAAGACCGCGAGGTCGCGCGCGAGATGCGGATGAACGCCGCCGCGCGAAGGCCTGCGCGCGCCGGTGCAGGTGATGGAAGGCAATTACAAGCTGATGTCGGGCACGTGCGCGTGGTGGGATGGGGTGCAGCGGTAATTGATCGCGCCGTCGTCCGGCAAGACTGTCATCACGACCGCGAAGCGATGTCATCAAGCGAATTCGCAGACTGCAGTTCATCGAAATTGAGAAGCTCGACGTACTGGATACCGGCTTTCGCCGGGTACGACGCCGCGGATTGGCGAAGAATACGCCCCTACCCCAGATGCTTCCTGAAAAACTCCGTCGCGCGGCCCCAGGCCAGTTCGGCGGCATTGCGCGGTCGTGCACCGACTGGCGCTGCTCGTTGACGAAAGCCGTGCTCGGCGTCGTAGCGGTAAAGTTCGAGCGACTTGCCGGCGGCCTTCATGGCCTTCTCGAAGCCATCGACCAGCTGCCGGCGTGCACCAGTCGTCCTTGTTGGCGAAATGCGCCTGCAGCGGAATCTTGACGTCGGCGGGCTTTGCCGCCTGCTCCGGCGGAATGCCGTAGAACACGACGCCGGCGGCGAGCTCGGGAATTTTGGTCGCGCCGATGATGGTCACCGCGCCGCCGAGGCAGAAGCCGGTCAGGCCGACCTTGGCGCCGTTCCGCGCAAGATACTGCGCGGCGCCGCGCACGGTCTGCGTGGTGGCGTCCATGAAATCCAGCGAGTTCATCTCTTTGCCGGCCGCGTCGGTGTCGTGATACGGCACCACCTTGCCCTTGTAGAGATCGGGCGCCAGCGCATCGAAGCCGGCCAGCGCAAAGCGGTCGCACATGCCCTTGATCTGGTCCTGCAGGCCCCACCATTCCTGGATCACCACCACGCCCGGCGCGTTGCCGCGCGCGGCGTTGGCGAGATAGCCGGAGGCGTCCTTGCCGTCCGGACGCTTGAAGGTGATGATGGTGCCCATGGGTTCCTCCGGCGATGTTCTTTGAGACGATGGCGGCATTTTGGCCGCGGCGCGCGCAGGACGCAATCAGAGTTCGTCATTCCGTGGCGAGGGACCCGGTGTGATGCAGGCTCGATGCGCATGACGCTCGCCCCGGAATGACAGCAACAAAAAAGCCCCCGTTCCGGGGGCTTTTTCAATTTCACGTCACCTCGACAGGGCTCAGTGCGCGTCGGCCCAGACCTTCTTCTTGGTGAAGTACATCAGGCCGGCGAAGATGATCAGGAACACGAACACCTGGAAGCCGAGCTGCTTGCGCGCTTCCATCTTGCGGCTCGGCGGCCCACATCAGGAACGTCGTGACGTCCTGGGCATATTGCGCGCAGCGTCGCCGGCGAGCCGTCGTCGAAGGTCACCTGGCCGTCGCTAGAGCGGCTTCGGCATCTTGATGGCGTGGCCGGGGAAATACTTGTTGTAGTAGGAGCCGTCGGGAATGGTGACGCCGGCCGGCGGCTTGTCCTCAAAGCCCTGCAGGATCGCGGCGACATAGTTCGGGCCCTGCTCCTGGAACTGGGTGAAGAAGTCGAAGATGAACAGCGGGAAGCCGCGCTCATAGGAGCGCGCCTTGGTGATCAGCGACAGATCCGGCGGCGGCCGCCGCCATTGGCCGCGCGCGCCGCCTGCTCGTTCGGGAACGGCGCCGGGAAATAGTCGGCCGGCCGGCCGGGCCGCTCGAACATCTCGCCCTGGTCGTTCGGGCCGTCCTTGATCTTGTATTCGGACGCGAGCGCCGCGACCTGCGCCTCCGAATAGCCGGGGCCGCCGGCATCGGCGAGATTGCGGAACGCGATGTAGTTCAGCGAGTGGCAGTCGGAGCAGACTTCCTTGTAGACCTTCAGGCCACGCTGCAGCGAGCCGCGGTCGTACTTGCCGAACGGGCCGGCGAACGACCACTTCTGCGACGGCGGCGCGTCCTGATCCTCGGCGCGCGCATTCTGCGCGCTGCCGACCACAGCGCCCGCCCGCGAGCGATCACCGCGACCACGGCGGCGGCGACCTTGCCGCTCTTGGCCAGCACGTCGTCCGCGATCGAGTTCGGCAGTCGCGCGCGGCGTCTCGATCCGGGTGAGCAGCGGCAGCACGATCAGGAAGTAGGCGAAGTAGCAGACCGTGAGGATGCGGCCGGCGATCACATAGATGCCTTCCGGCGGCTGCGCGCCGAGATAGCCGAGCAGGATGCAGACGACGACGAACATCCAGAAGAACTGCTTGGCCAGCGGACGATATTTGCGACGAGCGGGTCCTGGCGCTGTCGAGCCAGGGCAGGAACACCAGCACGATGATCGCCGAGAACATCGCGATCACGCCGGCGAGCTTGTTCGGGATCGAGCGCAGGATGGCGTAGAACGGCAGGTAGTACCATTCCGGCACGATGTGCGTGCGGCGTCACGCCGGGATTGGCCGGAATGTAGTTGTCGGCGTCGCCGAGATAGTTCGGCATGTAGAAGATGAACCAGGCGTAGAGCAGCAGGAAGCACCGAGACGCCGAACATGTCCTTGATGGTCGCATAGCGGCGTGAACGGCACCGATGTCCTTGTCGGTCTTCGTCTCGACGCCGGCCGGATTGTTCTGGCCCGCGACATGCAGCGCCCAGACGTGCAGCACCACGACGCCGGCGATCACGAACGGCAGCAGGTAGTGCAGCGAGAAGAAGCGGTTCAGCGTCGGATTGCCGACCGAATAGCCGCCCCACAGCAGCGTCACGATGCTGTCGCCGACATAGGGAATGGCGGAGAACAGGTTGGTGATGACGGTGGCGCCCCAGAAGCTCATCTGGCCCCACGGCAGCACGTAGCCCATGAAGCCGGTCGCCATCATCAGGAGGTAGATGATGACGCCGAGGATCCAGAGCACTTCGCGCGGCTCCTTGTACGACCCGTAATAGAGGCCGCGGAACATGTGGACGTAGACGGCGAAGAAGAACATCGACGCGCCGGTGGCATGCATGTTGCGCAGCAGCCAGCCGTAATTGACGTCGCGGACGATGCTTTCGACCGAGCTGGAAGGCGAGGTCGGCTTCCGGCGTGTAGTGCATCGCCAGGATCACGCCGGTCAGGATCTGCACGCCCAGCATGAACGAGAGGATGGCGCCGAAGGTCCACCAGTAGTTCAGGTTGCGCGGCGTCGGATAGGCCACGAACGAGGAATGCATGAGGCCCAAAATCGGCAGTCGCCGTTCGAACCACTGCAAGGCTGGGTTGGCTCGGCTTGTAGTCGGAGGGTCCGCTCATGATGCGATCCTGGGAAGTAAAACGACGCGACGGCTTGAAGTCCCGGAGGTCGGCTCCGGGACTCAGCCGATCTGGATTTTGGTGTCGGAAAGAAAGGCGTAGGGCGGCACCGGCAGGTTGGCGGGCGCGGGCCCCTGGCGGATACGGCCGGAGGAATCGTATTGCGAGCCGTGGCAGGGGCAGAAGAAGCCGTCGTAATTGCCCTCATGGGCGATCGGGATGCAGCCGAGATGGGTGCAGATGCCGATCACGACCAGCCACTGGTCATGGCCTTCCTTGACCCGGGACTGATCGGTCGCGGGATCCTGGAGGCTCGTCGACCGGCACGCTGCGCGCCTCTTCGATCTGCTTCTTGGTCCGGTGCATGATGTAGATCGGCTTGCCGCGCCAGAACACCTTGATGTCCTGGCCTTCGGCGATCGGCGCAGATATCGACCTCGATCGGCGCGCCGGCCGCAATCGTCGAGGCGTCCGGGTTCATCTGGGAAATGAAGGGCCAGAGCGTGGCCACTCCGCCAACCGCTGCGGCGGCTCCCGTTGCAACAAAGAGGAAATCACGGCGTGTCGGATGGTCCGCCGAAGACGCTGTCGTCACAATTCCAAACCCTTTCTTAGCTGCAGCCGGTGGAACCGCCCCGGAGACGCCCAAAAACGTGACCAGGAGAGGCTGCCGGCGCCCGCGACCCCCGCGGCGGCAGAAGACCGCTTTTTCCCGCCAATCCGGCGAAACAAGCAGTCCAGAATCGTTCTATTGGCACCCTTGCCGAAAGAGCGCAAGCCCACTATCGGCCCGCAAGCGTGCAATGCACTAAATCCGCGCAGACCGTTGTTTTATTCATACATTTCATGCGAACCGCAGGGCCATGACAGAATGCAGATCGCACTTTTCCAGCCCGACATCCCCCAGAACACCGGAACGATTCTGCGGCTCTGCGCCTGCCTGGATGTGGCCGCCCATATCATCGAGCCGGCCGGCTTTCCGGTCTCCGACCGGCACTTCCGCCGGGCCGGCATGGATTATCTCGACCAGGTGCGGCTGACGCGCCACATATCCTGGGTCGAAATTCGAGGAATGGCGGCGACAGCCGGCTCCGGCTGGTGCTGTTCACGACCAAGGCGCGCCGCCTCCTATCTTGATTTTCGCTATGACGCGTCGGACATCCTGCTGTTCGGGCGCGAAACCGATGGCGTTCACGACGAGGTCGCGGCGGCAGCCGACGCGCGGCTCAGGATCCCGATCAATCCGGGTTTGCGCTCGCTCAATGTCGCCATGGCGGCGGCCATGGCGGTAGGCGAGGCGCTGCGGCAGACCGGTTCGGGCAATTGAGTCAAGGACGTTTTGGTGAGCTACGCGGTCAAGGAAATCTTTCTGACCCTGCAGGGCGAAGGCGCCCATGCCGGCCGCGCCGCCGTGTTTTGCCGCTTCGCCGGCTGCAATCTCTGGAGCGGCCGCGAGCAGGATCGCGCGAGCGCGATCTGCCAGTTCTGCGACACGGATTTTGTCGGCACCGACGGCACGCTCGGCGGACGCTATGCCACGGCGGACGAGCTTGCCGACACCATCGCCGCGCAATGGACCGGCGCGAACGCCAACCGCTACGTGGTGCTGACCGGCGGCGAGCCCCTGCTGCAGGTCGATGCGCCCTGGTCGACGCCCTGCATGCGCGCGGCTTTGCCGTCGGCGTCGAGACCAACGGCACCATCGCTGCCGCCCGACGGCCTCGACTGGATCTGCGTCAGCCCGAAGGCCGGCGCCGAGCTCGTCGTGCGCAGCGGCCACGAGCTGAAGCTGGTCTATCCGCAGGCCGACGCCGCGCCGGAGACATTTTGCGGGCCTCGCCTTCGAGCGCTTTTCGCTGCAGCCGATGGACGGCCCTGACGTGATCGAGAACACCGCGCGCGCGGTCGACTATTGCCTGCGCCATCCGCAATGGCGGCTCAGCCTGCAGACGCACAAGACACTCGGTATCAGATAGGACTTCGGCGTCTGATTTACGATGTGGGAATTGACGAAATCGTTCCGCTTCGAGGCGGCGCATGCGCTGCCCGGCACGACGCTCGGCGAGGCCAGCGAGGAAATCCACGGCCATTCGTTCCGCGCCGAGGTCACCGTGCGCGGCACGCCCGATCCCGCGACCGGCATGGTGCTCGACCTCGGCCTGCTCGAGCGCGCGCATCGCCGAGGTGCAGAAGACGCTCGACCACAAGTTGCTCAACAAGATCGAGGCGCTGGGCGCGCCGACGCTGGAAAACCTGTCGCGCTTCATCTGGGAACGGCTGCAGCATGCGGGCAAATCACGCGCGTCAGCGTCCATCGCGACAGCTGCAACGAAAGCTGCACCTATTACGGCACGCGGAAGGTTAGGCTGCTCGACATGGACATCGTCCGTCGATCGAGGATCGCAAGGCGCGCGCGAGAGGCTGGTTCGAGGCGCTGCGCGACGACATCTGCGCCGGCTTCGAACAGCTCGAGGACGACGCACCGCGCGTCGCTCTATCCCGGCGACGCCGGCCGCTTCGTGCGCACGCCCTGGGACCGCACCGACCATACCGGCCAGCCGGGCGGCGGCGGCGTGATGTCGATGATGCACGGCCGGCTGTTCGAGAAGGTCGGCGTGCATTGCTCGACCGTGCACGGCGAATTCGCGCCCGAATTCCGCGCGCAGATTCCGGGCGCCGCCGACGATCCCGCGCTTCTGGGCCTCCGGCATCTCGCTGATCGCGCATATGCACAATCCGCACGTGCCGGCGGTGCACATGAACACGCGCTTCGTCGTCACCACCAAAGCTGGTTCGGCGGCGGCGCCGACCTGACGCCGGTGCTCGATCGCCGCCGCACCCAGCAAGACGCCGGACACGGTCGCCTTCCACGCGGCGATGAAGGCCGCCTGCGACGCGCACGACGGCGTCGCGCCTTACGACAAATACAAGAAATGGTGCGACGAATATTTCTACCTGCCGCACCGCAAGGAGCCGCGCGGCATCGGCGGCATCTTCTACGACCACCACGATTCCGGCGACTGGGACGCCGACTTCGCCTTCACGCAGGACGTCGGCCGCGCCTTTCTGAAGATCTATCCCGAGCTGGTCCGGCGCAATTTCGACGCGCCCTGGACGCGAAGCCGACCGCGAGGAGCAGTTGATCCGGCGCGGCCGCTATGTCGAGTTCAACCTGCTCTACGACCGCGGCACCATGTTCGGGCTGAAGACCGGCGGCAATGTCGATTCGATCCTGTCGTCGATGCCGCCGGAAGTGAAATGGCCGTGAGCGCGATGACCAGACTGCCGCGCGCGATGCTGATCGACATGGACGACACCATCCTGTCGGCCTATGGCCGGCCCGAGATCGCCTGGAACACGATCGCAAGCGAATTTGCCGGTGAACTTGCGCCGCTGTCGCCGCGAGCAGGTCGCAGCGGCGATCGCTGACTTCCGCGCGCAATTTCTGGTCGACGGCGGAGGCCGCGTGGCGGCTGAAACTCGCCGAAGCCCGGCGCGATGGTGGTCAAGGGCGGCTTTGCCGCGCTCGCGCGGACCGGCCAGGCCGCCCTCCCCGACGATCTCGCGATCCGGATCGCCGACCGCTTCACCGCCTATCGCGAAGAAGAGATCTTCGTCTTCCCCGGCGCGCATGAGGCGATCGATCGCGCTGAAGGCGCTCGGCGTCAGGCTCGCGCTGGTCACCAACGGCGCCGCCGACACCCAGCGCGCCAAGGTCGAGCGTTTCGAGCTGCGCACCGCTTCGACCACATCCAGATCGAAGGCGAGCACGGTTTCGGCAAGCCGGAAGAGCGCGCCTATCTGCACGCGATGGCCGCGCTCGGCGTCAGCGCGCCCGACACCTGGATGATCGGCGACAATCTGGAATGGGAAGTCGAGGCGCCGCAGCGGCTCGGCATCTACGCGATCTGGATGGACGTGCATGGCGACGGCCTGCCCGAAGGCTCGACCGTCAAACCCGATCGCATCATCCGCTCGCTCACCGAGTTGTTGCCGACCTGACGTTCGCAACCAGACCAGTCCCGCACCGTAGCACTGGATGGGCTCCATCGTTTGCATTAGCTTGCCGCTCGACCGGGGGGCAGGCCCATGACGGAACCAACCATCCAGCAGCAACCAGGCGGCGACGCGCCGCGCAGCTTCTGGAAGCGGATGCTCGGCTTTGACTCCTGGCTTCATTCCGCAGCCAGCCTGTCGGTCGTCACACTGCTCGCCGGCTGGGTTGGAACCTATATCCAGTACCTCAACTCCTACGAGCAAAAGGTCAGCGAAATAGCGCAGGCGGACATGCGAGACGCCACCGCAGCGTTCGTGGAGATTTCAAACTCCTATGCCGACGTTCAGATGCTGCAGCAATTGATCTATTACGACTATGTTGGCTCCAACACCTCCGACGCCGGCAGCAAGGCGATGACCACGGCGGCGGGCCAGGAGGCGTATAAGAACTACACCAGTTCGAGAAACGCGCTGCGCAAGAACAGCAGCATCTACGTCCGCAAGGCTGAACTCTACATCGACTGGCCCAGCAATCTGGATCGCGATGCGGCCGCCGCGGCAGCCTATGACGGCGATCCACTGACGGAATCCCTGCTCGGCGATTACAATTTCGATTGCGATGCCGAAAAAAGCTTTCCGCACTATGAAGCTACCCAACCGGACGAAAAGGCGGAAGAAGCCGCAAGAAATCTCTGCGTCGCACCGAACGAAACGCAAAAACAGATCGCGATGGGGTCGCGGACGATCTTTTGCGCGGCAGACGACAACGGCAAGATCGTTCACTCCAAGTCCTCACGGGAAATCAACTGGAATAGCGCCAAGCATCATCTGCTTGTCATGCACTATTGCTTCGAGCTGACCCACGGCCAGATCGGAACCGCGCGCATCTGGGCATCAAACAACGATGTCAGCGAGCAGCGAAAGAATGATTTTCTGAACAACAAGAGTACCTATGAAAGCAGTCTTGATCACGAAGTGGTCCGGCTCGACGGGTTTCTGAGCCTGGTGATGTCGCAGCTTGAACGAATCCGCGTGAAGTACCGGCCATCGAGCTTCTACTGCAACCTGCCCGTGATCAATCACCTGATCAGCAATCGCTGCACGCCCGTCAGAATTGCCAGTAAAACCAGGGAATAGTGCTCTTACGTCAGGAGCTGTCGCGCCGCCGCCGTGATCATGACCAGCCCGCCGGTGATCACGGCGGCATCCAGGATCGCGGTGTGGATGTGTACCGGCATGCGCTCGACAAAGGCTCTGGCGAGGAACGCGCCGGGCAGGCCGATGGCGCCGATCAGGAGGGCCAGGGCCAGCACCTGTGCGCTGACGACGCCGGCCAGGCCAAAGACGGAAATCTTGATCACGCTGGTGACGACCGAGATCACCGCATCGGTTGCGATCACGGCCGCGCCTTCGAGGCCTGCGGCCATCAGCAGCGACAGCAGGATCACGCCCGAGCCCGAGGTGCCGCCGACCACGACGCCATAGCCGATCGCGCCGGCGGCCAGGCCGGTGTCTCCGATGCGCACCGCGCGTCTGCGCAGCACGCGCCGGAGCGGCACGCTCAGCATGAGCATGCTGCCGATCACGAGCGCTGCGCCGGCATTGGTAAGCTTGGTGTAGCCATAGGCGCCGAGCGCTGTGGTCACCGCCGCGCAGGCGATCACGATCAGCGCGCGGCGGCGGTCGAGATAGCGGAAATAGGCCGTGCTGCGGCTCAGATTGGCGAAGATGGCGGATATCGCGATGATCGGCACCACCGGCTCGGCGCCGACCATCGGCACCAGCACCAGCGGCATCAGCGCGCCGGTGCCATAGCCCGCGAGCCCGCCGACGATGGAGGCAAACAGCGCCACGGCGGCGACCAGCAGAAGTTGCAGCAGGGAGATGTTGGCGAAGCCGGAAACGATGCTCAAGGTTTTGGATCGCGGGTAAGCCTCGCTACCGCCTGGTCGGCGATGGAAGCGAGCATGGCGGGCTCTAACGGAAAATCCGCAGCGAGCCAAGCATCTTCCGCCAACGTCAGCACATGGCCGAGTTGCGGGCCCTCCGGCACGCCGCGCGCGATGAAGTCGGCCGCCCGCAGCGGAAATTTCGGCGGCGTGAATCGCTGCGGCAGGCGCGCCAACTCCATCCAGGGCGCGGGATCGCTGCCGCTGCCGGCGCGTGCCCAGGCCAGCATGAGGCGATCGCGGTAGCGCTCCTCGCCGAGGCGATAAAGCCGCCGTTTGGCGCGCGCCTCGTCCATGCCGGGCATCCGCCACCAGCGATGGCCCATGGAATCCAGCGCCTTGGACTCGTTGTTCGACAGCCGCAGGCGCGTGGTGAGACGCCGCGCGTCCTCCGGAATAGCAACCGCGAGCGCGGCCAGCCTTCTGATCGGATCGGCCTTCAGTCCCAGCGCGCGCTCGGCCTCGATCATCGCGGCAAAGGTCCCGCTATAGGTGACGCTGCCCAGGATCATTTGCAACAGGCCGCCATCGGCCATCGCGATCACGGCGTCGACGGCGCCACCGGTGACCAGCAGCTTCAGCATCTCCATGCGCACGCGCTCGGCCGACAGCGTCGACAGCCCGGCGCGGGCGAGGATGCAGGCGAGATAGCCGTCACGGTCTAGCTCGCCCACGCCGAAGGCGGCGTGAAAGCGAAAGAAGCGCAGGATGCGTAAGTAATCCTCTTCGATGCGCGCCTTGGCTTCGCCGATGAAGCGCACGCGCCGTACCGCGATATCGTCGAGCCCGCCGACATAGTCATGCACGACGCCATCGGGGCCAACCGACAGCGCGTTGACGGTAAAGTCGCGCCGGCGCGCGTCGCCGACCCAGTCGCGCCCGAACGAGACCTTGGCCTTGCGGCCAAAGGTTTCGGTGTCCTCACGCAGGGTCGTGACCTCGAACGGCTGGCCGTCGATCACCAGCGTCACAGTGCCATGCTCGATGCCGGTCGGCACGCTCCGGATGCCGGCGGCTTTCGCGCGCCGCACCACTTCCTCAGGCGGCGCTGTCGTCGCGACGTCGATATCGCCGATCGGAACGTTCAACAGCGCGTTACGGACCGCGCCGCCGACCACGCGCGCTTCCTCGCCACCGCTGTTGAGAAGCTTCAGCACGCGGGAGGTCGGACCGGAATTGAGCCAGGGCGCATCGAGAAGCGCCGGCTTGGTGTTCATTTCTCAACTCCGGGAACGAGCTTGCCGTTCTCGACATGGGCGGGGACATAGGTGGAATTCGGCAAACCGCCGGAGAATTGCGCAAGCAGGACCAGGCTGATGATGACGAGCAGCAGCGAGCCGATAACAAGTCTTGCGACCATCTGGATCGGCCAGGACGCGGGCGCGAGCACGCCGGAACGCGTAGCCAACAGGAACAGCACATAGACCCCGAAAGGGATCAGAAAAATCCCGATCTCGGTGAGTGCCGGACGGATCATGTCAGGTAGATCCGCTCGTACAACACGCGCAGGATGCCCGCGGTCGCGCCCCAGATGTAACGCTGCGCGAACGGCATGGCGTAGTAGGAACGCTCCATGCCGCGAAATTCCTTGCTGTGGATCTGATGGTTCGCCGGATTCATCAGGAAGGAGAGCGGTACTTCGAAGGCGTCGTCGACCTCGGAATGGTTGATGGTGAGCTTGAAGCCGGGTTTGACCCGCGCCACCGTCGGCAGGATGCGGAAGCCGAAGCCGGTGCCGTAGACGCCGAGATAGCCGATCGGATCGATGAAGGAGCGGTCGAGCCCCACCTCTTCGCAGGCCTCGCGCAGCGCGGCGTCAAGCGGCGTCTTGTCGGTCGCGTCGATCTTGCCGCCGGGAAAGGCGATTTGCCCGGCATGCTCGTTGAGATGCGCCGAGCGCTGGGTCAGCAGGACCGTCGGTTCCTTGTGATCGACCACGGGAATCAACACCGCCGCCGGACGCACCGGCTGCTCGCGCGCGATGATCTCCAGCATGCGATCGGTGCCGGCATCGCCGCTTTCAGGGATGATGTTCGGATCAATAAGGCCCGGCGGCACTTCGAATTTCAGCCGCGCGCGGGCGCGGTCATAAAACTCCGCTGCCGTGATCTCGGCGCGCGCCGCTTTTATGATTGGTTCGTTCAAAGCGCCGCCCTCACCTGCTCCGCATCCGCCATCGGGAAAAATTCGCCTGCGAACTTAACCCCGAACATCTCCTGCCCATCGACCATCCGCTCCTCGCCCATGTCAACCAGATCATAATAGAGGGCGCGCGTGACCTTGGCCCACAGGTCGGCGCGGACGTGGAGGTAGGGCGTGAGCCCACCATCGGCCGCCGCCTCGAAGCGCAGCCGATGCGCCGCGTCGCAATCGACCCAGTCATCGACATTCGTGCGAAATCGCAAAAGCGTGCCGCGGCCGTCGTTCTGCTTCTGCATCTCCACCGCGAGGAACGGCGCATCGTCGACGCGGATGCCGACTTTCTCCACCGGCGTCACCAGAAAATGCTTGCCGTCCTCTCGTTTAAGTATGGTCGAGAACAGCCGCACCAGCGCCGGCCGGCCGATTGGCGTGCCCATGTAGAACCATGTACCATCGGATGCGATTCGCATGTCGAGATCGCCGCAAAACGGCGGAATTCCATAAATGCACGGGCGGCAAGGCCCTTCCGCCCGGGGTTGCATTGGTTGCTTCCCGCGCAGCGACTGTCAGGCCTTCAAGGTTGGATGTGGTCTGCCCTTGCTTCGCCATGGTTTGCCTTGACGGTTGATTGGCTCAATCTGGCACGATTGGTGCAAGACTTACGCTAGATGGTGGGGCAAGTTCCCCGGGAAAATACCGGGTCAGTTCGCCACATCGTGATGCCGTTAATACCCTGAAATGCCGATAAGGTGGGGATAGTTTAATTCAACGAATACATGGCGTTTGCACTGTTTTAGCATGGGTCATGGCAATTGCGTCGCCCGGTCGGCGGCCTCAGACAAGGAGCTCAGGAATGGCCGACAGTGTGGAAAAGCTCGAGGACGTAATCGTCCGCTCGGCGGAACAGGTCTCGGGTCAGATCCGCGCAGCCAAGGAGGCGATCGCGACCGTCATCTTCGGACAGGACAAGGTGGTCGAGAACACGCTCGTCACCATCCTCTCCGGCGGCCATGCGCTTTTGATCGGCGTTCCCGGCCTCGCCAAGACCAAGCTGGTGGAAACCCTGGGCGTCACGCTCGGGCTCGATGCCAAGCGCATCCAGTTCACGCCCGATTTGATGCCCTCGGACATTCTCGGCGCTGAAGTGCTGGATGAGAGTACGACGGGCAAGCGCTCGTTCCGCTTCATTTCAGGCCCGGTGTTCGCGCAGCTTCTGATGGCGGACGAAATCAACCGCGCGAGCCCGCGCACGCAATCGGCGCTGCTGCAGGCGATGCAGGAACAGCACATTACAGTCGCCGGCGCGCGCCATGATTTGCCGAAACCGTTCCATGTGCTCGCCACCCAGAACCCGCTGGAGCAGGAAGGCACCTATCCGCTGCCCGAAGCGCAGCTCGACCGCTTCCTGATGGAAATCGACGTCGATTATCCCGATCGCGACGCCGAGCGGCGCATCTTGTTTGAAACCACCGGCGCGGAGGAAACGCTCGCCAAGGCCGCGATGCAGGCCGACGCGCTGATCGCGGCGCAGCGGCTGGTCCGCCGCCTGCCGGTCGGCGATTCCGTGGTCGAAGCCATCCTCTCGCTGGTGCGCTCCGCGCGTCCGGGTCCTGAAGGCGGCGAAGCCGGCAAGCTGATTGCCTGGGGGCCGGGTCCGCGCGCCAGCCAAAGCTTGATGCTCGCGGTGCGCGCCCGCGCGCTGCTCGACGGGCGGCTGGCGCCCTCGATCGACGACGTGCTCGATCTCGCCGAGCCGATCCTGAAGCACCGCATGGCGCTGACCTTCTCCGCACGCGCCGAGGGCCGCACCATTCCCGATGTGATCCGGCAATTGAAGACGCGGATCGGTTGATGGCTGAGCCGATCAAGCACGAGAAGGAAATTCTAGCAGTCCGACGTGCCGATGGCGAAAGCCGTACGCTCGCCGCCTCGTTGCCGCGTCTCGTGCTTGAAGCCCGCCGCATCGCCGCCAATGTGATCCACGGCCTGCATGGAAGACGGCGCGCCGGCTCCGGCGAAAGCTTCTGGCAATATCGCCGTTTCGTCTCGGGCGAGCCTTCGCAGCGCGTCGACTGGCGCCGCTCGGCACGCGACGATCATCTCTATGTCCGCGAGCATGAATGGGAGGCCGCGCACACCGTGTGGCTTTGGCCTGACCGCTCTCCCTCGATGGCTTTTGCGTCACGGGGTGCGCGTGACAGCAAGCTGGAACGGACTGTGATCGTGACCTTCGCGCTCGCAGAGTTGCTCGTTGCCGGCGGCGAACGGGTCGGTATCCCCGGCTTGATGAGTCCGACCGCAAGCCGCAGCGTGATCGACAAGATGGCGCAGGCGATGCTGCATGATGATGCAGCTCGCCTCAGCCTGCCGCCCTCTTTCGTGCCGTCGGCGCTCGCCGAAATCGTGGTGCTGTCGGATTTCTGGTCGCCGATTGCCGAAATCAGGAGCATGCTGGCGGGACTGTCGTCCTCCGGCGCGCATGGCACGCTGGTGCAGGTCGTCGATCCCGCGGAAGAGACTTTCCCCTATTCCGGCCGGATCGAGTTCGTCGAGCCGGAGGGTTTTGGCGTCATCACCGCCGGCCGCGCCGAGCGCTGGGCGGACGACTATGTCGCGCGCGTTGCATTGCATCGCGACCAGATCCGCGACGAAACCAACAAGCTCGACTGGCTGTTCACCACCCACACCACCAGCCGCTCGGCTGCCGAGCTCCTGCTGTTCCTGCATGGCGGCATGATGGTGAGCAAGGGCGGCACGCGGGTGAATGTCAAAGCGGGGCGCGCGTCATGATTGCTGGTCTGCCGCTGTCCTTTGCCGAACCGATCCTGCTGCTCGGGCTCTTGAGCCTGCCGCTGTTGTGGTGGCTGCTCCGGGTGATGCCGCCGCGGCCGCGGCGCATCGAGTTCCCGCCGACACGGCTGTTGTTCGACATTGCGCCCAAGGAAGAGACGCCCTCGCGCACGCCATGGTGGCTGACCGCGCTGCGCCTCGCGGCCGCAGCACTGGTGATCCTCGCGGCCGCCGGCCCGATCTGGAATCCGCAGACCGGACTGGCCGGCCATTCCTCGCCGCTGGTGATCCTGCTCGATGACGGCTGGAGCGCGGCCTCGAACTGGGATGCGCGCATCCGCGCCGCCGACGAGCTGATCGCCAATGCCGACACCGATCGCCGCGGCGTAGCGCTGGTGCCGCTCTCCAAATCCGCCCGCGACATCACCATCATGCCGGCGGGTGCGGCGCGCGTCGCGCTGCGACAGCTTTCGCCCAAACCTTATTCGATCGACCGGGTCGATACGCTCGTCACGCTCGACCGTTTCCTGAAAGCGACCGGCGATGCCGAGATCGCCTGGCTCTCGGACGGCGTCGATACCGGGCGCGGCGCAGAATTCGTCGAAAACCTTGGCAAGACCATCGGCGATCGCGCGCTGACGATTTTTGAAGGCGGCACGCCTTCGCCCATGGCGCTGGCTGCAGCCGAAAACGCCGCGGCGAAAATGACGGTGAAGGTGCTGCGCGCCGACAGCGGCGTTGCCGCCGGCACGGTGCGCGCGCTCGATGCCAAGGGCTCGCCGATCGGCGAGGCGCGCTTCGGCTTCGCGCCGCAGGATCATGAGACCGAGGCTGCGTTCGATCTGCCGGTCGAGCTGCGCAACGACATCGCGCGGCTGGAGATTTCCGGCGAACGTTCCGCCGGCGCCGTGCAACTGCTCGACAAGCGCTGGCGCCGCCGCGCCATCGGCATCGTCACGGGCTCGACCAGCGATACCGCGCAGCCGTTGCTCGCATCGACCTTCTATCTCACCCGCGCGCTGGCGCCGTTCGCCGACGTGCGGCTCGGCGACAAGGGCGCGCCGCAGCAGGTGATTACGCAATTCCTCGACCAGAAACTGCCGATGATCGTGATGGCCGATATCGGCACGCTGTCGCCGGAAATCCGAGAACGCCTCAACGCCTGGATCGACCAGGGCGGCGTGCTGGTGCGCTTCGCCGGCCCGCGGCTTGCGCAAGGCGACGACGACCTCGTGCCCGTCAAGCTTCGCCGCGGCGGCCGCACGCTCGGCGGCAGCCTGACCTGGGAGAAGCCGCAGCATCTGGCGGCCTTCACCGCCGACGGCCCGTTCGCAGGCCTCGTGGTGCCGAAGGACGTTACCGTCAGCCGGCAGGTGCTTGCCGAACCCGATGCCGTGCTCGCGACCAGGAGCTGGGCGTCGCTGGAGGACGGCACACCGCTTGTGACCGGTGAGCGCCGCGGCAAGGGACTGGTAAGCCTTTTCCATGTCAGCGCGGATATGCGCTGGTCAGACCTGCCGATGTCGGGCACCTTTGTCGAGATGCTGAGGCGAATCGTGGATATCTCCGGATACACTTCCACGCCCGGACCGGGCGTCGCGGCCGACGCCACCAAGGAAACCCTGGCGCCACTGCACACGCTCGACGGCTTTGGCGCCCTCGGACCGCCGCCCGCGACCGCAAAGCCACTGCCGGCCGATTATCACGACCGCGCGACGGTCGATCATCCGCCGGGCTTCTATGGTCCGGCTGACGGACCTCTTGCAGTCAATACGCTCTCTGCCGCCGACCGCATCGCCGCGCTCGACACCTCCGCGCTCAAGGCGCAGCGCGCGAACTACACCAATGCCGAGCCGCGCGATCTCAGGGGCATTCTCCTCTCCGCGTCGCTCGCGCTGTTCCTGATCGATGCGATCGTGGTCGCTTTCCTGGGCGCAGGGATCGCCGGGCTGTTGCGGCGGCGCGCAGCGCCGGCCGTGCTCGCCTTCGCGATCATCGCGGCCGGGCTGGCATTGCTGCCTTCGATTTCGCGCGCCGACGAGAGCGCCGACGATTTTGCCATGAAGGCGACGTCGCAAACCCGCCTCGCCTATGTCGTGACGGGGAATGCCGACGTGGACTCCATCGTGAAGGCCGGCCTGTCGGGCCTCACGCTCTTTCTCGCGCAGCGTACCGCGCTGGAAGCCGGCGATCCCGTCGGCGTCGATCCCGCGCATGACGAACTCGCCTTCTTCCCGCTGATCTACTGGCCGATCGTGCCGGGCGCGCCGAAGCCGCCGCAGGACGCGCTCAACAAGATCGACGCCTATATGAAGCAGGGCGGCACCGTGGTGTTCGATACCCGCGACGCCATCGAGGCCGGCCCGGGCGACAACGGCGCGGCGCAGACGCCGGGCATGCAGGCGCTGCGCGATTTGCTTTCTTCGCTCGACGTGCCTGAGCTCGAACCGGTGCCGCGCGAGCACGTGCTGACCAAGACCTTCTATCTCCTGCGCGACTTCCCAGGCCGCTTCACCACCGGCCAGACCTGGGTCGAAGCGCTGCCGCACGAGGATGAGGAAGAGGCCGATGAGAAGCGCCCGGCGCGCGGCGGCGACGGCGTCTCGCCGATCATCATCACTTCCAACGATCTCGCCGGCGCCTGGGCGATCCGCCCCGACGGCCAGCCGATGCTGCCGCTGACGCCGGGCGAGCAGAAGCAGCGCGAATTCGCGTTCCGCGCCGGCGTCAATATCGTGATGTACACGCTGACCGGCAACTACAAGGCCGACCAGGTGCATGCGCCGGCGCTCATTGAGCGGCTGGGCCAGTAGGATCCCTGTATGAATTACGGCATCGCATTTACGCCGCTGGTTCCCTCCTTCGTGCTCTGGGCCGCGATCGCTGCGATCGCGGTCATTGCCGGCCTGTTGCTGCTCGCCCGCTCGCGCGGCGCGGCGGTGCGCGTCGCGGCACTGGCGCTGATCGTGCTCGCACTTTCCAACCCCTCCTTCACCCGCGAGGACCGCGAGCCACTGAGCTCGGTCGTTGCCGTCGTCGTCGACAAGAGCCCCAGCCAGAACTTTGGCACGCGCACGCAGGAGACGGCGAAGGCGCAGGAAGCGCTCGTCGACAATCTGAAGAAAATCAAGGGCCTCGAACTGCGCGTGGTCGATGCCGGCCAGGCCGACGGCGAAACCGACGGCACGCATCTGTTCGGCGCGCTGCAGTCGGCGCTGTCCGACGTGCCCGTCGATCGCGTCGCCGGCGCGTTCCTGATCACCGACGGCCGCGTGCACGATATTCCGGCGAATGCCGCCGCGGTCGGCTTCCAGGCGCCGGTGCATGCGCTGATCACCGGCCACAAGGGCGAGCGCGACCGCCGCATCGCGATTTCGGCCGCGCCCCGCTTCGGCATTGTCGGCAAGACCCAGACCATCACCTACCGGCTCGACGACCAGGGCGTCACCGGTGAGCGCGCCAAGGTCACGATCCGCCGCGACGGCGAGACCATCAGCGAGCGTACGCTGCAAAGCGGCCAGACCTCCAGCGTCGATATCGACATCAAGCATGCCGGCCCGAACATCGTCGAGATCGAGGCGTCTCCGCTTGAGAATGAACTGACGCTGGTCAACAACAGCGCGGTGGTCGCCATCGACGGCGTGCGCGACAAGCTGCGCGTGCTGCTGGTCTCCGGCGAGCCGCATTCGGGCGAGCGCACCTGGCGCAACCTCCTGAAGTCCGACGCCAGCGTCGACCTCGTGCATTTCACCATCCTGCGTCCGCCGGAGAAGCAGGACGGCACCCCCATCAACGAATTGTCGCTGATCGCGTTTCCGACCCGCGAATTGTTCCAGCAGAGGATCAACGAGTTCCAGCTGATCATCTTCGACCGCTACGCGCGCCAGGGCGTGCTGCCGATCGCCTATTTCGACAATATCGCACGTTATGTGCGCGCGGGCGGTGCGGTGCTGGTGTCGGCCGGTCCCGACTATGCGTCGAGCACCAGCATCTGGCGCACGCCGCTGGACACGGTATTGCCCGCCGAGCCCGTCGGCGTGACCGAAAAGCCGTTCTATGCGCATCTTTCCGATGCCGGCAAACGCCATCCGGTGACGCGCGGGCTGGAGGGCGCGGCGAGCGAGCCGCCGCACTGGAGCCGCTTCTTCCGTACCGTCGACACCCGCAACGCCATCAGCCCGCCGGTCATGACCGGTGCCGACGGTAAGCCGCTGCTGCTGTTGTCGCGCTTCGGCGAAGGCCGCGTCGCGCTGCTGCTCAGCGACCACATCTGGCTGTGGGCGCGCGGCTATGAGGGCGGCGGACCGCATCTCGATCTGCTCCGGCGAATGTCGCACTGGCTGATGAAGCAGCCTGATCTCGACGAAGAGGCGCTGCGGCTGCAGGTGCAGGGCAAGGACCTGCAGGTGGTCCGCCAGACCATGGCGGACAGCGTCACGCCGGTGACGGTCACCTCGCCGTCAGGCGCAACCAAGGAAGTGACGCTTTCTGCCGGCGAACCCGGCGAATGGCGCGCGACCCTGCCCGCGAACGAATTGGGATTGTGGCAGGCGACCGACGGCACGCTGAAGGCGCTGATCAATGTCGGGCCGACCAATCCGAAGGAGTTTTCGGAAGTCACCTCCACGACCGACATGCTGCAGCCCTTGGCGCAGGCGACCGGCGGCGACGCCAAGCGCGTGGTCGACGGCTCCAGCGTCGACCTGCCGCGCATCGTGGCGGTGCGCGCCTCCAGCGTGTTCCATGGCGATGGCTGGATGGGCGTGAAGATGCGCGAGGCCAGCGTGGTTAAGGGCGTCGGCGTGCTGCCGATCTTTGCCGGCCTGATCGGTCTGCTGCTGCTGCTCGGCGCGTTCGCGGCGACCTGGCTGCGCGAGGGACGCTAGCTCTGCACGTTTCGCTAGGCGTGGCGCGGAAAGCACAGCGCCGCTCTATCGTTGACACCTTACGGCCCTGCGGTTGACACCGCCGTGGCCTTCCGATGTTATAATGTAACATCGGAACCGGCTCTGTTGCCTTCCGATGCGAGGCGTTGCGACATGAAGTGGTTCCGTTCGAACATCAAAGGCGGCGCGCGACTGGCGCTGCTGGCGCTGTTCCTGCAGTTCGCGCTGTCGTTCGGGCACTTCCATGCGCTGGCCGCGCCGTCGGTCAACGCGCCTAAGTCCGCCTCTTCCCTGCCCCGCGCCACGGTCGCCGACGCCGGCGACCTCGCCGTTCAGGCCACGAAGAAACAATCTCCCGCCGGCAAGCACGACAGCGACCAGCAGGGCCCCGACGGCTGCGCCATTTGCGCCGTCATGGCGATGGCCAGCACGGTGCTGTTCTCCTCGCCGCCGATCCTGCTGCTGCCGGAGGCGGTCGAATTCCTCTACCGCACCACTGACGCCGAGTTCATTCATCTTGGATCAGCCGGCAACGCGTTCCAGCCGCGCGCGCCTCCCGCTTCCTGATCCCATCGACTGATGAACCCTGATCGATCGTGCCCGCGTTTCTCGCGGCTGATCGAACGGGATTTAGAGAAATCGGTCCGTCGCATGTCGACGGCAGGCAGCCAGTCGAAGCCGCAAGCACACGACCAAGGCCGCCTGAGCTGGAATTGGTAAACGTGTTGGAATCCAGAAGACCCTTGGTGGCTGCCTGTAGCGCGGCCGCGCTGTTGCTCGTGAGTTGCGACGGCGTGGCGCACGCGCAAACGCCGGCGCCTGCCGAGACGCCGTCGCCTGCACAAACGCCAGCGCCCGCGCAAACGCCGGCGACTGCGGCAACACCCACGCCCAATACAACCCCGGCGCCGGCCCAGACTGAAACCCGGGCCCCGCCGGCGACCGATGCCAACCAGTTGCCGAGCGTGACGGTCGCGGCCCCGCGCCAAACGCAAGTCCGGCGGCCGCCGAAAACGCGCGTGGTGACCACCCAACGCAGCACCGCGCCACCAACCGCTCCGCCGACCGAACAGCAGATCGTGGCCGGCAAGAACGACAAGTTCGACGAGGCCCGCCGGGCCATCCTCTCCCCGATCGGCGCCAACGCCGCGCAGGTCGATCACAAGGCCATCGAAGCGATGCCGCAGGGAAACAACGCGACACTCGACAAGGTACTGCTGCAGCTACCGGGCGTGACCCAGGACTCGGCCGCGAGCGGCGAACTGCATGTGCGCAACGAGCACGCCAACCTGCAATATCGCATCAACGGCATCATGCTGCCCGATGGCGTCGGCGCCTTCGGCCAGATCCTCGATACCGGCATCGTCGGCAACCTGGCGCTGCTCACGGGCGCGCTTCCCGCGCAGTACGGTCTGCGTACGGCCGGCGTGCTGGACATCCAGACCAAGACGGACGCCTTCAACAATTCCGGCAGCGTCAGCGTCTATGGCGGCAGCCATGGCACGATCACGCCGAGCTTCGAATATGGCGGCACCGCCGGGCAGACCCAGTATTTCCTCTCTGGGCGTTTCCTGCAGAACAATCTCGGGATCGAGAACCCGACCCCTTCGAACGAGGCGATCCACGACCGCACCTCGCAGGAAAAGGGATTCCTGTATCTGTCGACCGTGCTCGACCCCACCAGCCGGCTGACCTTCATGAGCGGCGTGTCGAACGCCACGTTTCAGATTCCGAACAATCCGGGACAGACACCCAACTTCACGGCTTTCGGCGTATCGAACTTCAACTCCGCCTTCCTCAACGAGCACCAGAACGAGTTCAACCAGTTCAATGTCGTGGCCTACCAGAAATCCGCTGACGACCTCGACTATCAGATCTCCTATTTCAACCGTTACAGCCAGTTGCACTTCTATCCGGACCCGATCGGCGACCTCGTCTTCAACGGCGTGTCCTCCGATGTCTACCGCCAGAGTTTGATCAACGGCATCCAGGAAGATACCGCCTGGCGCTGGGGCTTTGCGCACACGCTGCGCTTCGGCTTCACCGTCAGCGCCGAGCGGACGCTGGTCAACAATGGTTCGACCGTGCTGCCGCTGGCCGATCCCACCGATCCGACCCAGGGCACGATCGACGCGCGTTTTCCATCTTCGATTCCGTTGCGAAGACAGGCACCATCTTCGGCTCCTATGTGCAGGATGAATGGAGGATCAACAACCAGCTGACCCTCAACGCCGGGCTTCGCTTCGACCAGATGTGGCAGTTCGTTGACGCCAACCAGCTCAGCCCGCGCGTCAGCCTGACCTGGAAGCCCTACGATGGCACGACGTTCCACGCCGGCTATGCGCGCAACTTCACGCCGCCGCAGCAGGTAATCGCCTCGCCGACCAATCTCGCGCTGGTGACGCCGCCCACCGCGCCGGCCAACACGCAAACGCCGGAAGTGCCGCTGAACAGCCCGGTGCTGCCGGAGCGGTCTCACGTATTCGACGCCGGGGTGGTGCAGAAGATCTATCCCGTGCCCGGCCTCGAAGTCGGCCTCGATGCCTACTACAAGATCGCCCGCGATTTGCTCGACGACGGCCAGTTCGGCGCCGCCTATGTGTTGAACGGCTTCAACTACGATCGCGGAGAGAACATGGGCCTGGAGCTCAAGGCCAACTACACCAACGGCAATTTCCGAGCCTATGGCAACGTCGCCTGGGCCAAGCAGATCGCCACCAACGTCGTGTCGAACCAATTCCTGTTCGGCCAGGACGAAATCAACTACATCGCCACGCACTATGTTTACACCGACCACGCGCAGACCCTGACCGCATCGGCCGGCGCATCCTATCTCTGGGAGGGCACACGTTTCAGCGCGTCGATGATCTATGGCAGCGGGCTGCGATCCGGATTTGCCAACACCGACCATTTGCCGGCCTACACCCAGGTCAATCTCGGCGTCTCGCACGACTTCAACATCATCGCGCCGAACAAGCCGACCACGCTGCGCTTCGACGTCGTTAATGTGTTCGACACCATCTACGAAATCCGCGATGGCACCGGCATCGGCGTGTTCGCGCCGCAATTCGGGCCGCGCCGCGGTTTCTTCGGCGGGATCACGCAGAAGTTCTAGCGTGTAAATTCCCAGTCCGGCCGGATCGCGCCGGACACGCCATCGAAGGCACCGGTTTCGAGCTCGGCGACGAGAAGGCGGTTGTAATCGACAGGGCCGGGCATGGTCGCCCGTCCCTTCGGCACCTTCTTGAAGCCGACGCGGCCGTAATAGGCCTCGTCGCCGACCAGCAACACCAGGCGATGGCCTTTTTTCTTCGCGTCGTTCAGCGCGCGTTCCAGCAGTACGCGGCCGACGCCGCGCTTGCGGAACGGCGGCTCGACCGTGAGCGGCCCGAGCAGCAATGCCCTGGTGTCGCCGATGCAGATCGGCAGCTGCCGCACCGATCCGACCATCAGCGTGCCGATGCGTGCGGTGAAGGAAAGATCGAGCAGATGATCGACATGCTCACGCAGCCGGTGGGCAGAGAGCACGAAGCGGCCGGGGCCGAAGGTACGCTCCAGCAGCCGCTCGATTGCCTGCGCGTCCTTGGTCGTCTCGGGCAGAATGGTGACAGATAAATCGTTCATGACTCTGATACGCTTTACTACGCTTTGCCGACCGGCGGCTGGGAAAGATAGGTGAGCAGCTTCATCTCGCGCCGGCCGCGCGTCACGGTGTCGAGCACCAGCCCGGAAGATACTGACAGCACGGCAACGATCATCAGCCCGGTCGACAACACCGCGGTCGGCAGCCGCGGAACCAGGCCTTCCTCGAGATAGGTGATGAAGATCGGGATGGCGAGGCCAATCGAGACGAGCGCGAGGAAGGCGCCAATCCCGGCGAAGAAGCGCAGCGGCTTTTCCGACCGATATAGCTTTATGATGGTGCGGAGAATCCTGAAACCATCGCCCCAGGTATTGAGCTTGCTGAACGAGCCTTCCGGCCGCGCATAATAAGGTGTGTCGATCTCCGCGACCGGCATCGCCAATTCCAGCGCATGCACGGTCAATTCGGTTTCGATCTCGAAACCGTCCGACAGCACGGGGAAGGATTTGACAAAGCGCCGCGAGAACACGCGGTAGCCGGAGAGGATGTCCTTGAAGGCCTGGCCGAACATCGACGACAGGAACGAGGTCAGCATCCAGTTGCCCGTGCGGTGGCCCGTGCGATAGGCGGCCTGCTCCTGGTCGACGCGCAGGCCCACCACCATGTCGAGATGCTCGCCTACGAGTTTCTCGATCATGCGCGGCGCGCTCGGTGCATCATAGGTGGCGTCGCCATCGACCAGCACATAGACATCGGCGTCGACGTCGGCGAACATGCGCCGGACCACATGGCCCTTGCCCTGGCGACGCTCGCTGCGCACCTCCGCTCCGGCTTCGCGCGCGATTGCAGCAGTCCGGTCCTTTGAATTGTTGTCGAAAACATAGATCTGCGCCGAGGGCAGCGCCTTTCGGAAGCCGCCGACCACGGTCGCGACCGCGGCCTCCTCGTTGTAGCAGGGCACCAGGACGGCAATCCGCAACGATGTTGGGTTCATGGATGACTGTCCGTGGTGGCGTCCCGATTCGCTTGGTTGCATATCATGATCGGGCATTTGCCGCCTGTCCGGCAAGGTTTTCGTCCACCAATTCCGACGGCTCCGTCAGTGACGCAAAGGAGAGGCTCCACAGCGAGAGCATGGCGATGGGGATGGTGTAATAGGGCGTGAACACCGGATGGCTGAGGAAGAAGGCGAGATTCACGACGATATTGGCCGCGGTGACCAGCGCTACCCGTCTCACTCCGCTCTCGTTGCGCGTGAGCAGGAGAGCGGCGATGGATGCGCCCGCCAGCACCAGCAGGACGAATTGCATGTCGCCAAAATACTGCGCGACGATCGCAAAGGAGAGGCCCGGCGGCACCACGTCCTGTCCGCCATAGGTCGTGGCGAACGGGCTGCCGGCATTGATCGCGTTGGCGACGAGCGTCGGCGCCATGCCGATCAGGAATGCGACGCCGAAGCCTATGCCGCGGATGGCGATGGCAAGTTTGCGGGTGGAGAGGAAAGAGATCAGGAAGAACAGGAAATAGCCGACGGACAGAAACAGGTTCGGCAATCTGAAATTGACCGAGAACCCGAGCAGGAGGCCGAGCAACAGCGTGAGCCAGATCCGGTGGCGCGGCTCGGCGCCCGCGAACAATTTCGCGGTCAGAAATCCCGCGAGCGCACACACCACCATGGTAGGCGCCATCGAATAGCTCGCCTTCACCGGATTGATCATGATGTAGACGGCAAGACAGCCGAGCACGGTGGCGAGCACGGTCGATTGGACTGAGCGCGCGAAGAAGATTCCGAGCAGCGAGAAACCGAACACGATTGTCGTCGCCGACACGAACAGCGGCACCACCTGATGCCCCTGCGGAAACAACGCCAGCACCATCCCGGTGCCGGGCGGATACTGGAGCACCAGCTTGTTCGCCGCCGGCATCGGCGTGTGGCAGGGCGGAGGCTCTTTTGCGGGAAATGCAATCTCCCTCAGTTTCGTGGTGAGATAGCCATCATCGTCACGGGAAATATCGGTGTCGAAGCCACTGAGCCCGAAGCGCTGGAACAGATGCGCCTGCCGCAAATAGCAGACGTGTCGTAAACACCCCTCGCCTCGTTCCAGTGCAACATCGACCAGACCTGGCTCACGAGCAGCAGGAAGCAGACGAGACCGCAGATGATTTTCAGCGACTTCATGCTGTTCATCTAGCACAGCGGAGCTTCTTGTTGGCGCATGATCTTTCGGGAAACCGGGACCCACCGCATCAAGTGCGGGGCAGGCTTCTTCCGGATCATGCGCTAGCGCCATGTTTCAATCAGCCCGTGGCCGTCGAGCACTTCCCTGATCCGCAGGATCGTGCCCGGCGTCGTCCCTTCCGGCAGCGCGGCTGCCTCGAAGAAACCTGTCGCCACGATCTCCCGGTTGGGTTCGGGCGGCCGGTCCTGCCGGAATTTTCTCACGACATAGACCGCAACATGGTCGCGGCGCGAGACATGGCTGTTGAAGAACAGGCCGTGCAGCACGGGCTCGCTGGCAATCTCGATGCGCCCTTCCTCGATCAGCTCGCGCTTCAGCGCATCCAGAAAGGTTTCGCCAACCTCGACCCCGCCGCCGGGAAGATACCAGCCGGTCACATAGCTGTGCTTGACCAGGAACACCCGGTTGTTCTCGTCCAGAACCACGGCGCGGACGCCGAGCGTCATGCCGCGGACAAACCGCCAATAAAAATGGAAGATGCGCCGCAATAGCGGCTCAATCTTCCTGCGCAGCCTTCCCAGCCTTTCAGACATCGTGTTTGATCTTGCGCTGACAACGCTCGCTTGCCAATAGATGGAGGCATGGCCTCCTTCAAGCTCGCGCACCTGTCGGACCCGCACCTGCCGCCGCTGCCCAAGGCGCGGCTTTCCGAACTCGCGGGAAAACGCGCGCTCGGCTACCTCAACTGGACCCGCAACCGCCGCAAATATTATCGCCGCGAGGTGCTGGACGCGCTGGTCACGGACATGCAGGCGCAGGCACCGGACCATGTCGCGGTCACCGGCGATCTCGTCAATCTCGCGCTGGAGGCGGAATTTGCATCGGCGCGGCAATGGCTCACAAGCGTCGGCGCAGCCGCATCTGGTGACCGCCATTCCCGGCAATCACGATGCCTATGTCAGAAGAACCCAGCACCGCTTTGTCGAGGCCTTTGGCGAGTATCTCGCCGGCGACGACGCCTCCGGCAACAGCGCCTTCCCGTTCGTGCGCCGGCGTGGACCGCTGGCCTTGATCGGATTGTCTTCGGCGGTGCCGACCGCCCCTTTCATGGCGACGGGCACGCTCGGCCGCGCGCAGATTGACGCGCTTGAGCCCATTCTCACCGCGCTTTCTACCGAGCAGGCGTTTCGCGTCTTGCTGGTTCATCACCCGCTGCGGTCGGACTCCGCCCCAAGCGGCTGACCGATTCGGCGCAGTTGCTCGCGCTGCTCAGAAGCATGGCGTGGAATTGATCCTGCACGGCCACGACCACGTTCATTCCACCATGTGGTTCGACGGACCGGACGGCAAAATCCCCTCGATCGGCGTGCCGTCGGCCTCGGCGCTCGCCCATGGCCGCTATCCCGCCGCGGCTTACAATTGTCTTCGATCGAACGCGACGGCAATGCGTGGCGATGCGAGCAAATCGTCGCGCGGCATCGACGATGATTTGCGGATCAGGGAAATCGCCCGGACGCGGTTGATCTAGGTCTTTCCCGTCGTCATTCCGGGGCATCGCGCAGCGATGAACTATGGTGCGCAATTGCGCACCTGAGCATCTCGCAGGTTCCGGGTTCGATGCTTCGCATCGCCCCGGAACGACGAAGACAGTTCACAGATTCTTCAAGCTCGCAAACAGCGCGAGCGCGAACAGCGCCATCGCGCCGAGCGACGAAGCCCAGCGCAAAGATCCAGAAGCCGCCGCGGCGCGGTTTCTCGTCTGCCACTGGCTCCGGCGCTGGCGTCGGCGACCATCGCGTGCTCGCGTTCGATCATGCGGCGGGCGACATAATCGGTCACCGCCTCGACGATCGCAGGTGACTTCGTGCGATTCGCGAGCACGATGCGGCCGATAGCGCGTGTCCTGCACAAAGCGATAGATGCGCTTGTCGCGCCCCATCACCACATGGGCGACCACGTCGATCCAGAGCCGCGGCGTCTCGCCCTGGCTGATGCCGCGCTCGAACAGATCGATCTTGTCCGGCATTTGCGCAAACAAGGGATCGAGCGCCTCGTTCAAAATTTCGAGCCGGGCCACTTCGGCGTCGCGCAGATCGACGACGACGCCGGTGCGATCGGCCGCCTCGATCCGCGCCTTGCGCAGCGCGTCGCGCAGCCGCATCGGACGCGGTTCGCCGCGGCTTTGCTTCCGGTTTTTTGCGCGTCTGACATCGCTGAGCGGCCTTCGTCCTGATGGATCGGAACGCTGATTAACCTATCAGTAACCGAGCCGCCGCAAAGGCCGTTTATTCACAATAGGCTTACACCTTTCGCAGAGAGACATGAACGGCCCCACCCGGAAATCCGGATGGGGCCGTCCGTCCTTGGACGTTATCTCGGGAGCCTGACCTCTTTACGGATCCTCGCTTCATCCGGCAACGAGCCGTTCAGGCCGCGGTGCGGTTGGGCTCTTCCACGATCGAGAAGCGCACGCCGGCCTTGTGGCGGTTCTCTTCCGATACCGCGCGCCAGGCATCCTCGGCCTCCTTGCGGGTCTTGAACGGGCCCTGGACCTGGGCCGAGCCTTCCACCAGCTTGTGGAAGTTCATCGAACCGAACTCACCGCCAATCACCCAGAAATTGCTGCCGTTCTTCATGATATCCTCCTGTTATTCAGCCGCCTGAATGTGAATTTCCGAGCCGTGCGCCTTGAACTGCGCCGCCTCGGTGGAGTTGTGCAGCGCCGTGGTCGAGGACTTGCCGCCGGAGATGGTGGTCGCCACCAGGTCGAAGTAGCCGGTGCCGACCTCGCGCTGGTGGCGCGTCGCCGAATAGCCGTGCTTCTCGGAGGCGAACTCGGCCTGCTGCAGCCGGGAATAGGCCGCCATGCCGCGGCCTTGTAGCCGCGCGCCAGCTCGAACATGCCGTGGTTGAGCGTGTGGAAGCCGGCCAGCGTGACGAACTGGAACTTGTAGCCCATCGCGCCGAGCTCGCGCTGGAACTTGGCGATGGTCGCCTTGTCGATGTTGGCTTCCCAGTTGAACGAGGGCGAGCAGTTGTAGGCCAGCATCTTGCCCGGATAGACCTTGTGCACGGCCTCGGCGAACTCGCGCGCCTCCTCGAGGTTCGGGTCGAGGTCTCCCACCACAGCAGGTCGGCGTATTTGGCGAAGGCGATGCCGCGCGCGATGCAGTGGGCCAGGCCGGTGCCGTCCTTCAGGCGGATAGAAGCCTTCCGCCGTGCGGCTCGCCGGTGATGAACTCGCGGTCGCGCTCGTCGACGTCGGAGGTGATCAGCTTGGCGCTCTCCGCGTCGGTGCGCGCGAGCACCAAGGTGGGCGTGCCGCAGACGTCGGCGGCCAGGCGCGCCGCGATCAGGTTGCGCTCATGCGCCGCGGTCGGGATCAGCACCTTGCCGCCCATGTGGCCGCACTTCTTCTCGGAGGCGAGCTGGTCCTCGAAGTGGACGCCCGCGGCGCCCGCCTCGATGAAGGCCTTCATGATCTCGAACGAGTTCAGCGGGCCGCCGAAGCCGGCTTCGGCGTCGGCGACGATCGGCACGAACCAGTCGAGCTTGGCGCCGCCTTCGGAGTGCTCGATCTGGTCGGCGCGCTGCAGGGTGCGGTTGATGCGGCGGCACAGTTCCGGGCCGGCGTTGGCCGGATAGAGGCTCTGGTCGGGATACATCGCGCCGGCGGTGTTGGCGTCGGCCGCGACCTGCCAGCCGGACAGATAGATCGCCTTCAGACCGGCGCGCGCCTGCTGCATCGCCTGGTTGCCGGTCATGGCGCCCAGCGAATTGACGAAGGGCTCCTTCTGCAGCGATTCCCACAGCCTGTTGGCGCCCTTCTCGGCCAGCGTGTAGGCGATCGGGAACGAGCCGCGCAGCTTCTCCACCTCGGCCGGGCTGTAGGGACGGCTGATGCCGTCGAAACGCCCCTGCGGGCGCGGGAACCAGCTGCTCAAAGCTCTTCGCCATCTTGATTCTCCAATCGACATTCGTGACAGTGCATTGCGAAATGCGTGGCTAGAGCTAAACGCTAAACTCACTAATTAGTACAGATGGCTTGCATTCGAATGGTGATGTCATGTAACATATAAACTTGTAATAGATGTCATTTTGTAAATTTTGTCACAAATAGGTCAATGAGACTGTCATGATGGCCGAGAATGGTCGGGCCTGATGCCCGGCCATCCACGTCAGAGGTGGCGTGAAATTCCGCACAGATCGCGGAATGCCTCGGCTTCGATGCTCGCGCATCGACGCGGCGGAAGTGACAACGCGGGCATGGTAGGAGCAACCGATGGCCTGCGATTCCGGTAAAAAAGCTGTTTGTCGGCCCCCGCTTCCGGCGCATCCGCCAGCAATTGGGGCTGTCGCAGACCCAGATCGCCGAGGGGCTCGGCATTTCGCCCGAGCTACGTCAACCTGATCGAGCGCAACCAGCGCCCGGTGACGGCGCAGATCCTGCTGCGGCTGGCGGAAGCCTATGACCTCGATCTGCGCGATCTCGCCACCGCCGACGAGGACCGCTTTTTCGCCGAACTGAACGAGATCTTTTCCGATCCGCTGTTCCGGCAGATCGACCTGCCGAAACAGGAGCTGCGCGATCTCGCCGAACTCTGCCCCGGCGTGACGCATTCGCTGCAGCGGCTTTACGCCGCCTATACCGAAGCCCGCCGCGGCGAGACCCTGGTGGCGGCGCAAATGGCCGACCGCGACGAAGGCTCGCGCTTCGAGGCCAATCCGATCGAGCGCGTCCGCGACCTGATCGAGGCCAACCGCAATTATTTTCCGCGAGCTCGAACAGGCGGCGGAAAACCTGCGCGACGAATTGAACGTGCCGGCCGAGGAGCTGTTTGCGGCGCTCGCCGCGCGGCTTGCGCGAAAAACATTCGATCGTCACCCGCATCATGCCGGTCGATGTGATGCGCGAGACCTTGCGGCGGTTCGACCGCCATCGCCGGCAGCTCCTGATCTCCGAACTGGTCGATGGACCCGGCCGCGCGTTTCAGCTCGCGTTCCAGATCGGGCCTGGCCGAATGCGGCGGCACGCTTCGAAACCATCATCGGCCGCGCCGGACCGCTCGACGACACGCCGCGCCGGCTCTACCGCATCACGCTGGCGAATTATTTCGCGGCCGGCGTGATGATGCCCTACCAGGCGTTCCATGCCGCCGCGGAAGCGCTGAGCTACGACGTCCATGTGCTGGCGCAGCGCTTCAATGCCGGCTTCGAGCAGGTCTGTCACCGCCTGACCACGCTGCAGCGGCCGAACGCGCGCGGCGTGCCGTTCTTCCTGCTGCGCGTCGACAACGCCGGCAATGTCTCCAAGCGATTTCTCCTCCGGCACCTTCCCGTTCTCGAAATTCGGCGGCACCTGTCCGCTGTGGAACGTGCATTCGACCTTCGATACGCCGGATCGTCTGCTCAAGCAGGTGATCGAGCTGCCCGACGGCACGCGCTATTTCTCGATCGCGCAGATGGTGCGCCGGCCCGTTGCGCCGCATCCGCAAGCCGCAGCCGCGCTTTGCGATCGGGCTCGGTTGCGAAATCCGCCACGCCGCCAAGCTGGTCTATGCCACCGGCCTGGATCTGGAGAAGACCGAGGGCACGCCGATCGGCGTCAACTGCCGGCTCTGCGAGCGCGAAAACTGCAGCCAGCGCGCCGAGCCGCCGATCACGCGCACGCTGATCCTCGACGAGAACACGAGGCGGGTGTCGTCGTTCGCGTTCACCAATGCGCGGGAGTTGTGACCCCCTCTCCCCGATCTTACGGGAGAGGCGATCAGGAAGCTAATCCTGCAGAGCGAACGCCTTGCACCAGCCGTCCCTGCTGACCTCGCCGTCGACCACCTTGCAGCCATTCGGCGCCTCGAACAGCGAGCACAGGCCGCAGCTATAGATGCCGTTCGGCGTGTCCTGATACTCCGCTTGCGCGCGCGTCATCTTGTCGGCGGCTTTCGCCGCAGCGACGCGCAACAGCAGCGCGCCCGATGTTCCCTGGAGGATGGCGCCGATCGCGGCACGGCGCGACCAGCAAACCCGCTTCACGACCATTCGCGTTTCCCGCGTTTTTTGCCCATTATTTCCGGCCGCATTTGCGCCATCATGCCGCCAAATCGCGCACGGGGAAACAGCGGACGAGCGAAAGCGCCATCAAATTCTCGCGGTGGAATCGCTGTGGTATGTTGGCTTGCGAATCAGGAGAATTTGCGATGGCCGCCGACAGCAACAGCAAGATCGCCTGGCACCGGGTGCAGCTGAAGAAGAACCGCGCGGCGCTGAAGCAGCTCGAAGTCGCGCGCTTCACGGTCGGCCACGACAGGCTCGGCGAGGCCCAGAAGACGATCGACGAGCTCTCGCGCAAGATCGCCGAATCCGAGAAATGCATCTCGGCCTATGAGCAGCAGAAGCGGCGCCCGCTCGGCACGGATTTCCGCAGCCTGACCAATGTCAGCTGGGGCAACTGGAACGCCCACACCAACGGCCAGCGCTAGCGCGCCAGCAAAGGCGACTCTCTCCCCTCATCCTGAGGAGCCGCGCGAGCGGCGTCTCGAAGGATGAGGCCGATACCGGGGCCTCATGGTTCTCCCGGCGATGCGAAGCATCGTCCGGAGACGGCGCATTCGCGCCTCCTCACCATGAGGGTTTGATGCGGTAGGGTAGCCCCGTCTACATGCCGTGGCTTTCAAAGACCTTCTTGCACGACGCGCTGAGCCGGGCGCGGTTCTGCTGCAGGCAGGCCTGAACCGCACCGTCATTTCCCAGATCCTTGCGGCAGAAGCGCGAAGCATCGCGCGTGCAGGCATTCTGCTCCTGCGGCGTGCCGGAATGCTGCGCCAGCGCGAGCGGGACATTGGCCATCAAAAGCATCAAGGCAAAAGCAAGCTTCTTCATCACACACCTCACATGGGTTTTTCATATGGGCAGGGAAGCGACGACTGACCGGCCGGCTGACGCCGCTCGCCGATCTCTGTTCGATGAAAGCCCGCGCACTCACCAGCATCATCACGACGAAGGCAACGTCATTGCGGCCGTGACCAGCTGGTTGGCTTCGTTCATGGGCGTTCCCGGATTAATTCTTGAGCATTCCGGGAAAGAGAACCCGCTCTACATGCAAAGGTTCCGCGCAACTTCGGCAACGCGGCGTGAATCACTTAGCCGCGCGGGGTGATCTGCAATTCCAGGAGCGCCATCCGCTGCAAAACGACCGGATCGTGCTCGCCGGCTTGCGCCGTGCGCAGGATCGATTCCGCGAGCAGGTTGACCTGGGTTGAATTCACCGGATGCGGCAGCGTCGCGACAGACGCATCGAGCGCTTCGGTCATCGCGCTCACCATCTCCGGGACGAAAGTGGCGTTCGAAAAATCTTTCATCACATCACCCATGATCGGCGTCGGGCGGCGGCCGCATATGATGCGAAGCGCGCCCGGCAGGATATTTTAGGTTTCTGGATCGAACAAGAAACTTCGAGAGGCCACTGCTGGTTCCAAGGGAATCGCGCACAGGCCCGTTGACAAGGGCGAGCGAAGTTTTAGTCGAACCGTGCCTCGATACCGTCGTCAAAATTCGCCGCAGCGATGGTGTGACCAGGCCGTTTCCGGCCTCTACGCCTAGTCAGGCTTTGCCTCAGACCGACGAGGCGTGTGGATTAGTGTGGCTCCGATCGCCGGTTCATGGCGAGCTCTGGTCAACCAGGCTCAATACCCTCTATCGTCGAATTTCATCCAAGGGCGAACCCTTCGACCGGAGCCGGGGAGATGGTGGCCAAAAGCGTGGCCGAGATCATCGGCCGTCACGTGAAGCTGACGGTCGAGGGGATCGACCGGATGTACCTCAACGTCTATGTGCCGCGGCCTGCAGACGCAGCCGGGCGTGTGCGATTCTTCCGCGGTCCATCGCGCCAGCCGCTGGCGTCTGCGGCCCTGTGTTCACGTCGAGCGAGCTTCGCGGCGGCGCTGTAAGGCTTTGTGGCCAAGCATGGGCTTGCGCTGGTGCAGTTCCGCAAAGGGCAACGCAAAGACGAGGTGATGGCCGAGCACTTGCGCAATTCCGCGGACGAAGGGGTGGTCTTCGTCGGCAAGGCGCAAGAGAAGACGTCAGCGTTCCGCACCGAGAGGCGCAGGATCCGAAGACCGGCCAGATTTACCCCTGGATCGTGAAGTCCACCGCCATGGTCAACCACTATTACATCTATGCCGTGGATCGCGACTTCGGCCCGTTCTTCCTCCAGTTCTCCAGCTCCTTCCCGTTCAATGCCAAGCTGTGCCTCAACGGCCACGATACGCCAAGCGGCAGCTCGCGCAGAAAGGCATCGCCTTCGAGGCGCTCGACAATGGCATTTTGAGCTGCGCCGATCCTTCCCGATGAGCAGATCGAGACGCTTGCGGCCGAAAGATCAGCCACTTTGTCCGCAATGGCTGCGGCTGCTGCGCGTCGTCGCCAGGCCGGTGGCAGCGCGGCTACCACTACGACATCTCGATCCTGCAGGCCGAGTTCTTCCTGACCCAGGTGCTCGACCGGCCCGTGCACGGTCGCCTGTTCTTCGAACAGGTGATCCGCGAGAACCTCGATCTGGTCGGCCCCAGGAGGTGCGGCTGATCTTCAATCGCACCATCACCCGCAGGACGCCGGACAGTTCCGCACCCGCATCGTCACCCAGGACGTCACCCCGTCCTTGAACGTCTATTACAACACGCGGATCAAGCAGTACCACAAGGAGGTCGGCCTTGCGGACCGAACGACCATCAACAACAGCTACGACTTCGGTGTTGGCAAGCGCCTGCCAACATGCCAGCTGCGCCAGTCGGCTTTGCCGCCAATCGCGGCTACATCGCAATCGAACGTCTGAGCGAATACTGCATCCTCTCCGAGATACATTCCAGGCCATCGACAGCCCGGTGACGGCCGGTCGCCAACGCGCCTCAGGGCTGCGCTTTGCCGATCCGCGCGTCCACGCCTTGTGGCACGCCATCATCCTGTTCTGACAATTCGCAAGGCTTCCACTTGGCGGCCTGCAAAGCCTGCTTCTTTCCGGACGCGATCCGGCAGCGATCTCTCAGGTGCCGTCACCTATCAGCTGCGCCGGCTACTCTGCACCGCTGATGAGCGCCTGCCAGCCTTGCTGTAGTCAATCAACGCCGGGCCCGTCCGCATGTCCGATCACACTCACACGTCGGTCGACAAAGCCGCAATCGCATGCACTGCCGCCGTCTGATGCCCGGAGAGCCATATCAGCCCCACTCCGATCCAAATCCAACACGTAACTCATCGACAGACCTAGCCCGCGACTCAAAAACAGACACTTTTCTCTGACTCAGTAGCTATGGCCTTGCAGCGCGCCGCAGCCGGCGCTGTAATTCGCCGCCATGGGCTCGAGGTCACGCCAATCCGCCTTCCACGGCCGGTTGATCGGCGCGAAAATCCGCGCGCAGTCGGCGCGCGAGGCGGCGGCCAAGGCGCTCCGCGAAGCCGACCGCGCCGAGGCCGAAGCCTGGTCGATCCGCATGGAAGGTTATGGCGGGCCGGCGCAGCCCTCGCCAACGATCGGGCAATGCCTCAATGGCGGACTTGGCTGGCTCGAGGTCGAGTGCAACCGCTGCAAGACCCGCGCGAGCCTGCCACTGGAAGAGATCCGCCGGCCGCGCGACACCCCGGTATGGAAGCTGGAGGCCTCACTGAAATGCCGCACCTGCAGCAAGAGCCGACACGCCCCGCCGGTGCACATGATCAAGCTGACCGAGACGGCGCGAGATCACGCGCTATCTGTGGGTGCATCCGGACGAGGAGGATCACTGAGCCGAAAGTTGGCTGGGCCGGGAAGCCTTCACACCAACTCCATCCGCAGATGCCGCCCGACCGCCTGCGCAGCTCGTGTAAGCGTGCCAAGCGTCACCAACTCGTTCTCGGGATCGAGCAACCGATCAAGCTGGGCACGGCTCGTTTTCATGCGCGAGGCGAGTTCAGTCTTGGAGATTTCCTCGCGCCTCATCAGTTCATCGAGCTGTCGCACCAGCACACGCTTGATCGCCCGCGCAGTCACCTCCTCGTAAATCCCATCTTCCTTCAGGAAATCGTCGAAAGACGACCCGACTTTGCCTTTCTTCCTGCCGCTCGATTTCTTCATGCGATTTCCTTTTTGCGCCTTATCGCCAACTCCAGATCGCCTGCCGGCGTTTTCTGCGTCTTCTTGATGAAGGCGTGCAGCAAGACCATCTTGCCGGCATGCTCGCAGAACAATACGCGAGCGATACGGCCTTCGGTCAACGTGCAGCGAACCTCCCACAATCCCCGGCTCAACGGACGACACAGCGGCATGCCGATTGGCCATGCAAACTCGACATCCTTGATATCTTCGCCGACGATCTTTCGATCCTCGGCGGATAAGCTTTTCAGCCATTCCCGAACGGGTTCACGGCCGGACGGCAGTGCATAGAAAAAAGCCGGAAGTTACTTCATCAATATGATTTTGTACCGTTTTTGGTACGTTCATGGCAAGTAAAGATTTACCGAACGGCGCGAGATCACGCGCTATCCGTGGGTGCATCGGGATAAAGGGGATCACTGAGCCGAAACGCTCAGCGGATGCGGCTACAGGAATTTGATGCCAAAGATGCTCTCGCGGCGCCAGACCACTTCGCAGCGCTGGCGCCTGTCATGGCTTGCCACCAGCGCAAGCTCGAAGGTATCACCGACATCGAACTCGGCATCGACGGCGATCCTCGCGCCGCCCGGCGCGACTCGAGCACGGAGCACTCATGCCGGGTCGCGCCCTCATCGAGCGTCAACCAGGCCGAGCGGCCGTTCATCTGTCGCCGCGGTTCGCGCTGGACTTTCGGCCTTCGCTCTTGCACGGTCATGATGACCTTCCCTGTTGACAGCGGCCACCAGACTAAAGTCGACCCCGTAAAGCCGGGCTTAGCGCATCGCCTCGAAATTTAGCTAAAGAGGCAACCTGGCCTTGTTGCCTCCGGGGCGACAAGCCGCAGGAGCTACCGGCCGTCGAGCCGACCAGAGTTCGTGTTCATTCTCAACTTGAAGGCCGCCAGGGCGCTCGAACCCGCGATCCCGGCCCATTGTTACGATCGCCGACGAAGTGATCGAGAGAGCCAGCTCAGCATTTCCTTTCGCGGTGGTTTCGGTTATGCCGGAGAAGGATTTGCGCAGGAATCGGGGACCTTGATGCCGGCCTCTTCAACTGGCATGTTAGCGGCGATCACAGCGATTGCCGGCCTGTCGCGTTGGCCTCCGCAGCCTCCGCGCAACAGCCTTTCCCCGCACCAGCGAGACCGGCGGCCACGTCGAAGCCTGTGCCCGGCGCCCCAGGGCACCGGCGGCCGTCGCCGACCGCCCCCTCCTCGCGCGCGGCGTCCTGCCACAATGGCGCGAGTTTCGACCGCTTCCTCGCCGACCTGAAGCAGCAGGCGGCGGCACAGGGCGTGTCGCAGCGCGCGCTTGGCGGAGGCCGGGCCCTACCTCGTCTACGACCAGGGCATCGTCAACCGCGACCGCGGCCAGCGCGTGTTCGGGCAGATCTTCACCGAGTTCGCCGGCCGCATGGCCGCGAATTACCGCATGCAGAACGGCCAGCAGCACATCAAGACCTATTCGGCCGCGTTCGCGCGCGCCGAGAAGGAATATGGCGTGCCGCCCGCGGTGATCGCCGCGTTCTGGGGGCTGGAGAGCGATTTCGGCGCCAACATGGGCAACCTGCCGACGCTGCGCTCGCTGGTGTCGCTGGCCTATGACTGCCGCCGCTCCGAGCGCTTCCAGAACGAGACCATCGCGGCGCTGAAGGTGATCGACCGCGGCGATCTCTCGCCATCAGAGATGGTCGGCTCCTGGGCCGGCGAGCTCGGGCAGACGCAATTTCTGCCGACGCATTATGTCACCTACGCGGTCGACTATGACGGCGACGGCCGCCGCAATCTCTTGCGCAGCGCGCCCGACGTGATCGGCTCGACCGCGAACTATATCGCAACCGGACTGAAATGGCGGCGCGGCGAGCCGTGGCTGGAAGAAGTGCGCGCGCCGCAAAACTTTCCGTGGGACCAGGCCGACCTCACCGTCCAGTTGCCGCGTTCGAAATTCGCGCAGCTCGGCGTCACCTATGCGGACGGACGGCCGCTGCCGAACGATAATCTGCCGGCCTCGCTCCTGCTGCCGATGGGCCGGACGGGACCAGCGTTCCTGGCCTACGCGAATTTCGCGGCCTACACCGAATGGAATAATTCGCTGATCTATTCGACCACAGCCGCCTATCTCGCCGCGCGCATCGCGGGCGCGGCGCCGATGCACCGGCCGGCGGCGCCGTGGTGCAACTGCCGTTCAACGAGATCAAGGAGCTGCAGCAGCTTCTGGTGCGCGCCGGCTACGACGTCGGCAAGGTCGACGGCGTGCTCGGCCAGCAAAGCCGCACGGCCGTGAAGGCGATGCAGGTCAAATACAGCCTGCCGGCGGATTCCTGGCCAACGGCGGAGCTGCTCGCGCGCATGCGCGGCGGGCCGCGCGCGCAGGCGGAGCCAGCATTGCCGGCCGCGCGTTAGCGCCTATTTGTAGGACACGTCCTGCCGCATACCCTCATCCAGAGAGCATCACATGTCCTTTTACGACGCGACCGTTCCCGCCTACCTGCAAATGCTGAACAGCCTTTCAGGCCTGCTCACCAAAGCGGAGGCCCATTGCAAGGCGAAAAACATCCAGCCCGAGGTGCTACTCGGCGCCCGGCTTTATCCGGACATGCTGCCTTTCGCCAAGCAGATCCAGCTCGTGAGCGATTTCGCCGCCAAGGGCTGCGCGCGGCTGACGCATAGCGAGGTGCCGTCGACACCCGATACCGAAAAGACATTTGACGAATTGAAGCAGCGGCTGGCAAAGACCATCGACTATGTGAAATCGTTCAAGCCAGCGCAATTCGAGGGCGCAGATGCCAAGGACGTGACCTTCCCGGCCGGGCCCGACCGCAGCATCACCATGACGGGCCAGCAATTCCTGAACTCGTTCTCGTTCCCGAACTTCTATTTCCACGCCGCCACCGCCCACGGCATCCTGCGCCACAATGGCGTGGAAATCGGCAAGCGCGATTTTCTGGGCGCGGCTTAGCCAGATCCTCATGGCTAGGAGGCGCGCAAGCGCCTTCTCCGGACGATGCCTCGCATCGCCGGCAGAACTATGAGGCCCGTCTAGGGCCTCATCCTTCGAGACGCGCGCTAAAGAGCGCGCTCCTCAGGATGAGGAGATTCTCCGAATTGCTCTACCAGCAGACGGTCCCCTCCCCGCTCCTCCGCTTTCGCAGCAAATTTTCATTTTCGAAGGCCGCGCTCGTCACCCCTGCGTGTCCCGAATGGCTGTCGCCTTGCGCTATCTGCCGCGATGCACAATTGTAGGCCACCTGTCATTCATCCGGGAAACCCCATGAGCACGCCGACCAAACTCTTCGAGCCCTACAAGCTTGGTCCGATCACGCTGCCGAACCGGCTGGTGATGGCGCCGCTGACACGCAACCGCGCGGTGCCGCCGGGCATGGTTCCGAGCCCGCTTGCGATCGACTATTACGGTCAGCGCGCATCTGCGGGCCTGCTCGTCACCGAAGCGAGCCAGGTGTCGCAACAGGGCATGGGCTATCAGGATACGCCCGGCATCTATTCGAAGGAGCAGGTCGAGGGCTGGCGCAAGGTCGCCGACCGCGTGCATGAAAGCGGCGGGCGCATCTTCATCCAGCTCTGGCATGTCGGCCGCATCTCGCACACGCTGCTGCAGCCGGGCGGCGGCAAGCCTGTCGCGCCAAGCGCGGTCCGCGCCAAGGGCAAGACCTTCGTGGGCGGCCAGTTCGTCGATGTCTCCGAGCCGCGCGCGCTGGAGTTTTCCGAAATTCCCGGCATCATCGACGACTTCAAGCGCGCGACCGCGAACGCGCTCGCCGCCGGCTTCGACGGCGTCGAAGTCCACGGCGCCAACGGCTATCTGCTCGACCAGTTCGCCAAGGACGGCACCAACAAGCGCACGGATGCCTATGGCGGATCGATCGAGAACCGCGCCAAGCTGATGCTTGAAGTGTCGAAGGTCGTGGCCGCGGAAGCGGGCGCGGAGCGCACTGGCATCCGTATCTCGCCGGTGACGCCGGCGAATGATATTTCCGACTCTAACCCGCAGTCGCTGTTCGACTACATCGTCGATGGTCTCGAGGCGCTGAAGCTCGTCTACATCCATGTCATCGAGGGCGCGACCGGCGGCCCGCGCGACATCGCGCCGTTCGACTACGCCAGCTTGCGGAAGCGATTCAAGCGGCGCCTACATCGCCAATAACGGCTACGATTTCGAGCTCGCGAACAAGCAGCTCGTGGCCAATGCGGCGGACTTGATCGCCTTTGGCAAGCCGTTCATCTCGAATCCCGATCTCGTCGAGCGCCTGAAGAAAGGCGCGCCGCTGAACGAGTGGGACAAGGCGACGTTCTATGGCGGCGGCGCCAAGGGGTATACGGATTATCCGACGCTGGAGGCAAAGGAAGCGGCGGAGTAGCCACGCTCCATCATTTCGGGCTCGCGCACGTTGCTCGTGAGCCCGAAATGACGTTCTAATATCCACCATGACGGAAATCCGCCGAGGAGCTCGTTCGCCAGGCGACGGCCGCGTTCAATGCGGGCCGGAAAGACGAGGCTCGAAAGCTGTGCGAACGAGGGCTTGCGCGCGAGCCCGGCGAGCCGATGTTGAGCCACCTCCTCGCCGCGGTGCTATTCTCCAATGACGAGAGCGGCCAGGCGCGCATGCATATCGAACTGAGCCTGCAAAAGCGGCCCGGCAATGCCGCCGGCGCGGCTGCTCGCCGGCCGCATCGCGCGCGCGGAAAAGGATTATGACGCGGCGCTGGCGCATCTCGACGCCGCCATCGCACTCGCACCGCAGCGCGAGGTGTTTGTCGAGAAGGCGCGCACGCTCGATCAGGCCGGACTGAAACCGCAAGCGCGCGAAGCCTGGCAGGCGATCCTCAAGTGATCCCGCAACATCCGGAAGCGGCAGCCCGGCTCGGCCGGATGGCCTGGGAAGACGGCGATCACACGCTGGCCGCGACGTTGCTCGAACGCGCGACCACCGGAGAGGTGCCCGCTTCCGTCTGGTTCGATCTCGGCCTCGCGCGGCAGGATCTGCACGATCACGCTGGCGCCGCCGCGGCCTATCGCAAGGCCTTCGAGCTCAAGCCCGATCACGCCGAGGCCGCGCTCAATCTCGGCATCGTCCTGCAGGAAGCCGGCGATCCGGATGCAGCGCTCTTCGCCTATGCGCAAGCCTATCGTCTGCGCCCGCAACTTTTCGGCTCGATTGCGATGGCGCTGACCTCGGCCTCGCACGGGCGGCTCTGGCTGGACGAGGCAGCGTTGCGCCGCTCACTCGGTGGTTAGGCGGCCGCGGCGCGCACGAAAAAGCTTGCGATAGACGTTCGGCGCAGCGAGTACTTCGGCTACTGTCTTGGAATAAGCCTGCCGGTGCGCCTCATCAAAGCTCTCGAAGACAAGCTGCGGCGCCTCGCGCGGCACGGCGAAGCATTGCGCCACCGGCGTGCCCTTTGCGAGCACGCCGGAAAAATCGCGATCCAACCACACCGCCGGAAAATTGATGCCGCCGTCGTGGAAGCGGTCAGCATCGACCAGGCCTGAGATCAATCGAAACGGAAGGTCGTCGCGGTTGACGGGATGGGTCGCAAACAGGGACCAACCCGGCTCAAGCTCGATGGTCCAGAAGCTGTTGAATTTCAGCGCCGCCTGCCCGTTCGCGAAACGGCGCATCGGGAAATTGCGCGGGCGGATGAAAGCTGAGCGGCGCGCGCGGATGGCCCGAGGTCACGGGTTCCGGAATATCCCAGTCCCAGGCGAACGCGCCGCGCTCGACCTTGATATCGCAGGGCAGCGGATCATCACGCCATAGGCCATCGCGTCGACAAAGGGCGGGCATTGCTTGACGGTGCGGATGTCGCGGCCGTGGATGTCGGAATGCGCTTTTGCCGGCATGGCGCGCAGCCAGTCCGGCAGGGCGCTGCGCGCCGGATATGGCCGTGGCAAATGCTTTTCGAGCGCGGGATCGCAGCGGAATGTCATGCGCATGGCAGTTCTCGTCTCTATCTCCTCATGGTGAGGAGGCGCTTGCGCCGTCTCGAACCATGAGGCCCGAGTGGTGGCCTCATCCTTCGAGACGCGGCTCACGCCGCTCCTCAGGATAAGGGGATAGAGTAGCAGCGGGTCGACAACCCGGCACTACAATCCATCAAAGCAAAAGGCCGGGATTGCTCCCGGCCTTTCGTTTCTGTCACGCGCGAGGCGTGATTCTTACTTGGCTTCCGCCCGCTTGGGCGGCGACGCCGGCCACGACTTGATCAGCGTGTCGTAGTCGATGGTCTCACCCTTCGGCTTCTCGTTGGCGAGCTTGCGCTGCGGCGCGATGTTGCCGTCCTTGGCCGACTTGTTGAACCAGTATTCGGCCGTCTCCTTCTTGTTGAGCTTCGGTCCGCAGGAACCCTGGACGCCTGATTTCTCGAGACGCTCCATCACCGAGTCCTGAGCCGCCGCCAGCGCATCCATCGCGGCTTGCGGCGTCTTCGCACCGGACGACGCATCGCCGATGTTCTGCCACCACAATTGCGCGAGCTTCGGATAGTCAGGCACGTTGTTGCCGGTCGGAGTCCACTGCACGCGCGCCGGCGAGCGGTAGAACTCGATCAGGCCGCCGAGCTTCGGTGCACGCTCGGTGAACGACTTGTCCCAGATGTCGGATTCACGGATAAAGGTGAGACCGACATGGCTCTTCTTCGTGCTCACCGTCTTGGAGACGATGAACTGCAGATAGAGCCAGGCCGCCTTGCGGCGGTCGACCGGGGTCGACTTCAGAAGCGTCGCTGAACCCACGTCCTGGTAGCCGAGCTTCATGCCCTCCTTCCAGTACGAGCCATGCGGAGACGGCGCCATACGCCACTTCGGCGTGCCGTCCGCGTTCATCACGGCAGGCCGGGCTTGACCATGTCCGCGGTGAAGGCGGTGTACCAGAAGATCTGCTGGGCGATATTGCCCTGCGAGGGCACCGGTCCCGATTCGGAGAAGGTCATGCCTTGCGCCTGCGGCGGGGCATATTTCTTCATCCAGTCGAGATATTTGACGATCGAGTAGACCGCCGCCGGACCGTTGACGTCGCCGCCACGTTCGACACTACGAGCCGACCGGACGACAGCCTTCCATGCGGATGCCCCATTCGTCGACCGGCAGGCCGTTCGGGATACCCTTGTCGCCGTTGCCGGCCATCGACAGCCAGGCGTCGGTAAACCGCCAGCCGAGCGAGGGATCCTTCTTGCCGTAATCCATGTGGCCGTAGACACGGACGCCGTTGATTTCCTTGACGTCGTTGGTGAAGAACTCGGCGATGTCTTCATAGGCCGACCAGTTCACGGGCACGCCGAGATCGTAGCCATATTTGGCCTTGAACTTGGCCTTGTAGTCCGGGTTGGTGAACCAGTCGTAGCGGAACCAATAGAGGTTCGCGAACTGCTGGTCCGGCAACTGATAGAGATGACCGTTCGGCGCGGTCGTGAACGACTTGCCGATGAAGTCGTTGACGTCGAGCATCGGATCGGTGACGTCCTTGCCTTCGCCCGCCATCCATTCCGTCAGGTCGACGGCCTGGCCGTAACGGAAGTGGGTGCCGATGAAGTCGCTATCGTTGATCCAGCCGTCATAGACGTTCTTGCCGGATTGCATCTGGGTCTGGATTTTTTCGACGACGTCACCTTCCTGGATGATGTCGTGCTTGACCTTGATGCCGGTGATTTCCTCGAACGCCTTCGCGAGCGTGCGGGATTCATATTCGTGCACCGTCAAGGTTTCGGAGACGGCGTTGATCTCCATCCCCTTGAAGGGCTCAGCGGCCTTGATGAACCACTGCATTTCCTTCATCTGGTCTTCCTTCGACAGGGTCGACGGCTGAAATTCGCTGTCGATCCATTTCTTTGCCGCGGCTTCGTCGGCGAAGGCCGGCGCGGTGACCGCGGCCGAAGCCGCTATCAGCGCGAAAGCGCTCGTCATCATCAAGACCTTGGTCCTGGTCAAGGGCCCGCTTCCTCGAAATTGTCGCATGTTGGTTCCTCCGTTGCAGCGACCTACTCGTGGCCCGGGTTGATCCCGGATCTGCTCTTTTTCGCTCCCTTAGACCGTGCGGAAAACCACCGCGGCCGTCAACGGCGAAATCAGTGTTGCGAGCCACGGCTCGAAATCAAAACCCTCTTCCCCGATCGGCAGCGTCGTAAATCGCGTCGGTACCGACAAAACCGATCCAGAGCAGGTGAATGACCGCGGTCCAGGATCAACGAAACGAACAGGCGGTCGCCACGGGTGGTCGGGATGCGCAGCACCCCGACGCGCTCAACCTTAAGGATGACAGCGCCGAGGTAGGTCATCACCGCGAGCGTGCTGGCGAGCAGCGAGAAGAAGATCGCGGTCGGGGAGCGTCCAGGCCATCCATGCGATGCTCTCCATGG